>CAVIQL010000060.1:0-3884 GCA_963644855.1 Clostridiaceae bacterium Marseille-Q4149 | reverse complement strand
ATTGAAGAGCGGTATTGAAATATTGTAGATACAGGGTTGGAAAACTTGTTTTGATATCGTGAAAACAATATCGGATATTGTTTAAATAATATCGGATATTTTTTAAAAAAGGTCTGATATTGTTTAAACGATATCCTATATCGGAAAAATGAAAAGCCGAATGTCAAAATTCCCATCAATTGGTTTGCTGTTGGTCATGCGGATTGTTGTTTTGCTTCTGCCCAAAACAGTCAATATAACTGCCATAAAACAAAACTTTTACCGATAAAATTACCTTATAAGGCTTTCTTTCGCTGCTTAGGCTTAGGCTAAGAAAAACATATGCGGTATCAGAAAAACTCAAAAAAGCCGTGGAAAAACTTGCTCGTTAAAATAAAAATCGTACCTTTGCACTGCATTTGACAAAATGACGTTTTAGCACGAACAAAATTTGGAAGTTTGGGTGAGTGGCTGAAACCAGCAGTTTGCTAAACTGCCGTGCGAGTTTTCGTACCAGGAGTTCGAATCTCCTAGCTTCCGCAAAACAAAAAACAACAGCAATTATATTAAATGGCGCTTTCGTCTAGCGGCTAGGACACATGCCTCTCACGCATGGAACACGGGTTCGATTCCCGTAGGCGCTACTTCCTAAAAGTTTTTTTGGAGTTATTTGATAATCACGTGTAGGTATATATTCTATATGCCTCACTCAAAATAGGTAAATGTGGATTGTAGAAACTTTTTACCGCAGAGAAATTAGTTGTGCTACAATGCTAATAATTAAATTTGCAAATACAAGTATCGCAAATCATGGAACGAACCGCAACATTACTTCTTAATATTCTGAGAAATGAACTTGGAGGAAACGAAACTTTGCCCAACGAAATTTCCTCAAAAGATTATCATGCCATAATGAACATGGCGGTTAAACAAACCGTTGCGGGTATGGTGGCACACGCTGTTTCAACCAATAAAGTCAATGTAAAACTCACTCCCAACGATGCCGTGAAAACTTTGGTGGTAGAACAGCAAATTAAAAAGCAGAACGAACTACTCAATATAGAATTGTGTGCCCTTGCCGAACTGTTTGAAAAAGCCGATATAAGTTATCTCGTTTTCAAAGGTCAAACAATAGCTGCTCGCTACCCCACTCCCTGGTCGCGTACAACAGGAGATATTGATTTTTATGTGCCGCCAAAAGATTTTGACAAGGCTTTTGGATTATTGCAAGACAGATGGAAAATCAAAGCTGACAAAGGAGAATCGCACCATCATATAGAATTTGAGCACAATAATGTGGTTTTTGAAATGCACTATGAGATACTCAAATTTTTCAGTCCGACCCGACAAAAAATCTTTGACGAAATGGTCGACAAATCTCAAACGGAATATGTAGAAATCAACGGTAAAAAAATTCCTACACTCGACCAAACCACAAATATAATTTATACATTCGGACATCTGTGGTATCATTTGTTGGAAATAGGCGTAGGAATGCGACAACTTTGCGATCTTGACGTACTAATATCCGATGCCTTTCGTATTGATGACAAAGATTATGCGCCAAAAGCCCGAAAACTAAAAAAACAACTCGAACAATTGGGATATTGCAAAGCATTTTGCGCAATCGAAAATGTATTGACCGAACATTTCGGACTGAAACACTCCCCTATTTCCAATACATTGAGCCGAAGATATTCGAGTTCGTTGCTTCAACGTACAATACGCTACGGAAATTTCGGCAAATACGGACGAAAAGGAAGCCGCGCGGAATTCAAATTCTATATTTCATTGACTTTTGAAAGAATTTTTACTTTCATAAAATTCTATCCGCTCGACCGAAAAGAGATACGCGCCAGAATGTTCAAGGAAATCCCCGAAAAAATATTGCTTTTCAGAAAAAGGTAGTACCTGTTCCAACGCTTAATATTTTATTTGTATAGAATAATCCTTGGTTTTAGTGTAAAATCAAGGATTATTGCTTTACATATGAAGTTTTATCCCCTAAAATTTGCTCGTTAAAAGCAAAGCACATATATTTGCCTCGTAGTATAAACTCAAATTAAAAAACAACCATGAAGACTGAGAAAATTTTATCAGCATTACAGGCAAAACACCCTGGTGAGAAAGAATACTTGCAAGCGGTGAAAGAGGTGTTGCTTTCGATAGAAGACGTATATAATCAGCACCCGGAATTTGAAAAAGCCAAAATCATCGAACGACTTGTGGAACCCGATCGTATTTTCACGTTTAGAGTGCCATGGATAGACGACAAAGGTGAAGTGCAAGTAAACCTTGGCTATCGTGTACAGTTTAATAACGCCATAGGTCCCTACAAAGGCGGACTGAGATTTCACCCGTCGGTAAACTTGTCGATTTTGAAATTTCTTGGCTTTGAGCAAACGTTCAAAAACGCGCTCACTACTCTTCCGATGGGCGGAGGAAAAGGTGGCAGCGACTTTGCGCCGCGAGGAAAAAGCGATGCCGAGATTATGAGGTTCTGTCAAGCATTTATGTTGGAGCTTTGGAAATATATAGGTCCCAATATGGATGTGCCGGCAGGTGATATTGGTGTGGGTGCAAGGGAAGTTGGCTACCTTTATGGCATGTATAAAAAACTCACTCACGAACATACCGGAAGTATAACGGGAAAAGGTATGGATTTTGGCGGTTCTATTCTTCGCCCCGAGGCTACTGGTTATGGTGCACTCTATTTTGTGAGCCAAATGATGCGTGAGCACGACCTTGATATAGCGGGAAAAACCGTTGCTATCTCAGGATTTGGCAACGTGGCTTGGGGAGCAGCTAAAAAAGCGGTAGAATTGGGGGCTAAGGTGGTTACACTTTCAGGTCCCGACGGTTATGTTTACGATCCCGAGGGTGTTTGCGACGAAAAGCTCGAATATATGCTCGAACTGAGAGCATGTGGAAACGACGTGGTGGCTCCTTATGCTGACATGTTCCCCGAAGCAACGTTCTATCCTGGTAAAAAACCGTGGGAACAAAAGGTGGATGTTGCCCTATGTTGCGCTACGCAAAACGAACTTGATGAAAACGATGCGCAAATGCTTGTTGACAATCGAACGATGTGCGTAGCCGAAGTTTCGAATATGGGGTGTACGGAAAAAGCTACGGAACTTTTCATTAAAAACAAAATGTTGTTTGCGCCCGGCAAGGCTGTGAATTCGGGCGGTGTCGCAACTTCAGGACTTGAGATGACTCAGAATGCAGAACATATTTCGTGGACGGCTGCTGAAGTAGACAAAAAGCTACACCATATAATGTCTGCCGTTCATGAACAGTGTGTAAAGTATGGTCGTACCGCAGACGGATATGTTGATTATGTTCGTGGAGCAAACATAGCGGGGTTTATGAAAGTTGCAAAAGCCATGATGGCGCAAGGCATTATATAATAATGTATCCTTGTATTGAAATATAGGGAAACTTTGAGGTTCCTAACAAAATTAGCCGCCTTTGTCTTACTTGAATGTTGGGCAAAGGCGGTTGTGTTTTTATGTCGAAACAACTATATGGCTTATTGTTGAAACGATATCCGACCTTTTTTAAACAATGTCCGATATTATTTAAAAAAGGTCGGATATTATTTTTACGATAAACGTCAAAGGTTTTACAACCATGCAAGCAAGATGTTTTTTGCGCCATATTTCCCCAAAACTTATCTATTCTCGGTTCTTAAATCCCCATGAAATTATGCAAAGCAAACCGCTAAAAACTCATCAATACGTAAAAAAACAATGAAACATTAGGCGGTTAAAATAAAAATCACTTAATTTGTAATTTATAATTCACTTATGTCAGAAAAGAAATGACACCAAACGAAATGACACTCTCTCAAGAAGAGCTCAATATCAATGAGCCTATTAACCAAGAAGCACAACAGGAAG
>CAVIQL010000059.1:0-4238 GCA_963644855.1 Clostridiaceae bacterium Marseille-Q4149 | reverse complement strand
TAATATTATGAATTATTTTAGTTGAAAAAAGCGGTGTTTTTCTCACCGCTTTCTTTTTGTGTTATATTGTAACGGTTTACTTTTTGTCAATTAGCTTTTGAAGATACTGACGGGTTTTTGCCAAATAGTCTTTGCTGCTGGCATTAAGTTCACATTCAATAGTCAAAGCTCCCTGATAGTTTTCTTCTTTCAATATCTTGACTATCGCAGGAAAATCCACATCACCTTCGGGAATAGGTTTCTCTGCACCGAGTACATAAGGGTTCTCGCGCGAAGGATAGCAGCCGTCTTTTGCATGAATGTCTTTTACCAATGGTCCGAATTGGCGAATTGCATCTACAGGATTAGCCTTTCCATAAAGCAATAGGTTTGCCACATCGCAATTAATAAACACATTTCCTGTGCCAATGTCTTTTATTGCTCGGATAAGTGTCGTAGGAGTTTCCTGACCGGTTTCAAAATATATCATTACGCCGCGTTCCTTAGCATATCCTGCCAAACTTTTCATTACTTCTATGAAGTCTTTGTATTGCTCGCTGCCCATATCTTCTGGAATAAAACCAAAATGGGAATGCATTGCAGGAACGCCAGCTGCTTTACAAAAATCGATCATCTTTTTGTACGTTGCAATTTTTTCACTGCGCCCTTCTTTCGGAACAAGTCCTATTGTAGAAGGACCTTGACGGAAATTCCAAACGCAGTGTCCGGGAACGCCTACAACAGTAGTGATTTTAAGTTTATACTTGTCGGCTGTCTCTCGCAATTTCTTGGCAAAAACATCGTCCATACCCGAACTATAGTTTATTTGGCAAGATGTAAACTTATTGTCGGCAAGCTTTTTCATTTCGCCGTCAATATCTTTCCAATTATAAATAATTGTACCGATAGTGATGTTGCTTTTGGCAGATTTAGCATTGACTTGTTCGCTATTCATGCTGCGTTCGTTTGAGGCTTGCACTTCATTTGTGCTGCCCGAAGCCATAAAAGAAGCAGCCAAACACATTGAAACTAAAATATTCATAACAAAATTATTTTTGTACGTGTTACAAAGATAGGCAATTTATATTTTTGCCGAGTTGTTGTCTGGCTTTAAAACCACTCCAATGCCTTTGCGTCCGTCCATCTTTATTAAGACCGGTTTGCAGAAGTGCACACATCGTATGTATTCCGTTTCAAACGTTGCTTCAATGTTATTAAGAAACGCAGTATCAAAATACCCGTCATCGTTGTATGGATTTATCGTGAAATAGCCCACTCCAAACGATGTGAGATTTTGGAAAAAGTGAGTGCCTTGCGACGGATCCACACGATAATTCTCCAAACCCAATTCTACAATAGCTCTTGCCTGGCTGATATGCGGCCATTTCACGGGGATACCGAGCCAAGGATCACTGCTTCCCCATCGTCCTGGCCCTACAAGCACATATCCTTCGCTTTTTTCTATGAATGTTCGGTTTAGTTTCTCTATCTCGCGTGCCACAAGTCCATTGTTTTGGGCATTGAAGTTTTCTGTTTTTACATAAACCACATCATATACATCGTTTATCACGCCTTGTCCCAAAACGCTATTACAATGTATTATTGTGTTTTCTTTTTGTATTACGCTAAGGTCTTCTTTTACCTCGTTTTTGGCATCTACTATCGGGCGTATTTGTAGTAGATAGAATGTTGCCTTACTATCATCGTTTTTGTCTACGTTTACGGCAAACTCTATTTCTATAGGTCGTCCCATTTCCTTTTGTCCGATGTTCAACACCTTGCACAATGCGTCTGCCAATGGGAAAGCATCGTTTTCCAACACGCCGGCAAATGTAATTACCTTGCGCCCGTCGGGATAAACTCCGGGATTGAGCATTTGGTCATAGGCATCATAGGTCGAAGCTACGTATTTCAAAGAATTGTCTCCCACTGCTTCTTTCACGTTTAGCTTCAAAAGATTGAAAGCATCGTCGGTTGAGATGTTCTTGCCCAGATTCTCCAAATCGAGAGCGTAAAATTTTGTCTGGGTTTCCTTTAACGCTATATCGAGTTGCGATGTCTGCAATATATTATGCGGGTGAGCCGGAGAGAAACGCAATGTCATTCCGCCGTCTACTATATATTTTCCTAATCCCAGCGCAACGTTTGCAATTCCTTCTTCAGGTTTTTCGTCGCCTATGGGATAGAAATTCAAGGAGCGAGCCACGCCCGACATCGTAGGATACAATCTGTTGCCATAAGCTGTGCCCACGGTTTCCTGTAATACCACAGCCATTTTTTCTTGGTCGATAAGATTCGAAGTTGCCATCATATAGGCTTTGCTGTCTCTGAAAAATACCGATGCATATACGGCTTTGATTGCATTGCGCAGGTAGCTGAGCGTTTCTTCGTTGTCGTTCTCCACATGGGGCACCATATAAGTGGAATAAATTCCCGCAAACGGTTGGTAATGCGAGTCTTCGAGCAAAGAAGAAGAGCGAACCGCGATAGGAGTGTTCACTACTTTCAAAAAAGTCTGCAAATCTCCCAAAAGGGTTTCGGGCAACCGCGCCTCGAGAAAGCGTTTCAAAATATCTTCGTCGCTTGCGTCCGACAGAGCATAGGGATACAAATCGTTGCTCTCCATAAACTCGTCGAATATATCGGTACATATCACCACGGTGCGGGGTATAGTGATTTTGAGATTTGAATATCTGAATTGCGGATAGCGGTTGAGCATCGTACCAATAAATGCCAGGCCGCGTCCCTTGCCTCCGAGCGAGCCGTTGCCTATTCTTGCAAATGTGCTATACTCATCAAAACGGTCTCGTCGGTAAATTGCCACAACGCCAGAGTTTTTTATTCTGCGATACTCCACTATACAATTAAATATGAGCTTTCGTGCCTGGTTCATGTCGGCATAATCGTTTACGTCTACCTTTTTCAGCAATTCGGCAGGCGGAAACATTGCGCGCGAATAGAAGAATCGCGAGAAATGGTTGCGGCTCAAATGATACACGAGCGAGTCGTCGGGAATAGAGAACACTTTTTGCTGCAAATCCTTCAAGTCGTGTATGCGCATAATCTCCTTTCGTGTTTTCGGGTCGATTATCACGAAATCCCCAAAGCCAAAATGGGCATTCACCTCCTTGCGCAGCATTTGCGGATAGGTCTTTGAGCATTTGTCGATAAATGGAGAATTCAATTCCTCGGCATACGTTTTGTTTGCCGCGTCGCTCGATTCCAATATAAACGGGATTATTTGTCCAGTATGTTTGAGATATCTTCCCAGTTTATATCCGGCAAAAGGGTCTTTCTTGCCATTGTGCATAAAACTCATGTCGGAAATCACGCCAAGTATGTTGTCTTTGTAACGCTCATATATTTCCACGGCTTCTTCATAGTTTCTGGCGAGACAAATCTTAGGTCTTCCTCTCATGCGTAGCGTTTGCAGGTGTCCGTTGAGGGCTTCTTTTGAAAACTCACGGCTTTGCTCCAACACATAATGGTATAGCAACGGCAGAGCAGAGGAGTAGGAACGTATCGAGTCCTCAACCAAAAGAATTATCTGCACTCCCGTGCTCGAAGTGTCAAACGGAGCGTTCATTTTGTCCTCCACAAGTTTTATGATAGCCAACAGCAATTCTGAATTTCCAAGCCAACTAAACACATAGTCGATTGCCGAAAGGTCTTCGTTTGCCACACGCTTGCTTACTTCCCGTGAAAACGGAGTGAGAACAACTATCGGAATATTGGGGTAGCGTGATTTTATCTCGGTTGCCGCTTGAAATATATCTCTATTGTCCATATTGGGCATACAGATTATGAGTTCAAAGTTGCGGTCTGCCAACACTTGCAAAGCTTCTTCCTCGGTTGTTACCTGAGTAAAGCGCGGAGGAGAACTCAAACTGAGAGAAGTATATTCATTAAAGACCTGTTCGTCAACACGTCCGTCGTCTTCAAGCATAAATGCGTCATATTTCGTTGCCAACAGCAGCACATTAAAAATGCGCTTGTTCATCAAGTTGGCAAAAGAGACGTCGCGAAAGGTAAAGTCCTTTACGTCTGGAATTTTGTTCATTATTATATGGTATATTTCTGTGTTAGTGCCGCCAAAGTTAAGAAAAAACATCGGCTACACCTCGTAAAATGTGTGTATAATCCTTACTTCATAAAAAGAAATCCTCTCCCATCTCAACCGTTTACCATCTTGTGAAAACGATATGGGTTTTCGTTTTTCTGATAACCGATATTTTTTAAAAAAGGTCGGTTATTATTTA
>CAVIQL010000058.1:0-5575 GCA_963644855.1 Clostridiaceae bacterium Marseille-Q4149 | reverse complement strand
CATCATATGGTTGCGGAAGCGGTTCAGGAAGTGGTTCTGGTTCGGGAAGCGGCTGCGGCTGTGGATCCGGAAGCGGTAGTGGAAGCGGAGATGACGACAAATACCAAAAAATTCCATATAGTGGAACTTTTTCAGAGAGAAAGAAAATCTTTTTTGAGCAAAACTATGAATTCGAAGTAGTATTCAGTGGAACTTTCAGCGTTTACATAGACAGATATCACAAAGAAGATCGATGGATTTTGCACGAAGAAAGAATTGATATGAATTTCTCCATAAAAGGTGTAGAAAGACGATATGGATACGACGAACAAGGGAAACCTATCATCTACGCTACTTCTGGAGGTTCTGCATCTTTTCCATTCTGCACAGAATTCTATCAATCTTGCCTCATAAACTGTGCAACGACTTTACCTGAAAAAATCAAACTCAAAGCAGATTTGAGAGGCGAGTTGGTATTCGATATTTCCGAATCATATATGGGAGATGCCCACATCGTATTAAGTCAAAAAAACATCAATTGTACTTTATATAAATCATGAAAATAATTTTTTCAATCACATTCTTCCTATTGCCGTTTATGACGGCAATAGGACAAGTGAAGCAGGAAAATTTCAACCAAATCATGAACGATTCGCTAAGTAGCATGTTTCACGACGGACAAAACTTGCAGAAATACCATGATTTGTGGAAATACAGTTTTGGCGGCTTCACACGCGTAACAAGTGCTGACAAAGATACCCTGGTATGCTACACAAATGTAAGTGGTTGGGGAATTTCCGGATACAAAAACTCGGTAGGAACTTTAAATCTGAAAGTAGAAGACCAAAAAGCGTATCTCGACAAAGACAAAAGTTCAAGAATAGTTTTCCAAGCGAGCAAAGATATCCGAAAACTCAAACGCCACATTCGTATGAAAGTAAAGGCGTATAAAAGTTACTACTCTGAAAATCCAAACAATCCTTACGTAAAAGAAGTTACCGCACATGTTGATTTCTTCCCGTTTCAAAATTTCGACAAAAGCCGTGTGCGCTACACCATAAAACGCAAAAAATACCGCTTTATCGAAAAATACGGAGCCAACTCCCCGAAGATTCTGGAACGCCAAAAGAAACAACAATTAAAAGAGGACGAATGGAAGCGCAAACAACATGAAAAAGACCTGAAATGGGTTGAAAACTACCACAAGCGACACAAGAACGTTGGAAAGTGATTTACCCGCGCAAAAACGATATCGCATCTCGTAAAAACAATGTCAGACCTTTTTTAAATAATGTCTGACATTGTTTAAATAATAACCGACATTATTTTTGCGATATCCCATATCATTTTTGCGGCACCTCATAACGCTTTTCAAAAAACCGATAACTATCAAAAAAAAATCATTTTTCCTACGAAAAAACTTTGCAATTTCAAAAACAATCCATACATTTGCAGATACATAAAAGGTAGAAAACCACATGAAAACACCTACGCAAAATATAGGTGCGTAAATAGAACAAGGAAATGTGCCAACGGGACACACAAATCCTAACAACAAAAATTGTCCCCATAAACTTTAAAAACAAAAAACTATGAACAAAAAAAATCTAAGACCAATCACAGAGGAATTGGTTAACAAAATCAACAATCAAGACGCAACGCCCGCATCATATGGTTGCGGAAGCGGTTCAGGCAGTGGTTCTGGTTCGGGAAGCGGTAGCGGATCCGGAAGCGGCTGCGGCTGTGGATCCGGAAGCGGCAGTGGAAGCGGCTCTGGCTCTGGTAGCGGAGACGATGATCCTAAACATGAAGAAATTCCAGGAACTGGAAAAATCACAATGGAACAACCTTGCAATTTTGGATCATACCTATTCGATGCTTTTTGTACAATAAGCTACCAAGTACATGCAGACCGCTATAGCAAATACGAGAATTGGCAGATGCATTACGACAATGTTACAATCTCTTTTAATATAGAAGGAAAAGAAAACCCATGCGGCGTTGATAGTGAAGGGAAACCTATTAAATATATCACGGAAGGGGGAAGCAAAGACTTTTCCTATTGCCCTGAAACCCGCGAAAGTTGTTACATAGATTGTTCAACGACATCACCTGAAGCAAAATCTCTATATGCAATTATATCTGGTGGTATTACTCTATCGGTATCCGATAATTTCGGAGAACCGAAAATAAATGTAGACTCACAATCGTTTAGCTGTAATATTTTAGAAAAACCATAATCATGAGAAGAATATTTTTTTCAATCACATTTGTCCTGTTGCCGTTTATTACGGCAATAGGACAAACACGCGTTGAACCTCGTTACACCCAAATTTGCGATGATTCAACGAGTTGTTTCTACACGCAAAGAGGAATCTGCATGGTAAAAGGAAAACCTGTTAGTATCATCACTACGGACAAATATAATATATGTGGTCCTTACCGAATCATGACAGACGAAGATACTTTGGTTTGCTTTGTAGGTATGAGTTTCGGATATCGAGGATACAAAAACTCGGTGGGTACAGTTAATCTTAAGATAGAAGATCAACACCCTTACTCAACAAATCCAATAAAAAAACATATTTGGTCTGCTCATAAAGACTTTCGCAAGTTGAAAAGGCACATAAAAATAAAAGTCAAGGCTTATCACGCTTTTGACGAGCCATCGCATACAAAAAAACTTACTGCATACATCGATTTCAGGCCTTTTGAAGGCGGAAGAGGCAATGAGGTACATTTCAAATTAAAACGTGGGAAAGTTCATTACACCGCGAAAGAAGGATTTAGCAATGAAAAAATCAGAGTGAAACAAGAAAAACTTTATAACAAGAAAAACAAATGGCTAAAAGAGCATGAAAATAAATTAGACGAATGGGTAAGAAAATTCTATCAAAAATACTATATTATCAATCCCTAATGCAAGAGCTGTTGTAAAGGCAATCTCTTTCTGTTTAAGGCAACTTTCAAAAAAGCTAAACTTTAGAACAGCAAACTCGTAAGAACCGTGCAAAAACGATATCGCATCTCGTAAAAACAATGTCAGACCTTTTTTAAATAATGTCTGACATTGTTTAAATAATAACCGACATTATTTTTGCGATATCCCATATCAATTTTGCGGCACCCTATAACGCTTTTCAAAAAACGATATCTATCAAAAAAAACTTTGTAATTTCAAAAACAAAAAGTAAGAAAACTCATGAAAGCAACTATTCTGACACTAATGCTTGCCATATGCACGATAGCATCTGCGCAAGGAGAAAACAACAACCCATTCCAAGACAGAGTATTCTCGTCTGGAGCGGAAGAAACTTTGGTATATTCCCAAAAACTTTCTGCAAGATGTAGAGTTATTCTTACAGGGAAATATGATGAAAGCAAGAAAAACTACACAGAGTTCACTTTGTTTGTAGCATATTCCTACAATCCGTTCCCAGGCACGACACGCCGATACGACTATTCTGAAGAAAAAATTTTTAATACGCCAATGCCCGCCCAAGGCAAGAAACGGTTCACGCTCCTTGCCATAGACAAAGGTTTACATTCAGAAACCACAAACGGCGAACCCGACTACGACATTCTGAAAAAGGAGGGGAAATGTTTTGCAGTGAAAGTTGACGCAAAGCTCAACGGGAAAAAATTTGACAAATACAATCCCAACAAGGCTTTGAAGGTGAAATTCAAAATTCAACCCATTGACCGCAACAATATACCCCACTGATTTTTCTCAAGACAAGACGGCGACAAAACGATAAGGCTTGGAATTTAAACAATATCCGACATCGTTCAAACCATATTCTACAAAGGGTAAACAAACTCTTGAAACGATGGGCTACTATGACACAAAATGCGAATGCGTCAGGTAAAAACCACTAACATAAAGAACCTTTTTCTACAGCGCGGGGCAACTCGCGCCGTTTTGCTCTACAAAAACCTAATATCACAAGATGAACATTATACAAACCCTATGGTGTGGCGGCCGAAAGCTCACAGAATCGCCGTTTTGGTGGATAAACGCGGAATACAACCTGATGTCGTGGGCTTTAAGCTGCATGAGTTTGAAAGAACATTTCAACAAAATCACCCTATATACCGACAGCGAGGGGGCAAGGGTGCTTGTCGACACGCTCAAACTCCCTTATTCCGAAGTTACATTGAGTTTCGACAATTTCAATTGCCTCACCTGCCATTGGGCACTGGCAAAAGTGCGCGCCTATTCCATGCAAACCGCGCCGTTTCTCCACATCGACGGCGACATATACCTGCCGCAACAACTGCCAAAAGATATCGAAAAAGCACAACTCGTTGCACAAAACAAAGAATACTGCTCCGACTATTACAAAGGCATGATAAGCCGTTTTCTCGCCGTTGACGGACTGAAACTTGCGCCACAATTTCACGAAGCATTGGTCAAAGACGATGTACCATCGTACAATCTCGGTTTTTGTGGCGGAAACAACATTGAATTCTTCGGCGAATTTTGTGAAGAAGTTGAAAGATTTTTCAAGGATAACGACTTCAACGGCGAGAGGTTTCGCAACGCCGACATAAGTGCCAACGTGGTTTATGAGCAAATGTTTTTCTCGATAATGGCACGCAACAAAGGCATCGACATATCCACTATATATCCCGAGACAATACGAGACAACGGATATCGTGCCGATGAATTTTGCGACCTTAGCCATTACGACCAACGGCAATTCGTTCACATTCTCGGAGGACACAAGCGCACGCCCGAAGTATGCGACATGGTGGAACGCACACTGCTACGCAAATATCCCGAAACGTATGAAAGAATCGCAGCAATGTTTCCTGCACGCCACAAAAGGCTATGCGGATTGGCAATAAGCCTGCCCACAGAAAACACTACGGCAAAATACAATAATTTCCTGAGAAAAGCAGAAGAACATTGGCACACACTTACACCCCACCAACTGATGGAACAAGAAAAGAAAGCCGCCAAAAACATTGCATTCCCCAACTCCACCGCACAAGAACGGCAAACATTCACTCTGCAACTCAATCCCTACGCCTATATCCACGAAATAGCAGATGAGGAACGCCAGGCAATAAACCGACAATTGAACATCGACAACGATTGCCGGGACATCGCAGTGATACCAACGGTTTCGGGCAAAGGCTACAAGGAATTTCCGCTCAACAACATGGCATACAACATCACCTACATACTTTCAGAGCCAACCACCTTTGCAGAACTAAGCAATTACATAGCTTCGCAGTTCAGCAAAATTCCACAAGAAAACATAAAACTAAGCATTGAAAAGGAAACAAAAACGCTTTTGAAAAACGGAATACTAACCGCGCAAAAACGATATCGCATCTCGTAAAAACAATGTCAGACCTTTTTTAAAAAAGGTCTGACATTGTTTAAATAATAACCGACATTATTTTTGCGATATCCCATATCATTTTTGCGGCACCTCATAACGCTTTTCAAAAAACCGATAACTATCAAAAAAAAATCATTTTTCCTACGAAAAAACTTTGCAATTTCAAAAACAATCCATACATTTGCAGATACATAAAAGGTAGAAAACCACATGAAAACACCTACGCAAAATATAGGTGCGTA
>CAVIQL010000057.1:0-5974 GCA_963644855.1 Clostridiaceae bacterium Marseille-Q4149 | reverse complement strand
CGACATTATTCTGAGCCCCAAACGGAGAAATCCGACAGCAAGATATCTGTCGAAAAATCAAAGGCTTCTGTCTCGAAAAACGAAAGCGACAAAAAGCAACAGAACACAGGCAAAGCCACAGGAAAAACCCAAAGCGGCAGTAGCAAAACCGCTGCCACTGAAACCAAAAAGGAAAAGAACAAAAAGAACTGAATATGAAACTGCAAGATGTATTGCAAAAGGTGGAAACCGAGGAAATAATCGGCAACGCCGAAGTAGAAATTTCCGATGTGCAGATAGATTCGCGCCAAGTAGGCCCGGGCTGTCTGTTTGTTGCCGAACGCGGCACTCAGGTTGACGGACATAAGTTCATTTCCTCCGCAATCCTGAACGGCGCCATAGCAGTGGTTTGCGAAGAAGTGCCCGAGGAGCGCCCCGATGGAATAACCTTTGTGAAAGTAAAAAGCAGCGAAGACGCAGTAGGTCCGGTTTGCACACAATTCTATGGCGACCCCACATCAAAACTCAAGCTCGTGGGCGTAACCGGAACCAACGGCAAAACCACCATAGCCACTCTGCTCTACAATATGTTTAGAGAGTTCGGATACAAATGCGGACTTTGCTCCACTGTGTGCAACTACATCGAAGACGAAGCCATTCCCGCACATCAAACAACCCCCGACCCCGTTACGCTAAACCGCCTGCTCTCAAAAATGGTGGAACGCGGCTGCCAATACGCGTTTATGGAATGCAGCAGCCACAGCATAGCACAAAAACGAATAGGCGGGCTTACATTTGCAGGCGGAATATTCACCAATCTCACGCGCGACCATCTTGACTATCACAAGACTTTCGAAAACTATCGCGATGCAAAAAAAGCATTCTTCGACTCACTCAATAAAAAAGCCTTTGCCATAACAAATGCCGACGACAAAAACGGAATGGTAATGGTGCAAAACACAGCCGCAGAAGTAAAAACCTACAGCGTAAGGGGCATGGCCGATTTTCGCGCCAAGATTCTTGAAATGTCGTTTGAAGGCATGTTGCTCGATATCGATGGTCGGGAAATCAGCGTCTCGTTTGTGGGGAAATTCAACGTATCTAATCTGCTCGCCGTCTATGGTGCGGCACGCATGCTCGGACACGAACCAACCGAAATACTCACAGCATTGAGCAAACTCCACAGCGTGGCAGGACGATTTGAAACCCTGCGCTCCCCACGCGGCTACACGGCAATCGTAGATTACGCCCACACTCCCGATGCTCTGATAAATGTGCTCTCAGCCATACACGAAGTTTTAAAGGAAAGCCACAACACCCAAAGCAAAGTGATTACCGTTTGCGGCGCAGGCGGAAACCGCGACAAAGGCAAGCGACCAATTATGGCACAAGAGTCAGCAAATCGCAGCGACCGCGTAGTAATTACCAGCGACAACCCACGCTTTGAAGAACCGCAGGCAATTATCGACGACATGCTCGCAGGACTTTCTCCCCAACAGCGCAACAAAGTAATTGCAGTGGTAGACCGTCGCGAAGCTATCCGAACAGCGTGCATGCTTGCGCAGAAAGGCGATGTTATTCTCATAGCCGGCAAAGGACACGAGGATTATCAGGAAATAAAAGGAGTGAAACATCATTTCGACGACCGCGAAGAAGTGAGAAACGTATTCGCAGGCGAAAAATAAACTCAGCCTTCATAACAACCAAGACTATTAACTATGCTATACTATCTGTTCAGATTTCTCGATGATTACGGAGTGCCCGGCTCAGGTATGTGGGGATACATCTCGTTCCGCTCTCTGCTGGCATTTATGCTCGCTCTTGTGATTTCGGCATGGTTCGGACAATATTTCATAAACTACATGCGCCGAAAAAACATAAGCGAAACACAACGCGATGCAAGCATCGACCCGTTTGGAGTAAACAAGCAAGGCGTTCCCTCAATGGGAGGAATAATAATAATCCTTTCCATTCTCGTGCCATGCCTTCTGCTCGGACGACTAAGAAACATCTACATGCTTCTGATGCTTCTCACCACCGTATGGTTTGGTGTGCTCGGATTTGCAGACGACTACATAAAGATTTTCCGCCACAACAAAGACGGACTCCACCCCAAAGTAAAAATTCTGGGGCAAGTATTGCTCGGACTTACCGTTGGGCTCACGCTATATCTCAGTCCCGACGCCGTGATACGCGAAAACATAGCCACACAACGCACTGCCGACAACACGGAAATCATCACCCACAAAAGCAAACCCGTGAAATCGACAATAACAACGATTCCTTTTTTCAAAAACAACAACCTCAGCTACACCAACCTCATGTCATTCTGCGGGAAATACCAGGGTGCAGCCGGTTGGATACTTTTTGTTATCGTAACAATATTCGTAATCACGGCAGTATCAAACGGCGCAAATCTCAACGACGGAATGGACGGAATGGCAGCAGGCAACTCGGCAATCATAGGCATTGCCCTCGGATTGTTGGCGTATGTCTCGAGCCACATACAGTTTGCTTCTTATCTTAATATCATGTACGTGCCGGGCTCGCAGGAACTTGTGATTTTTGCATCGGCTTTTGTTGGCGCGCTAATGGGTTTCCTTTGGTACAATGCCTATCCCGCACAAATTTTCATGGGCGACACCGGAAGCCTTACCATTGGCGGAATAATAGGAGTGTTTGCCATAATAATACACAAGGAACTTCTTCTGCCGTTGCTCTGCGGAATTTTTCTTGTGGAGAGTCTAAGCGTGATTTTACAGGTAGAATATTTCAAAATAGGCAAACATCGCGGAGTGAAACAGCGTATCTTCAAGCGCACACCTATACATGATAATTTCCGTGTGCTGCCTTCACAACTCGACAACTCTTGTAAATATCTGCTCAAAGGCTGGCCTAAAAATCCATGCCACGAAAGCAAAATTACCGTGAGGTTTTGGATTGTAACAACACTGCTCGCCGCCCTCACTATAATCACTTTGAAAATAAGATAAACCGATAATACAATAACAATATGGCTTCCAAAAAATTAATGTCAGTTTTGGGCGCAGCCGAAAGCGGTGTCGGCGCCGCTATACTTGCACAAAAAAAAGGCTACGAGGTATATGTTTCCGATTCGGGGACTATTAAACCTAAATACAAGGCTATGCTCGAAGAATACGGGCTACATTACGACGAGGGCAAGCACGATGAAGCGCTCATTCTATCGTCTGACGAGGTTGTAAAGAGTCCTGGAATTCCCAAGGAGGCTCCCATTGTACAAAAGATAGAAGCCAAGGGAATAAATATCATTTCCGAAATAGAACTCGCGGGACGTTACACCAACGCCAAGATGATTTGCATCACCGGGAGCAATGGAAAAACCACCACCACTTCACTTGTTTACCACATTCTCAAGTCGGCGGGCTACAATGTGGGACTTGCAGGAAACATCGGACGCAGTTTGGCGTTACAAGTTGCCGAAGAAAATTTTGAATACTATGTTATCGAACTTTCTTCGTTCCAATTGGACAACATGTATGACTTTCGCGCTGACGTGGCAGTGCTTCTAAATATCACGCCCGACCATCTTGATCGCTACGATTTCAAGTTTCAGAATTATGTTGACTCAAAGATGCGCGTAATTCGCAACCAAAAAGAGGACGATGCCTTTGTGTTTTGGGCCGACTCGCCTGTAATCGCAGAAGAACTCAAGAAATACGACATCAAAAGCCGTATGTGCCCGTTTTCTGCCATAAAGAAAAATGGTGTAGTGGCTTACGCCGAAAAAGGCAACTATGTTATAGAGAAACCTACGCCTTTTAATATGGAATTGGAGGAACTATCGCTAACGGGCAAGCACAACCTTTACAACTCTCTCGCAGCCGGCATCACCGCCAAGCTCGCAGGAGTGAGCAACGAGGCATTGCGTAAAAGCCTTTCCGATTTTCCTGGCGTAGAACATCGCTTGGAAAAAGTGGCAAAAGTGCGCAGCGTGCAATATGTAAACGACTCCAAAGCCACGAACGTTGACGCCTGCTGGTATGCACTCGACAGCATGAAAACACCAGTAGTTCTTATTCTCGGCGGAAAGGACAAAGGCAACGACTATACGCCTATCAAGGAAATGGTAAAGCAAAAATGTCGCGCGCTTGTATATCTTGGTGCCGACAATGCCAAACTTCATCGCGAATTCGACGAACTTGGAGTGCCCGTTGTAGACACTCACGACATGAACACATGCGTAGCGGAATGTTATAAGCTCGCTCAACCTGGCGACACAGTACTTTTGAGTCCCTGCTGTGCGAGTTTCGATCTTTTCCACAACATGGAGGAGCGCGGAGAGTTGTTCAAACAAGCAGTACGTGCGCTCTAAGGTGTAACAAAACTAATTAAGGGGGAAAAATGAACAAACTGTCCGGACTTTTTCAGGGCGATCGCATAATTTGGATAATATTTTTTGCGCTCATACTGATTTCCGTAGTCGAGGTATTCAGTGCTCTCAGCACACTTACCTATCAAAGCGGAAACTTTATCGATCCAATAATGCGCCACACCGGTTTCCTTGTCATAGGATTTGCCGTAGTGTTGATAGTTCACCGCATTCCCTGCCGATACTTCCAGGCGTGGCCGGCATTGGGCATACCATTTTCGATCATAACGCTTGTAATGCTTCTCGCAGGCTTTGGCGTAGAAATAAACAACGGCGCACGCTGGATACCAATATTCGGAGTGCCGTTGCAACCCTCCGAAATAGCCAAAGGCACCCTTGTAATCTACACAGCATTCGTATTGGCGCGAAACCAAACCGACAAAGGCGCCGCCCCACGCTGTTTTATGCTCATCTTAGTGCCCACAGTGATATTCTGCGGACTGATATTCTCCGAAAACTTCTCTACAGCCGCCATACTATTCGTCGTAATAGTGGCAATGATGTTTCTCGGACGCATTTCGCTCATCACCATTGGCAAAATGCTAAGCGTCATAGCCATCATAGGAGTAGCCGCAGTTTATCTCTGCTACAACATCTCCGAGCCCACAGCAAAAATAATAGGCGAGTTACCGCTTTGCAAACGCGTACCAACGTGGCACAACCGTCTCATCAACCATTTTGCCGACGACAACAAGGTTATCACACCCAAAACATTCGACATCGATGGCGACGCACAGATAGGACACTCCAAAATAGCCATTGCCTCGAGCAACATCATAGGCAAAGGACCGGGCAACTCCGTTCAGCGCGATTTCGTCCCCCAAGCCTATAGCGACTTCATCTATTCAATTATCGTCGAAGAGCTCGGACTCATAGGTGCAGTAGTTGTAGTAATGCTCTACCTACTTCTGCTTTTCCGCGTAGGCTACATAGCCAAACACTTTACCGCCAGTTGCTTCCCGCCATTCCTCGCCATGGGGCTGGCAATACTCCTCGTAGCGCAAGCAATGGCAAACATGCTCGTGGCAACAGGTCTGATACCCGTAACAGGGCAACCTCTCCCGCTAATATCGCGCGGAGGAAGTTCCACCCTCGTCAACTGCGCCTACATAGGAATGATTCTAAGCATAAGCCGCGTAGCAAAAAAACAGAACCACCGTCGTCAAACAGAAAATGCCTCATCAAGCGAAACCACCGACGAAGAACAAGAATACTATATCGAAGACACGGAAGACTACACCGAAATTCCGCCCGCCGAACAAACAGCACGCGAAATAGCAGCAGGCAATTTCGGAGAACCCGAAGAAGAAGAATACAACGAAAAAGAGTAGTTCCACCACCAACAGCCCATATCAACCTCGTGGGAACGCATGCCGTTTTCACGAGGTTTCTTTTGCAAAAAACTTCACGGCATCTCCCAAAAACTCCAAGGCATCTTGTTTAAATTAGATTCCTTGGAGTTTAAATTACATGGCTTGGAATTTTTACGATATCCTATATCGGTTTTTCAGCGCCCACATATCAATAAATTTGCTCGCCGCAATCATTATCGGCTTCCCATTCCTCCCTTCAAAAGGCTTATCC
>CAVIQL010000056.1:0-8378 GCA_963644855.1 Clostridiaceae bacterium Marseille-Q4149 | reverse complement strand
GCAGATAGGAAGCGGCGAGGAATTCTGCCTCTTTCTTTGTTTCGGCGGTAAATGATTTATACTGTCGCTTATCGTTTTCGTCCTTGCCGATATAAGCAAGGCACCGCCATTTTCCCGACGGTAATTTTTTTGCTGTTGCCATAAAAATAACCCCTTTCTTACCATAAAAAAGTATGGTAAAATAGGGGTACTGATGAAATCCGTTCCAAAGTTTTTTATCAGTACCCCGTCCCGTCTGTCGGTTGCCGCCGATGGACGGGATTTTTTATTTGTCCGTTTTATTGGACGTTTGCCGTTTTGCCAAAATAGGATAAGTTTTCAGCTTGAAAAAATTGCTGTTGCGGTGTATTATTAGTATATCGAACGAGTGTTCGAAAAATAAGGAAGGTGAACTACATATGACCAATAACGAAAAATTTAACCAACTTATCAATCAATGCGAGTCACCTCGCCTTATTTATAACGCCTTATTTGCGTTTGCGCTTTCCGAACCAAGCGTTCATCAAAGTGACGATACCTTGCAGAAAAGACAAATCATCGTCGGAAAGCTCGCCACCCTCTTCGATGAAGCCGAGAGCAGCTAACAGCTTATCGGTTTCTTCTATACTCAACCTCTCTGTTCCGGTTGCCGCCGGAGCAGAGGGGTTTTCTTTTTGCTCTGGTTCAAGTGCCTCGTTTTGCAGATCATCAAGTGTACATCCAAACAGATGTGCCAGTTTGGTTACGGTTTGTAACGTGGGGCGTTTTGTTTTTCCGGCGAAAAGTTTCTCCAGAGTTGGTTCCGGTATGCCGGATTTCTCGGCTATTTCAGCAGTTGTCATTTTGCTCTGTTTTTTCAGCCTCTTTAACGTTTCTACATACATATTGTTCTCACCTCCTTGCCTATACAATATCACATGCAACACAGAATTGCAAGAAAAAAATTTCCGTGCATGGTGGAAAAATCTCTTGACTTCCACCAACTATGGTGGTATTATAATGACACAAACCACCAAACACGGTGGAAAGGAGGTGATTTGATGTATCGCAATCTTATTGCAGAAATGGCACGGCGCGGCATTACTGCCAGTGATATTTCGCGAGTAATCGGGAAAAGCGTCCGCACGGCGCGAGATAAACTGAACGGAAAGTATCCGTTCTTCTTCGACGAAGCAGTCTGCATCAAGCAGGCTTTCTTCCCCGGAACAGAGCTCGAATACCTGTTCGCGGAGACGCCCGAAACCGCCTAAAGAAAGAGAGATGAAAAATATGCCCCAGAAAAAGAAAGACCTGCTGCTCGGCATTCTGCGTAAATACATGGCTCTTAAGCACATTGCTGATTACAAAGAGCTCGCAGAGGTAATCGGTATGACCTATCGAACGTTTCAGCGCCGCATTGCCGAGCCGGAAACATTCAGCATGGGCGAAATGAACCGTATCGTTCGCTTTCTCGGCGTGCCGCGTGAAGAACTCGCGGAGGTATGGGGATGCTGACGTGGGAGCAGAGACGAGCCAATCGAGCGGCACGGCAGAAAGCGTCAGAAACGCGAGTCGCAGACGCGCTGAACAGTAAAGTCAAGCCAATTATGCAGCCGAATGCGCACAAGATAAGCGTCGGAGGGGTAAATGAACAGAAGAAAGTATAAGATCATTTACCCCTCGTTCGAAAAATGGTTGCGAGACCACAATATGAGCATTGTAGAGCTTGCTCATGCACTGAATATGGTAGACAACGGCCTGTACGAAATTTTATACGGATTTCGACAGCCGAGAATGAGTACCATACACAAAATGCTGTCCGTTACTGGATTGACATTTGAGGAACTATTTAAGGAGGAAAAATAGATGGAAATGAAGTTATCACAGCGCAGGTGCTTGCGCCTGCAAAAGCTCGCGTTGGAAATCAGCGAGCAGACCAAAGCGGATGTGTTTACGCGGTTCCAGCCGCATGTGGGCAAGTTCGAAATGGACATTTATTACGACGGGTGGAACGGAGTAGCATACCCGGACGTATCAATCGAATTCGACGATGCTTTCCGTTGTGGCGTTTTTTACCCGAGAGAAGATCGTTACGAGGTAGAGCGTACATCGGTCGGCAAGGCTATCGAGTGCCTTGAAGCGATGCTCGATAAATTGTCCGTTGGCAAGGCGGTGCTGAGATGGAGTTGACCGAAAAGAACTATTACTCCCTTGAAGCAAACAATGCCTATATGAGCGTTTCGCAATTGAAGTCGTTCCTCAAATGCGAGGCGGCGGCTATGGCTGAACTCCGAGGCGAGTACACCCGACCGACAACAACCGCCCTACTTGTGGGCTCATTCGTGGATGCATGGTTCGAGGGAGACCGTTCTTTCGAGGGGTTTCAGCAGGAACACCCGGAAATCTTCAAGCGAGACGGCAGTCTGAAAGCTGATTATGTGCAGGCCACACGTATCATTCAGCGCGTAGGCGAGGACAAGCTGTTCATGGAGTACATGAGCGGCAAGAAACAGGTTATCCGTACCGGCGAGGTATACGGCGTGCCGTTCAAGATCAAGATGGACAGCTACTTCCCCGGCGACAAGATCGTTGATCTCAAATGCATGCGCACGATGGAGCCTATCATGGGCAAGAACTTCGTCGAGCATTGGGGTTACGACATTCAAGGCGCTGTCTATCGTGAGGTAGAGGGCAACGGACTGCCGTTCTATCTTGCAGTCGCTACTAAGGAAGAGCCAACCGACATTGAGGTTTTAAGCGTTCCGCACGAACACCTCAACCAAGTAATGTGGGATTTGAAGCCGAAGATTGAGCGAGCAGCGCTTGTGAAATCTGGCAAGGTAAAGGCTGAACGCTGCGGAGTATGCCCATACTGCCGACAGACCAAAGTCCTGACCGAACCCATTGATTTTGAGTTCGCAGGACTGAGCAATGATGAAATTAAAGCCAGAAAAGGAGAATGGTGAAAATGGCAAGTGCATTGATTTACTGCCAGAGCGGCGGAGGTAAGACGGTAAACAGTACGCGAGTAGCAACTCGCGAGCGCGGACGCAATCTGTTGCTGTGCTCGGACAATTCGAGTATTGTGCTGAAAAACTTCGACCGCTCAAACCTTGACATTCAGACGGTTAAGCATTGGCTCAACCGCAGCAAGACCGGACAGACGCAGGAGTGTTTTCACGATCAGTTCGACGAGGCGGTCGAGGGTAAGAAATACGACAACATTATTGTCGATAACATCTCCGACCTGTTCGACATGAGCATTTTGGAACTCAAGGACAGCGGTAAGTTTAACGACAACCGACAGGCTTATCAGGCGGTATATGAGGGCATCAAGCGCCTTGTGCGCAAGGCAGGTCAGCTTGACTGCGACGTAATCCTCACTGCGTGGGCGGAACAGCAGCAGATTGTACTGCCGACTGGAGAGCAGGCGCAGCGTATCACTCCGAAACTGCCGCTCAAAATCCTCGACAATGTGTGTGGTCTCGTGAACGTCGTGGCGTATATCAACGTAGCCACCAAGCCGGACGGCACACCCGGCTGGTACTACATCACCGAGGGCAAGCCGACACTGTATGCCAAAGACCAGATTGCGTGCCGCAAGACATGCATGCCGGAGGACATTTTTCAGCCTAAGAACGATATTAAGAAGGAGGAAAAGAAGTGAAAGAGAAATTTTTAAGCCTTTGCCGTGAGAATATTCACCGTGAGGGCATTGACAAGCTGCTCGCATGGCTCGAAAAGAGCAATTTCTTTACTGCGCCTGCAAGCACTCGCTTCCACGGTGCACATGAGGGCGGTCTGGTAGAGCATTCGCTCAATGTGTATGAGCAGTTGACGAACGGCGAACCGACCGAAACGACCGCTATCGTTTCTCTTTTCCACGACCTGTGTAAGACCGATTTCTATACGGTTGGCACGCGCAACGTCAAGAAGAATGGCGTATGGGTGCAGAAACCGTATTACACGGTTGACGATAAGTTCCCGTATGGACACGGTGAGAAGTCGGTGTTCATGATCGAGCGTTTTATGCGCCTGAGTGCAGAGGAAGCGTTCGCTATCCGGTTTCATATGGGCGAATATTCTGACCCGAACACCGGCAAGGCATTTGAGAAGTATCCGCTTGCGCTGCTGCTGCATCAGGCAGACGAACGTGCGACGTTCTTAGTGGAAGTGCGTAATGGAGGCTAAATTTTCACCGGAACTGAATGCATTGATTAACGCGGCACAGAACAAAAACGAACTGCGGAAAGCCGCCGCTATGATGTTTCAGTTCTACACCGAGCTTGTGAACGCAGGTTTCAACGAGGAACAGGCACTTTACGTTATCACACAGTTTATTGGAGGTAGCAAAACAAATGATTAACTGGAATTTTGATGAGTCGCAGGTAGAAGAGCGTTCCTTTGAGGTAGTACCTGTGGGCAAGCACCGCGTCCGCATTGAGAGCGCAGAGGAAACCAAGTCATCTAAGGGCAACGATATGATTAAGATCGTAATGCAGGTCAGCGGCATGGCTGCAAAGCTGTTTCACTACATCGTATTCATGCCGGACAATACGCAGCTTACTAATACCAAGCTTGCCGAATTCTGGGATAGTTTCGGCATCCCGAAGGGCAATCTGAACACGGCAACGTGGACTGGCAAGATTGGCGCTTGTAAGGTTAAGCATGAGGAATACAACGGCGAACCGTCCGCAAAGGTCTCCTACTTCCTGCACAAGAAAGATCAGGACGCGCTTCCGGCATGGCAGGAGCCTAAGGGCATTGCATCTGTTTCTGGCGCGCCGAACGTAAGTGCTGACGATTTCGCAGAGGTTGACGACGGCGAAAACCCGTGGGCGTAAGTCAGTACGAAGGTCAAACACGCTATGAAAATCGAATTACGCGATTATCAGAAAGAGTGCATCGCTTCCCTGCCGAACGAAGGAAGCGTAATGTGCCAGATGGCAACGGGTTTGGGAAAGACGGCAACGTTTTCCCAAATTCCGCGCCACGGGCGCGTGCTGCTCTTGTCACACCGTGAAGAGCTCGTAGAGCAACCGAAGAAATACTACGATTGCTCCTACGGTATCGAGCGAGCTACGTTCCACTCAAACGGTGAGGAAGTAGTATCTGCCTCTGTGCAGTCCATTGCACGGCGACTCAATCGGTTTGCGCCGGATGAGTTCGACATGATAATCACAGACGAATGCCACCATGCAGGAGCAGCTACATACCATAAGATTTTCGAGCACTTCACGCCGCGCCTGCATGTAGGCTTTACCGCCACTCCGAACCGCGCAGATAACGTCCGACTGGATAATATTTATTCAGATATTGTTTTCGAGCGGGATTTGCGATGGGGCATCGAAAACGGATGGCTCAGTCCGATTAAGTGTCTGCGCGTAAACATTGGATATGATCTATCCAACGTAGCTTCACGTATGGGCGATTACGCGCCCAAGGAGCTCGGTAAAGCAATGGATAAAGCTGAGTGTCACGACGCGATTGCACAGGCGTACAGGCAGTACGCAAAGGGCGCTACGCTTATCTTTGCCACCTCAGTAGAGTGCTGCGAGGAAATCGCAAAGCGCATTCCGGGCGCAGTAGTCGTAACCGGAGAGACGCGAAACCGCAAAGAGATAATCGGGGCGTTTACACGACGCGAGATACCGTGCATTGTAAACTGCATGGTATTCACCGAGGGAACGGATATTCCACTCGTAGAGACCGTTATCATGGCGCGCCCTACGCAGTCCGACGCACTGTATACACAGATGGTTGGACGCGGACTGCGGTTGTCTCCGGGCAAGGAAGAACTGCTGCTCATTGACTGTGTGGGCGTATCGTCCACCCGTGACCTGTGCTGCGCTCCTACGCTGCTCGGCATTGACCCACCAGACGGGAACGTGACGCCGTGGGAAAACGAAATCCCAGAGGATTTATTCGACCTGCCGGATATGCTCGCGAAAGCGGCGGACACTCCGCGCAACTGGATCAGAAACGTGAAGCTCGTTGATGTTTGGGCGAGGAAACAGCACTATCGAACTCACAATATTAACTTTTTCAAAATGCCGGACGGCAGTTTGATTTTGAGTTTGAAAAAGAAAAAGTACAAAATCCCTGCTGCTGATAAGCTCGGCAGAACCGTTGTAAATGGTAAGCGCATGACTATGCAAAAGGCGATGGACTACCTCTATCTGCACTTGCAGGAGGCGCACGCCGATGAGCGGCACATTTGGGATTTGGCACTTGCTAAGAGATGGGGCGCTTACAGTGCTACTGAGAAGCAGAAACAGCTTGTTTCTCGTATGGTGCACGGACAGGTTGACGTTGAGAAATTGACTAAATTGGAAGCATCTCAAATTTTGAACAGGATGTTTTGCAAATGAAATTTTCCGAACTGAAAAGGAATGTCGAAAACCACCCGGACGGTTTGAACGACAAGGAAGAATTGGCATGGCGGTGCATGAACTACTTGAACGCTTTGTATCAGTTCAAACACGTTAACGCAAAGCAGGTGAAGCAGGAGCTTGCCGAAATCGAGTATTTCTTCATGCACAGCCTCAGCCCACACGAAAAGGTCATGCAGGAAGTGGCGGAGGGCGGCGATGTATTGAGCGTCGCCTATCACCTCATGGCATTGCAGCCAGAGCGCGAGGAATGGCAAGAGCCTATGAAACGCCTGCTTGAAATGGCAGATTTGGAGGTATTACGTGAAATCGCAAACAAAAAGTAGAAGAACTGTGTTCGAACATCCAGCAGGGCGCTTTGAAGTTATCGAAATTTCCGGCGTGAACCTTATGGGCGACCCGTTTAGCTACCACGAGGCGGTGTTTACACCGAAACGCGACAAACGCGGTGTTGCACACATGACAGAAGAGGAAGAGCAGCAAAACGCAGGTTTCCACTGTGAAAACAAGCGTATGGACGAGCGCGAACGAGAGCGTATCCGTGCGATGTGCCGCGAAGGAATGCGAACTGCGGTTATTGCAGCGGAAACCGGATACAGCACGCAGACTGTGCGCAATATTACGAGAGATTTGCGCAACGCAAAGGTTGTCCGCAAATGGACTCCGGACGAAAAGCGTAGAGTCATGTATATGTGGCGTGCCGGAATTGGCTACGCCGCTATTGGCAAGGAACTCGGCAGAAATCCGTGGAGTGTAGCGGATTTGGTGCGAAGGGAACTTAACGACGATGTTTGAGTTGCCTTTAGAGCCGCCAGAGCCGCGCGTGGAGTGCGCAGAACGTGATGAAGATGAAATCTATCAAGAGAGCGTCGATGAACGTTTTGAAAGAGAATTTGAAGCAACCGCGGATTGTGGTTGAGATTTTGGAGGACGAGGATGGTTGATGCGAAAGTTTTAGAGGCCGCGCCGGAGAATGACCTTATCCGTAACACGATGAAGAAAGCGGATTTGCTGTTGAACAGCTACAAGAATCCGGTGTGCAGTATTTCGGGTGGAAGTGATAGCGATGTAATGCTTGATCTGCTCGAACGGGTGAGAGACAACCGCAAGATCGTGTACGTGTTTTTCGATACCGGCATTGAGTACCGCGCAACGCGGCGGCATTTAGATGATTTGGAAGTCAAGTATGGCATTGAGATTGTACGGCGCAAGGCGAAAAAGCCGGTGCCGGTAGGATGCAAAGAGTACGGGTTGCCGTTCCTTGCGAAAATGACTTCGCAAGGGATTGAGCGACTGCAATCGAAAGGCTTTGAATTCGAATACGGGGACACAGAAGAACTCTTGGAGAAGTACCCGAAAGCTCTCTCTAGCCTTAAATGGTGGAACGATGAATACGGGCGCGGCAAGTATAGAGTACAGCACCATGCGTGGCTGAAAGAATTTATGCACGAGAATCCACCGGAATTTAAGATTTCGGCAAAATGCTGTAACGGTGCAAAAAAAGATACTGCAAAGGAACTCCTAAAAGAGTATGACTGTATGCTCAACATCGTCGGCGAACGCCGCGCAGAGGGAGGTGCACGCGCAATCGCGCATACAAGCTGCTTTGAGCCGCTACACCACTCGGGCGTTGCGCGGTATATGCCGCTGTACTTTTGGAGCGACGAGGATAAGCGACAGTACAAGGAGCACTACGGTTTGCGGTACTCTGACTGCTACGAGGTGTACGGTATGAAACGCACCGGCTGCTGCGGTTGCCCGTTTAACAGCCGGTTTGAGGAAGATTTGGAGATTGTCAAAAAGTATGAACCCCAGCTTTACAAGGCTGCGATTGCGATTTTTGGCAAAAGTTACGAGTATACGCGCAAGTATAGGGCTTTTCGGGATGCTTACAAGCGCGCGAAACGGAAATGTTTGGAGGGTCAGACATGGATAGACGGTGTTTGACCTGCAAGTGGTACTACGAGGAAGTCTGCTGCAACGGCGATAGCGTGTACCGAGCGGATTTCCGGTTGGAGGATGAGACGT
>CAVIQL010000055.1:0-8720 GCA_963644855.1 Clostridiaceae bacterium Marseille-Q4149 | reverse complement strand
TAAATAATGTCTGACATTGTTTGAAAAATGTCAGACATTAGAAAAACGATATACCGAAGTTTTTTCCCGTCCAAATGTTTTGCCCACCAGGACAACGTTTTTCGTTTTTTGTTTCGTAATTTTGCAGAGTAATTTTGTATATTTCTACATGCTGTATGTCTGACTACGACATAAAGAAAAAGATAAGGCAAGGGCTTTGCGAGGCTGAAATCACAACGGCGCGCTTTGCCCATGGTAGAAATGTGCTTACTCCGCCGCGCACATCGGCAATAAAACGCTATATGGCTAAGTTTTCCGACCCTATAGTGAAGATTTTTCTCATTGCCGCTGGTCTTTTACTCCTCATAAGCATAATAGAAAACCAGTATGCTGAAATCATAGGAATATTTTGCGCCTTGTTTCTTACAACAGGCATCTCCTTTCTTTTTGAAAACCAAGCCATAAGATGCTTCTCGCGTATCAATGAAAAGAAAGACGCCAATCCCGTGAAGGTGGTGCGTCGTGGCAACGTTTGCGAGATACCTCGCAGCGAAGTTGTGGTGGGCGAGATGGTAATTCTCTCACAAGGTGATGAAATTCCCGCAGACGGACAACTTGTTGTCTCGCATGCCATGGTCGTTGACGAGTCTTCGCTTGGCGGCAAACCGGTTGTGAGAAAAGAAATTGACATTGAAACCGCGGCTGCCCAAGCAATTCAACCCGACAAACTGCTGCGCTCCACTATGGTGGTAGAGGGCGACGGCATAATGCAGGTTACGGCTGTGGGAAACGAAACAGAGATTGGTAAAACCCATCGCGAGGCAAAAGATTTCCTGCACGAAAACACGCCTGTGCATCGGCAACTCAAACGCATTGCTTCGATTGTGAGTAGGGTGGCGTTTCTTGTGGCGCTTGTGGCGTTTTTGATTCTCACCATCAAAGAGATTAAAAACTTAAACTACAACGAAGCCGCCGATTGGCTCGACATATTCAAAACACTTATCACTAATTTTCTGGTGAGTGCGACATTAATAATAATGACAACGCCCGAAGGATTGCCAATGTCGGTTTCGCTTGCGCTGGCATACAATATGCGCAGCATGTTAAGCACCGGAGTGCTCGTGAGAAAGAAACAGGCAGGCGAAACAATGGGAGTGGTAACCACGATATGTACAGACCAAACCGGCATTCTCACACAAAACAACATGCAGGTGGCTGATATCAAATACTATGGCGCAAAGCGTGATTTCTGTATGGGAGTAGCCGTAAATTCCACCGCCTACCTTGAAAACGACGGCAAACTAAAAGGCATAGGAAACCCCATGGAATGTGCAATGCTACAATGGGCGAAAAAAGAAGGTGAGGATTATGTAGCCCTGCGCGAGGAAGCAAGAATAATAGACCGCATACCATTCTCTGCCGAACGCAAGTTTATGGCAACAATGGTGGAAATCGGAAACGAAAGATACCTCTACGTAAAAGGAGCACCCGAGATTGTGGAAAAAATGTGCAACATCAGCGAAACACAATCAGACGACTTCAAAACATTGGCGCCTCTCTATTGCCGCAAAGCCATGCATGTGATAGCTTTTGCCCGCAAACGAATCGAAAATACCACTACAATTGCCGAAGCATTGGAAAGCGGCGGAATGAAATACGTTGGAATTGCAGCGATAAACGATTCTTTGCGCCCCGATATACCGGAAGCGGTGGTACAATGTCGCAAAGCGGGAATAAAAATAAAGATTGTAACGGGAGAAGATAAGGCCTCGGCGCAAGAAATAGCCCGGCAAGCAGGAATTTTGACAGACAATGATACGCCGGAAAGCGTAATCAGTGGCGAGGATTTCGCAAAACTTTCAGACGAAGAAGCACTCCATCTAATTCCAAAACTGAAAATAATAAGCCGAGCAAGGCCTGTGGACAAACAAAGGCTCGTTAAATTGTTACAAAAACTCGGAGAAGTGGTGGCAGTAACAGGAAATGATACGCCTGCGCTGAATTTCGCCGACGTAGGTCTGTCAACAGATTTCGGCACTACGGTTGCAAAAAAAGCAAGCGATATAATACTCGTAGAAGATTCGTTTGCCACAATAGTTACGGCGGTAAAATGGGGACGGGCGTTGTATGAAAACATTCAACGTTTCATTATTTTCCAACTCACGGTAAACATCATGGCAATGCTTGTTGTTTTGATAGGTTCGATTGTCGCTGCAACGATACCGCTAACCGTTACTCAAATGTTGTGGATTAGTTTTATTACAAACACTCTCGCAGCGTTTGCGTTGGTTTCGATACCTCCTTCAAACCGTGTGATGTCGAAAAAGCCACGAAAACAGACAACGTTTATTGTATCTCAGACAATGACTCGACACATCTTTACAACGGCAATCGCATTTGCGGTTATTCTTGTTACGATGTTGTGTGTTGTGGAATGGAAGATAAGTGAACACGTGGGCGAAAGCGTTTACCGATTAAAGAATTTGGCTATGTTTTTCACGGCGTTTGTTTTTCTGCAATTTTGGAACCTTCTTAACGTTCGCGCTTTTGGGAGCCGGAATTTTGCTTTCCACAAGTTTTTTAAATGTCGTGGAATGTTTTTTGTGATGCTTGCGGTTTTGTTCATACAGGTTTTGATTGTAGAATTTGGAGGTGCTGCTTTCCGCGCATTTCATTTGAATTTCAGTGTTTGGCTTGAATTGTTTCTCTGCACGTCTTTGGTTTACGTTATACCAGAGGCGGTACGCGCTGTACGCCGTAGGACAGAAGCGAAACACCCTAAAGGATTAATAACGAAATAAACGATTTATAAAATGACTGATTTGACTGGTATCAAAAACCTAATTTTCGATTTTGGCGGCGTGCTTGTTGATCTTGATCGCGAGCGGTGTATCGAATCTTTCGAAAGGCTCGGCGTGAATGTGCGCGACGCTTTGGGACAATATGTTCAGAGCGGTGTGTTTTCGGGAATTGAGACCGGCGAAATCGATACCGAAGAATTTTGTGATGCATTGCGGCAAATTTCCGGACGGCCTGATATTCGCGACCGCAAGATTGTTGATGCGTGGAATGAGTTTCTTGTAGGAATTCCGAGTGAGCGTTTGGAATGTTTGGCAAGTTTAAAGGATAAGTACAAGCTCTTTCTTCTAAGCAATACAAACCGCATTCACTGGACTTTGGCTACGAATGATTTGTTTCTTTATCGTGGTCGCACGGTGGACTTTTATTTTGAGAAAATTTTCCTTTCATATAAAATGGGTGTGGTCAAACCTGATAGCAAAATCTTCAAGATTGCGATAAAGGAGTCGGGGGTTAATCCTGCCGAAACCCTTTATATCGACGACAGCGAGGACAATTGCAAGGCGGCTGCCAAGGAAGGTTTCAAAACGTTCCTATCGAAGGGCGAGGGAGACTGGATGGAGATTTTCAATAGCGTGAAAGGCTGATGAAGATATTGCACGAAGGCGATGCGCGTCCCTTGTTGGCGTCGGCGGCAGCGGTTGGATTTTTTGACGGCGTGCATTTTGGCCATCGTTTCCTGCTCGAAAACGTAAAGGCTGTTGCTCGCCAAAGGAATCTTGCCACTATGACGATAACTTTCGGGCAACATCCGTTGGCGGTGTTGCGTCCCGACGGTGCGCCCGCGCTGCTTACTACAACTGCCGAGCGTGTTGCGCTAATCGAAGCCCAAGGTATTGATCTCTGTGCCATGCTTGATTTTACCAAAGAGTTTTCCATGCTTTCTGCCAGGGATTTCATGCGGCACTATCTTGCAGGAAAACTCAATGTCAAGGCACTTGTGATAGGCTACGACCATACTTTGGGGCACGACAAGGGTTTGACGTTCGAAGATTATCGTTCCATAGGCGAAGAATTCGGCATAAGCGTGATGCGTGCAGCCAAATATATGCCGCCGTCGGGCGTTGCCGTAAGTTCCACAGCCATTCGCAGCGCGCTGCAAGAGGGTAGGGTGGAGTTGGCATCGGCTATGCTTGGGCGTCCATACTCTATTGGCGGAAATGTAGTTGAGGGACGACACGTGGGAACGGGTCTCGGATTTCCCACAGCCAATATCAACGTGGCCGAATCGGGAAAAATTGTGCCCGGAAACGGAGTTTATTCCGCCCATGTGCACACTGGCGGAGAAACATACCGCGCGGTGGTGAACATAGGCACGCGCCCCACGCTCCACAATGGCTGCGACACTACGGTAGAAGCCTTTTTGCCAGGATTTAGCGGCAATTTGTATGGAGCATATGTGGAAGTGGAATTTCTTGCCCGTTTGCGCAATGAAAAACGCTTTGATACGCTCGATGAACTCCGCACACAAATTGCCCAAGATGTGGAAACCGCAATGGCTATGATGTAGACCGCGAGAAGCACATAGTTTATCAAAATATCATGTGGGGAGCGAAGTTGCTGCGCTCCCCATTGTTTTTGCCTGAAAGTCATTGTTTTAGTTCGAAAAACAGTAGGCGGAAAAATCGTTGCGGTAAAACGCTTTTCTAATGTCAGACATTTTTTAAATAATGTCTGACATTGTTTAAAAAATATCGGATATTATTTTTACAAGATGCCTTGTTGTTTTTGCGACAACGTTTGTGGAAAAAAAAGCATGACTTTCTCGATAAAAAACGCAGGCATGCGGCATGAAAAACAACCATTGACGAAGATGTGAAACCTTACCGAAAAATTGTAACTTTGCATGCAGACAAGAAACTATACTTAATCATTACGCTCATGTCAACCGTGTTGTATCCTTCACCCGTGTTCGGTCCTATACATAGCCGCCGTCTCGGAGTTTCATTGGGAATAAACCTCATGCCAGCCGATGGCAAAATGTGTACGTTCGACTGCATTTATTGCGAATGTGGATTCAATGCCGACCGTCGCCCTCATAGTCATCGCCCCAGCAGAGAAGAAGTGGCACATGTATTGGAAGAAAAGTTGCAAGATATGCTCAAAAATGGTCCAAAACCCGATGTGATCACGTTTGCAGGCAATGGCGAACCCACACTCCACCCCGAATTTCCGGGAATAGTCGACGATGTGGTGGCGTTGAGAGACAAATATTTCCCCCAAGCCAAGATAAGCGTGCTTAGCAACGGTACACTCGCGCCCAAAGCCGAGATACGCGCCGCACTAATGAAGGTGGACAATAATTTGCAGAAACTCGACACGGTGAACGCCCAATATATTGAGCGGCTGAACCGCCCCACGGGAAAATACGACGTAAACCAGATAATCGAATCGCTCAAACTCTTCAACGGACACGTAATAATTCAAACCATGTTCCTAAAAGGGGCCGACGGAGAGGAAAGTCTCGACAACACAGGCGACAATTACGTTTTGCCCTGGCTTGAAGCCGTAAAGCAAATCGCACCTCAGGAAGTTATGATATACACCATCGACCGCGAAACTCCCGACCAAAAACTGCGCAAAGCCACCCACGAGGAACTCGACCGCATAGTAAGCCTGATAAAAGCCGAGGGAATTCCCGCAACCGCGTCGTATTGATTTTTGCAAAGCCACGAGCGTTACTTTTTCGCCGTAGCTAAAAAACAATTACCATTGAGATATACGTCATACCGCATGGCAATAAAAACATGCGGTATGTAATTGTTTTTGAAAAAAATATAGTAGCTTTGCCAAAAGGTTCAATAAATCTAATACCAAGATGTCCGAACCCACAATCCGATATAGACTATCCCGAACAAGATAAAAATTAAAATCAAAATATGAGAATTCTGAAAATGTTGCCCCTTGCCGCCGCCATGCTATGCTGTATGCCGACAACGGGCGTTGCTGACAACAGCATCACAATGAGCCAAAATCCCTTGACGGTTTCTACCGACAAATGTAAGTATTCCCCCGGCGACGCAGTGGCATTTACACTCTCCGGCACCCTGCCTGCGGGAGCACATGTGCGCTATCGCAAAGGATTAAATGTGGAATACGACGAACTTTTAACCGACAATACATGGACTTGGACCGCTCCCGCTCGCGACTTCACCGGATATGTGGCAGACATATACGTTCCCGGAGAAAACGGAGCGGAAACCATTTACGCAACAATAGGCGTGGACGTGTCGAGCTCCTGGGCAAAATATCCACGATACGGTTTCGTTGCAACATACGACCAGTATAAAACAAAAAGTCGCATTGCCAACGAAATGGCATGGCTCAACCGCTGCCACATAAACGGAGTGCAGTTTTATGATTGGCATTATCGCCACCACAAACCCCTAAGCGGCAAACGCGGAAACCCATCAAAAACCTACAACGACATAGCAAATCGCACCATAGTGTCGCAAGTGGTGAAAAACTACATTACTGCGCAACACGACTATGGCATGAAATCTATGTTTTATAACCTATTATATGGCGCACAACCCAATGCAACTGCCGACGGAGTGGATATAAAATGGGGACTTTACAAGGATGCAAATCATACAACCCAAGATTATCACGCGCTGCCCGATTCCTGGGCCGGTCCAATCTATTTGTATGACCCCTCCAACGCAGATTGGCAAAACTATCTCGCAGAGCGTAACGACGATGTATATGCAACTTTCGATTTCGACGGGTATCATATAGACCAACTCGGATATCGTGGCGACAGCTACACTTATGACGGCAACAAAGTAAACCTTCCGCAAAGCTATGCCTCGTTTATAAAAGCAATGAAGCAACGCCACTCCGACAAAAACCTTGTGATGAATGCCGTGAGCAATTATGGTTCCGACGAAATCCTTTCCAGCGGAAACGTTGACTTTGCTTATTCGGAACTTTGGGCAGGAGAGCAAGATTTTAGCAGTATCGAAAGCATTACCCGCGGACATGCCGAAGGTAATACACCGCTTTCTACGGTGCTTGCGGCATATATGAACTACAATGTCAGCGATGGACAATTTAATATGCCCGGAGTTTTGCTCACAGATGCCACAATGTTTGCCGTAGGTGCCTCGCATTTGGAACTCGGAGACCATATGCTTTGCTCAGAATACTTTCCCAATGCAAAACTAAGCATGAGCGACGAGTTGAAGTCGCGTCTTACCACATACTATGACTTTCTTGTAGGTTACGAACAGTATTTGCGCGGAAACGGAAACGTTGCCGACGTGGAGATATCGTGTACAAATAAAAAAGCAACCATTAACGCTTGGCCGGCAAAGAAAGGAAATGTAGCGGCATACGCACGTCAGTTGGGCGCTGCCAAAGTTGTGCAATTGCTTAACTATACAAAAGCCGACAATATGAGTTGGCGCGACTACGATGGTACTATGCCGGCACCCGATGTGCTGTCTTCGGTTGCAGTACGTCTGAAAGTTTCCGATGCAACACGGGTTTGGACGGCTTCTCCCGACACACTCGGCGGACTGCCTCAGGAATTGCCTTTCCAAACCGACGGAGATTACATCACATTCACCGTGCCGTCGCTCGAATATTGGACAATGGTTGTAGTGGAACAAGGTATGCGCCGCCCGATGATTGTTGGCGAAGCTGTTTGGGGCGGTTGGTCAACCGAGAACTCCTGTGTAATGACGCCGGTGCAAGACAAAGACGGAGTGTTTACCTATACTGGCTATTTCAAAGCCGACTGCGAATTCAAATTCCTCACACGTAATAACTGGGGCGAGGAATATCGCAATGCCAATCACTCGGATCCGTATGTCTATACCGATGCCCGCATACGTTTTGGCGGAGGTAATGACGACAAATTCAAGGTTTCGGAAAGCGGGAACTATAATGTTACCGTGGATCTCAACAATATGACGCTCCATATGGAGAAAGCGGCGTATCAGGACAATCAAATTCTTCACAGTGTGATATATCTTATAGGCGATGCCACACCTGCGGGCTGGAATCTGCTTGATGCCGTGCCCATGAAGCAAGATGCCGCAAATCCTTTCCTTTTCACCACAACCGTGAAACTATCCTCGACGGGCGATTTCAAGATTGCGGTAAACAATCACGGAAGTTGGGGACAACGTTTCTACCACCCCGAAGCCAGTGATAAGACAAAAATCACCGACGACGGCACCAACGACCGCAAATGGACCGTTTCATCTGACGGATATTACGTGGTAACGGTAGACTTGCTCGCAAAAACAATAAGCATTGAGGAAACCACCGGAATAAATTCCACAAAAAACAACGCTTCTGGTACATCGCTCGCCTATGACGCCCAATCCAAGAACATAGCATGTATATTGCCGTCAGGGAAAGCCGGAACGCTCGCAATATATACCACCGACGGACAAACCTCTCTGCAAACTGCCATCGGAACAGGCAATGGCGCAAACGTAACTGCCGTTTCGGTTTCCGCGCTACCTGCAGGAGTTTACACCGCAACGCTTTCAGCAACTGATAAAGTTGACAGCAAAGTTTCTTTGAAGTTTATCGTGAAATAATCACCGCATAACACACCCCTTGCTACGCATATAATAAAAGCGCTTTGCGAGGTCGAAAAAACGATGTCGGATATCATTAAAACGATATCCGACATTTTTTAAATAATGTCCGATATTATTTAAAAAATATCAGACATTTTGTTTTGCCTATATCGTAACTGCTGAAAATCAATAAGCTACACAAAACTGCAAAAGCCACTAAAAATTGAACGAAAACAAACAAAAAACCGTCGCAAACAAATTTGCGGCGGTTTTTGTCGGAAAGAGGCGATTCGAACGCCCGACCCCTACGTCCCGAACGTAGTGCGCTACCAACTGCGCTACTTT
>CAVIQL010000054.1:0-9044 GCA_963644855.1 Clostridiaceae bacterium Marseille-Q4149 | reverse complement strand
TCTGCTTAATGGTATCCATTTCTTTTTGCTCTGCTATAGCTTGCTGCAAATCTTGTAGGTTATGCTCCTTTAGGAACTTCTCCATAGCTTCCCTACCAAAGACTTTAAAGCCTAGGTTTTTCCAGAGCCATGAACTTTTGTGATATGCTTTGGTATTTTTACGGGATAGGATTGAAAGTAAAGGATATTGTGAAATATAATTTGTATTTTTGTGTTTATGAAGCATTTGGAATTATGAAACTACAAGAGGGAGCTTATGAGAATCTGATTACCGGAGAGGTGAAGGCGGATATGCTACAAGCGGAAACCGATGGACTTGTGTGTAAGCAGAACGAGATTGACGGAGCGGAATCTCCTTTGATGTTGGCTGAACATGTGCGTAAGGTTGTTGCCAATAGGCTTTCTGATGAGAAACTTTCGGTTGAAGATCGTGTGAATTTTGTAAACCGATTGATTGATTTCCTTGGAGATGATAAAGAGGATAGGGTGGTAGATAAATATCAAATGCTTTCCGCTGTGGTTTCAAAGCAAGAGGAAGCTAAGTTAAGGGCAACGAATCAGGAATTGGTTCGTCCCTTAACTGGGTTTCGCATTAGCAGTCTTTTCACTGGTGGACAGAGTAAGGTTCCTTTGAACTCCGAGATTGAGCGCGACATAGAGAGTGCTGACAATATATATTTTATTGTGTCGTTTTTGAAACTCTCTGGGTTGAATCTTGTATATGATAAACTGAAAAAGTTTTGTGAGAAGGCAAATCATAGGTTACGTGTTATCACTACTACCTATTGTGGCGTTACAGAGGCTAAGGCTGTGGAGCGTCTTGCTGGGTTGCCCAACACGGAGATACGTATTTCTTATAATACGCGGATAGAGCGGCTTCATGCCAAATCTTATATTTTTGAACGCAATTCAGGTTTTAGTACGGCTTATATTGGGTCTTCCAATTTGTCGAAGTCTGCCCAAACTGATGGGTTGGAGTGGAATATCCGTGTAACCAATGTGGAAAATCCTCATATCATAAAGACTGCTCTTGCTGCTTTTAATCTTTATTGGAATAGTCATAATTTTGAAGATTTTAGGGTTGGGGGAGTGGAGAAACTTTATAAAGAACTCCAAAAGGAGAAACACTCTTCAAACTCGGCGACAGATTATTTGACGAAGTATTCTATTTTGCCTCATCAGAAGATGATTCTTGACAAACTTGCGGTTGTTCGCGAAAATGGTATAAGAAGAAATCTTGTTGTGGCTGCAACTGGTACGGGTAAGACTGTTATTTCTGCTTTTGACTACAAGTTGTTTTCCGAGACTAACCCTAAGCATCGATTTCTCTTTGTGGCGCATCGTCAAGAGATACTTGCTCAATCTATAAACGCTTATAGGAGTGTGCTTGGTGATGCTAATTTTGGCGATATTTGGGTGGGGCAATACAAACCCGTTGGCGGAATTGACTATCTCTTTGTTTCGGTTCAAACTTTCAATTCTAAGTTTGAAGATATCTTTGGTGTTTTGCCACAAGATTATTATGATTATATTGTAATAGACGAGGCGCACCATCTTGTAGCCGACAGTTATCGAAAGATATTGACTCACTTTACACCAAAACTTCTTATAGGACTTACGGCAACACCGGAACGTATGGACGGAGTGAGCCTTTTGCCTGATTTCGACAATCGGATTAGCGCAGAAATTCGTTTGCCTATTGCTTTGGACGAAGGACTGCTTACTCCTTTCCAATATCTTTGCATTAGCGACAATACTGATTTGACAAACGACGACTTGATGCAAGGCAGTAAATACATTGCTACAAAATTAACCGAGAAACTTTGCAACAAGGAGCGGGTTGGACTTATCATAAACAAGCTTCGGTATTATCTTCCCGATGAAACAAAATGCCGAGCTTTGGGTTTCTGTTCTACCAAAGAGCATGCGCGTTTTATGGCGGAGAGTTTTAATGCCTACGGATTGAAGGCTGATTATCTTACTGCCGATAGAAATGATCGCGAACTGCTCAATAAACAATTGTCTGATGCAAAAATCAATTATTTGTTTGTTGTAGACATCTTTAATGAGGGTGTTGATATTCCTTCGGTTGATACTGTTTTGTTTTTGCGCCCAACAGAATCTTTGACTGTGTTTTTGCAGCAATTGGGACGTGGTCTTCGTTTGTATCCAGGCAAACAACTTCTTACGGTGTTCGACTTTGTTGCACAACTAAACCAGAAGTATGATTTTACAAGCCGTTTCCGTAGCCTTATGGTGAGGACGGACAAAAGTGTGGTGGAGCAAGTGAAAAAAGGATTTACTCTACTTCCGCACGGCTGTACAATTCATATGGAAGAAAAGGCACAGCAATATGTTCTTGAAAACATAAAGGCGGCGGTATACAACAAGAAGAGATTGATACAGGAACTTCGTGGTTATGATCATTGTCCTACACTAAAAGAATTTATAGATAATAATGGTCAAGACGTACGTATTGTTTATAAAGGCTATTGTTGGACGAGTTTAAAGCGTGAAGCAGGATTGTGTAAATATGTTGGAGACGAGAATACCAAACGTTTTGAAAAGGGCATAGGAAATATGGTTCATTCTAATAGTGTGGCATATCTGCAGTTTGTCAAGAGAATTTTATCTAACCTTGACAACGTAGTGCTTACTGACGAACGGGAAAAATCGTTTGGAGTGATGCTATACTATACGCTTTTTCAAGAAAAAATAAGCAAGTTGGGATTCAGAAACATAGAGGAAGGTATTTCTCTCCTTCAAAACTATCCGCTGTTTATCGCAGAATTACAAGAATTAACCGATTATATTTTGGCAAATCTTGAAATCAAAACTTTTTCGGTAGGCGAAGGACTTCCTGTTGCGCTTGAACAATATGGCTGTTATACTCGTGAAGAAATTTTTGCCATATTTGGACGCCAAACTGCGGATAAGAAAATGCAAGGAAGTGTTTCTGGCGCTTTCAATATCGAAGAACGGAATACCGAACTTCTGTTTGTTACTCTCAACAAGTCTGACAAGGATTTTTCTGCGTCTACAATGTATGACGATTACGTGGTGAGTGAAAACCAATTTCATTGGAAATCAAAAAACACGGACACTCATCAAGGTAAAGGTAAACGATATGTGGAGCAAGCTAAGAACCATAGAAAGTTTTTGCTCTTTGTGAGGGAATACAAGAAAGATGGTTTTGGCAATACCTGTCCGTTTTATTGCTTTGGGCTGGTTGATTACATTTCGTCCCGAGATGATAAACCGATGAGCATAGATTGGCGCATGCATCAGCCAATACTTCCACAATTTGTAAAGGCAGTATAATAATGAAAACGATAAAAGTAGTAGCAGCTATTATATGCGATTCCCAAGGACGCTTTTTTGCCACTCAACGTGGCTATGGCGAATGGAAAGATTGGTGGGAATTTCCCGGCGGAAAGGTTGAAAGCGGTGAAACTCCTGCTGAGGCTTTGAAACGCGAGATAAAAGAAGAACTTGCTGCTGAAATTAGTGTTGGCGATAAGCTTTGCCAGGTAGAATATACCTATCCAAAGTTTCATCTTTCGATGGAATGTTACATGTGTAAGTTGATTTCATGCGTTCCTACTCTTCTCGAACACGAAGACTCACGTTGGCTGTTGAAAGAAGAACTCAACACCGTGGAATGGCTCCCTGCTGACAAAGAGGTTATAGGGCTTATAAACAAGTAGATAGAGTTATTGCTTCTCCACTATAACTTAGGGGAAAAATAATATCCGATATTTTTTAAACAATGTCAGACATTTTTTGAATAATATCGGACATTGTTTTTACAATGTCGCATGTTGTTTTTTCGGCTTAGTTTGGGGAGTGAAAGTTGTTGGGTTGTGGTTAGTCCAATTTTGCCATTTCGTCCGCAATGTTTTGATAGCATTGGCGGGAAACGATGCTTCGGTTGCCTACGTACAATGTGCCGTCGGGAATGTTTTTTGAAACTACGCTTCCTGCACCAATCACGCACCATTTCCCTATTGTTATGCCTTGGATTACGGTGCTTCCTGCTCCTATCCACGTTCCTTCGCCTACTTTTACGTTTCCGCAAAGTGTGGAGTGGGGCGAGAGATGAACGAAATCGTCAATGGTACATTCGTGATCTACGCTTGCGCCTGTGTTTACAATGCAATGGCGTCCGATTTTTGCATCGGTTTGAATAATGCTGCCTGCCATTACTACGCTTCCCTCGCTGATTTTTGCGTTTTTTGAAACTATTGCGCTGGGGTGAATTGCCGTGCCGTATTTGGTGTGGAGTTTACGGTCGATAATCTTGCGTATTTTGTTGGAACCTATTGATATTATAAGTGGAGTGTTTTCTTTGAATTCGTGAACCACCTTGTATCCTTGCAGATTTTGCAGGGTTTGATTGTCGTCGATTAATGCTTCGACTTTAATTCCACACTCTTCGAGCAGGTCGATTATTACTTTTGCGTGTCCGCTTGCGCCGTATAGAAACATGGTTATATTTTTAGTTGTGTCCGTTGAATGCTTCCATAGTGGCGTTTCCTTCGTGGGATATGCCGCTACGTTTTAATACAGTTTTGATGGTGAGCCAAATTACTTTCAAATCGACGAGAAACGAAAGGTTGTCGACATACCATACGTCGTAATCAAATTTTTGTGTCCAGGATATAGCGTTGCGCCCATGGCATTGCGCCCAACCAGTAATGCCCGGGCGCACTTTATGGCGGCGTGTTTGTTTTGCAGAATAAAGTGGCAGATAACTTACGAGCAATGGACGGGGACCGATGAGCGCCATGTCGCCTTTGAGAACGTTGAAAAGTTGCGGCAACTCGTCGATTGATGTGGAACGAACGAATTTCCCTACTTTCGTGAGCCTTAGTTCATCGGGCAAAAGGTTTCCTGCTGCGTCTTTCTCGTCTGTCATGGTTTTGAACTTGATTACCTTGAAAATTTTGGCGTTTAGTCCCGGACGTTTTTGCGTGAAAAACGCGCCTGCTCCTTTATTGGCTATCGCTAACCATATTGTTACGGCAATCAATAGCGGTGAAAGTATGATTATTGCTATGAGCGAAAGCGTGAAGTCGATTGCCCTTTTGAAGAAATGCTTGTACATTATTCTGCTGTCAGTTTTTGGTAGGTTTTCAATAGTTCTGTCCACAAATAGTTTTGTTCAAAACGATCTGCAACCATTTTTCGGGCATTTTTTGCCAATAATTCCCGCATTTTCGTGTCTTCTTTCAGCATTTTCATGGCGCGCCATACATCGTCTGTGCGTTGTGGTGGAATTATTAAGCCGTTCCATCTGTTTTTTATTATTTCGTTTGCACCATTGATATCGGTAACGATTTGCGGAAGTCCCATTGCGCCGGCCTCTAATACCGTGTTGGGGAAACCTTCTCGGTAGGAGGGAAACACAAAAACGTCTGCAATCGCATAGTATGGCCTTACGTCTTCGACTTCTCCCACAGTGATGATATCAGGGTTCTCGGAAATTTCGCGTAAAGTCTCGTCTTTTAGCGGATCGAGCTTTTCTTCGTAATGACCTACGAGTATTAGTGAAACATTGTTGTTCGCTTCGTTGTGCAAACGCTTGAATGCTTCGACAAGTTCGTTTATTCCTTTGTCTTTAACGAGTCTTCCTACAAAAAGATAGACGAAACGCCCTTTGATTTTTGCTTTTATATCCTCGGCAACGGGTTGGGCTTTTTCGATATCCCAATAATCGAGATTTATGCCGCGCACATTTCCGTGTCCAATTATATGTAGCGGTTTTTTTGTGATTTTAGAAAGATCGTTTGCCACACCAAATCCTTCTGGATTAATGTATGTGGCGCAATGACAAAGCATTTTGTCTGTCAAAACGAGTATTATCTTTTTTATTCCGTGGGCAGTGGGGAAAACGAGTCCCGTGTAGGTGTGAATTCTTACTGGAACGTGCGCCAACCAAGCCGCTATCATTGAAACCAATCCTGCTTTGGGCGTCATGGAATGAACTATGTCGGGCTTTTCTCTGCGGAAAAGTTTATACATAGCTATTAGCGATTTTATATCCTTTATTATAGATATATGGCGCTCCATTGCTATTGCTTCACAACGCACTCCTTCGCGCTCGTGTATCTCTTGTAATTCTTTAAAAGGCGATGATACGGCTACGACATCGTAGTACGTGGAAAGCATACTCAACTGTCCGCGACAAAACGTGTTTAACGATACGGGAACAGTTGATATTTTTATCAGTTTCTTCTTTTTCGTGCCGGTCATGGTGCTTGTGGAATGGTTTATTTCAGACTTTCTTTATACCAATCGTATAGCTTTTTTACTCCATCTTCGATTTCAACTTTATGTTGCCAGCCAAGGCTGTGGAGTTTTGAGACATCAATTAGTTTACGTGGTGTCCCGTCGGGTTTTGATGCGTCGAATTCTATTTTTCCTGTAAATCCTACTGCTTTTACAACGAGTTGTGCCAATTCGCGAATGGTTAGTTCTTTGCCGGTTCCCACGTTGATATGACAATTGCGAATTTCTCCGAGTTTAGGAATGGCTCCTCCGCGTCCTTCGCTGTTATTGCGGTTTACTTCGCCGTTTGTTTTTGCGCCGTAAAACACAGATGAGTATTTATCAATGCCTATGATATCGCTGAAGTCCACATTTAGTAACAAGTAAACCGATGCGTCTGCCATATCTTCGCTCCAAAGAAATTCTCTAAGCGGAGTTCCGGTTCCCCATAGAGTTACGTGGTTGTTTTCTATGCCGTAGAATTTGAGCGCTTTGAGTATTCTTTCTTTTGAATTGCTGCCGTCAACGTTGCCGTCTCCTATTTGCTTGCGCAGAGTGTCGGTAGGATTTATCGGACGTTTGTTCATGTCGTTGCAAATTGCGTCCCAATTTTCGTCGTTAATGAGTTTGGCAAGATAGATCTTGCGCATCATTGCCGGCAGAACGTGTGAATTTTCCAAATGAAAGTTATCGTTTGGTCCGTAAAGGTTTGTTGGCATTACGGCAATATAGTTTGTGCCGTATTGCAGGTTATAACTTTCACACATTTTGAGCCCTGCGATTTTTGCAATGGCGTATTCTTCGTTTGTGTATTCGAGTGGTGAGGTGAGCAAGGCTTCCTCTTTCATTGGTTGCGGTGCATTTTTTGGATAAATGCAAGTGCTGCCAAGAAATAGCAGTTTCTTTACTCCGTGGGAATAGGCATTGCTTATCACATTGCATTGTATTTTCATGTTTTGCATGATGAAATCGGCGCGATATAGCGAGTTTGCCATTATTCCTCCCACAAAAGCGGCAGCCAATACCACGGCATCGGGCTTTTCTGCGTCGAAAAACTCTTTCACTGCGTTTTGGTCGGTGAGGTCAAGCTCTTCGTGGGTGCGTCCTATGAGATTGTTGTATCCACGTTGCTTGAGATTGTTCCAAATTGCAGAACCCACAAGTCCGTGGTGCCCTGCTACGTATATTTTAGCGTTTTTGTTCAACATGTTGTTTGCTGGAATTTCACGGCATCACCGTTTTGTCGTTGTGTTTAACGTAATTCATGTCGTGTTCCACCATTATTTTCACCAGTTCTTCGAACGAAGTGGTGCGAGGGTTCCAACCGAGTTGGCTTTTTGCCTTGGTGGGGTCGCCGAGCAGTTGATCAACTTCGGCGGGACGGAAATATTTTGGATCAACTTCTACAAGCACATTGCCAGTCTTGGTGTCAATGCCTTTTTCTTCGATACCGGTGCCTTCCCAACGCAAATCTATTCCGGCATATTTGAAAGCGAGTGTGCAGAATTCGCGAACGGTGTGCATTTCTCCCGTGGCAATCACAAAATCGTCGGGTTGGTCTTGCTGAAGTATGAGCCACATACATTCCACATAGTCTTTGGCGTAACCCCAGTCGCGACGGGCGTTGAGATTGCCGAGATATAATTTGTTTTGCAGACCTTGCACAATTCTACTTGCGGCAAGAGTGATTTTGCGAGTAACGAAGTTTTCGCCACGTCGTTCGCTTTCGTGATTGAATAGGATACCGTTGCAGCAATACATGTTGTAGCTTTCGCGATAGTTCTTCATAATCCAAAATCCATAGAGTTTGGCTACGGAATAGGGCGAACGGGGATAGAATGGAGTGGTTTCGCGCTGCGGCACTTCCATTACTTTTCCAAACAATTCAGATGTGGACGCCTGGTATATTTTGCATTTGTTGGCAAGTCCGCAAATTCTTACGGCTTCGAGCAGTCGGAGCACTCCTATTGCGTCGGTGTCGGCAGTATATTCGGGTACGTCAAACGAAACCTTCACATGGCTTTGCGCTGCAAGGTTATATATTTCCGTGGGTTGCACTTCGGATATCACACGAATGAGTGATGAAGAATCGGTCATGTCTGCCCAATGCAAGTTTACGAGTCGTTTTTGTTTCATGTCGCGCACCCATTCGTCAAGATACAAATGTTCTATGCGTCCGGTGTTGAAAGAAGATGAACGGCGTAGGAGCCCGTGCACCTCATATCCTTTACCTATAAGAAATTCAGCGAGATAAGAACCGTCTTGTCCTGTGATGCCCGTGATTAAGGCTGTTTTATTTCTCATGTCTTTGTCTTTTATTTTACAAAGGTATCAATATTTGTTGAAAGGGGCAAGAATATGGAAAATTCGTGGCTTTCCGTATGTTGTGCCAACCTTGTTTTTATAACGGCACAGCAATGCGTTTTTATATGTATTTTTCGCGTTTTTCTGATAACCGATATTTTTTAAACAATGTCAGACCTTTTTTAAATAATATCGGTTATTGTTTTTACGATAAGCCATATTGTTTTTTGGCCATGAAATGTGGCAAAAAATATATGCTGAAACATATTCCGAAACTGCCGTTTGCTTTACAAATAAAACAAGTGCTACCCTTTAAATATATGGTACTCTGTCAAAAAATGTCGTTTTGTCTGTTTTTGGCATTGTTTGTCCGATTTTGTCGCTTGGGTTTTGCGAGAAAAGCGTCGTGGCATATTTGGCACACAACTTGCGATATACTAAGTGAACGCTGGAAGCGGAAACGCATAAGG
>CAVIQL010000053.1:0-9583 GCA_963644855.1 Clostridiaceae bacterium Marseille-Q4149 | reverse complement strand
ACGCCCGCATCATATGGTTGCGGAAGCGGTTCTGGCAGTGGTTCTGGTTCGGGAAGCGGTAGCGGATCGGGAAGTGGCTGCGGAAGTGGATCCGGAAGCGGTAGTGGAGATGACGAAACCGAATATGGAAAGGCTGAGGGAAAAATTACTGTAAAAGATCATTTCTCCTGCAACAACTGTCCTTTTAGTGTAACAGCTACTGTTATGTATTCTGCCTATATTGATAAACGTGATAAACCTGATAAAGACCCATATGAACAAATCATATACAATTATGTCAACGTAACCTTTAGCTTTGCAGGGGGAACAAACGTTATACAAGACAAAGATGGGAACACTTTGGAATACAAGGCAAGGGTAGACAAAGAAAAAGTAACAAGCAACTATTCTGGATATAACCCTGGAAGTATTACAGCGAACACCACAGGCTCCATATCAACCCCAGATGGTTGGAAAAGGCTTAATGGAATTTCTGCAACCGTTAATTTTAGCATGCGGATATCAGGCGACAAAGCTGATGTAAACAATTGTAGTGTCTATGGCACTGCTACAATATAAATTATATTATGAAACGTTTTTTATTTACAGTCTTGTTCGGAACTTTCGCCTGGTGTGGAATATACTGTCAGAATACCAAACCCAACGTATACGGATATGACAATAAATATTACAAGGACAGCATCACCGAAAGCTACTATCCCAGATTCTACAGACTAAGTCCGGGCAGTTTTCCGTTTACTCCGTTGCCTTCTAGATATCTTAATTACCGTTCAGAGCTTGGCGAAGTTATTATAGCACCTGGAGATACTATAAGATGTGTGGTATCGGTTTATTATTTTAGTAAAAAAGATCATCATACGAAATCATATGGTAACGCAGAACTAAAAGTCAAAAGATTCAAAGACGGTAAAATACAACCCTATGGCTGCTGGTTTGTAAAAAAGGATCTGAAACAATTGAAAAAGCGACTCAAGTTCAAAATAGATCTCTGTATACCCGATTGCCTTGGCGGCAAACCCCTAATCGTAACCGCCAAAGTTAACTACGATGCAATAAACCCCAGATATACAGAGGTAGAATATAGCGTAAAAGACTATTTAGGCAAAAAAGACCTCTACCCAGATATGGCGTATGGGGAAATAGAGGGACGTATTGGCTAATAGAGTGAGGATTATCAACAATAAGAGATTTTGCGAAAACACAGAGAAAAACTATAATTCAACCGCGCAAAAACGATATCGCATCTCGTAAAAACAATGTCAGACCTTTTTTAAAAAAGGTCTGACATTGTTTAAATAATAACCGACATTGTTTTTGCAATGTCCCTTTATGGTTTTTCACCATTGGTAAATGTTCAAAAAACACGGCGCTCAGTTCGTGCCCGGCAGCATTTAGTTGGTCTTGAACTTGTATTCTACTTTTGCAAGTTCGGCATTGGCTTTCACAATCTTCTCGCCCAGTTTGCTCTTAGCCTCCTTAACTTTTGCAGCAATGTTCTCGTCAGCCAGGGCAAGCATCTCCTCTGCCAACACTGCGGCATTTTTCGCCCCATTCACGCCTACGGTAGCCACAGGTATGGCAGGCGGCATCTGAACTATGGAAAGCAGCGCATCAAGTCCGTCGAGCATTCCCTTGATAGGCACTCCGATTACCGGTAATGTGGTTTCGGCAGCAATTACTCCCGGCAAAGCGGCAGCCATTCCCGCGCCAGCGATAATAACCTTGATGCCGCGCGCCTCGGCTCCCTTGGCAAAATCGCTAACTTCCTTGGGAGTGCGATGGGCAGACAGAGCGTTCATCTCAAAAGGTATCTCCATTGCATCAAGTTCGGCAGCAGCCTTCTCCATTACCGGAAGGTCGCTCGTGCTGCCCATTATAATACTTACTAATGGTTTCATATATTAAAAGTTTTATACGTATAGAATGCTGACAAAGCCACAAATAAATCCTACAAGCGTTCCCAAACCCACTTGGGGCAATGTGTGCTGGCGCAAAACAATGCGGCTCGAGCCCACAGCGCCAGCAATGACGATTGTGAGGCACAGCCACCATGTGGGATCGAACGAAAACAGTAGCGAAAAGGCAAGCAGCGCACCGATAACGCCTCCCGCTGCAGCCGAATGGGTGCTAATCTTGAACCAATTGTTTATTATCGTGCACACAATCTGTATGGCAAGCGCACCAACAAGTATGCCGTTCATGAAATGTGGCATTCGCATCAACGTCATCACATATAAGCAACAACCATAACAGGTTATGCTCAAAAGATATGGTATGAGGCGGCGAGGGCGATGGCTTGCCTGATGACGAGTCCAGCCATTGATTTTACGATATAGATATATAGACAGCAACGGAAGCACCACGGTGAACACGTAAACTATCACAAGCACCGTGAGCTTGACACTCGTGGGAAGTAAACTCATGTAGCTGAAAAGCAAAAGCACAATGAATGCTATCACAGGGAAATAAAACGGTTTGAAAAGCACCGAAATAATCTTGGAAACCTGTATAATATATTTGTCTATCATTTTCTTAAACGTGCAACAGGCAAACCGAGTTGCATGCGATATTTTGCTACCGTGCGACGAGCCACCGGAAAACCTTTTTGCTTGAGCATTTCTGCCAATACTTCGTCGGGGTAGGGATTATTCTTGTCTTCGCTGCCAATAATGTCTGACAACGCTTTGCGGATAGCTGTTGTGGAATGAACATCTCCGCTTGTGGTTACAAATTTGTCGTTGAAAAAATATTTCAAAGGAAACACGCCGAATTCCGTTTCGACATATTTGCTGTTGCTTACGCGCGAAACCGTAGAAATGTCAAGTCCTGTGCGTTGGGCAACGTCGCGCAAAATCATGGGACGCAACAATGTTTCATCGCCTTCCATAAAAAAAGGTTTTTGTATCTCGGTAATGGCCTCCATTGTAGCGAGCATGTTTCGACGGCGACGGTTTACGGCATCAATAAACACCTTTGCCGATTCCACTTTCTGCTTGGTGTAGGTATAAGTATCCTTTTGTTGGCGCGTAAGTTTGCTACGGTTTTTAGAATATTCGGCAATGGTGGCGCGAAAGGAGTTGCTGATTCTTAGCGAAGGCACCTCGCCTTCGTTGAGCGAGACAATAAGATTTCCATTGCCGTCGTTTTCCACAACAAAATCGGGAGTGATTTCCTGTGCCCCCGCAGCGTTTGTCTCATTGAGCGCACTGCCCGGACGAGGATTGAGCCTGCGTATTTCTGCAAGCACATGCTCCATTGTTTCTTGGTCGATGTGTAGGCGCGAGGCTATCTTGTCCCAACGTTTGCGTATGAAATCGTCATAACATTTGCCGAGCACTTGTTTTTCCAGCTCTTTGTATGGAGAAGAATAGTCTTCGGCCGAAACTTGAAGCATTAAACATTCCTGAAGACCGCGTGCTCCAATGCCATGTGGCTCGAAAGTTTGCATTATCGCGATTAGGGAATCGATTTCCTCGGGACTTACTTCGATGTTGTGGTATATTCCCATTTCGTCGCTCAGTCTCTGTGAATCTTTTCGCAGGAAACCGTCGCTGTCGAGCGAGCCTATTAGATAAACCATCACGCGTTTTTGTTCGTCGGTGAGGTTGTGTTCGGATATTTGCGCTGTGAGTTCTTCGTATAACGATTGTTGTTGCCCGAAAGGTAGGGCGGAGTTTTTTTCATCTTCGCCGTTGGCGGTATTCAAAAGGTAATCGGGCGTATCGTCTGCCGTCAAATAATCAGCCAAAGCATCATCGTGTGCATTTTCGTTGTCGTTGTTTGTTTCTTCGCCCATTTCTTCGTTGCCCGAAGCGTCATTGTCGTGCTGATCCTCGTCATTGCCCTCTTCAAGAGCGCTATTGTCGAGAATTTCGTCCTTTACCCGTTGTTCAAAGTCGCGTAACGGGAGTTCCAGAAGGTGCACTTGCAGTAATTGCTGCGGTGTGAGCGTCTGGCTAAGGGTTTGGGTTTGAGTTTGTACAAGTTTCTGTGCCACTTTTTGGCTTTGTTTTGGCTTTGTTTGAACTACAAAATTACTAATTTTTAATACCTGCTACATTATAAGTGAAAAATATTTTATTGCCTACGTATTTCTTTTTACTTTTGTAATAGAAACTTTACAAAATCAGCCTATAATGAAGATAAAATGCCTAAGCAAGATTCTTTTGCTTGCTGCGACGCTTTGCATGTTTGCGGCGTGTGGAGACAAGGAGAGTTATTTGCCCGAAGATTCCAAGAATATACGTGGCGGTGATGTTACAACCGATGATGATGCGCAAGAAGTTCCGGTGCTTCCCAAGAAGCAGATGCGTGCTGTTTGGATTGCTACGGTATATGGCATTGATTGGCCAAACGGATACTATAGTTCTTATTCGCAAAAGAAATTGTACACAAAATATCTCGATTCACTGGTGAGCCTTAATATCAATGCTGTGTTTTTTCAGGTTCGTCCTATGGCTGATGCTTTTTATGATTCGCCCTATGAGCCGTGGAGCAAATACATTACTGGAACTGCGGGAAAGAAACCGGCTTATGATGTGCTCAAGTTTATGATTGATGAGGCCCATAAGCGTTGCATCAGTTTCCATGCCTGGATTAATCCTTACCGCATTGAGAAGAAAAGTGAAAGCGCTACGTTTTCTGCTCTCGACCCAAAGATTCCAAAGGAGTTGACCAAGGATTACAAAACCATAAGAGTGTATAATCCGGCGTTGCCCGAAACTCGTGCAAGGCTTGACTCGATTGTTAAGGATTTAATAGTGAAATATGATGTTGACGGCATTCATATGGACGATTACTTTTATCCTTCGCTCACCAGCGGTGAGAGTATGAACGACGACGAGGAGTATGCTAAATATGGTAAGTCGTTTTCGTCTGTAGAAGATTGGCGAAGGTATAATGTTACTTTGATGGTTAAGAGTTTGCAGACTACTATTCGCCAAACTCGCCGCGAAGTGGTTTTCTCAATATCGCCGCAGGGAAACATAGAGAATGACGAAAACACGCAATATGCCGATGTTAAAACTTGGATGGCCAATGGTTGGCTCGATGTAATGATACCTCAGATTTATTATCCCACGGGTACGAGTTATTATTACTTTAACAATCGTGTGAAACAGTGGGCATCGCTCGCCAAAAGGTGTGCTCTTCTCGTGGGATACCCTATTTATCGTTACGATCCCTCGTATCCTTCGGCTTTTGATGTTTCCGACAATTCCATGTTGGTAGAACAGTTCAGCCTTGCCGATGCTCAGAGCAAAATCACGGGAGATGTTCACTATAGCATGAAGTATATTATTTCCAATCCGCGCGACATCAAGTCTGTGCTCCGTGAACGTTATGCCCAAAAGGCTCTCATTCCGTTCTACGGGCGTTATGCTCAGGTCAAACCGGCTTCGCCTGCAAATCTTAAGATTTTGAAAATTGACAACCTCACCTGGGACGCCGTTGAAAATGCCTATTATGCCGTTTATCGTAGTAATGGCGACAAACAAGTTGCGACTCTGGTGGGCGTTACCCGCAACACTTCGTACACTTTGCCCGAAGACGGCAACTATTTTGTTACTGCCGTTCACAAAACGAGCAATTCGGAGAGTGCCATATCCGAGATAGTGAAATTTTGTAGGGAAGATCAAATTAACGGCATTCACCAAATTACGATGAAATAGTATGAATGTCAATTATAATAAGTTTTGCGCCGTATCTTGCGCAGCCTGCGCCGCGCAAGATACGATGTCGCAAAAATTCCAAGGCATCTAATTTAAATTCCAAGCCTTGGATTTTAAATCACATCGGACCTTGTTTTCACGATGTCCCATGTAGTAAAAACCATTTGTAGCGACGTTCCCAAAACAAGCACCATCGGGAATGCGAAACACTGTTGGCGGAACAAAAGGTAGGGTGGCAAAATGTTTGGAAAACCATGGAATTTTGCGCAAAAGCGTTGCCATAAAACTGGTTTCCCGAATATTATAGGTAATTTTGCAGAAATTTATAATCTTCCGCATATGGTGCTCAATTATATTTGGATTGCGTTTTTCGTAGCAGCATTTGTCGTGGCACTTGTCAAGTTGCTTGTGTTTGGCGACGCTTCGGTTTTTCCCAACATCATGAATTCCACTTTCTCCTCAGCAAAGAGCGCGTTTGAAATCTCGCTTGGGCTCACCGGAGTGCTCTCGCTTTGGCTCGGAGTGATGAAGATTGGCGAAAAAGGCGGACTTGTGCAAGGACTTTCGCGGTTGCTTTATCCCGTGTTCAGCAAACTTTTCCCTGAAATACCCAAGGGACACCCCGCTGTGGGAAACATTTTTATGAACATCGCAGCCAATATGCTCGGACTCGATAATGCAGCCACACCACTCGGCTTAAAGGCAATGGAACGATTGCAGGAACTTAACCCGAAAAAAGACACGGCAACAAATTCAATGATAATGTTTCTCGTGCTCAACACCAGCGGACTAACCATAGTGCCAGTGGGAGTGATGGTATACCGCGCACAACTCGGCGCAACCCAGCCCACCGACGTTTTCGTGCCAATACTTCTCGCCACATTCGTTGCTACACTCGCCGGAATTATTGCCACAAGCATTTATCAGCGCATCAACCTCTTCAATCGCACCCTTGTGCTCACACTCGGCGGAGCCTGCCTGCTGTTCGCCCTCATAGTATGGGGATTCTCAAATCTCGACCGCGCCACAATCGACCTCGTGGGCACATCATCGGCTAACATACTGCTCTTTACAATAATCATAGCGTTCATACTCGTGGGCGTGAAAAAGAAAGTAAACGTCTACGACGCATTTATCGAGGGCGCAAAAGGAGGATTTGAAACCGCCGTGAGAATAATCCCCTATCTCGTGGCAATACTCGTGGGAATAGGAGTGTTTCGCGCCGCCGGAGCAATGGACTGGATTATCGACGGAATAAAATGGGTAGCCGTGCAATGCGGAGCAAATACCGATTGGATAGGAGCCGTACCTACGGCAATCATGAAGCCATTAAGCGGAAGCGGTTCGCGAGGAATGATGGTAGATTGCATGACAACTTACGGCGTTGACTCGTTTACGGGACGTTTGAGCTGCTTGTTTCAAGGCTCAACCGATACAACATTCTATATACTTGCCGTATATTTCGGAAGCGTAGGCATAAAATTCACACGACACGCCGTGGCTTGCGGACTTATTGCCGATGTGGCAGGAACAATTGCCGCGATAGCCATCTGTTATTTGTTTTTCGGATAACGCGGCGCAATATAATTAGAACAACATGGCAAACTTAAAAACTTTATTCAAAGACACTGCGCTCTATGGCATGAGTAGCATAATCGGAAGGTTTCTTAATTATCTTCTTGTGCCTCTTTATACCGCCAAAATCGCAGCCGCTTCGGGCGGATACGGAGTGATTACAAACGTTTACGCATATACGGCGCTTCTTCTCGTGATATTGACGTTTGGAATGGAGACAACGTTTTTCAGATTTGTGAACAAAGAAGGCGCAAATCCCATGCGAACTTATTCCACAGTGCTTATCATGGTGGGCGGAGTGGCTTTGGCATTTGTTGCGCTTGTTCTTGTTTTTCTTACTCCCGTTTCTGAGTTTATGGGATACGCATCTCATAAAGACTATGTGGCTATAATGTCGGCGTGTGTGGCTATTGATGCGTTTCAATGTATACCATTTGCTTATTTAAGATACCGCCACAGACCGTGGAAGTTTGTTGCGCTCAAAATGATGTTTATTGTGCTCAACATTGCACTCAATATTGTTTATTTTGTAGTGCTTCCGGCGATGTATTCCAATGCTTCCACCCATGATTTTGCGGCATCTGTTTACGACCCTGCGGTAGGTGTGGGCTATGTGTTCCGTTTGAATTTGTTTTGTACGGCAATCATTACGTTCTTTTTCTTTAAGGAACTTACCGGTTTCCGTTGGGTTTTCGACAAAGCTCTGTCTCGAAAAATGCTATCCTACTCTTTGCCGATACTTCTTTTGGGAATTACGGGAATACTCAACCAAACTGCCGACAAGATACTCTATCCCATTGTTTCGCCGGGCCACGACGGGCATGTGCAACTTGGCATTTATGGTGCGGCGGCAAAGATTGCTATGATTATGGCCATGATTACCCAGGCTTTTCGCTATGCCTACGAGCCGTTTGTGTTTGGCAGCGCACGCGAAAAGGGTTCGCGCGACACTTACGCAAAGGCCATGAAATATTTCATGATTTTCACGCTTTTGGCATACCTTGTAGTAGTGGGATATCTTGATATTTTGAAATATATAATAGGCCGCGACTATTGGGACGGGCTTCGTGTGGTGCCGATAGTCATGGCTGCCGAAATTATGATGGGAGTATATTTCAATCTTTCGTTTTGGTATAAACTTATAGACAAGACCATTTATGGCGCATGGTTTTCGGGAGTGGGCTGTGTGGTTTTGGTGCTGATAAATGTAATTTTCATTCCGCGCTACGGGTATATGGCGTGTGCGTGGGCAGGAGTTGCAGGCTATGGCACGGCTATGATTTTGTCGTATGTGATAGGTCAGAAAAAATATCCCATAAATTATCCGCTCAAGTCCATTACAGTGTACGTATTAATTGCGACATTGTTTACAGCTATTATGCTTTATATTCCCCGGGAATTGCCTATGGTTTTGCGCCTGGGCATCAACACGGTGTTGATATTGCTATTTGTAGGACACATTGTGCATTACGATTTTCCGCTGTCGAGTTTGCCCGTTATAGGCAAGCATTTCAAACGTAAGTAATGGCTCCTTGCAAAGGGGGTATGGAATGACCAAAAAACAATGTCCGACCTTTTTTAAAAAAGGTCGGACATTGTTTAAAAAAGGTGCCTTATTATTTTTACGAAATGCCTTGTCGTTTTTGCGGTGGCAAATATTAGAAAAATCAGTGGGGTATATTGTTGCGGTCAACAAATCTAAGTTTTACTTTTGCTTTTAGGGCTTTGTCTTTCGGCTTTTTTCCATTGAATTTTACGGTGGTTTCAAAAACAGGCCACAGTCCTTTGTCTTCTAAAATATTGTCATCGTTGTAACGTTGCCTTTTCATGTTTTTGTTCATTATGGAATATTTCAGACGTATTTTACCATCGATTGGAATTGTAGTTACAAATGTGGTGTCGTCCCATACGTAATATTGCGGAGTGCCCGGACCGGGATTCAAATTGTGTTTGGGAAAAAGAGTGAAAGAGGTATAGTATTTTTTGGTAGAATCTAAATTGCAAATAAGCCAAACATCGCTGCTTGCATTTACCCTACCTTTATGAGAGTAAATCTTATATACATGAAATTGGTTTTGCTCTCTTTTATCCGAATTGCTTATTTGTGCCATAGCCTCCCCTATGGAGATTATAGCAAATATTATCAATAAAATTCTTCTCATGATTGTGGTTTTGTTTATAAGCTCCTCGTTGATTTGTCTTAGATGCTTTTCTTTCATGTTGCTTTGTTTTATGAAGGTGATGGGGACAATTTTTGTTTGTTAGGATTTGTGTGTCCCGTTGACACATTTCCTTGTTCTATTTACGCACCTATATTTTGCGTAGGTGTTTTCATGTGG
>CAVIQL010000052.1:0-9871 GCA_963644855.1 Clostridiaceae bacterium Marseille-Q4149 | reverse complement strand
GGCATGCATTGTGCCGGTTGTGCACACAATGTGGAGCAAACCTTGAACGGAATAGCCGGCGTGAAAGAAGCCAATGTGAATTTGGCTTCGGGTAGCGTATTAGTAACTTGCGACGACAACTTGTCTTCAATGGTTTTGGCTAAGGCTGTAAGTGAAGCGGGGTATGAATTGATAGTGGCTGAGGAAAACAAAGAGGCAACACAATACCAATACAAACAGGCATATTATAAAAGTTTGGTAAGAAAAATGATTCTTGCGTGGATATTGGTCGTACCGATATTCCTACTGAGTATGTTTGGCGGCAATTTGCCTTGGGTCAATGCTGTGGTGGCTTCAGCGTCGCTCGTTGTGCTTGCTTTTTGTGGAAATGGATTTTATGTCAATGCCATAAAACAATTAGTCCATAAAAAGGTGTCGATGGATACACTCATCGCGTTGAGCACATTTGTAGACTATGTTTTTAGTTTGTGCGGTTTGTTCATGCCTTTTCTTTGGAGTAGAAACGGCGGAAATTCACCTCTATATTTTGATGCAGCCGCAATGATTGTAGCATTCGTGCTTTTTGGAAAAGTGCTTGAGGAAAGGGCAAAACAAAAAACAAGTTCGGCAATAGATTCTCTTGTAAAACTTGTTCCACAAACAGCATTGATGGTTATGGCTGACGGGAACGAAAAAGAATGTCGGGTGGAAGCGCTTGGAAAAGGCGATAAAATAAGAGTTAGGGCGGGAGAAAGTATAGCCGTTGACGGTGTGGTTGTCGAAGGAACGACTTTTGTTGACGAAAGCATGATGAGTGGTGAACCTGTTCCCGTTGAAAAAACAATGGGAAGCAAAGTCGTTGCCGGAACAATCAATGGCAATGGTTCTGTTGTGGTTAAGGCTCAAAGTGTAGGTAAAGACACAGTGCTTTCGCATATAATCAAAACTGTGGAAGAAGCACAAGGCTCAAAAGCTCCGATACAAAGGATAGCCGATAAAGTGGTGGCAATTTTTGTCCCGGCAGTCCTTATCGTTTCATTGCTTACACTATTGGTATGGTTAGCATTTGGCGGAATTCCTTGCCTTTCTCAATCTGTGATATCGGCAGTGAGTGTCTTGGTTATAGCGTGTCCTTGTTCTTTGGGACTTGCTACTCCTACCGCAATAATGGTAGGAATCGGAAGAGGTGCAAAGATGCATGTGTTGTTCCGCGATGCCGTTGCACTTGAAACGATGAGTAAAGCAAACGCGGTGGTATTCGATAAAACAGGAACTATAACAGAGGGCAAACTTGATGTAGTTGAAGAAGAAATCATGCCAAATTGTTCGAACGAAGAATTGAAAGCGCTGATGCAGGCTGAGAAAATGTCAAATCACCCTTTGGCAAATTCTTTGGCAATTTTCTTGAACAAAAACTATGGTGGTGCGGAAAATATATCTGTATCGCAATTTGAAAACGTGAGCGGGCAAGGAATTACTTTTTCGTTTAATGGTAAAAACTATTGGGCAGGCAATGAAAAAATGGTTTCTGTCAATGGCGCGGATATATCAAGTTTTAAAATATTCGAAGCAAGCAAACAGGAAGCCTATACGTTGGTTTGTTTCGGAGAAGAGCATAGAGCGTTGGCTGTGTTTGCGCTGCAAGACAAACTTAAAGCCGATTCTTTTGAAATGGTAAGCGTGTTGCAGAAAAAATTAGGCAAACATATTATATTACTTTCAGGAGATCGGGAATCCACAACCCGAAACATTGCAAGTCAACTAAATATCGAAGAAGCTGTGTGGGCAGCAGAACCCCAAGACAAAGACAATAAAATCAAAGAACTGCAACTCAGAGGATATAAGGTAGCCATGGTGGGCGACGGAACGAATGATTCGGAAGCTTTGGCAAGGGCTGACGTTAGTGTAGCCATGGGTAAAGGTACCGATGTCGCAATAAACACAGCGCAAGTAGTATTGATGGACTATAGTTTGGGGAGCCTTGTAAAAGCTTTCAAACTATCCCAAGAAACTGTTGGAGTGATAAAACGCAATTTGTTTTGGGCTTTTATCTACAACGTAATAGGAATTCCAATTGCAGCAGGGGCATTATATCCTGTGCTACATGTAACATTGAGTCCGATAATATGTGCCGCAGCCATGGCGTTTTCTTCGGTCTCGGTAGTATTGAGTAGTCTGACGTTATATACTAAGAAAATATAATCCTAAAAATAAAATGAAATCAAAACTATTTTTTCTTTCATTGCTTTTTGTAAGCGGAATGCAGGCACAAACACCTGTGTTCACAGAATTGTCTGATACCAAATCGCACACAAGTGATGCAGAATGGGACAAGCAAGTAAAACAAGCAACTGCTGCGTGGGGTTCGATAGATGTGCGTTATCAGAAAAACAGTATCCCGCAAAATCTATTCTCTAAATGGTCGGCAAAAGCATGGCGAGGCGAAAGAGTTTTCGGGCAAGCTGTAATATATACTTCAAAGGATATAAAGAATGTAAGTATAGCTTCTACACCGCTTAAAAATGGGAAAAATGTTATCCCTGCGTCCAATGTTAATCTCTCGTTTGTTCGATATGTGATGACTGATGAATTGAACAAACCAGGGAAAGATGGTTATAAAAGTGGTTGCAGAGGAAACAATATAAAATCAGAATGGGATTCCTCGATTGTTGCTGATATTCTTGACGCTTCGAAATCGATGCCGGTGAAAGCAAAAACAGTACGTCCAGTTTGGGTAAATGTTTGGGTTCCGCAAAATGCCCAACCTGGAGTATATAAAGGTAATGTGGAAATCTTTGTGGATACAAAGAAAATATCTCTGCCTTATCAAGTAACCGTAACCTCAAGAGTACTTCCCTGTCCTGATAAATGGAAATTCCATTTGGATTTATGGCAAAACCCATATTCTGTGGCAAGATATTATAACGTTCCCCTTTGGAGCAAGGCTCATTTCGACTATATGCGTCCTATAATGAAGGAGTATGCCAATGCTGGTGGCAAAGTAATAACTACTACAATTATCAACAGACCATGGGCAGGACAAACTGAAGATGCGTTTGGTAGTATGGTAGGAAAAACTAAAAAGATAGATGGTTCTTGGCAATACGATTATAGTGTTTTCGACAAATGGGTAGAGTTTATGATGTCGTGTGGCGTGAAAGAACAAATCGACTGCTATACAATAGTTCCGTGGAGTTTGGAATTTGATTATTATGACCAAGCTACAAATACAACGAAAATAAAAAAAGTAGAACCAAGTAGTATAGAGTATTACAACTATTGGCTTCCTTTCTTGAAAGATTTTGCCGCTCATCTCAAAACAAAAGGTTGGTTTGAACGTACTGCCATAGCAATGGATGAACGACCGAGAGACGCAATGAATGCTGCGAGAAAGGTAATTCATGATGCAGACAAAGATTTTAAGATAGAAGGAGCAATACATTATTATCCCGATGTGGAGCCTAATATATACGATTTGTGCCTAGCTTATGGTGAAACAGTCCCGGAGTCGATACTTGTGCGTAGACAAGGCGAGGGTAAAAAAACTACGGTATATACTTGCTGCGCAGAGGCATACCCAAATACTTTTACTTTCTCTGCTCCAGCCGAAGCTACATGGATACCATTGCATGCTTCAGCTATAAATGTTGACGGATATTTACGTTGGGCATATAATAGTTGGACTACAGATCCTTTAAGAGACTCACGTTTTCGTTCTTGGGCTGCAGGTGATTGTTATCTTGTTTATCCCGGGGCTTCAAGTATAAGAATGGAACGTCTTGTTGAGGGTATACAGTATTATGAAAAAGTACGTGTGCTTAGAGAAGAATTTTCGAAAAATCCTTCTAAGATAAAGGTCTTAAACGATGCTGTATCAAAATTTGTGCCGCAGAATCTTCATGGAGCAAATGCTACAGAGATGGTGAACGAATTTAAGAAAGTGATTAGTAAATATTGATATCGAATTTTTTTATAAACAATAAAATCATAAAACAATGAAGAGAATTGATGTAAGAAAGACCATTGAATCGGCTCTTTTAATAGCAGTGTTGTTGATTGCTGGTACTGTTGTTTCTTGTTCAAATGAAAAAAGTGAACAACAGATGAAAGATGAAATTTCTGCGGCATTCGCATCTGCTACAGATAGTATAAACAATGCGCCCGATGCAGAAGCTGCAGCAAAAATTAGCGAACAATTGCAGACAACATTGGCAAGCATTCAGGCAAAATATAAAGATGTTACAGAAAATATGACACCTGAACAAAAGCAGACTATTGCGGAATTTTGTAAGGAACAGCGAGAACTTCTTTACAAAAATGCCAATAGCACAGGTAAACAACTTATTGATGCTGTATCATCGGCAACAGAGAATGCTTTTGGGGCAGCCGTTTCAACAGCAACAGGTACTGTAAATGCAACAACAAATGCTGTACAAGATTCTATCGCAAAAGCTAAAGCCGCAGCCCAGAATGTTGTTGACAATGCAAAGAATGCAGTAGAACAAACAAAACAAAATGCGAAAAGTGTAGTAGACAATACTGTGAACAATGCTAAAACTGCTGCTAAAAATACAGTAGATAACGCAAAAAATACAGCAAAAGAATCTGCGAACAAGGCGGTAACAAATGCTCAACAAAAAGCAAATGATGCAATAAATAAAGCTGCTAATAAGGCTAATGACGATATCGCTAAAGGCTTGAACAAAGCGTTGGGTAAATGAATCCTTTTGGTTTCTTATCAAGAAAGAAAAAGCAACAGCTTGACGAAGGACTTGAAAAAACAAAGAAATCTTTTTTCGAGAAACTTAGTCATGCTGTTGTAGGCAAAAGTACCATAGATGATGATGTCCTTGATGCTTTGGAGGAAACATTGCTTACTTCTGATGTTGGCGTTGACACAACTTTAGAAATTATTGATCGGATAAAAAATCGTGTAGCCAAAGACAAATACGTTGGTACAAAAGAATTGAATCGTCTTCTCTGCGAAGAAATATCTGCAATGTTATCAAGTAGTAATGCGCCTGACGATAATTCTGCTGAAGATTCTAAAAATCCCTATGTAATCTTGGTTGTGGGAGTAAATGGCGTTGGAAAAACCACAACAATAGCAAAACTCGCCAATATGTTCAAACAAGAAGGCAAGAAAGTTATGCTTGGTGCAGCCGATACCTTTCGTGCAGCAGCGATAGATCAACTACAATATTGGGGAGATAAAGTTGGAGTGCCTGTTGTAAAGCAACAAATGGGGAGCGATCCTGCAAGCGTAGCTTTTGACACTCTTAATTCTGCCGTTGCAAACAAAGTTGACGTAGTTATTATTGATACAGCTGGAAGGCTGCACAACAAAGTCGCTTTAATGAACGAACTAACCAAAATCAAGAACGTTGCTAAAAAAGTTGTAGCCACGGCTCCCAATGAAGTTCTTTTAGTTTTGGACGGTTCTACTGGACAGAATGCTTTTGAACAAGCCAAGCAATTTTCGCAAGCAACAGAGGTAAATTCTTTGGCAATAACGAAACTCGATGGTACTGCTAAAGGCGGAGTGGTCATTGGCATTTCAAACATGCTTAAAGTTCCGGTGAAATACATTGGATTGGGCGAGAAGATGGACGATTTGCAAAAGTTCGATCGTGATGCTTTTGTAAAATCATTGTTTGACAACAATAACGATTAATGAAACGCATAGTAGATATCATAACAATGGGATGCTCTAAAAATCTTGTTGATTCGGAGCATCTCATTTTTCAACTCAAAAAGAATGGCTTTCAAGCCTATAGTAATCCTGAATCAATTCACGGAGGTATTGCTGTAGTAAATACTTGCGGATTTATTGAAGCTGCCAAGGAAGAAAGTATTAATATGATTTTGGAGCTTTGCAACGCAAAGGAAGAAGGCAAACTTGAAAAGGTGTATGTTATGGGATGCTTGTCCCAACGCTATAGAGAACAACTTGAGGAAGAAATCCCACAGGTTGATTGTTTCTTTGGCAAGTTTGACTGGAACAAGATGATTAACTTTTTGGTTGAAGAGTATGGTACGCTTGAATCGGAGGGAAATGATAAAAATTGCGTCAACTGTTGTATGGGTAATGTTCAACGAGAAGTTACTACTCCCAAACATTATGCTTACATAAAGATTTCCGAGGGGTGCGACAGACGATGTGCTTATTGTGCTATTCCATTGATTACGGGCAGACAGATTAGTCGCAGCATTGAAGACATAATTGATGAAGTTAGGAGTTTGGTTGCGAATGGCGTAAAGGAATTCCAAATAATAGCTCAAGATTCTACGTCTTATGGAACGGACATATACCATCGCCAAGCTCTTCCAGAACTTATTGAAAGGCTATCAGATATAGATGGGGTAGAGTGGTTGCGTATTCATTATGCTTATCCTAATGATTTTCCATATGATTTGTTGCGAGTGATGCGTGAGCGCGACAATGTTTGCAAGTATTTAGACATTGCTTTGCAGCACATTGACGATGGAGTACTCAAAAAGATGCATCGTAATATTACAGGCGCAGAAACTCGCGAGTTGATTAAAAGAATACGCCAGGAAGTTCCAGGAATTGTTTTGCGAACAACTTTAATGGTAGGTTTCCCTGGTGAAACACAAGAAGCGTTTGACGAACTGGTGAAGTTTGTAGAAGAAACAAAGTTTGACAGAATGGGAGCCTTTGCGTATAGCGAGGAGGAAGGAACCTATGCGGCGATACACTATGACGATGTTATAAGCGAGGATACTAAGCAGGAACGTTTGGACAAGCTAATGGATTTGCAGCAGGGAATATCCGAGGAACTTTGTGGCAGAAGAGTTGGGACTTCTTGCAGAGTGATAATCGATCGTGTGGAAAACGATTATTTCGTAGGGCGCACGCAATATGATTCACCCGAGGTTGACGGAGAGGTATTGATACCTGTAGCCAAGGCATCGTATATGAAAGAAGGCAATTTCTACGATGTAAAGATTACTTCGGCAAATGAGTATGATTTGTTTGCAGAACCAATAAACGAATAATGATGAACAACAAGGAATTTATTGATTACATATCTACGGAATTAAGCATCGACAACGACACAGCGCAAGAAGGTGTTGCTGCCATAGGCAAAGCTTTGGTTGAAATGCTTGACGACCAAACCATGCTTTCTATCAAGGGATTCGGTACGTTTGAAGTGCGCAAACGTATAGAGCGTGTGGCAATGAATCCTGCTACGCAGCAAAAAATGCTTGTTCCTCCCAAATTGGCTATATCGTTTAAGCCGTCGCCATCGCTGAAAGACAAAGTTACAAGTACTGAATAATGGGCATTTTACTGCTCTGTAAATAATACATACATGGAAAGAAAGAATTTGGCTGATTTGATTGAAGCCATACAAACGATAAATCCCGACTCGCGCGAGAATATAGAAGCCTTTACAAAGACATTTTTCAACGCAATCATAAACGGATTGCACAAAGATAGGTTTGTAAAGGTAAAAGGTTTGGGTACATTCAAACTGATAGACGTTTCATCTCGCGAGAGTGTTGATGTAAATACTGGGCAGAGAATAGAAATTAGCGGGCATTCCAAGATCACGTTTACCCCCGACCAATCAATAAAAGATGCTGTAAACAAACCGTTTGCCCATTTACAGGCGGTGGTGATAAACGAGGGTACTGACGTTTCTCAAATGGGACTTGCCGACGGAAAGGCTGTTGAGGATATCCGTTTGAAGTTGGAGGCTGAAGAATCAAGCGAGCAGCCTGTCGAAAGCGTATCGGTTTCTGAACTGGAAATATCTGATGCCGGTGATACTGTTGAGGTACCCGAGCAGAATGACGTTGTGGAAACCCCTATCCCTGCGGTGGAACCGGAGGAAGAGGACGAAGGAAATAATACCGACGAGGCAGAAAACAGTGAAACAGAGGCTGATAGCAATAGCGAAAATGCCGTAGAAGATGTGGCTGAACTCGAGAACGAGGTCGAAGATAACGCGGAATTTGAGGCTTATACTTCGAAACGCGAAAAATACTTTTGGCTTTGGCTGGCTTTGGTCGCAATTGTATTCCTCGTCATAGGATATATGGCCGGGAATCAAGATATTCTTTCGCTTAGAGAGGCGCAAAAGGGAAATACTAACGTTGAAACCATAGCTCCTGCTAAGCAAAACACAGTCGCTTCTGCCGAGCAAAACCAAGCTGCTCCCGCAAAGGCTATACCTGCAAAGAAAGATAGTGGTCTTGCACAGGGGAAGAGTGTTGAAAAGGAAAAGACCTCCATTCCCCACCAACCCATAATGCCGGTAAAACCGGGGGATAATTTTATGATAGTAGGTCAGAAAGGCGAGCATATCCTTGGCAAAGGCGAAAACTTGACACGTCTTGCCAAGCAGATCTACGGCTCGAAAGATTGCGCCAAGTATATTATTCGTTTCAATAATATCTCAGATCCCGATTTAATCACTATAGGCTCTAAGATAAAGCTACCCGATTTGCAGCCGGTAAACAGTTTGAAACCCGAAGGCAAAGGCATAGAATAGCTGTTGCAAGCATGATTAAGGAAGGAAAGGCTTGGGAATGTTTAAGAAAGATATGACACTTGATGACAAAGAGATGAACTGGCAAGTCTTGGACAGCAGATATCTGTCAAGGAAGCCATGGTTTACCGCAAGGGTTGACAAGGTGAAATTGCCTACCGGGAGCATCATCGACGAGTATTATATTCTGGAATATCCCGAGTGGGTAAACACAATAGCCATAACCAAAGAGGGGCGGTTTGTTTTTGTGCGTCAATACCGCCATGGCATAGGCAAGACTGTCAACGAGCTATGTGCAGGAGTGGTGGAAGACGGCGAGAAGCCGATTGATGCCGCCAAACGTGAGTTGCTCGAAGAGACTGGTTTTGGCGGAGGCATGTGGAAGCCGTGGATGAAGCTCTCTGCAAATGCCAGCACTCATACCAATTATACTCACAGCTTTCTCGCCACCGGCGTTGAGTTGATAGACAATCAGCATCTCGACAAGGGCGAAGACATCAAGGTGATGGTTTTCACCCGCGAAGAAGTGCTGCGTATGCTTCGTCAAGGCGAGGTGTGGCAAAGCTTGATGGCAGCTCCGCTCTGGAAATACTTTGCAGAGGGCGGAGGAGACTTGCAGAAATAACTCTCAACAATGGTATATTAATAAAAAGGTTGGGGCGGTAGCCGGAAAAACTACTGCTCCAACCTGCGTTTTTAGCGCAACATACTGATGGATTATGGCTTCAGTGGCGCTACAATTGGTTATGCATTCGGGTCAACGTCTGAGCCGTTGGTCTTCTCTTTCGCAACTGTGATTTTCTGCACCTTAGTTTCCTGCACGGCTTTCTTTAGTGCCACCGATGGACGAAACTGCACGTTGAACTGCTTGATGCAGGTTGTGGGGTTGTAGTCGGCTTCGTTTGTCGTGCCTTTGCTCGTGAAGGTTAGAGAAAACGCTCCAAGTTCGTCGAATTTCACGATGTCGCCGTCCATAAGGTGCTTCTTTATGCAATCGGTGAGCGTGGTGATGGCACTTTGCACGTCTCCGCGTTCCAGGGCCGTTGCACTCTTGACCTCCTCTTCTATGGTGCGTTGACTCACAGTCTTGCGCATAGTTGAAACTCCGTAATACTTCATCGTTCCATCCTTAGGATTCTTTTTCTTTTTAACAGAATAGTAAATCATTGTTTTGTAGTATTTTATGGTTAGACATATAGTTAGATAATATATGATATGCTATCTCTTTGCCAAGACACCGTGGTCTCTTTGCCAAGACACCGTGGTCTCTTTGCCAAGACACCGTGGTCTCTTTGTCAAGACACCGTGGTCTCTTTGCCAAGACACCATGGTCTCTTTGTCAAGACACCGTGGTCTCTTTGTCAAGACACCGT
>CAVIQL010000051.1:0-9889 GCA_963644855.1 Clostridiaceae bacterium Marseille-Q4149 | reverse complement strand
CGACGGTTACGTTTCTGTTGAAACTACTTACAACGACAAAAAAGCTTGGACGGTTTTAAAGAAAACAAATGTGTCAACTGTTGCAGAACTTAAACAAGTTGCAGCCGCAGGAGGTTACGTTACTCTTAACGAAGACCTTGATCTTGACGAACATCTTGTTGTAAGTTCGGGAAAAACTCTCGCAATAAATCTCAACGGCAAGACTATTAGCAACAGCAATGCTATCAAAGATTATGAGATTAACAAGATTTGGTCTTTGTTTAGTGTACAAGGCGGCACGCTCCAATTCGATGGCGATGGAATTGTTAAGGCTAAAGAAAACGATGTATTTAGTATTGACGTACGAAATGGCGGTAAACTTACAATCAACGGCGGTCATTTCTATGGTAACGAGGATGTGTTGTATGTTTATGAGGGTACTGCAGAAATCAATGGCGGTATATTTGAAATACAAATGAAGGCAACAGGCGTAGGAGATAAGTATTACGAATATATTTTGAACTGTAGAGACGCAAACTATAAGGCTGGCACAGCATCTATCGTGGTTAAGGGCGGAACTTTCGTGAAATTCAATCCTGCTAACTGCTACGCTGAAGGCGACGGCACCAACTTTGTAGCCGACGGTTATACTTCTACCGAAACCACCTACAACGGTGAACAAGCTTGGGAGGTGAAAAACTAAGATTGCAACCCTGCAATTCCAACAAATAGTATTCTGCAAACTTTGAAGTAGTCAGAACACTCTATATCAGTAAGATTCCGCTCTGCATGGGGCGGAATCTTTTTTTGTCGGGAAAGCGTAAAACTAATGTCGGATATTTTTTAAACGATAACCGATATTTTTTAAAAAAGGTCTGACATTATTTTTACAATATCGGACATTATTTTTTCGACGTCGGATGTCGGTTTTTTCGCAACGTTTTTCCGGCGTTTCTATTCCCCAAAAAGTTTCTGCAACAACCAAAACAAAATCCCATTTATTGCCAACAGATTTGGTTTTAATGCTTAACGTTCACCCCAAACAACTACTTACAATCCGCAAAAGCGCAGCAGAAAAATATTCAAACGTAATTTTTCAGATAAATAGCAGAAACTGTTTGCTTTTATTTGCCATATTATGAACTATTTGTATATTTGCAACAGATAGAAATGCGAAGAATTCCGACTCCTAACAATAGGCGGAATTTACAAACAGTAAAAAGTACAGATTTAGATACAGTTTCCGCCACTACAACGGCAACCATACTAACTGAAACACTATTGAAAAATGAACAAACTATTAACAGTGGCCCTCGTGGGCTTGACGGCTATAGCATTTACGGGCTGTAGCCAAGAAGAAATGTCTTCCTCTAAAGGAAAGAAGTACAAAGGTATAGTGGAAAGCGGTATCGACAGCCGTTCATACAATACAAACAAAGACGAAACTGGTCCGGGCGAATTCAGATGGTCGAAAGGCGATGACATAAGCGTTTGGACAAAAAACGGATTCAAGACTCTGTATCTTGAAAACATTACCGAAGACAATGTTGCCGAATACAAGGACGATCCCACCATTACTCCGCTCGATGTTGCGGTATTCCCGGTGTCGGCAGTAAAGAGCTACGACGCGACAAACGCAGAAGTTACGGTGAACTACCCGGCTACATACGATTATACCCAAAGAGATGCAACCGACGACAATCAAATTGCCGACGACCCAATGGTTGCTTTTTACGGCAAGAGTGCTACTACATATACTTTCCGTCATACGGGCGCTGTGATAGAATGGGACATAAGAGTTTCCGCAGGTGCAAACCAATTCGTGGTTACTATGTCGAAAGATGTTACGGGTGATTTCAGCGTAACCAAATCTTCACCCGCCGCTGTTGCCAAAGAATCTACCACCAACAACGTTGTTACGTTTAATTTCACTCCTGCCAATGAAGTTCAGGACCTATGTCTCTACATGCCCGTACCTACCGGTCAATACCACATAAGTCATGTGGCTGTGATGAAAAACGGTGAAGTTGACAAGGAATATGACAATCCCAAAGGCACGAACGAGAGAGCCATTAACCGTTGTAAATGGATTACGGTGGAGCTTAATATGACTTCCAACAAGGGTATTATCGAATAGGTGCCGAATTCAGAAGTTCGAAACTGGTTGCAGCCGAAAGAGATAGAACGGCAAAACAACTTGGGCAATAACCAAAAACATTGATTGCATTACTGCAATAACAACAAAAGGCATTCTGCAAACTTTGAAGTAATCAGAACGCCTCAATATCAAGAAGATTTCGCTCTGCAAGGGGCGGAATCTTTTTTTGTCGGCAAAGCAGAAAACTAATGTCGGATATTTTTTAAACGATAACCGATATTTTTTAAAAAAGGTCGGATATTATTTTTACAATATCCGACATTATTTTTACGACGTCCCATATTAGTTTTTAGAAGTCGTATGTCGGTTTTACGAGATGCGCGAGCCACATTTTTCCACCTACAACCATCACGATATTATCGCCACAATATCCACTAAAAACAGATAAAAACACCCCACAAAGCAACACACCTCAACATAAATACGTATCTTTGCAAAATAAGTCCGGTCTTATCATGCCCACGCGGCTGCTGGATATCAGTGCTAACGTACTATGAATAAGACAAAAACACTCGACTTAACAAAATCCACCGTGTTGTTTTATGCGGTGTCCCCCAAACGTACTTCACGCTCCGATGAGCATGCTGGATAAAGACACAATTTATTGGTTTCCCATGCGTGTAACCTACGGACGACAGATAAAAACCAAGGCATTTCTCGACGCAAACAATATCGAGAACTTTATGCCAATGACCACTAAGACCATAAAACAAAACAATCGCATTCGCCACGAAAGCGTACCGGCAATAAGCAACCTGATTTTCGTGCACCACACAATGAGTGAGCTAAACTTCATGAAACAAACCATGGAGGAAGCCGCGCCGCTGAGATACATGACCCGCAGCTCGGTTGAAACAAAAGACGCACCGCTCGAAATAATCACCGTGCCCGACAAGCAAATGGAAAGTTTCATTAAAGTGGCAAGCGCCTCCGACGACGAACGCACATATCTCAAGCCCGAAGAACTTACAGGCAAAGCCAACGGAAAAGTGCTTATAATATCAGGTCCGTTCAAAGGCGTAGAAGGAACCATAAAGCGTATCCACGGCAACAAACGCGTGGTAGTAGAACTCGAATCCCTCGGCGGAGTGTGCATTAACTTCGTCCCCAAATCCACAATTATGGAGATAGAATAATTTCGAGAGATAATTTACATTCCACATAATCAAGATGTTACCCCCCCCCGAAAGAAAAGAAAGACAATCAAATATAGAACTCTACAGGATACTTGTGATGCTACTTATAGTAAGTCATCACTACGTGGTAAACTCTGGAGTTTTAAATGAGACTGCCAATATTCCATTATCATGGCGCACGATTCTTTTATATATCATTGGAATGTGGGGAAAAACCGGCATCAATTGTTTTGTTCTGATTACAGGTTATTTTATGTGTAAATCAGAAATTACTATAAAGAAGTTTCTCAAATTGTTATTGGAAGTAGTTTTCTACAACATAGTATTGAACTTAATTTTTGCAATAAGCGGTTACACAAATTTCAGTCCATTCTCTTTTGTTTTCGCAATGTTGCCAATACAGAGTGTAGAAGATAATTTTATAGGTTGCTACCTTTTGTTTTTCTTGTTCATTCCTTTTATAAACATACTAATCAAGAATATGACGAAGCAACAACATATAATTCTAATAGCATTGACAACATTCGTCTATACTATACTCGGTTCGTCATTCTTTATCAACGTAAGACTAAACTATATCACGTGGTTTTGCATTCTATATTTCATTGCATCATATATCCGGCTCTACGATTTTCCTCACAAAAACCAAAGCCGCCCGTGGCTATTTGCTCTATGTCTTATTATCCCCATCGCCATTGCAAGCGTAATAGGCATCACTCTTTTGCAACAACACACAGGAAAGACGCTCAACTTTTCGAACGCATGCTTTTTCGTTAGCGATTCCAACAAAATATTTGCAGTAATTATAAGCATCTGCTCGTTTATGTTTTTCCGCAACCTAAAAATACGACAGAGCAAAATAATAAATACCATCGCTGCAAGCGTATTTGGAGTTCTGCTCATACATGCAAACAGCGATATTATGAGGCAATGGCTATGGAAAGATATATGTAACGTTTCGGGAAATTTCCATTCACCTTATTTTGTACTGCATGCCTTGACAATTCCGAGCCTCATCTTTTTATGCTGCATTGCTATTGATTATATTAGAATTCACACCATAGAAACACCTGCTATAAACATATGTCTTAAAGCTATAACAAGCCCCAAGAACTTTTTTCTAAAATAGCAACAAATGAACAAGAATATCATAACAGTAACCTCGCCTTTGCTACCCGATCTCGACGAATTTCATGACTATCTAAAACAGATATGGGACAGCAAATGGATAACCAACAACGGAACATTCCACAAGAAATTTGAAGCAGCACTCGCAGATTATCTAAAAGTGCCATACGTTAGCCTGTTCACAAACGGCACACTTCCGTTAATAACAGCGCTCCAAGCTCTCCATATTACCGGCGAAGTTATTACAACGCCCTACAGTTTTGTGGCAACAACCCACGCCTTATGGTGGAACGGTATAAAACCGGTGTTTGTTGACATTGATCCTAAGACGGGAAATATCGACCCTATAAAAATAGAGGCAGCAATAACACCGCGCACCACCGCCATAATGCCGGTACATGTATACGGAAAACCTTGCGATACCAAGGCCATACAAGACATTGCCGATAAATACGGGCTTAAAGTTATATACGACGCAGCCCATGCGTTTGGCGTAGAAGTCAATGGGGAAAGCATTCTCAACGCAGGAGATTTAAGCACGCTTAGTTTTCATGCCACCAAAGTCTTCAATACCATAGAAGGTGGAGCGATGGTGATGCACGATGAGAAGACGAAAAAACGCATCGACTACCTGAAGAATTTTGGTTTTGCAGGTGAAACAGAAGTTGTGGGACCAGGAATAAATAGCAAGATGGACGAATTACGTGCAGCATATGGTCTTTTAAATTTACAGCAGGTAGACAAAGCTATAAAAGCACGCCAACATGTTGCAATAAGATATCGCGAAGCTCTTAAAGGGATTGACGGAGTTTCATTCTTTGAAGATATGCCTGGAGTGAAGCACAATTACAGTTATTTCCCTATTTTCATAGATGCAGAGAGATATGGCATGACAAGAGACGAACTGTACACAAAAATGAAAGCTCACGATGTATGGGGACGCAGATATTTCTACCCGTTGATCAGTGAATTTTCCACCTATCGCGGATTAGAGAGCGCTACACCAGAGAATTTGCCCAACGCACATAGAATGGCGGCATCTGTAATCTGCTTGCCAATGCACCACGCACTTAGCGAAGAAGATATTGAGAGAATTATCGGCTGTATAAAACGAGACCCCAACAAAGGTTGAAAGCAATCCTTACATTGTTTACAAATACATATCTTTAAAAGGGTTCCCTTGCTTGTTATGGAAATAGCTTCCAAAATTTCAAATAATTTATACGCTTTAGGAGTAGGACATAATACACCTGTTATGATTGATTTGGCAGAAGATTGCGGATATCATATAAAAGGTTTATTTCATTACGATGAAACAAGGACAGGGGAAATTTATTGTGGCTACAAAATTATAGGCTCGTTCAAAGATCTTTTTTCTATGGAAGACTTAGGCGGCATGGCTTTTCTCTTAACCATGGGAAATATGGATATTAGGGCGCAATTACTAAGCAAAATAATGAGCATGGGTGGAAGCGTTCCCACAATTATACATCCCCAAGCCGTAGTTTCGCGTTTTGCGACGATTTCCCCCATAGGAGTGTACGTTAACTGTTTCTCTCACATACAAGCAGGCACAACTATAGGTATGGGAACAGTCGTTCTTTCTGGAGTAATTATCAATCACAACAACAAAATCGGCAAGCATTGCTTTTTCGCAGATAACAGTCTATTAGGTGCATATACAGAAATGCAGGACTTTGCCTTCATGGGACAAGGGGCACTTTCCATTTCTGGGAAAGTGCGCACTATAGGAACTCATGCGTATATTGGGGCACGCGCCTTGCTTACAAGAGAAGTTCCCCCTCATGCCACAATGATAGGAATACCCGCAAAAGAAAAAGTAAGCAAATGATTGAGTTAATCCAAAGTAAATGTTCTCTTATCTAAGAACAGAATTTGCGCTGTTTGTGAAGCTATCATGCGCCAATAAATTGAGAGAAGACTTACATCAGAAATAATTAAACCACGTCCGATATAGGAATGACCGCAAATACAAAAAACATTGACACTTGTCCACACACACTGACATAAAGACAAAAGCCGTTCACGGAGTGTTTTGGAGCAGCATAGATAGATTTGCCAGCCAAGGCATATCATTCTGTTTCTCCATTATTCTTGCCCGGATTCTTGCGCCCAAAGACTACGGTGTGGTAGCAATGATTGTGGTGTTTACCGCCATTGCGCAAGCGTTTGTTGACAGTGGATTTTCCAGTGCCCTTATTCGTAAGCCCGATCTAAAGGAAAAAGATCTGTCAACCGCTTTCTACTTCAACATAGTTGTTGGAATAGTTTGTTACGGCATTTTGTTTATTGCCTCCCCTTTTATCGCGGTTTTTTACGATACCCCCATTCTCTCGCCTATAATAAAAATCACAGCCCTGTCGGTACCATTCAACTCTCTTTGCGTGGTGCAGCGAGCAATTCTCACCAAACGCGTTGACTTCAAAACCCAAGCCAAGGTTTCGATAATATGTACAATAATAAGCGGCATAACAGGACTAATCCTGGCTTACAATGGCTATGGAGTTTGGTCGCTCGTGATACAAACCACCTTTGCAACTCTCGTAAATTGCCTCTTGCTATGGTTTTTCTCCAATTGGCGTCCTACCCTCACATTTTGCCACGAATCATTCAAATATCTTTGGAGCTATGGTTCAAAACTACTTGCCTCAGGTTTGCTCGATACCACATACAATAATATATTCCCAATTGTCATAGGGAAAATCTATTCGCCTGCACAACTCGGACTATTCTCGAGAGCGCAAAGCTATTCGTCGCTACTTTCGTCCAACATAACAGGAATATTGCAACGTTCCACATTTCCAGTATTAAGCCTTATACAAGACGATGACGAGCGTCTGCGTACCGACTATCGCCGCCTGCTTAGAGTTTCTGCATATATAATATTTCCTCTCATGATTGGTCTTGCCGCGCTTGCCCGGCCACTCATCATCACAATGATAACCACAAAGTGGGAAGCCTGCGTAATATATCTGCAAGTAATTTGTTTTGCCATGATGTGGTATCCCATTCACGCTATAAATCTCAACCTATTACAAGTAAAAGGACGTTCTGATTTGTTTTTACGGCTCGAGATAATAAAAAAAATCCTCGGCGTTTCAATCATGTGCATCACAATTCCCATGGGTGTACTCGCTATGTGCTACGGCATGGTATGCAGTTCAATACTCTGCCTTGTAATAAACACCTACTACACTGGTAAATTGATAAACGTAGGCTATTTCAAGCAAATGCAAGACTTGTTGCCAATACTTGCAGCCGCCCTCGTCATGGGAGCCACTGCCCACGCAGCCACCCTACTATTTGCACAAGCAGCCATCAAACTTATCATCGGCATCATTACAGGACTTATAACATACATTGCAATAAGCATCGTGTTCAAATACCCCGAATACCACGAGATTAAAAGCATAATCATAAAAAGGCAATGATATAATGTTTATCTTTGCATAAGATTAAAAGATATATCTTTTCGATCAAAAGCAAGCAATTAATCAAGGAGGAAAAACTATGGTAATACATGTGGCGAACCCAATTTACGATTCGGTTTTCAAATATTTGATAGAAGACGAACGCATTGCGAAAACCATTCTTTCTGCTTTGTTGAAAAAGGAGGTTGTAGACGTAAAAGTGCGCCGACACGAATATAGCAACGGAAGTCGCGACAAAATATCAATGTTTCGTATTGACTTCGGGGCGCAAATCAAGGAGAAGAATGGTAGTTTGAAGCTAATACTTATTGAACTGCAAAAAACATGGCTCGAAACAGAAACCTTGAGATTCCGTCAATATCTCGGAGCACAGTATGCAAACCCAGAAAACATTCTGAAAGATAACAACCCTAATGGTTTTGCCATACCAATGATTACGGTATATCTGTTAGGGCATCGTGTTGGAGATATAAAAGAGCCTGTGATATACGTAAACCACCAATCGCAAGATTATAACGGTAACGTAGTTTCCGAAGGTATGCCCGACCCCTTTATTGAAAGTTTGAACCACAATAGCATAATCGTACAGATACCTTTGCTTCACGGACAAGTAAACAACAGATTGGAACAGGTGCTGAGCGTATTCGACCAAACTCGTAAGGATCGGCACAACCGCCAAGTACTTAATGTTGACGAAAGTTTGTACGCCCATGACGATGAAATGATGTACATTCTCCGCAGACTACTTGCAGCTGCCTCTGATAGCAAACTGCGTCAAGACATGAACGTGGAAGACGAATACTTCTCCGCTATCGAAAATAGAGACACCGCAATAATGAACCGCGATAAAATCATCGCACAAAAAGATGCGCAGATAAACGAAAAAGAAGCGCAGATAAGCGAAAAAGATGCGCAGATAAACGAAAAAGAAGCGCAGATAAGCGAAAAAGATGCACAGATAAACAAGCAGAATGCGCAGATAAGCGAAAAAGATGCACTGCTCAACGAGAAAAACGAACAAATACGCCGAATGCTACAAGCATTAGTAAACTCAGGCACTGCAATAGAAGACCTACCAGCGATAACGCAACTTGACCATGACTTTATAAAAGAACTGCTCAACAAGAATTAAATGCTTTTAAAGTCTGAAACGCAGCAAACGAACAATACAATATAAAAAAACACATGGAAGATGACAATCAATTGATGGTTTCGATAAAGTGTTTGGTATATAACCACGCACCATATCTAAGGCAGTGCCTTGACGGCTTTGTTATGCAAAAGACAAATTTCAAATTCGAGGCAATTGTACACGATGATTGTTCCACCGATGGCTCGCAGGAAATCATAAAAGAATACGCCGCAAAATATCCCGATATAATTAAACCAATATACGAGACCGAAAATCAATACTCCAAGCACGACGGTTCACTAAGGCGCATTATAGATGCCCACTTGAATGGCAAATATAGCATTCTGCGAAGGAGATGACTATTGGAGGAATATATTACAACATTAGCTAACAAAATATACTCTACTGTTTTTTTTTTTTTGGGGGGGGGAGAGAAAAAAAACAAAAATTTTACCGTTCATAGTCTTTTTCTCAACTAGATCTTTGAGTTTCTAAACTCCTACCATTAGTTATCCCAACTCCTACCTTGAAAAAGGTTTTCCTCCGAGCATATCATCATGATCTTACGACCATATATCTTTTGCATCAGATATTTGCAACGAAAATGGGACTACTAATTGCGATTCAAAGAAGACCATTGCCTTAGTTCTAATTCGTCGAACTCACGTTATTATTATATGAAAATCTTAAATTGTATAACTGACGAAAAGTTCATTGACTTCGTTATAGAAATTTGTGAACACACAAAAGGGGAGCACCTGTATAATCACGTTATCTTTTCAGAAGTTAAGACTTTGATATATATAAAAAAGAAACAATACGTTCAATTTGTTACTCCTGATAATTTTATAAATCATATAAAAGAAAACAATTATGACGCTATAATCATACATAGCTTAAAAGC
>CAVIQL010000050.1:0-10411 GCA_963644855.1 Clostridiaceae bacterium Marseille-Q4149 | reverse complement strand
CAAGCAAGAGAACTTTACAATAGTGATTTATCCCCCTCTGAGATAGAAGCAATACAAGATTTTATAGTAACTTTGCCCTTAGATACAGATACTTCAAAAGGATTGTATTTCTATAATGAAGATACTAAACAAATCTATAGATTCAATACCTCATTACATCAATACGGAGATAATAGATTAGAGGGTAGAGATGGTTTTGAAATAATAGACAAGTTAGAAACTAATGAATTAAACGAAGAACAGTTAAATGAAATAGAAGATGGATTTAAAGAAAATAAGACAGGATTTGATAGCTGGCTTAAGAGAACTGGATATGAGAAAAGAACCAGTAATGGGCATAATGAACTTGTTAAGAACGGAGAAACAGTTAACAACCATGATGGATTGGATAGCAACCCATTATCAAGAGAAGCCAGACGAAGAAAGAGTAATAGAGATAGCAAGAGCAATCAAGGAGCAAGTGAAATAGAAACTTTCACTACTCCTCAAGGAGAAGTATTTGGTTTTGTTGATAAAGAAGGTAATATCTACCTTGATGAAACTAAGATTTCTCCTGAACACCCTATCCATGAGTACACTCACCTTTGGGATAGAGCCTTGCAGCAAAGAAATCCAGAGCTGTGGAATAGCGGTGTAGAATTAATGAAGCAAACATACCTTTGGGAGAAAGTGCTGAATGATAACAACTAAAAAGGCTATATTCCTCGCTTGGAATACAGCCTTATTTTTTTATCTTGAAAAAAGTTTTACCGGACAGCAATAATAGCATTTGCCAGTGCAGGATACATTACCTTTTTATTATAATAACGGCGCAACGAGGGGAAACAAAAAAGCCCAACTTCCTTCTTCGAAAGCCGGGCTTTTTACATATTTGTTTCTCAAGAATTCATCGACAACAAAAATTCCTCGTTGGTTCTCGTGTTTTCCAAACGGTCTTTTACAAAATTTATAGCCTCAACGGAATTCATATCGGCAATATACTTGCGAAGTATCCACATTCGGTCGAGGGTTTGACGATCTTGCAGCAAATCGTCGCGACGTGTACCCGAAGCAACAATGTTTACAGCAGGGAATATACGCTTATTGCTCAGTGTGCGGTCGAGCTGCAATTCCATATTACCCGTACCCTTGAACTCTTCAAAGATAACCTCGTCCATCTTGCTACCTGTATCGATAAGCGCCGTAGCAATAATTGTGAGCGAACCGCCGCCCTCTATGTTTCGTGCAGCACCAAAGAAACGTTTGGGCTTTTGAAGTGCATTGGCATCAACACCGCCCGTAAGCACTTTTCCACTTGCAGGAGAAACAGTATTGTATGCGCGTGCAAGTCTTGTAATTGAGTCAAGGAATATTACAACATCATGACCACATTCCACCATACGTTTGGCCTTCTCGATAACAAGACCAGCTATTTTAACGTGATGCGTGGCTGGTTCGTCAAAAGTCGACGCTATGACTTCAGCGTTCACAGTGCGTGCCATATCGGTAACCTCCTCTGGACGCTCGTCTATGAGCAACATCATAAGATAGGTATCGGGGTGATTTTTTGCTATGGAGTTGGCAATATCTTTAAGAAGCATTGTCTTACCCGTTTTGGGCTGGGCAACGATAAGAGCGCGCTGACCTTTACCTATCGGAGCAAACAAATCAACTATACGCGCCGATAAATTGTCGTAGTTGCCCGAACACAACTTGAACTTCTCATCTGGAAACAAAGGTGTAAGATGTTCAAAAGGCACTCTGTCTCTTACAACCTCAGGAGATATTCCGTTTATCTTGTTGGCATTAAGCAAAGCAAAGAACTTCTCTCCCTCATGAGGAATTCTCACATTGCCTTCAACCACATCTCCCGTCTTCAAACCATAAGTCTTGATTTGTTGACCCGAAACATATATGTCATCAGGCGAAGCAAGGTAGTTGTAATCCGAAGAGCGTAAGAAGCCAAAACCTTCGGGCATAATTTCAAGACAACCACTGCCCTGAAGAATTTGGTCGAAATTGTAACGTGGTACGGGAGGCGAAGGAGTGAAAACCTCTCTGCGAGGTCCTCCACCCAATCTACCGTTAGCAATCTCCTCTTCTATAAAACTTTCGTCAGAGGAAGGCGCCCCACCATAGTTTTTCATTCCACCACGCATCGGTTCCATAGGCATACCAAAGTCTTCAATAACGGGGATATCCACTACCGTTACGAAATCTATCCCATTATCCTCTGCCATAGGCGTGGTTGCTTCAAGAGCATCATTTTTGGTTTCTTCCGAATAATCCGCATTTTCATTATCTTGCGCGCTCTCCGTCTCAGGATTGGGTTCGTTTTCATCTTCTTGGTCTGCCACCATAGGCAATTCCTTACGTATCGTTTCATAATCGGTTACCCAATCAGAAACTTTCTTTTCTTGCTGAATATTATCAGAAGTTTCGGCTGTAACATCTTCGGGATTCTCCGCCAATACGTCTTTGCTTTCAACTTCTTCAGCAGGCAGCACAATCAAGTCTTCGTCTGTTTTTTTTCGTGTTATGCGTTTGCGCGTCTTGGGAACTTTTACTTCTGTTTCGGCTGTATTTGTATCCACAACGTCAGAAACAACCTCTACTGGCTGTTCTGCCACTTCAACCTCCGTATCATTTTTTTTAGTCTCCGTTTTCGCGCTCTTGCTTTGCGATGCAGAATACACACGATCAACTTCTTTTTTCATGATACGCGCACGACGTTTTGTAGCAGGCTTCTTTGCTGCATTCTGTACCGCCTGCTCGTCAAGAATTTGATAGACTATGTCTTCTTGGGTATCAGAATTATTATATTTGATGTCCAGTTCGTCTGCAATGGCACGAACTTCGGATTCGCTCTTTTGCATGAGCTCATCTTTGTTGTAATTTGACATATTATATAAATGGATTGTCGGCATCCGATGAATACGATTATCACCACCAGATAGCCAAGATTAAAATTCGGATTTGTATTTTGTAAATTAAATAGAAGAACTCACAAGAAGTGGGTTGAATTCGATGCAAAGGTAATATAATAATTTCATCTACGCAATTTTGCAAAAGTTTTTTGAACAAGAATAATACAACGACTAACATTTTACATCAAAAAAGCGCACAAAAATTACCTTTACCAACCGATCTAATAGTTTGTTTTCGAGCAGATATTTTGCTCAAAGTTTTATTTCTACTCTGTTTAACGCAACAAATAACAGAAAACAGCCTACTTTTTGATAATTTGGGATTACTTTTACCATTTTTCTTGTACAATCTGTAGCACTACCCCTTGGTGCAATACCGTTTTTGGTCCTATTCTAAGCAGAATTACACTTATATTTGTTATCTTTGCAAAACGACGAGTAATTTTGAGCTTATTGAAAATCAAAACAATCATGTCTACAGTTATACTTAAATATCCCGCCGGCAATATCTTTTCCGTGAAATCTGCCCTCAAACGTTTGGGAGTAGATAGCGTTGTTACGGACGATGTAAGAGCACTACAAACTGCCGATCACGTAATAATACCAGGGCAAGGAGAAGCTGCTGTAACTATGGAATATCTTCGTCAAACAGGTTTGGACAACGTAATTCGATCGCTCAGACAACCTGTATTGGGAATCTGCATCGGCATGCAATTAATGTGTGGACATTCGGAAGAAGGTGGAGGTGCAGATTGCCTTGACCTATTTCCCCAAATCAATGTCAAACGTTTTGTCCCGCGGAAAGGCGAAAAAATACCCCATATGGGGTGGAATTCACTCGCCAAGATGAAAGGCAATTTATTCAAAGGAATAGATGAAGACTGCTATGTTTATTTTGTACACAGTTATTATGTACCTATAAATCCATACACAACAGCCCAAACAGAATATGCTGACAATTTTAGCGCAGCTATTGAACGAGAAAATTTTATGGCTGTACAATTTCACCCGGAAAAAAGCGGTATCGTAGGTGAAACAATCCTAAAGAATTTTCTTGAAATATGATACAACTTATACCTGCAATAGATTTGATAGAAGGGCATTGCGTAAGGCTTACCCAAGGTGATTACTCTAAAAAAACATATTATAGTGCATCGCCAATAGATTTGGCTATTAAATTTGAAAAACTTGGTTATAAGCGGCTTCATCTGGTGGATTTAGATGGAGCAAAACAAGGGAAGCCCGTCAATCTTGATGTTTTAAGAGGAATCTGCTCAAATACACAATTACATATTGATTTTGGTGGTGGCATAAAAAGCGACGAAGATCTCAAAAACATTTTCGACCAAGGAGCAGAAGCCGTAAGCATTGGTAGTATGGCGGTAAACGAATTTGATAAAGTCGTTGAATGGATTAAGACCTACGGAGCCGAAAAGTTTATAATTTCTGCTGATGTAAAAAATGGGAAAATAAGGACACATGGCTGGACAAAAGATTCTGGTATGACCATAAACAATCTGCTTGAAAGATATTGGGATTATGGGGTAAGAAATGTGTTATGTACTGATATTTCTCGCGATGGAATGCTCTGCGGCTCCAATATAAAACTATACACCGGCATAATGTCGGATTTCCCCGAATGTAAACTAATTGCAAGTGGAGGAATAAGTAATATAGAAGATATAATAGCGCTTAATAAATCAGGAATACCTGCTGTTGTTTTTGGCAGAGCGATATACGAAGGGCGCATTGACTTGAAACAACTTGCAAAGGAATTTGGTTTAACCCCTAAAATGTAAAAACGATGTTGGCAAAACGTATTATACCATGTTTAGACGTTAAAGACGGACGCACCGTTAAAGGTGTAAATTTCGTTGGATTACGCGATGCTGGCGATCCTGTTGAAATGGGGAAAATTTATTCCGATCAAATGGCAGACGAACTCGTTTTTCTTGACATTACGGCAAGTGTTGAAGGACGCAAGACTTTTACAGAAATGGTAAAACGAGTTGCCTCTGAACTTTCAATACCCTTCACCGTAGGAGGAGGGGTTGGAGCGTTGGCAGATGTAGAACGTTTGTTAGATGCAGGTGCCGACAAAGTGGCTATAAACTCTGCCGCTTTAAAAAAGCCAGAACTTATTGATGATATCGCAACACATTTTGGATCACAAATTTGTGTGCTTGCAATTGATGCAAAATACGAAAAAGACGAATGGAGATGCTATTTGAATGGTGGAAGAACGCCGACTGATAAAACTCTTTTCGAATGGGCACGCGAGGGATATAATCGCGGTGCGGGGGAAATTTTGTTTACCAGTATGAATAACGACGGGACAAAAGAAGGATTTGCAAACGATGCTCTTAGAAAAATAAGCAAAGAGGTGGGTATACCTCTAATTGCTTCTGGAGGTGCTGGCAAAAAAGAAGATTTTCGTGATGCTTTTTTCGAAGGTCAAGCTGATGCGGCTCTTGCAGCAAGCGTATTTCACTACGGAGAAATAAAAATCCCAGAACTTAAGCTATATTTAAAACAAGAAGGCATAGAAGTAAGATTATAAAGAATATAGAAATGAACATAGATTTCGATAAAATGAACGGTCTTGTACCTGCGATAATACAAGACAGCGTAACAAAAAATGTGCTTATGCTGGGATTTATGAATGAAGAAGCATTCAAGAAGACCATTGCCACAAAGCGAGTAACTTTTTATAGCCGCACACGCAATTGCATTTGGACAAAAGGAGAAACAAGCGGAAATTATCTCGAGCTCGTGAGTATAACACCTGATTGCGACAACGATACACTTCTCATAAAAGCAATTCCACACGGTCCTACGTGTCATAAAGGAACTGATACTTGCTGGGGAGAAGACAACAAGCGAAACTCTATACTTTTCCTATCGGAACTCCAAGACTTTATAGACAAACGACACGAAGAAATGCCTGAAAAATCCTATACAACAAGTTTGTTCAAAGACGGAACAAATCGTATGGCACAAAAAGTAGGAGAAGAAGCTCTTGAAGCTGTGATTGAAGCTGTAAGTGGAAATAACGACAGGTTGATTTACGAATGCTCTGACTTATTCTATCACCTTATTGTTCTATTAACATCTAAGGGATTGAGGATAGAAGATGTTGCAGCTGAACTGGCAGAACGTCATCAACCAGGTTGGCACAAACATTAAGAGGATCAAAACACATTTCCAACGATGGATACCTCCAATCAAAATATTCCAGAAAACAACGCGCTCATTTCCTATGAGGGTGTTGCCATAAGCCACGATGGATACGAAATTATCAAAGATATTAATTTCTCAATTTATCCTGGTAATTTCGTATTTCTTACAGGTCAAGTAGGTTCTGGTAAGAGTTCTATACTTCGCACCATCTATCGCGACCTAAAGGTTTCTAAAGGAAAAGCCAAAGCACTTGGTTATGATTTAACGGCACTTCGTAGTAAACAAATACCTGATTTACGGAAACAACTCGGCATTATTTTTCAAGATTACAAACTCTTAGGCGACCTTACAATAGAGGACAATCTTGCTTTCGTGCTTCGTGCTACTGGTATAAAGCGTAAAGATGACATATCATCACGTATTACAGAGGCTTTGAAACTCGTTGGATTGGAAAACAAAAAAGACAAATTTCCTAATGAATTGTCTGGAGGAGAACAACAAAGGGCTGCTATTGCAAGAGCCATTATCAACCACCCGAAAGTTATTCTTGCCGATGAGCCAACGGGAAATCTTGACAAAGATGCCGCGACTAAAATAACTACACTTTTGAAGGAAATAAGCCAAAAAGGTACGGCTGTAATCATGAGTACTCACAATCTTGATTTGATTGAAAAATATGCTGGAAAAGTTTTTCAATGTATCAATGGCGAATTTCGTGATATAACTTTACAATATAACAAATCCAACCCATTCACACAGCCCTCTAAAACAGAGAACAAAGAAAACGAGAATGAGGCTTTGGAAAAACAACAATAATATAAGGGAATTTGATGAAAGTAATGAAATTCGGCGGAACCTCAGTAGGTTCGCCACAAAGAATAAAAAATGTAGCAAAGCTAATTTCTTCGGAAGATTCAAAGTTGGTTGTACTATCGGCTATGTCGGGAACTACTAATACTTTGGTTGAAATTACCGACTACCTAAACAAAGAAAATTCACTCGGTGCAAACAATGTGATTCGCCGCTTAGAAAGTGTGTACCACAAACATGTTAGCGAACTTTACGCCACAGAAGAGTACAAAGAAATCACAGACAAATTTATCACCGAAGAATTTAATTACCTGCACAAACTCACGCAAAAGAAACACGACGAGAACGTAGATAAAGAAATTCTTGGTCAGGGAGAAATCATCAGCACCAATATGATGGTCAATTACCTTAAAGAATGTGGCAAAAGCGTTGTGTTGCTTTCAGCATTGGATTTCATGAGTATCAACAAGGATAAAGAACCTGACGAACTACAAATCGCAAAAAAGCTAAATGATATCCTCGCAGAAAACAAGGGCTACAACATCTACATTACTCAGGGATTTATTTGCAGAAATGTTGACGGCAATATCGATAACCTTCAGCGCGGAGGTTCTGACTATACTGCATCTTTAATTGGTGCAGCCATCAACGCTGAAGAAATTCAAATTTGGACAGACATTGATGGAATGCACAACAATGATCCTCGTTTTGTAGAAGGAACCAAGCCCGTTAACCAGCTAAACTTTGAAGAAGCTGCAGAACTTGCTTACTTTGGCGCCAAAATACTTCACCCCACATGCATCTTGCCAGCAAAATTCGCAGGAATTCCTGTAAGACTGCTCAACACTCTTGACCCTTCGGCCAAGGGAACGATAATCAACAATGAGATGGAAAATGGTAAAATCAAAGCCATCGCAGCCAAAGACGGAATTACAGCCATAAGAATTGTGTCATCAAGAATGCTTCTTGCATCTGGTTTCATGAGTAAGGTATTCAATATCTTTGAAACTTACAAGACAAGCATTGATATGATAACCACTTCGGAGGTTGGGGTATCTATGAGCATTGACAACACCGACCATCTCAACGAAATCATTGGTGAGTTGAAAAAATACGGAACTGTTGATATCGACCGCGACATGTGTATTATATGTGTGGTGGGAGATTTACGTTGGGGCAACATCGGTTACGAGAGCCTCACAACCGATGCCATGTCGAGCGTACCTGTAAGAATGATTTCCTACGGAGGTAGTTTCCATAATATTTCTTTCTTGATACGTTCTTGCGACAAGGCAAAAGCGTTGCAAGAATTGAGCAAGAAGTTGTTTAACGATGACAAAAACGCCTAAAGATGCCTGTAAATTCTGATTTCAAGACACCTTATTATATTTATCACAAAGACATTCTGAAGCAAACGCTTGAAGCTATAAACGAAGCTACGAAGCAAGACAAGAATTTCGTCGTGCATTATGCCATTAAAGCGAACGACAATGCCGAGGTCTTAAAATTCATCAGCACTTACAATCTTGGTGCAGACTGTGTGAGTGGCGGAGAAATTAAAAAAGCGGTTGAAAATGGTTTTGATCCGAAGAAAGTGGTCTTTGCCGGCGTTGGAAAACGAGACGATGAAATAGAATTTGCTCTCGACAACGAGATTTACAGTCTAAACGTAGAAAGTGAAGAGGAAATCGAGGTTATCAATGAAATAGCGGGCAGAAAGGGAAAAATTGCTCCGGTTGCAATACGTGTAAATCCCAACGTTGATGCCCACACTCACGAAAAGATTACAACGGGAACGGAGGAAAACAAATTCGGAATAAGTCTTGACAATGCAATACCCGTGATAAAGAAAATCATTGGTATGAAAAACGTGGAGTTCAAGGGACTTCATTTCCATATTGGTTCACAAATCACGGAGTATACTTGTTTCGTAAGTCTTTGCGAGGTAATCAACAGCCTTGTCAACGAGATACAAAGCGAGGGCATCGAGTGTGAAATGATTGATGTAGGCGGCGGGCTTGGCGTGGATTACGACAATCCTATCTCCAATCCTATTCCTGATTTTGAAGGTTACTTTTCTACATTCCGCAATCACCTTAATGTCCCGGCAGGTTCAAAAATACATTTCGAATTAGGGCGTTCGGTTGTTGCGCAATGCGGGGATCTAATCACAAGGGTGCTTTTCACCAAACATACGCCTCATAAGAAGTTTGTGATTGTCGATGCAGGCTTTACCGACCTTGTTCGTCCTGCATTGTATGGTGCTTACCATGACATAGAAAATCTTTCAAACAAAGATTCCGAGGTTGAAAAATGCGACATTGTTGGTCCTATTTGCGAGAGTAGCGACGTATTTGCAAAAGACCGTTTGTTGTCTCCGGCTAAGCGCGGCGATTTACTTGCGATACATTCGGCGGGAGCTTACGGCGAAGTTATGGCTTCGTCCTACAATGCCCGCAACCTTATACAGGGACATTTGGTTTAAGAAACGTTTTCGGGCAAGCCTTTTATCTATGGCTTGTATCTATGGCTTGCCCGAAAATTTATATACCTTTTTATATAGACACTCTACGATATTGTTGAAATCGTCGTCGATGTCTTTCTCGCCCCGCCACATCAGTTTCATTTCAAGACTATTCTTGTCAGAGTCGTAAGGCGGCTGCACATATTTTCTATCACACAAGCGCAGACCATGACGTTCGTAAAAAGCGATTCGTCTTCTTGAAATCTCATCGCAAGGCAGCTCTACTTCCAACACCACCGTTTTCCCGGCGTTTTCACACAGTTTGTCGATAGTCAATCCGCCGATGCCTTTGCCGCGAATTGAGGAATCAACGGCAAAGTGTTCCACATACAGAAAATTTTCGAAGTTCCAATATGCAATAAACCCAACTATTGTGCCATCGAGCACTATTACGTTGTTGAAAAACTCAGGTTGGGAATAACTTAGCCTAATCCATTCTTCTGTCTCTCGGCGTTCGTCTGCGGGAAAACTCGACAAGTAATATTTTTGTGCATGCCACAATTCCTGTTCGTTAGCAATACGTTTGATTTCAATCATACTATTCCTCCGTTTTCTCGATTTTAATTGTTCTGTCAAGGCGTTCGCAAAACTGTTCCACCATTGATTTTCTCATACTCACCTTCAACACACACGCTTCATCGTATCCGTTTTCCACGATTCTCACTCCCGCGTCTCTCACAATCTTCATCACAGCGCTCATTCGCTCATAACCAAAACGCAATACCAATGAAGTTTCCACGAAACACTGTTTGAATTCCCCTTTTTCCAGTGCATCAGCCGCCGCAACCTTGTATGCTTCGGTAAGTCTACTCGTACCAAGTTTTACACCGCCGAAATATCTTACCACAGCCACAAATACATTTGTAAGTCCATTGGCACGAATTTGTCCCAAGATAGGTTTCCCTGCTGTGCTCGAAGGCTCTCCGTCGTCGTTGGCACGAAACAAATCCCCCTCCACGCCTATTATATATGCGTATGCCACGTGGCGCGC
>CAVIQL010000049.1:0-10603 GCA_963644855.1 Clostridiaceae bacterium Marseille-Q4149 | reverse complement strand
ATTTGGTATTTCTTGCGCCACAGCAAACGCGAGGCATCTGTAACGATTTCTGATACACATGCATATCGTAGGATTCGCCCCACGCTGAAATTGCGGCTGATGCACACACCATTTATATTAAGACTGATAACCCTTGCTCTGATAATACTGATTATGGCAAGGCCGCAAGGAAAAAACTCTTGGAAAAGTGCACAAGTAGAAGGCATTGACATAATGTTGGCGATAGATGTGTCGACAAGTATGCTCGCCGAAGACCTACAGCCCAACAGAATACAGGCTGCAAAAAGCGTGGCTACAGAATTTATCTCGGCAAGACCAAACGACAACATCGGATTGACTGTTTTTGCTGCAGAGGCTTACACTCAATGTCCAATGACTACCGACCACGCTTCGCTCATGAGTCTTATGCAACAAGTGAGTTGCGACCTTGCACTCCACGGAGTGATTAACGATGGCACGGCAATAGGTATGGGAATTTCGAATGCAGTGTCGCGTCTGAAAGAAAGCAAAGCCAAAAGCAAGGTAATAATACTTCTTACAGATGGTTCCAACAACTCGGGCGAAATATCTCCGCTTACGGCAGCTGATATCGCGGCAACCTATGGAATAAGAATCTATACCATAGGAGTAGGAACAAATGATACAGCTCCATATCCATATCCACTTCCAGGGGGAGGCGTTCATTATATACAAATGAAGTGTGAAATAGACACTCAGACGCTTAACGGCATAGCCAAAGCTACCGGAGGACAATCATATAGAGCTAATTCTACAAAGGAATTGAAGAAAGTTTATAAAGATATTGATACATTGGAACGTACAAAGTTTAGTGTGCGAAAATATTCCAAACGATATGATTTGTATCAGCCCTTGGCAATGATGGCAATATTCACTATTTTGCTCGAAATTCTTTTGAGAGCTACAATATACCGTCGGCTGCCATAAAATAACAGAAAATCATGCTCAGATTTGAAGATCCCAAATATTTATATCTGTTGTTGCTCCTAATATTATGGGCAATAATATATATAGTGTCGTGTGTAGTGCACAAGAGACGGCTTCGCAGGTTCGGGGATACCGAACTTGTTAAGGCATTGATGCCCGATGCTTCACCCAAACGGCAATACTTGAAATTCATAATTGTCATGTTTGCAGCGGCAATGCTTATCGTAGCATTGGCACGCCCTCAAATGGGATTGACCGTAGACAACGAAAAAAAACAAGGAATAGAAGCAATTTTTGCATTAGATATATCCAATAGCATGATGGCTGAAGATATAACGCCAAACCGTTTGGAATGTGCCAAACAACTTATAGCATCAACCATCGACCGCATGGATAATGACAAAGTGGGAATTGTAGTGTTTGCCGGCGATGCCTACAGCCAATTACCCATTACCAGCGACAATGTATCTGCCAATATGTTTCTTGATGCAATTAGTCCATCGTTGATAACACGTCAAGGCACAGCAATAGGCCAAGCAATAAATCTCGCAACCAAGAGTTTCACCCAAAAAGAAGGAGTGGGGCGAGCTATAATCGTAATCACCGATGGGGAAGACCATGAAGGGGGAGCAGAAGACGCGGCAAAGGAAGCAACTAAAAAAGGTATCCGCGTTTTTATGATTGGTATAGGTAAAACAGGAGGTGCTCCTGTACCCGATCCGACAAACAAGGGAAAATATCTAACCGACAAACAAGGACAGACAGTTATATCTCGTTTGAACAAAGATATGTGTCGGAAAATTGCCGAAGCAGGAAAGGGAGAATTTATATATCTTACCAATACCCCCACAGCAAGGGAACGATTGTTTGGCGCTCTCGACAAAATTAAAAAGAGCGAAATGTCTTCTGCCGTTTATTCTTCATACGACGAACAGTTTCAATGGGTAGTTTTACTCGCTCTGATAGCATTAATAGCAGATGCCATTATTATGGAACGCAAGAACCATGTGCTGCGCAAACTCAACTTGTTTAAGAAAAAAAGATGACTTTCAAGAAATACATATTATTAATATTGGTCGTTTGTGTTGCAATTCCTGTCTTTTCGCAAGGAGATAACCGTAGAATTGTACGCAAAGGCAATTCGCAATATCTCGACAGCCTTTTCAATGATGCCGAGACAGCATATCGTCAAGCTGTAAAAAAGAATGGCAAAGACCCTGTGGCGCATTTTAATCTCGGCAATGCACTATTACGACAACGTAATCCCAAAGATGCAGCCGCGCAGTACGAAAACTCTGCCAAACTAACAAAAAATCCTTTGTATCTTGCGAAAGCCTATCATAATATCGGAGTGATTTTGCAAAGTCAAAAACAATATGGTGAAGCGATAAAAAGCTACGAAAATGCTCTTCGTAATAATCCACGCGATGATGAGAGTCGCTATAATCTTGCGCTTTGCCGCCATATGCAGAAAAACCAAAAGCAGAATCAAAACAAAAACGATCAGAATAAACAAGAAAAACAGCAAAACAAACAGCAAAACAAACAAGAACAAAATAAGGATAAGCAAGAACAAAAGCAGCCGCAAAATGACAACAAGATGTCGAAAGACAATGCAGAACGTTTACTTGATGCTGCAAAACAAGAAGAACAGAAAACCCAAGATAAGCTACGCAAAGGGCAACGCTATGCAAGTCCTCGTAGCTTGGACAAAAATTGGTGATATAAAATATAGCAAACACGAAATGATAAAAAAGATATACTGCTTGATAATAATCTTCTCGGTATGCATGCCGTTGTTTGGAGCAATACATATAAAAGTAAATGCTCCAAGCGCTGTGGCAACGGGAGAAGATTTCAAAATCGAGTATTATGTTTCAACTCGGGAGGTAGAAAATTTTACCGGTCCCAAATTTCCTTCCAATATAAACGTTCTTTATGGGCCGAGTCGTTCGGAGATGTCGAGTTATCAGATTATAAATGGTAAAAGTTCTGGCTCGAGTTCCGTTACATTCACATATACTTGTATTATAGACAAGGCTAGAACTGTAAATATTCCTCCTGCTTCAATTAAAATTGGTGGAAAGACTTATAAAACCAATTCGGTAACGATACATGCCAGTGGTTCTACACGACATTCTTCAAGCAATTCGTCTTCGCAGAATTCACAAAACGAACAAGTGAGTGCACCATCTTCAAACGGACGAATAACGTCGAAAGATTTGTTCATTACTGTTTCTGCAAATAAGACAAAAGTGTATGAACAAGAGCCTATCGTGCTTACTTATAAAATATATACGCGGGTTAATCTTACACAGTTGGCGGGGAAAATGCCAGACTTGAAAGGTTTTCTCATTCAAGAAGTGCCATTGCCTAAGAACAAAACATTTAGCGTAGAGAATTATAAAGGCGAGAACTATCAAACAACCAAATGGTGTCAGTATGTGATGTTTCCACAGCAGCCAGGAAAGCTTGAAATCCCATCAATAAAATTTGATGGTGTTGTTGCTGTGGCAAATCCGAACATTGATCCTTTTGATGCATTCTTCAATGGAAATTTAAACTTTGCTGAAGTAAACAAATCGATTATTGCTCCGTCGATAAGTATAAATGTCGAGAAACTTCCGACGCCTAAACCGGCAGATTTTTCGGGTGGTGTGGGAGATTTTAATATTAGCGCAGCGATTTTGACTGCTAAACCGCGAACGAATGAGAACCTTGCCGTAAGGTTGACGGTCAAAGGAGTGGGAAATATGAAACTCATAACTGCGCCAAAACTTAATTTGGGTTCTGATTTTGAAGTATTCCCGGCAAAACTCACCGACAAGACAAGTCTCACGGCTAATGGTATGAGTGGAACTGTTTATTATGATTATGTAGTGGTTCCTCATCAAAAAGGAAACTATACGCTCCCGACAATAAAACTTGTATATTTCAATACAGCCACTGATTCCTACAATACAGCGAGCACTTCGCCAATTTCGTTCCGTGTGGAGCAGGAGGTAAACCAACCAAGCGAGGATGAAAAACTTTTGCGCCGCGATATAAACGACATTCATCGTGGAAAATACTCCACTCCGTCAACGTTCTTTACTCTCGGAAATGGTGGATATTATGCTTGTTATTTTGCGTTTGCTTTGATTTTTGTGTTGGTATTTGTTATGCTCAAACGTTCCGAGAAATTTCAAAGCAATACTGCTTTGCGTATGCAGAAATCGGCAAAGCGAACAGCCAACAAGTATTTGCGTAAAGCCGAAAAACTAATGCGCGAGGGAAATTCTGTGGCATTCTATGATGCACTTGCCAATGCGTTGCTCTCATATGCTTCTAATCTTTTTTTGATTCCTATGTCAGAATTCAAGACTGACGAGATTGCAGCCGAACTTCAAAAGCATGGAGTTGACCAGATGCTTGCCGATGAATTTGCCGACCTTATGAAACAATGTGAATTTGCACGCTATGCACCCGGTAATCCACAGGAAAACATGGAGAACCTTTACGAGCGTTCAGCCAAGGTTGTTGCAAAAATTGAGAACCTTTCAAGATGATACGTATTATGAAATCATATATACTTAAAACCGTTGCGATTATTGCGCCGTTGCTTCTTTTTTGTAGTGTATGCGGTGCAGCTACCCCCGAGAGCTATTATCAAAAGGGCTGTGATTTGTATTCGAAAAACGAGTTTCGCGCAGCAGCGCAAGAATTTGAGAATGCTGCAAAAAACATACAGAGTGCCGATGTTTATTACAACCTTGGCAATTGCCATTATCGCCTTAACGATTATCCAAGGGCGCGTTTGGCATATGAGAGAGCGGTAAAAATCGATCCCTCCAACCAAGATGCAAAATACAATCTCAAGATAACGGTTGCCAAAATCAAATCTACTGGCGCGCAATCGCAATCGTTTATATCTTCGTGGGCAAACAATTTTGTCCATTTCCGCAGTATAGGTCAATGGGCTGTGTATGCAATGATTTTGTTTGCGTTCATGCTTGCTTGTGTGCTGTTGTATCGTTTCGGCAATGCTTTGTGGCTGCGCAAGGGAGCGTTTTTTACGGCAGTGTTCTGCTTGTTTTTCATGATAGTATCGCTCGTTTGTACTGGAGTGCAGACAAGCAACGCCAATCTCCCGTCCGAGGCTATCGTACTCCAGCAAAGTGAAGTGCGGCAATCGCCTTCGGATAATTCCAAAATGTTGCAACAAATGTTGCCCGGGGCAAAAATCCGATTAATTCGCGGAACTTCTGTCAAAAACTGGCAACAAATTTCGCTTGGTGAGGGACAAAAAGGCTGGATAGCTACAAAGGATATAGGGATAATATAACAGTTGTCTCAAAAACGTAAGCAAATGTTGGAAAGCCTGCTCAATTTCGACCAAAGCATCACTCTCGCTCTAAATGGAAGCGATTCTCTCTATGCTGATGCTATAATGATGCTGATAACTTCAACCCTAACGTGGGTGCCGGTGGGAATTGTGATGCTATATATCATTATCAAGAACAACGAGTTGCCCCATTTGCTTTCGATAATTGTTTTGTTGGTATTTTGTGTGCTTGTTTCCAATGGACTTTCCGAAATAAGCAAGGCTGTGTTTGAAAGATGGCGTCCGTCAGCCGATCCTCACATAATGTATATGGTAAAGGTGGTGAACGGATATAGGGAAAGCAAATACGGATTCTTTTCTGCCCACGCTGCAAACACAATGTCGATAGCTATGTTTCTTTCTTGGCTTTTCAAAAAGCCACGCGCCACATTCTTGTTCTTACTTTGGTCGCTGCTCAATGGTTGGTCGCGCGTTTATCTTGGAGTTCATTATATGGGCGACGTAGTAGTGGGGTGGTTGATAGGAGTTGTTGTAGGCAGTTTGCTGTATTTCGCGTATCATAGAATATCCTGTCGTTTTGCCAAGTCCTCTCGTGTGGTTTCGTCCGAATATACGCGTAGCGGATATCTCGCGTCCGACGTTGATTTCCTTTCGCTTTCGCTCCTTCTAACCTTTTCAGCCATCGCCGTGATAGCCTGCGTTTATCCGGTATAGCGTATCGCAAAAATTCCTAGCCATGTAATTTAAACAAGATGGCTTGGAATTTACATTATGTCTGACATCGTTTTTCGGATATACGATATCTTTTTTTGAGGTGCGCTTAATGCCATTTGTTACCCCATTTTTTATTTGAAACAATTTTGTAACAACGATGTAATAGAAAGCAAACATCAACATTGCAATTTTGCATCGAATTACAACAAAACTCGCATTAAAAAAGAAAGAATTCGATAAAAAATATTGTTGAAATCGAAAAAAATATATGGTAAAAACAATGCTGTCAAATATATTTTGTAATATTGTAACAAAATAAAAGTATTTGTTATAATACCATAAAAAGAAAGCCACCGATTTACCACTCAAAACATAAAAGTATATGAGAAAAATTTTAATCACCGTTGCATTTGCAGCACTTGGTTTTACGGGAGCGTCGGCTCAAGACGTTTACGTTTACAACGCAAGTAGCAACACGCCGCTTCTTTCTGTAAACAACTTGCAGAGCATCGTGTTTGGAGAAGGAAGTATCGATTTTTTTCAATCCAAAGTTGAAGCAAGTACTTCAGTGCCCCTCAGCAGTATTGACTACATGCTCTTCTACAACAGAGAGATTGTAAACTCAGTACGCCCAACGGCAGCAGCTCAAGGCATCAACTTTGCTTTTGACGGCAAGAATGTTTCGGTAGAAAGTGCCGAAACCATTTCACGCATCGAAGTTTATTCTTCTGATGGTGTGAAAGTAGCATCTGTTACGCCTAAGGCTAAGAGTGCAAAAGTCTCTGTATCTTCTCAACCCGCAGGTGTTTATCTTGTGAAGGCAACTGCAGGCAAAGCTACAGCAACAAGTGAAATCGTTAAAAAATGAACAAGGCCATGACACTCAATTTTATTAAGAAAACCCTTCTTGGAGCTGCGTGTATAGCTGCTTTTGGTTTTAACGCAAGTGCACAGACAATCACCAAGCACATTTATGCTTACAAGGACGGCGTAGTAACTTTCCGCGCCAATGCAAGCGATGTAGACAGCATTGCTCTCGAAGAAAACAAAACCGTGGTAGGATTCTACAAACACGGTTCGAGCTCCGCCGTTTACAAAGTAAATTATTCTGATATCGATAGTGTATCCTTCACAGCTCCCGTGCCCGAAGCCGACTTGTTGGATATAAAGTTCGACGAAATGGGAAACTGTTGGGACAACTCCCCGCTTAACCTTCTCGTAACTGCACTCGATAACACAGGAACGGCAGAAGTAGACTACAACAAGACATACGAAACTTGGGAAAGCCATTTCTATGGAGAATCCTGGGGAAGTTCGCCCAAAAACACTTGTTTCAAGGTAGACTACTCCCAGAATGATTTCTTCAAGGAGGCTATTTCTGACGGCCATTCCATTGAATGTCTTTTCAAGGTAGATTATGACGGAACTATTATAGACAAAGAAGGAAAATTCTTTGCTGCACACGAAGGTGGCGGTACTGGTTTTCTTATCTGCAAGAAAGCTAATGGTAAAAATGGTGAGAACGAACTCACATTCCTTCCCAATGTAACAACCACAGGAAAGAGCAATTGGATTTGGGCAACCAGCGGAATTGTTCCCCAACCTGGAAAATATTATCATTTGGTAGGTGTTTGGAATAAAGAAGAGGGTAAAGCTTATGTTTATGTAGACGGTCAGTTGATGAACGTGGTTGATGCAAAAGGCGATTTCCGTCTTCCTCCAAACGAGAAAGCACAATGGTTTGGCGTAGGTTGTGATGCAAATACCGGCACCGGCGGTCAAGCAGTTGATAGCCATATCGCAATAGCCCGCGTATACGACAAACCGCTTACTGCAAGCGAAGTTGACGGACTTTGGAATGAAGTGGCAACCAAATCACAACTTCCCGTTGCCGACCTGCTTGATGTGCAGTTCACCAAAGACGGTGGCGCTGTCGACATTTCTCCGATGCAAAACGAAATACAAATTGTTTCTCCGACAAACAAGATTGAAACATATTACAATGCAAACTATGGTACTTATGCTGCAAAGATCAACAACTCTTGGTCTGGTAGCGTAGCAGATACAAAGACTTACTGCAAGGTAGACTTTGAGAACAATCAAAAGTTCCGCGATGCTCTTGCCGATGGACACTCTGTAGAAACCGTATGGAAGGCTACTTATGTAGGCGAAATTCCTAACTCAGAAGCAAAATGGTTCTCTGCAATGCAGGCTGGTGGTACCGGTTTCCTTATCTGCACGAAAGCTAAGGGTAAAGATGGCGGCAACGAACTTACATTCCTTCCCAACGTATCAACAAACGGTAAGAGCAATTGGATTTGGGCAACCAGCGGCGTTGTTCCTGAGTCTGAGAAATATTACCACATGGTTGGTGTTTGGAATAAGGAAGAAGGCAAAGCTTACATCTATGTTAATGGTGAATTGAAGAATACTGTTGATGCCGTAGGCGATCTCAAATTTGCTTCAAGTGGTAGCAACTGGTGGGGAATTGGTTGCGATGCCAATCCTAAAGGCGGCGAACAAGGCGGTAACTGGGAAATCGTGAACGCAAGAGTATACGATAGCCCGCTTTCCGAACACGAAGTTTCTAATCTTTGGAACAGCATTGCTTCTGCCACAAAACTTGCCGACGACTCGGTTGCAAACAATCAAGTTAATCCGGAAGATACAGTTTCTGTGCCTGCTCCCAAGGCCGATTTGATGGATATTGAATTTGGTCCTAACGCAGAGGTAAAAGATGTTGCAATTCCAGAACACAATCCTACATGGATTGTAAAAGGTCAGACTTGGACTGGTGGAGAAACTGAAGATGTTGCGAGCACTCCGCTTACTTACTACAACAGCGAGTTTAATCGTTATGTTGCTCGTTTCGACAATAACTATGGTTATACGCCCGACCTTTACATTCTTGGCTACGACTACGAAAACGATCAAACTTTCAAGGATTCTATTGCCGATGGTCATACTCTTGAGCTTCTTGTTATGCAAGATTATAGCGATGAAATCCCCGGTAGAGAAATTAAACCTTTCAGTTCTCACCAAGGCGGTGGTACTGGTCTTATGGTTAGAACTGCCGGCGACTGGACTTTCCTACCTCATACAGGCGGATACCGTTGGGCTACCAGTGGAGTATATCCAAAACAGAAACAATACTATCATTTGGTTGGCGTATATAATAAGGAAGAGCAAACTGCTTCGATATATGTTGACGGAGTTCTTAAGAACACGGTTGCTGCAGCAGGAAACTTCCAATTTGCATCAAGTGGTTGTATGAGAATGCTTGTAGGTGGCGACCCCGATAACGGTGATTATAGAGCTAACAATGGTTGGAAGGGCGACATTGTATTCGCAAAGGCTTATAGTGCTCCTCTTACAACAGCTCAGGTTAAGGCTCTTTACAAAGATGTTGAGAATACAAGAAAAGAAGCCGTTGAATATGTTACCGACTATAGCTACAACACAGGTATAGCAGTAAAGACTGGCGCTCCGTTTGCAATTACCGGCAAGGGCTTCCAAAGTGGCGACCAAATTGTATTCACCGACGGAACCAACGAAGTAGCAGCTCCTGTAACTCTTACTTCTACCGGTGTTGAGGTTAACCTCTTCGATGGTATTGTTAACGACAAACGCTATATTCTTTACGTGCAGCGTGGCGACAAGAAGCAAACGCTCGGCATGTGCCAGTTCTTCGTTGCTGACGAGTTGCCTCAAGGAACAAAGGTAATTGCTCACCGCGGTCATTGGAATGTTGCTGGCGCAGCACAAAACTCCAGAGCTTCTCTCAAGAATGCTATTGATGTTCACTGCTATGGTTCTGAAACCGACGTATGGCTCACTACCGACGGCAAACTTATGGTTAACCACGATGCAGCATACAACGGCGTAACCATTAAGGACGCTACTTCGGAACAGTGCAAGGCTCTAACGCTTTCAAACGGTGAAAGTATGCCCGAAATCTCTGAATTCCTTAGCATGATTGCTGAAGAAAACTGGACTACCGATACCACTAAGCTCATCATTGAGATTAAGGATCACGGAACAGACGAACTCAACACATTGGCTGCACAAACGCTTATCAACGCAGTTTACGAAGCTGATGTAGCCGATAGAGTGGAATACATTTCGTTCAGCCTCACGGCTTGCAAGGCTCTCCGCGAAGCCGATAGCGATGCCAAGATTTCCTATCTCAATGGCGACAAGACTCCACAGGAACTTAGCGATCTCAACCTCAATGGACTCGACTATACACTTGCTAAGTATACAGCCAATCCCACTTGGGTGAGCGAGGCTCGCGAACTTGGTTTGACAACAAACGTGTGGACTATCGACGATACCAGCGAGATTATCAAGAGCAACAATCTTGGAATAGACTTCATCACTACAAACAATCCTGTTGAAGCTATCAAATACTTGAACTACTACATGAATTTGAACAAATAAGCCCAAGGCTTAAATTCAAGTAAATATCAACAAATAGGGAGGAGACCTTTGATGGTTTTCTCCCGATTTTGTTTGTGCTTGATAATGAGTAACTTCTCGGTTGCGAATTTTCGCGAAAACAATAACCGATATTATTTAAATAATAAGGCATCTTTTTTAAATAATATCGGACATTGTTTT
>CAVIQL010000048.1:0-10620 GCA_963644855.1 Clostridiaceae bacterium Marseille-Q4149 | reverse complement strand
ACGGTGTCTTGACAAAGAGACCATGGTGTCTTGACAAAGAGACCACGGTGTCTTGGCAGTAAGACTATGATGTCTTGATAGGGAGACCATGGTGTCTTGGCAAAGAGACCATGGTGTAACGACCGGGAGACCATGGTGTAACGACCGGGAGACCGTGGTGTAAATGAAATTAGACCGTGGTGTAAATGAAATTAGACCGTGGTGTAAACAGGTACTACACCGTGGTGTAAACAGGTACTACACCGTGGTGTAAATTTATTATGATGCCTTAATAATTGATTATGATGGCATCAACATGAATTATCGACCTTATGTGCGGCTGATTTTGATGCTTGGCTTATTGATTTTGCTACATCTTACGGCTATAATTTCTCTTGCGTTTTCGGGGGAGAACAATACAAAACCGCCTCGGTGTTCGACATTTGCGTCTGCTCACCGAAGCGGTTTTTGCAATTTCTCACAGCTCTTGGGCTGCAATTCTTCTTATTTCTCGGGAATATTTTCGAGCACCTTGGTTATGAAATTATAGAATTCGGCTACCGAGGGCACATAGCAACGCTCGCTTGTGGTGTGGGGCGAACGGAGCGTGGGACCGAGCGAAACTACATCGAGGTTGGGATATTTGCCCAATATCACAGAGCATTCCAAACCAGCATGGTCAACCTGTACCAAAGCCTCCTTGCCAAACATTTCCTTGTATTGCTCTTTGAGCAGCGCAAGTATCTCGCTGTCGTTGTTGGGATCCCAGCCGCCATAGCTGCCGCTGAACGTAACTTTCATTCCTGCCATGCAGAAGCAACTTTCAAGGCTCAGGGCTATATACTCCTTCATGCTTTCCTTGCTGCTGCGGGCGAGAATGTTGAACTCTGCCTTGCCGTTGCCTATCTTTATAATGGCAAGGTTTGAAGATGTCTCCACCACCTCGGGGAAATGCGGTATCATTCTCACCACTCCGTCGTGGCACGCGTATATTGCATCGACCAAATTGTCCTGAATCTCCTGCGGAGCAATCGTTGCAGGCACTTCAGCCTCCTCGGCAAACATTTCTATTCCGCTCTCAATGCCGGCATACTCGTTGATGAACTCTTCTTTCCACTTCTCAACAAGGGCCTTCAATTTGTCTACTCCGCCCTCGGGCACAACAAGCTCTACCGTTGCCTTGAAAGGAATGGCGTTTCTCATGTTTCCGCCGTCCCAAGTAGCAAGACGAGCCTCGCATGTGGCTATCGCCTCACGCACAAAACGCACCATCAACTTGTTTGCATTGCCGCGACCCTCGTTTATCTCCAAGCCGCTATGCCCGCCGCGCAAACCTTTGAGCGTAACTTTCACAGCTTTCATGCCAGAGGGCACAGGCTCTTCCTTGTATTCAAGCTCAGCATTAACATCAATACCGCCGGCACTTCCCACAACAAATTTGCCCCAAGTCTCGGAATCAAGGTTGAGAAGTATGTCGCCATTGAGTTCCCCCTTAGGCAAATCGTTGGCACCATACATACCTGTCTCCTCGTCGCGAGTAATCAAACCCTCGATAGGTCCGTGCTTGAGATTCTTGTCGGTCATCACAGCCATCACGGTAGCCACGCCTATTCCGTCGTCGCTTCCGAGTGTTGTGCCCTTTGCTTTCACCCAATCGTCCTCGACATATGTCTCGATAGGATCGGTTTCAAAATTATGCTTGCTGTCAGGAGATTTCTGCGGCACCATATCCATGTGTCCTTGCAGTATTACTCCCTTGCGATTTTCCATACCCGGTGTAGCTGGAACGCGCATTACGATGTTTCCAGCAGGGTCTAAGAATGCTTCAATACCATTTTCTTTTGAAAAGTCGAGCAAATACTGCTGAATCTTTTCGAGATGTCCCGACGGACGCGGAATTTGCGTGAGTGAATAAAAGTGTTCCCACAAATTCTTCGGTTCTAAATTTCTGATATCTTCCATAATATCTTGTTTTTAATTAGTGAATCTTTCAGTTACGACCTTGTTTTTCCCTGTGAGTTTGGGCACAAATTGCAAACCAATCAATCCCGCCACGCCGAGAACGATTATAAGCCCCGTTTGCATGGCGTGCACCACGAGCGCAAACAATATAGCATCACCGGCAGCCACTCCATAGAGCACGAGCATTGTTTTAACTGCAAAATGCCAAGGGCCTGCTCCGTTGGGAGTTGGTATGAGCACTGCATAAGAGCCTGCGCAGAAAATCACGAGTGCATCGAGTTGCGTGAGATGTTCGGTAAAGTCAAAACAATATAGCGTGAGCGAGAAATGCAGGTAGTAGCAAAACCATATTGCAAAGCTATAGAATACGTAAAGCCATAGTGATTTCATGCTTTTGAGAGAGATAATTCCTTCCCAAAGGTCTCGAAAGAAACTATGGAGCTTACCGAATACTTTCAGTCGCTTGAGACATACCGCAAACATTACTATCAACGAAACTATACACACTGCCGTTACAATGTAGCCCGTTGTGGTGAAGCGTTGCAGTATTCCGTCGAAATTTGTGCCTGTTTTATTAAAGAACACCATGAACGTCTTGCGCTGGGCAAAGAGAGCAAACATAGTTACTCCCAACATAAATACTGCGTCAACTATACGTTCGGTAACCACGGTGCCTATTCCTTTCACAAACGAAGTACCTTCGTGATGACTAAGTGTGCCGCATCGGGTGATTTCGCCTATTCGCGGCACAACAAGACTTGCCGCATAGGATATAAAAATAGCAAACGTGCAGGTTCTACGCCTTGGTTTTTCGCCAGTAGGCTCAAGTGCGAGACGCCATCTGAACCCTCGCAACACCTGCGGCACTATTCCGAAAAACAATGAAAGGAACATCCAGCCCCACTTCATGCGATGGAAAAGCATATTGCTAATATCGTTCCAAGAACTTCCGCGATACATCCAATAGAGTATAGCGGCTCCGAGAAGGAACGGCAGAATTATGCGCAGAGATGTGGTTATAGCTTTCTTCAAATCAGTTATTACGCGATTAATTCGTAATTTTGTAAACGCAAAGATAATCAAATCCCATTACAGATGCCCAAAGTACGCCCGAAAAAATCATTAGGACAACATTTTCTCACCGATATTCCAACCGTAATGCGCATTGTAGCCACGGTAGATGCCCACCCCGATATTCCACTATTGGAAGTTGGACCGGGAATGGGCGTACTCACCCAACCGTTGCTCAACACCGGGCGGGAATTAAAGGTTGTGGAAGTTGACAAAGAGAGCGTGGCTTATCTTAAAGAGAATATTCCGGCACTCGGTAGCAACCTTATCGAAGGAGATTTCCTTGGCATGCCTTTGGACAAGGTTTTCGACGGACGGCAATTTGTTCTCACAGGAAATTATCCCTATAACATAAGTTCGCAGATCTTCTTTCATATGCTTGAATACAAAGACTATGTGCCTCTGTGTACGGGAATGATTCAACGCGAAGTAGCTTTGCGTCTCGCCTCCCCGCCGGGGAAAAAAGACTATGGCATATTGAGCGTATTGTTGCAGGCTTGGTATGACATTAAATACCTTTTCACCGTGGAGCCAGGCGTTTTCAATCCACCGCCAAAAGTTCGTTCAGCCGTTATAAGCATGAAGCGAAACAATGTAACCAACTTGGGGTGCGACGAAAAGCTTTTCCGCCGCGTGGTAAAGGGTACATTCATACACCGCCGCAAGATGCTGAGAGTTACATTGAAGCAAATTCTCAACGAGATTGATATGAAAACAGGGAAAAGCATCGACCACACAACGTTCTTGCAGACGCCGGAATTCACACGCCGACCAGAACAATTATCGGTAGACGAATTTATCGCGCTAACCAACAGTGTAGCAAGGGAATGTGGACTTGAATAAAACCACACGGAATATCGCGAAAATAATATCCGACATTATTTAAAAAAGATGCCTTATTATTTAAATAATATCGGACATTGTTTTTACGATATGGGATATCGTTTTTGCGGTATCTTTTTTTGTTTTTGCACCAACGCCAATCAACTTTTCCATACATCACAAAGAAGGAAGCAAATACATTTTCTTTGATTTCAATAACACACTTATATTTATTATCTTTGCAAAGCCTTATGCCAGGCAGTAAACAGCAAATTTGAAACGTACTCTATTTTATATGAAACATATACGCAACTTCTGCATAATAGCCCATATTGATCACGGAAAGTCAACATTGGCAGACAGACTGCTTGAACGTACAAAAACCATCAAGATTACCGAAGGTCAAATGCTTGACGACATGGACCTTGAGCGCGAACGCGGAATAACCATCAAGAGCCATGCCATTCAAATGAAATATGAGCACAAGGGAGAAACCTATACGCTTAACCTTATCGACACTCCGGGACACGTAGACTTCTCCTACGAAGTAAGCCGTTCGATATCGGCATGCGAAGGCGCGCTCCTCGTTGTCGATGCCACACAAGGCGTGCAGGCACAAACCATATCAAACCTCTATATGGCTATAGAGAACGATTTGGAAATAATACCCGTAATCAACAAATGCGACATGCCCAACGCCATGCCCGAAAAAGTGGAAGACGAAATAGTAGATCTTATAGGCTGCAAGCCAGAAGACATAATTCGCGCCTCAGCACGCACAGGTATGGGCATAGACGAAATTCTCGAAGCCATAGTTGATAAAGTTCCCGCCCCCACCGGCGATGAAAACGCACCGTTGCAAGCCCTGATTTTCGACTCGGTGTTCAACAGTTTCCGAGGAATAATCGCATACTTCAAAATAGTAAACGGCTCAATAAGCCAAGGCGACCACGTAGTGTTTGTCAACACAAAACAAGACTACGTTGCCGACGAAGTGGGAGTGCTCGAAATGAATCTTGTGCCCAAGAAAACGCTCCACTGCGGCGATGTGGGATACATTGTGAGCGGCATAAAAACCGCAACCGAGGTAAAAGTTGGCGACACAATAACCAAGGTAGAAAATCCATGCAGCAGCGCAATCGACGGATTTGAAGAAGTAAAGCCAATGGTCTTTGCCGGAGTATATCCCATCGCACCTGAAGATTTCGAAAACCTTCGTTCGTCGCTCGAGAAACTACAACTCAACGATGCTTCGCTCACCTTCTCTGCCGAAAGTTCCGTAGCACTCGGTTTTGGTTTCCGTTGCGGATTTCTTGGACTGCTCCATATGGAAATAGTACAGGAACGCCTCGACCGCGAATTCAACATGGACGTGATAACCACCGTGCCAAACGTATCGTATATGGTTTACGACCACCACGGCGAAGCAAAAGAAGTGCACAATCCCGCAAGCATGCCCGACGTTTCGGATATCGACCACGTAGAAGAGCCATACATTCGTTCCACAATCATTACCGACACCGCATATATCGGTCCGATAATGACCCTCTGCCTATCAAAGCGAGGCGAATTGGTGAGCCAGAATTTCATAGCGGGAAACCGCGTGGAAATAAACTTTGATATGCCGCTCGGAGAGATTGTGATAGATTTCTACGACAAGCTCAAAAGCATCTCCAAAGGTTACGCCTCGTTTGATTATCACGGAATAGGTTTCCGTCCCTCAAAACTTGTAAAACTCGACATACTTCTCAATGGTCAGCCGGTAGATGCGCTGTCCACACTCACACATGCCGACAACGCTGTTACGTTTGGGCGCAGAATGTGCGAGAAATTAAAAGACCTATTGCCGCGCCAGCAATTCGACATCGCGATACAAGCTGCGATAGGAGCCAAAATCATAGCCCGTGAAACCGTGAAGCAAGTAAGAAAAGACGTTACGGCAAAATGCTACGGCGGTGATATCTCGCGTAAGCGCAAATTGCTCGAAAAACAAAAGAAAGGCAAAAAACGTATGAAGCAAATCGGCAACGTGCAAGTGCCACAAAAAGCGTTCCTTGCCGTATTGAAGCTCGACTGAAAGAAACAACAATATAACAATACAAACACATATACAAAATGTATAGGACAAATACATGCGGAGAGTTGCGCCTGAGTGATGCTGGAAGGCAAGTAACACTCGCAGGCTGGGTGCAACGCATAAGGAAAATGGGCGTCATCACGTTTGTTGACCTTCGCGACCGCTACGGAATTACTCAATTGGTGTTTAATGAGAACGACACACCAAAACTATTTGAAGTTGCCAACACTCTTGGCAGAGAATATGTGATACAAGCCACGGGCATCGTAAACGAACGCAGTTCTAAAAACGAAAAAATCGCAACCGGAGAAATCGAAATCATAGTAAGCGAGTTGAATGTGCTTAACGAGAGCCTCGTTCCACCTTTTACTATCGAAGAAAACACAGATGGCGGAGACGATTTGAGAATGAAATACCGCTATCTCGATTTACGCCGCGCCAATGTGCGCAAGAATCTTGAATTGCGCCATAAGATGTGCATCGCCATACGCCAGTTTCTCGACTCAAAAGGCTTTCTCGAGATAGAAACACCCATTTTGGTTGGTTCTACTCCCGAGGGTGCGCGCGACTTTGTGGTCCCTTCGCGCATGAACCCCGGACAATTCTACGCTCTACCCCAGAGTCCGCAAACTTTGAAGCAGCTTTTGATGGTTGCGGGCATGGATAGATATTTCCAAATCGTGAAATGTTTCCGCGACGAAGACCTTCGCGCCGACCGCCAGCCTGAATTCACACAAATCGACTGCGAAATGAGTTTTGTGGAGCAGGAAGACATCATCGAAACGTTTGAAGAGATGGCAAAATACCTATTCAAGAACGTAAGGAACTACGACCTTGGCGAGCAGCCGTTCCTTCGTCTTCCGTGGATAGATGCAATGCGTCGATTTGGTAGCGATAAGCCCGATATGCGTTTCGGCATGGAGTTCGTGGAGTTGATGGACACGCTCAAAGGCACGGGCGAATTTGCAGTTTTCAATTCAGCGGAATACATCGGAGGTATATGTGCAAAAGGTTGTGCAAGCTATACGCGCAAGCAGATAGACCAGCTCACCGATTTCGTAAAGAGTCCGCAGATTGGGGCAAAGGGTCTTGTTTATGCAAGAGTTAATGAAGATGGAAGCGTAAAGAGTTCGGTAGACAAGTTCTACTCTGCCGAAACATTACAAAGTCTCAAAGAAGCAATGGGAGCAGAGGCAGGCGATTTGATACTGATCCTAAGCGGAGACAACGCGATGAAAACCCGCAAGCAACTCGGCACTCTGCGTCTCGAAATGGGCGACCGTTTGGGGTTGAGAGACAAAAACAAATTTGCGTTGCTTTGGGTTGTAGACTTCCCGATGTTTGAATGGAGCGATGAAGAGCAGCGTTTGCTTGCAATGCACCACCCATTCACCATGCCCAAACCCGAAGACATTCCTATGCTCGACACTGCGCCCGAGAAGGTTCGTGCCAATGCCTACGATATGGTATGCAACGGAGTTGAAGTAGGCGGCGGTTCGATACGTATTCACGACAGCAAATTGCAGGCTAAGATTTTCAACGCCCTCGGCTTCACGCCCGAGAGAGCACAGCAGCAATTCGGTTTCCTGATGAACGCCTTCAAATATGGTGCGCCTCCCCACGGAGGTTTGGCCTATGGTCTTGACCGTTGGGTATCACTTTTTGCAGGCCTCGACAGCATTCGCGACTGCATAGCATTCCCCAAAAACAATTCGGGACGCGATGTAATGCTTGATGCACCCGCCGAACTCGACCAATCGCAACTCGATGAATTGAAGATAGAAGTTGTGAAAAAGGAACAATAAGCTATCGCAACAACACTGCGTAGCAATAACAACACATTAGGTCGCAATCTTTCTTGATTGCGACCTATTTTTTTTACACATCTCTCTCAACATTCCCATTACACCGCGGTCATAATTCATTATGATGCGGACGATACTTTAATATGATGCCTTGAAAAAAGTTTTTTCCTCGGAACATCTTATCATGAAAGTGCGTTGAATATAGCGGAACATCAGGCAACTTTGCCTGAGAATCTTGCCATTTCGCCCAATTGTTTTGCCATTTTGCCCAATCGTGCTACCTTTGCATTCAATTTCTAAAACGTGCGAGACTCTAACTCTAAGCAATAGGTTTTCGCAATACACAAATTCACTTATGAAAAATATCTTTACATTGAAATCAAAGCTATACCCGTGTCTTAAACAATACAACCGCAAGACATTTGCAGCCGACCTTATGGCAGGCATAATAGTAGGCATCGTAGCATTGCCATTGGCCATAGCCTTTGGTATAGCCTCGGGCGTTACACCCGAAAAAGGTATTATCACAGCCATCGTAGCAGGGCTTATCATCTCGATATTTGGCGGGAGCAAAGTGCAAATAGGTGGTCCTACCGGCGCATTCATTATAATTATATATGGCATCATACAGAAATACGGTATTGAGGGGCTCACCATAGCCACACTTATGGCGGGATTGTTTCTCGTACTGTTTGGGCTGCTCCGGCTCGGCACCATAATCAAATACATTCCCTACCCCATTGTAGTAGGATTTACCAGCGGTATAGCCGTTACTATCTTTACAACACAGATAAAAGACCTCTTCGGACTCACGTTGCCTTCCAACCCCTCCGACTTCATCGAAAAATGGGGCATATATCTGCAAAACTTCAACACCATCGACATTTGGTGCACAATAGTGGGAATAGCAAGCGTAGCAATAATAGCTATCACTCCTAAATTCAGCAAAAAAATCCCCGGTTCTCTCATTGCAATCATTCTAATGACCATTCTTGCGCTGATATTAAAGAACTATGCCGGCATCACAACTATCGAAACCATTGGCGACCGCTTTTCAATAAGCAACGAGCTGCCCGCAGCGCAAGTTCCCGACATGAACTGGGACACAATAAAAAGCCTGGTTTCGCCCGCAATCACGATAGCAATACTCGGAGCAATCGAATCGCTGCTCTCAGCCACAGTGGCCGACGGCGTAATAGGCGATCATCACGACTCAAACACCGAGCTTGTAGCACAAGGACTGGCCAACATCGCCTCTCCCCTATTCGGCGGCATACCGGCTACCGGCGCAATTGCACGCACTATGACCAACATCAACAACGGAGGCAAAACACCTATCGCAGGTATAATCCACGCCATAGTGCTGCTATTGATATTCCTGTTCCTAATGCCGTTGGCAAAATACATACCCATGGCGTGTCTGGCAGGAGTGTTGGTGGTAGTAAGCTACGGCATGTGCGGTTGGCGCTCCTTTATGGCGCTAATGAAAAACCCAAAAAGCGACGTAACCGTATTGCTCATCACATTCTTCCTCACCATCATCTTCGACCTTACAATAGCCATCGAAGTAGGACTGATCATTGCCTGCCTGCTCTTCATGAAACGAATGGCCGAAACCACCGATGTAAAAGCCATAACCGACGAAGAAATAGACCTGAACAAGGAATTCGACTTTCTGTCAACCAACCTTGAGCACTACACCATACCCCAAGGCGTGGAAGTTTACGAAATCAACGGTCCATATTTCTTTGGCGCAGGAAATAAATTCGAAGAAGTGATGGCAGCATTCGGCGACCGCCCCAAAGTTCGCGTCATACGAATGCGCAAAGTGCCATTTGTCGACTCCACCGGCATTCACAACCTCACCAACCTCTGCCTCATGAGCCGAAAAGAAGGCATACAAGTAGTATTGTCGGGAGTAAACGAAAAAGTAAACGCCCAGCTCGAACGCGCGAAGTTCTACGATCTGCTCGGAAAAGAAAACATCTGCGACCATATAAGCAAAGCCTTGAAACGCGCAGGCGAAATAGCCGAAGGACGAGCGTAAACCATACATACTTCATACCAAAACATTACACCCTCAAAAAACACAAGCAAAAGCCATGATCGATTTCTTAACACTAAGCACCCAACGTTTCTCTGCCCGTAAATTCAGCAGCGAAAGCATAAGCAACGAAGATTTAAACTATATCTTGGAAGCCGTGCGTATGGCCCCGTCGGCATGCAACCGCCAGCCATGGAAATTCATCGTAGTAGCAAGCGAAGAAAACCGCAAGAAAGTACAAGAATGCTACGACCGTGAATGGTTCAAAACCGCTCCTATATATATAATATGTATGAAGAATACAGCCGACAACTGGGTACGACCATTCGACAACAAGCCCCACGGCGACATCGACGTTGCAATAGCAACCGAACACCTATGCCTTGCCGCAGCAGAGCGAAACATCGGCACCTGCTGGGTGTGCAACTACAACCCCACCAAAATGGCACAATATTTTCCACGTCCCGGTTTCGAAGCCGTAGCAATAATCCCCCTCGGACACATATCAGCCGATTGCCCACGCGGAGAGAAGAAACGCAAAGCCCCCAAAGAATTCATCGAAAAAGCATAGAAACAAAGAAGGCAGTTTACCTTGCTATACACAACAACCTCTTTGCCCACATAACCGCCCCCTCCCCGTCGATATTCCGCGCGCAACATGCGGCGTAAATCCCTATACCACCCATGCTCCGCAGCGTCTTCCCCCACAATATTTTATTTATACCATAGTGTCCTTACAAAGACACCATGGTGTCTTGACCAAAGAGACCATGGTGTCTTGACGAAGAGACCACGGTGTCTTGGTAAAGAGACCATGGTGTCTTGACAAAGAGACCACGGTGTCTTGACAAAGAGACCAT
>CAVIQL010000047.1:0-10627 GCA_963644855.1 Clostridiaceae bacterium Marseille-Q4149 | reverse complement strand
TTGTTTAAGTAATATCCGATATTGTTTAAACAAAAGTAGTTTTGAGTTTGCAAAAACAGCGAGAATAGGTAGAAATGGCATTCTAATTTACACGAAATACCCATTGATTTTAATTTTTATCTCAATATAGTGTGCTATTGTTTTGGATTTTCATTAACTTTGGAAATGTAAACAACAATATGAAACGAATGGGAGAAGTGGACTTCCGTTTGGTTGTGCATGAAAACAATATGGTGTAACTTATAAATAAATAATTTATGGTAAATAGATTTATATTGAACGAAGTATCCTACTTCGGTCCGGGAGCTCGCAAGGAACTTCCGAAAGAAATTCAACGCTTAGGACTCAAGAAAGCTCTTGTTGTTTCTGATGCAAGTCTTGTAAAATTCGGAGTAACAGGTATGGTAACCGAAGTGCTTGATGCTGCCAATGTTCCATACGAAATTTTCAGTGATATCAAGCCCAATCCCACCGTTACCAATGTAAAAAATGGCGTGGAGGCTTTCAAAAATAGCGGAGCTGATTTTATTGTAGCTATAGGTGGCGGTTCGTCAATGGATACCGCAAAAGCTGTGGGTATAATTACAAACAATCCTGAGTTTGCCGATGTAGTTTCGCTCGAAGGCGTAGCTGATACAAAACATAAATCGGTTCCGGTAATAGCATTGCCTACAACAGCAGGAACTGCTGCCGAGACAACTATAAACTATGTGATTACCGACGAAGAACATGAGAAAAAAATGGTATGCGTTGACCCCAACGATATTCCTGCAATAGCTATCATCGATGCAGAGTTGATGTATTCGCTCCCGAAAGGTCTCACCGCTTCAACAGGTATGGACGCGCTTACCCACGCAATTGAAGGCTTGACCACTAAGGCTGCATGGGAAATGAGCGATATGTTCGAAATAAAAGCAATAGATATGATCAACCGCTATCTCGAAACGGCTGTGAACGAACCAAAGAATGCTGATGCACGCAATGGTATGGCTGTGGCTCAGTATATCGCGGGTATGGCATTTTCTAACGTAGGTCTCGGTTTAGTTCATGGCATGGCTCACCCGTTGGGCGCAATGTTTGATGTAGCTCATGGCGTAGCAAACGCATTGCTTTTGCCTTTGGTTATGGAATACAATGCTCCTGCTGCTCTTGATAAGTTTGTGATAATAGCCAAGACTATGGGCGCTTACAAAGAAGGCATGACAGACGAAGAAGCTGCTAAGGCTGCTGTTGCCGCTGTGAAAGATTTGGCAATACGTGTGGGTATTCCGCAGCATCTACGCGATTTGGGCAAAGGTATTACCGAAGAAGATTTGCCACGCCTTGCAAAGGCTGCTATGCAAGACGTATGTACTCCGGGCAATCCGCGTGAAGTTACCGAAGATGTTGTGCTTGATCTCTATAAGAAAGCATTCTGATAAAACAAATCGTATAGAAAATCCCGAACTCTTTTATGAGTTCGGGATTTTTGTTTTCTCAACACCAAGACCGAATAACGCAAAATCTCCTTTCGTTGGGTCGCCGGGAAAAATCTCGTTAAGTGTATGGGTTATTCGTTTTGCGGCAGATAGCGAATAGGTCTCGCTGTCAGTAATACCGAATTGTTTTGCCATATGTGCCACGTGGGTGTCGAGGGGAATGATAAGTTCTGCGCTGTCAAACGTTTTCCAAATCCCGAAATCCACAGGAGAATTTTGACGTACAACCCAACGCAAGAACATGTTTACTTTCTTTTGCGGACTTTTTGCTGAAACTCCAAGAAAAGCGCACATTTTCTCCATTGGATTGCCTTGGGTTGGGCTTATAAAGTCTTCCAAAGATTTCGATTGAGAGTATGCTTTGAAAAGACGCTCTAAAACAGAACGGAAATCAGCATGGCTAATCATTCTGTAGAAACTCGAATGGTCATCAACCGCAAAATCTTTCTCAAACAACCTGCCTTTTATATATGAAGTAGGAGACCTGCCCATTAATTTGCACAAAAAGTCCGCTTTTTTGAGAATCTGTTTTCTGTTTCCGAAACTCAGAAGTGCCGTAAGTAGACCACAAATTTCCACATCGGTCTTTTCGTGATATCTATGGGGAAACTGTATCGGATCGGCTTCTATGAAATCTTCTGTTTCATATTTTCTGGCTGCGTTGATAATGATATCTTTTGTTTTTTGATCTATCATGACGTTGCAAAAATAGCTAAATAGTGTTTTTCAAAAATGTCCTGATATGTTAAAACGTTGTCAGAGGCGACGAAAATGGCCTTAAAACGAAAATCGCCTTTGTTTTGGCAATCAAAATTTTTATATCTCGCGAGATTGTTGTAATTTTGAATGTTGAAATGATAGTGTGCTCTAAGTAATCTATGTGTAGATTTGTTTTCATCGCTATCGCAAACTAAGACAAATAGAAATGGCAGATTTAGAAGATAGAATTATTAAAGTCAACATCGAGGAAGAAATGCAGAGTTCGTATATCGACTATAGCATGTCGGTTATCGTAGCTCGTGCTCTCCCTGATGTTAGAGACGGTTTCAAACCTGTGCATCGCCGTATATTGTACGGAATGAAAGGACTCGGAAATACACACGACAAAGCGTATAAGAAGTCTGTGCGTATAGTGGGTGATGTTCTCGGTAAGTATCATCCTCATGGCGATTCTTCTGTGTATGGTGCCCTTGTTAGAATGGCACAAGATTGGAACTTGCGTTATACTCTTGTTGATGGTCATGGAAACTTTGGTAGCGTTGACGGAGACTCTCCTGCGGCAATGCGTTACACCGAAGTGAGACTTACGCAATTTGGAGAAGCTATGATGCAAGATATCGACAAAGAAACAGTCGATATGCAGAATAACTTTGATGACACATTGCGGGAGCCAACGGTTATGCCTACTCGTATTCCTAACTTCCTTGTAAATGGTGCCAGTGGTATCGCAGTTGGTATGGCTACGAATGTACCTACTCATAATTTGCGGGAGGTAATTGATGCTTGTGTTGCATATATTGACAACAACGATATAGATGTCGATGGTTTGATGCAATATATTAAGGCTCCAGATTTCCCTACAGGTGGATTTATCTATGGAATGTCGGGGGTAAAAAGCGCTTACGAAACAGGACGAGGCAGAGTCGTAATGCGTGCTCGGGCTGAAATAGAAACAGAGGGCGAGCATGATAAAATTGTGGTCAATGAGATTCCTTATGGAGTGAACAAAGGGGAACTTATAGGATACATTGCCCAGCTTGTAAAGGAAGGTAAGGTTACAGGAATAAGTAATGTAAACGACGAAAGTGATAAGGAAGGTATGCGTATCGTTGTTGATTTGAAACGCGATGCCAATGCCAATGTCGTACTTAATAAACTGTTTAAGTTGACAGCTTTGCAGACAAGTTTTAGCGTTAATTGCATCGCTCTTGTTGGTGGTCGTCCAAAACTTCTTACGCTGAAAGATTGTATAAAATATTTCGTGGAGCACAGGCATGATGTTGTTATCCGACGTACACAATATCTCTTGAAGAAAGCCTTGGAGCGTATCCATATAATTAAAGGATTGATAATCGCAAGCGATAATATTGATGAAATAGTTCATATAATAAAGGCTGCTAAAACTCCTCAATTGGCAATCGAGAACCTCTGTGCTCGTTTTGGATTTGACGATATTCAGGCAAGAGCAATTGTTGAAATGCGTTTGCGTCAATTGACGGGATTGATGCAAGATCAATTGCATGAGGAGTTGGAGGAGTTGGAAAAAGAAGTAGAATATTACAACTCCATTCTCAATGACGAAAACGTTTGTAGCAGCATAATAAAGGAAGAACTCTTAGAAATAAAAGAAAAATACGGAGATGATCGTCGTAGCGAGATTATGTATAGCAACGAAGAGTTTAATCCCGAAGATTTCTATGCAGACGACCAAGTGGTAATAACTCTTAGCCACATGGGATATATTAAACGTACTCCACTTGCAGAGTATCGTTCGCAGGGACGCGGTGGAGTTGGTAGCCGTGGCGGAAGTACACGCAATGAAGACTTTATAGAATACATGTATCACGCTACGATGCACAATACTATTTTGCTTTTCACTCAGAAAGGACGTTGCTATTGGCTCAAAGCATATGATATTCCCGAAGGAACGAAAATCTCTAAGGGTAGGGCAATACAGAATATGCTGAATTTGGCTCCTGATGACAGTGTAAATGCTTGTCTTCATATCAAGAACCTTTCGGATCCGCAATTCTGCGATACACATTATGTTGTGTTCTGTACGAAAAACGGTGTGATTAAGAAGACCAGTCTTAAAGAATATTCTCGTCCACGTGCGAATGGTGTTAACGCAATCAATATCCAGGATAACGATAGAGTGGTGAGTGTTTGTCTTACCCGTGGCGATGAAGAAATACTTGTCGCCGATAAAGAGGGGCATGCAATACGCTTCAACGAAAACACAGTGCGCTCAATGGGACGAAATGCAACCGGAGTGAGAGCTATGCGCATAGAAAATGGCAACGAGGTTGTTGGAATGGTTAGTGTTTGCAAGCCTGAAGAGGAAACCGTACTTGTTGTAAGCAATCAAGGATATGGTAAGCGCAGCAATGTAGAGGATTATCGTATAACCAATCGCGGTGGCAAGGGTGTCAAGACGATGAACATTACCGAAAAAACGGGACAACTTGTAGCCTTGAAGGTTGTTACTGACGATGACGACTTGATGATTATAAACATAAGCGGTATAACTCTCCGCATTCACGTATCTGATTTGCGTGTTATGGGACGTGCCACACAAGGTGTGCGTCTTATAAACCTTGAAAAGCGCGGTGATAAGATTGCAAGTATTTGCCGTGTGCCGCGAGAAGATGAGGAGGAAGTGGAAACTCCGGAAACTCCGAAAGCTTCTGACGAAACTTCGAATGAAGACAATGCTGGCAATGCGGGCGTTGTAGATAATACTCCAGAAGAAACCAACGAATAACAACGAATAACGACGAATAACATTAGAAAACAGAACATACAACTTTAAAACAATAACAATCATGAAGAAACTTTTGTGTATAGCTCTTCTTCTTTTCCCGATGTGTTCTCTCATGGCACAAAACACTCTTATTTATAAGGCGCAGGAAAAGATTGACGAAAACAAGTTGGACGAGGCTGCAACTATTATGGAGCAGGCTTTGACAAGTGGAAAGACCAAGAATATTGCCGGAGCATATAATATGGCCGGTGTGGTGCAAGGAAAGATTCTCAGTGGAGAAATTATGAAAGCTGCCCAAAAACAACCTTTGGACACGGTGAAGTTTATAAATGCGCTCAACAAGTCGGTGGAATATTTCGAAAAGAGTTACAAACTCGACAATACTCCCGACGAGAAAGGAAAGCTTAAACCGAAGTACAATACAGAGGTTGAGGCTCCTTTCCAAAGCAACATGAAGATGATTTCGCAGATGATGCAGTATTATGCTTATGCTGGTCAGTTCCTTAATCAGAATGGCGACCGCAAGGGTGCGTATGATGCGTTCGAGAAGTTTTTGGATATGCCCAAATCTTTTGTGTTTACAAAGGAACAGACTGATTCTATTTACAAGTCGAATGCAAACGAATACTATACCATAGCATTCTATACCACATTGCTTGGCTATCAGATGAAGGACGATGATCGCGCAATGCGCCACATTGATTTTGCTTTGCAGGACACTGCGCAGAGAAACAAGAGCGACCTTTATTTTATCAAGGCGCAGACTTTGCTCAACAAAAAGGATACGGCTGCATGGGTTAAATGTGTAACGGCTGCCATTACGGATCTTCCAAACAACACTCAGTTTGTGCAAAACTTGCTCTACTATTATAGTCTCAAGCATTTGGACGCTGAAGCAAAGACTACGGCTGAGGATTTGGTAACAAAGGCTCCTAACAACAAGAACGCGTGGTATTCTGCTGGCTGTATCTATCTTAATCTTACGAAAGACTATACCAAAGCGCGTGAATGCCTGGAGAAAGCTCTTCAGTTGGACCCTGCTTTCCCCGACGCCAACTATAATTTGGGTGTAACGTTTGTGAACGAGCTCATCTCAAAGAAGGATCAGTTTGTAACCGACCCACGTAATCCTAAATACAAATCTGATGTGGAGAAAATCAAGGACTATTATCGCAAGAGTCTTACTTATTTTGAAAAGACACGCGAACTTGTTCCCGATCAGCCACAAGTGTGGGGACTTTCTTTGAAGAATGTTTACTACAATCTTGAGATGAAAGATAAGGAAAAGGAGATTGACGAAGTATTGAAGACTGCTGGAATTGCAGCTCCCGAGGATAACGCTAAGTCAACAACTACAAAGAAGTAACAAAGCAATCTTTAATTTGAAAAGCAAAAGCCGTCCGCACAAAAGCGGGCGGCTTTTGCTTTTGTATTTGTTGCCGCTTGATAAACCTATCGGCATGGTTGTATTGAACGGAATACCATAGCGTTGAAAAAAGAATTTCGAGGCTGCATAATGTTTTTTCAAGGCAGGAGTTGGGGTAACTAATGGCATGAGTTTCCAAAACGAAGGCACCGTTTTGAAAAGAGACCGCGGTGTCCTGGCAAAGAGACCGTGGTGTCCTGACAAAGAGACCATGGTGTCCTGGCAAAGAGACCATGGTGTCTTGGCAAAGAGACCATGGTGTCTTGACAAAGAGACCATGGTGTCTTGATAAAGAGACCATGGTGTCTTTATAGGGAGATTGTGGTGTAAAGAAATTATGATGCTTGTGTACGTGCTTTTCGCAAGTTGGTTTCGGCAAAATCATCAAATTAATTGGCTGTATTTCGCTGAACTTTAAGTTTTTTGCAGACTGCAATGCTTTGCAATAAAACGGATGCTGGACTGTTTAATTGGTAAAGGCTTGCGTTTTTGTATGTCGCAGGATTGAATCTGCCAATGCTGCGGAAAAGCGGTTCCCTTCGTTTTGGGTAAGATGATTGCCGTCGGTTGTTGCGTAATTGGTCTCCGCAAAATTGTAATAGGCTATTCCGTGCCGTTGTGCAACGATATTCATCAGCATGTCAAATCTCGGGCAGATTTTATGCTCAAGGTTCTTCATGGGCTGCGATGTGGGTATGCGCACAAGGCATACCGTTCCGCGTTTGCCCAAATTTTGGATTAGCCTTTCCAGTATACTTTGTGATTTTGTGCTATAAGAGTAGTTTTTCGCCATGTCTTTGTATGCCACAAGCCGCATTTCCACTCGTTTTTCCCATTCCTTTTTTGTTTTTGGAGCGTAGTCTACTTCTGTCCGTCCGTTTTCGTTCACAAAAGAATGGGTAGGAAGTGGCGAAAACCAGCTTCTGCTGAAATTCTTGGCTATATATTCCACGTTTGGGCGGGCTGAATACGAACGCAATGCCAGTTCTCGTGGAACAGAATCCAAGTTGCGCAAGGCCCAAGGGTCTACTGTGAGAATAAACAAATGCTTGAGTCCGTCATGCGGCGCGAGTTTCTTGTAAATGGCGGCTTCGTAAACTTCATTATAGGAAGAGGCATCGAGATGAAAGGAATAATTGTAGAGAGTAGGGGAGTAAACGTCTTTGAGCGTAGCATTGATGAGCTGCGGATTTACTGCCTGCGCTGCGCGAGAAGTTCCGATTACCAAAGATTGCTGCAACGGAGAAGAAACACGCGGATAAACGTCTCCAATTCTGCCTGATGGTATCATATAAAACGCCATCGTAAACAGCAAAACAATTATCGCGGCTGCTATCGCGGTTTTTATAATGAATATCTTCATCGTGGTCGTTTATTAGAATTGAAAGTATATGAAAGCCGCAGGCTCTGCGCCAAAAACTATAGTGGCTACTACTATTATAATGTAGACTATTCGTCTTGCAAAGCACGGTAAGTTTTGAAATGCACAGACTATAGGCTTTTGTCCGCCCGTTTTGCGTTCTACTAAAAATAGCATTGCGGCCGCAACCAAGGCTATCATTGAATGAGTGGCAGAGGGTGGCAAAGCAGTGAGGCTTGTAAACGAAAACATTCGCATTGCATAGCCAGCGGCGCTCGATATGTCGGCGCTGCGAAATATCATAAAGCCAATTACCACGCATACAAACGTCAGCATACCCATTATAACGGAGGGAATGTTGCGTCTCTCTAATCTTCGGAACGGGGCAAACAATAGGGCGTTGTATATTCCCCATAGAACAAACGTCCAATTTGCGCCATGCCATAGTCCCGACAGCAGAAAAACTATGAATGTGTTGCGCGTCTTGTGGCTTCGTCCTCCTCCGAGCGGTATGTAAACGTAATCGCGAAACCAATTCATTAGAGTAATATGCCATCGGCGCCAAAAGTCGGAGATGCTTTTGGAGAGATATGGTGCGCGGAAATTCTCCGACAGTTCTATTCCCAACAACTTCGCACTTCCGATGGCAATGTCGGAATATCCCGAGAAATCACAATAGATTTCAATTGTAAAAAGCAGCGCTCCATAGGCGAGAACCAGGCTGCCTTGCGAACTCCAATTGCTGAAAATTCCCGAAACTGTCTCTGCGCAATTATCAGCTATCACCATCTTTTTGAAAAGTCCTATGATGAGTCTTTGCAATCCTTCAACGCTTTGATTGTAACAGAATATGCGCCTATTTTCAAAGATAGGGAGCATTCTTCCGGCTCTTTCGATTGGTCCTGCAACGAGTTGGGGAAAGAATGCAATGAATGTGGCGTAGCCTACAATGCTTCGCGTGGGCTGTATGTCGTTTCGGTAGATGTCGACGAGGTATGATATGCTTTGGAAAGTGTAGAAACTTATACCGGCGGGAAGTATTATGTTGAGCGTAACAAATGTGGTGTCGGTATGAAACAATGTCAACAAGTTGGATAGTGATTGTGCGAAGAAGTTGAAGTATTTGAATACTCCAAGAGTTGTTACGCATAGCAGCACGCCCGATAATAGAAGTGCTTTCCTGCTTTTGTGGCTTCGCGATTGCCCTATTGCCAAACCTATGGCGTAGGTTGCGATGGTCATAAGCACTATTATTATTAGCAAACGCCTGTCCCACCAACCATAAAACAGATAGCTTGCCGCGAGAAGCATGATGTTTTGCATCTTGACGTCTTTGCGTAGCGCCCAATACAATAAGAATACGAGCGGCAAGAACAATAGATAGGCGGTGGAGGTGAATTGCATTAGCGGCGAGGGGAATGTTTGGTTTGAAACCTGTTGTGATGCTTGCGATGTTTCAAGAGGTTCGAATGGTGTTGGTTGTAGTTTGGGGGATATGCCTTGTTCTTACAAAAACAAGAAAACAGTTTTGGAGTGATGCCTTTGTCATTCCGCAACTGTTTTCTGTAGTTGTTATAAAAATGCGGGATTTAGAGTTGGTCTTTCTCTATATCCTTGAAATATTTGTAAGTTCCCACTTTAAGTTCGTCTGTGGCTGCATCGTCGCATACTATTATGCCGTGGCGATGGAGTTGTAGTGCGCTGATTGTCCACATTTGTGTAACAGCACCTTCTACTGCTGCTTGCAGAGCTTTTGCTTTGTTGTGTCCGTTGCAGAGAATCAAAACTTCCTTTGCTGCCATCACTGTGCCAACGCCTACTGTAAGTGCGTGGGCGGGTACGTCTTCTACACTACCGCCAAAGAAGCGCGAATTGGCTATTCGTGTGTCGGTGGTGAGCGTTTTTACGCGTGTGAGAGAGTTAAGCGAAGAGCCCGGTTCGTTGAATGCTATGTGTCCGTCGGGACCTATGCCACCTATGAATAGGTCTATGCCGCCTGCCTTAGCTATTTTCTCTTCGTATTCGGCACATTCTTTTTCAAGGTCTTGGGCGTTGCCGTTGAGAATATGAATGTTTTCTTTGGGGCAGTCAATATGGTTGAAAAGGTTCTTGGCCATGAAAGAATGATAACTCTCGGGGTGGCTTTCGGGTAGCCCTACGTATTCGTCCATATTGAAAGTAAGTACATTCTTAAAGCTTACACGTCCTTCTTTGTTGGCTTTCACCAAATTCTGATACATACCAATGGGTGAAGAACCGGTGGGAAGTCCCAAAACAAAGGGATGTTCGGCTGTGGGGGCTGCTGCGTTTATTTTGTTTACCACATAGTCTGCTGCCCATTGCGACAGCTTTTCGTAATTAGGTTCAATAATAACTCTCATGATGGTTTTGTTTTTTATATGTCAATATGATATGTTGCAAAATTAGCTAATCTTTTTCTTATTACAAACGGCTTAGTGGTATTTGCTCCAAAACATTTTGGAAAAAGCCGTGGTGTTTTTACGAAATAGTCTGATGTCTTTACTAAAAGCCACGGCGTGTTGAATGTTCAAGGTGTGTAAAGTAATAATACGTTGCGGTTTTTCGGTATAATCAGAACTGTTTTTGACGATGTAGGATATCGTTCAAACAATATCGGACCTTTTTTAAATAATGTCGGATATTATTTAAAAAATATCGGTTATCGTTTAAACAAAGTCTGATTTCGTTTTTGCGATGTTTTGGAAGCGAAGCGAGATTAAAAACAATGCCGTATATTTGGCGGAATATGGATAGTTTTTTGTCTCTGCAAGATTGGCTGTTTGAGCGTAAATACTTAAATTTGCAAAGAATTTAATTCTCAATATAGAATGGAAAAAAGCGTATTGCAAATAGCAAGG
>CAVIQL010000046.1:0-11552 GCA_963644855.1 Clostridiaceae bacterium Marseille-Q4149 | reverse complement strand
TGGTGTCTTGACAAAGAGACCACGGTGTCTTGACAAAGAGACCATGGTGTCTTGATAAGGAGACCATGGTGTCTTGATAGGGAGACCATGGTGTAACGACTGGGAGACCGTGGTGTAAATCTATTATGATGCCTTCAAAATAAATTATCGTCGCATCATAATAAATTGGTAAAACTTCAGCATCTGCACAGAATTAAGGGAGACACTTCTCATGGTGGTATCAGCCCCTTAGGATTACCTTAGTTTTGGAAAATATAATCGCAACCAGGAGTAATGATAGCTATTTTACCAGACAGCATAATATAATATGGTTTATGTGGTTGGGCTATGGAGGCGAAAACAAAACGGGTATTGGGCTAACAATAAAATAGGCTCGACAAATATTATATCTGTCGAGCCTTGAAAATGTATCTTTATCTTTGTTTTCAGAATTCGAGATCTACGTCTTTTAGCTCATGCCATGGCAATCCTTGCTTGTTGAGTTGCTCCATAAATGGATCGGGATCAAATTCTTCGACGTTCCAAACTCCCGGACGCTTCCATATTTCTTTCAAGAACATCATGGCGCCAATCATTGCGGGCACACCAGTGGTGTAGGACACGCCTTGCATGCCAGTTTCGTTGTATGCAGCTTGATGAGAACAGTTGTTATATATATAATATGTATGTTCCTTGCCGTCTTTGATACCTTTGATTCGGCAACCGATAGACGTCTCGCCATCGTAGTTGGCACCCAAATCCTGCGGATTGGGAAGCACGGCTTTGAGGAACTGCAACGGCACGATTTCCTGACCGTTGTAGTTGATGGGAACGATTGACGCCATGCCGATATCCTGAATTACACGCAAATGAGTAAGATATTCCTGTCCGAAAGTCATCCAGAATCTTCCACGCTTGATAGTTGGATAGTTCTTCACAAGGCTTTCAAGCTCTTCGTGGTGAAGCAAATAACTTTCTTTTGGACCGATGTTGGGATAGTTTAGAGTTTTGTGTATTTCCAAAGGCTCAGTCTCTATCCATTTGCCGTCTTCCCAATAAAGACCTTTCTGTGTGATTTCGCGAATATTGATTTCCGGATTAAAATTAGTGGCAAAAGCCTTGTGGTGGTTGCCTGCATTACAGTCAACAATGTCGAGATAATGAATTTCGTCAAACACATGTTTTGCCGCATAGGCAGTAAAGATGCTTGTAACGCCCGGATCGAAACCGCAACCAAGTATCGCAGTCAACCCCGCCTTTTCAAAACGGTCGCGATATGCCCATTGCCAACTGTATTCAAAGTGTGCTTCGTCAATAGGTTCGTAATTGGCGGTATCAAGATAGCTTGCTCCTGCTCGCAAACAAGCATTCATAATTGTAAGATCCTGATAGGGGAGAGCAAGGTTCATTACAATCTCCGGTTTATAGTCTTCCATCAACTTTGTTAAAGCCTCCTCGTCGTCAGCATCAATTTGAGCCGTTTGGAATTTACATCCTTTGATAGACTTTACTATTGCATCGCATTTTGACTTGGTGCGACTTGCAATCATTACATCGGTGAAAACATCGGGGTTCATAGCCAATTTGTGGATAGCCACAGTAGCCACGCCACCAGCTCCGATTACTAAAACTTTTCCCATGATAGAATTATTTATGATTTGTATTTTCTGTTTATATCTCTGCCTCTACGGGTGTACCATTGCTTTCAATTTCTTTGTCGGTAACTCCCAAGGCATAACTAATGGAACAACTAAGAAACTCTTGCGAAAAACCTCCGCCACGTAGTGTTTCCTGCGTTAGAACAGTGGAACGAATGTTTCGTTTCTCTGATAGAATGCGTGCAGTATATTGGGCGATATCTTCACCAGGCACACACACTAAATTCTCAACACTTTCATACGTAGCAGTAGCAAATACTTTTTCGATGGTTTCGATCAGCGCATGGTCTGCACTTCCTTCGTATTCTTCGAATTCAATGTGGAAATTTAGTCCGTCAATATCAACAGCCCCAACATTATTGTCAGTAGAAATGCAATTGAAATTCAGATGTTGGAAAACTTCAACGCCTTTCTTTTTCAGAAAAAGAGCAAGTATTGGCTCCGAATTTATCGGGAATTTCCCATCACAAGCAGCTGCATACAACCATTTGCCCATGTCTACGTTTGGAATTCGGCGATTGAGCATACGTTCGAAGTTTACGATAATATCGAACGCCACTTCGTCGAAAGCAGCTGTATCAACAATTATAATGTGTTTAGCTTGATTCAAATTCATCTCGTGTCGTTTTTACAAAAAAGGTTCAAGAAAATGGAAAAACCAACCCTGGAAATTTTTCCAGCCAGAACGCTGCTTGTGCCAATAATCATCAGTTAGAGGCACACAGTTTTCGTGTTTGTCTTTTTCGAAAATAGAATGAAGTTCCGCTGTTGTGCATTGATCTACAACCAGTAAGTTGCATTCAAAATCATACGACAAACTGCGCGCATTGAGATTTGCCGAGCCCAAATAACTGAACAAACCATCTACTGTCATGATTTTGGAATGATGAAATCCACCTTTGTAATAATAAACATGTGCGCCTCTCTTTTGAAGTTTGCGCACGTTATAATCCACAACCCTCGGAGTAATTGGAATGTCGCTGTTTTCCGAGACCATAATTTCCAAATCTACGCCACGTTTCAATGCTTTGCGTAGAGCTTTGCGAAGTTTTCGATTCAAAGTGAAATACGGATTTACGATCTCTATATTATTTTGGGCATAGTTTATTGCGTGAAGAAATGTCTCGCGCACTATTTTCGGACTCCGGCGTGGTTCTCGATTTACAACGGCGATAGTTTTTTCTCCATTGTTTGCACAAGAATCTTTTTTCAGATTGGATATTTCTACGTCGTTTTGAGTTATAGGATTAGGGTAGTATTCGTTGCCCCCAATATTTTGATTGGTGGTTTTGTTCCAAATTCTAAGAAAAATATTCTGCAAATCGCTCACTACGTCGCCCTCAACCCTCATGTGCATGTCTCTCCAATTGCCAACTTGTGGCGTTCCATTTATATAATAGTCGGCAACGTTCATACCACCAGTATATGCGATTTTTCCATCTATGACAACAATCTTGCGATGATCGCGATGCAGGGCGTAGTCAAGCCATGGGAAACGCATGGGGTAGTATTCGTAGATATCAATACCTGCATTTCGCAGAGATTTCAACTCATCTTTTTTAATAGGCTTATTATTTGAAGCGTTTCCAAAGGCATCGTATAAAACACGTACCTTGACACCTTGACTTACTTTCTCTTTTAATAAATCGAAAAGAGCGCCAGCTATAGAGTCGTTTCTGAAGTTGAAATACTCAAGATGTACAGAATGGTTGGCCTCTTTTATGGCGACAAACATATCTTGGAACTTCTCTTTACCAGAACCGAGAAGAACAAGGCTATTATTGTTTGAAATATTGATATTTTGACTTCTTATATAGCGTGTAATCAACGAGTCGGAACGCACATCTGTTTGTGCGAAGACAATGTCAAATATGGTTGAAACAAGAAGAGGTAATAAAAATTTTTCCACCGTTATCAATATCTCTGTATTAAATCATTGTTCTAAAAGAATCTACAATTCCGATTAATTTTTTCGATTCATCTACTACGAGAACGGCATGGATTTTCTTTTCCTGCATTATCTTTTCCACAGTAGTAATTTTTGTATCAGGACTTATTGTTATTGGTGATTTTGTCATTACGTCGCTAACTGATAGGGTGAAAAATTTATTTTGCGAACTTTCCATGGCACGTCTTACATCTCCATCGGTAATAATTCCTTTTACATTGTTGTTTTCATCTGTAATGACACAGAGTCCAAGACGACCTTTGCTTACATGGGTAACAGCTTCGCCAAGCAACATATCTGCAGGAACGATAGGCAGATTGTCTTTTAACATCACATTGCGTGCTTTTGTGAGTAATCGTTTCCCCAAACTACCGCCGGGGTGGAACTTTGCAAAATCTTGAGCTTTGAAATCACGAGCTTTCATTAAAGCACACGCCAAAGCATCTCCCATTGCAAGTGTAGCTGTTGTGGAAGTGGTAGGAGCTAATCCCAGAGGTTCTGCTTCTTGCCTAACAGGAACGGTGATATGAACCGCAGAGTTTTGTGCGAGAAGAGATTGAGGATTATTACTTATTCCAATGATTGGTATTTGTTTTTCGTGAAAGTAGGGGAGTATACGTAGAAGTTCGTCGGTTTGCCCGCTATTGGAGATTGCAAGAATAATATCATTACAACCACACCCTCCTAAATCGCCATGGTATGCATCAAGTGGATTCATATAAAAACTTGGCGTACCCGTACTTGAAAGCGTGGCAGAAATCTTTGCACCTATATGTCCGCTTTTACCAACGCCTGTTACAATAAGTTTACCCTTGCATGCGAGAATAAGGCTGACAGCTTGCTCAAAATTCCTATCAAGGTTTTCTATTTGGTCAAGTATTGCTTGAGCTTCATCGCGCAAACATTGTGCAGCGATTTCAATACATTTTTTGTCCAACATCAATTCTGTTATTATTGTTTAAGAATATCTGCTAATACACTCTCAAAATCTTTAAGGGCAAGCATATTGGTTGCATCACTTAGTCCTTTTTCTGGATTAGGGTGTACTTCAAAAAAATAGCCATTTGCACCGAAAGCTTTGGCTGCCATTGCCATCATAGGAATAAATTCGCGATTACCTCCGGTTTTACCTTCTGCAGCTCCAGGACGTTGTACAGAATGCGTACAGTCCATTATTACAGTTGGCGATATTTGTTTCATATATGGGATATTGCGAAAATCTACCACGAGGTTATTATATCCAAAAGAATTTCCGCGTTCTGTTAGCCATATTTCCTTTGCTCCGGCTTCCTTGGCTTTTTCGTATGGGTATTTCATGTCGTTACCCGAAAGAAACTGTGCCTTTTTGATATTTACAATCTTACATGTTTGTGCAGCGGCTACGATAAGATCGGTTTGCCTGCATAGAAAAGCTGGAATCTGTATGACATCAACGATTTTCCCTACGGATTCGGCTTGCCAACTTTCATGAATGTCTGTTAGAATTTTGAGTCCATATTTTTCTTTCACTCCGGCAAGAATTTCCAAGCCTTTTTCTAATCCCGGACCGCGATATGAATGCAACGAGGTGCGATTTGCTTTATCGAAAGAACTTTTGAATATGATGTCGATACCAAAACGTTTGTTGAGTCTCACCAATTCTGTGGCAACGGCTTCGGTTACGGCTTCGTTTTCTATCACACAAGGACCTGCTATGAAAATATCAGTCATTTTAATCTTGGAATACGCTTTTTGTGAACGCAAAGTTAATCATTTTTATCCGTCTGAAAAATACGAAAGTAAAATAACATTTGGCAGGTAATTGCTGGCTGTATCAAAAAGTCTTGAGCAGTGTGTAGAGTCTCTGTACCGGCAGTCCCATTACATTGAAAAAACTTCCTTCTATTCCAGTTACGCCAATCATGCCTATCCATTCCTGAATGCCATATGCCCCGGCTTTGTCGTAAGGTTTGTATTTTTCGATATAATATTCTATTTCATTGTCTTGGAGTTGGGCAACCGTTACATGACTTGTGGTTGCAAAAGTTTCTTCGCGTGTTTCGGTCATAATTGTAACGCCTGTGATTACTTGGTGAGTTCTTCCCGACAAGAATTGCAGCATTTCTACAGCTTCGTTTTTGTCTTGTGGCTTGCCAAGAATTTTATTATCGAGCGACACTACGGTATCGGCTGTTATTATCAACTCGTTTTTATTCATCGTATCCCTATAAGCCTGTGCTTTTTTGCGAGAGATAAATTGTGGTACTTCTTCTGCGGTCAATATTGCGGGATATTCTTCGCTAATACCTTCGATTGTTCTCACGTTGTATTCAAGTCCTATCGACGATAACAGCTCTCTTCGCCTAGGCGAGCCGCTTGCTAGTATTATCGAGTATTTTCTCAGGTTTTCAAAGGGAGTTACCATCCGAATGCTTTTTTATCAAATAACCATTTGCCTTGGGCGCGCATTACAGTCTCTACCACATCGCGCACACATCCTTCACCGCCTGCGTAAGAGGAGATGTATTTTGAAATTTCTTTTATTTCAACCACGGCATCACTGGGACAGCAGGGACAACCTACGATGTTCATTATTTCAAAATCGGGAATGTCATCGCCCATATAGATTATCTCATCGGGTGTTAGCTTGTTAATGCGCATCCATTCGTTGAAAATATCTATTTTCACCTTTGCCGCAAGGTAGATGTCGGTTATGCCGAGTTTGTTATACCTTACTTTTATTGCTTCGGTGCGTGCACCGGTGATTATCGCAAGTTTCAATCCTTGTTTCACAGCATATTGCAACGCGTATCCGTCTTTTGTGTTTACCGTTCTCGCCGGTTCGCCCGATGTGTCGAGGTTTATAGTTTGCCTACTAAGCACTCCGTCAACATCGAACACCATGGCTTTTATTTTTTTCAGGTCGTAGTTTATCATATAGTCTGTTTGTTTTTCTTGTTGTTTACTTCCGTTATGGCTGTATCGTGAATACTTTTGCTCATTTCGCAATATATGTTGAGCATATTGCCTTTGAGCATTTTTTCCTGCATTTCCATTATTTTTCTGTCGTATCTCACCGCTGGACCAGTCTGTGCATTTCGCGGAGATATCTCGTTTGCTTTTCGGCATGTCTCGTTTATAAGAGGCAGAAGCACGGTGAAATCTACGCCCGAACCTTCGAGCAGGTTTTCTGCACACACATAGCAGTGATTTGTGAAGTTGGAAGCAAAAACAGCTGCGAGATGCATGCGTTTGCGATGCTCATAGTCAAGAACCTTTGCGGGATAATCCGACAAATCTGCCGCAATTCCAAGAATTTCTTTCTCTGTTTCCGAATTGTTTCCCTCTACGTATATCGGAACTTCGCGAAAGTTTAAATTTCGTGCTTTGCTAAACGATTGCAGAGGGTACAACACGCCATACTTGTCTATTTTTCCCTTAAATACATCGGCTGCCACGCTGCCTGCCGTGTGTACAAACAACGAGTCTTTGTGTTTTTCCGAAACTATTGTAGCCGTGTCGGCAATAGCATCGTCTTTTATGGAAAAAACAAATAGGGTAGTGGGGCACAAAACTTTGCTTAAATCATCATAAGCCTTGCATTCGAGTTGGCGTGCAAGCGTTTCGGCGTTTTCCAAGTGTTTGCTGTATACACCTACTGGTATATAGCCGGCACGTTTCAAGGCTTGCGACAAATGCCACGCCACATTGCCTGCACCTATCATGAAGAAGTTTTTATTGGTTCGCATAGCTTTTTCTTAATACTTGTCAATGTGAACCTTTTCCCATTTCAGTTCGCTCTCATCGTGTGCAGGTTTTACGTTATCCTTGTTGCCCACGGAGATAATCGACAATATTTCAATATTATGGGGTATTCCCAAAATGCTTCTCACGATGTCGGCTGCCGAGGTGTCGTCTTCAAAAAAACGGTTTCTCACTTGTATCCAACATGCGCCCAATCCCAACGATTCGGCTTGCAACAACAAATAAGCCGAAGCTATTGAAGCATCTTCAATCCACACGTCCGACACGGCGGGATTGGCTGCCACAACAATGGCAATGGCTGCTCCTGCAATTGGTTGTGCTCCAGATGCCTTGCATTCCGATAAACGGGACAAATCGTCTTTGTTGTCAACCAAAATAAACTGTAAAGGTTGGCGGTTTCTTGAAGACGGCGCATAAAGGGCTGCTTTCATCAGTTCTACAACCTGCTGTTGGGCAAGCGGCTCTGCGGTGTATTTTCTGATGGAACGCCGCTTTCTAAGAATTTCAGTTAATGTATCGGGGTTGAATTCGGTCATTTTGTAGATAATATGCCATTATTTTCATAGCAAAATTAGTGAAAAACAGAATATCTCGCAAATGCGTAAAAACAATGTCGGATATGTTTTAAACGAGATCCGACATTGTTTAAATTATAAGCCTTGGAATTTTTACGAGATGCCGCATCGAAAAAAGAACATATAAGGTAAGGGGCGCATTGTGGTTTGTTATTCCTAACTTTGCATACGAAATTTATGTTCACTCCTCGAAAATGGCAGATATTAACACGTTTCTTGATGTAAATTCCCTTTGCAAAAGCATTGGCGACTTGGTTATTGTAGACAATGCCTCGTTCAGCGTGGCAGAAAGGCAGAAGGTTGGAATTGTAGGGCGCAACGGCACCGGCAAATCCACTATATTGAACATTCTGAGCGGAAAAGAGGGATACGAGAGCGGAGCTGTGGTATATAGAAAGGGAATTCGTGTAGGCTATCTTGAACAGACACCCGAATATTTTCCGGAACAAACTGTACTGGAAGCGTGTTTTAGTGGAGGAAATGATACCGCCGATTTGGTGAGACGCTATCTTGCAGGTATTTCCGAGGGAGATGAATCTGTGATTTCTGATTTGTCAAACCGTCTTGATATTTCTGGTGCGTGGGATTACGAATATCGGGTGAAAGAGGTGCTTGCAAAACTAGAAATCACCGATTTTGATATGCCTATGAAGAACTTGTCGGGCGGACAACGTAAGCGCGTAGCTTTGGCAAACGTGTTGTTGACAGAACCAGATATACTTATTCTTGACGAGCCAACCAACCATCTGGATTTGAAAATGATAGAATGGCTTGAGAAATATCTGTCGCGCCCTGCGGTAACGCTTCTCATGGTTACGCACGACCGATATTTTCTCGAACAAGTTTGCAACCGTATTTACGAACTCGACAACAAGCAAATTTATAGCTACGAGGGTTGCTATTCGTATTATATGGAAAAGCGCCAGGAACGTAAGGATGCTGAAAAAGCCGAGGTTGCACGCGCCAATAATCTGTATCGTCGCGAATTGGAATGGATGCGGCGTATGCCCCAAGCACGCGGACACAAAGCACGATACCGTGAGGAAAATTTTGCAGGACTCGAAGAACTCGCTCACAGAAAAACAGAACAACAATCAGTAAAACTCGTTGCAAAAACCACGTATATAGGTTCGAAAATCATGGAGATAGCCTATGTGTCGAAGGCTTTCGGAGAAAAAAAGATACTCGAAGATTTCTATTACAACTTCTCAAGATTCGAGAAACTCGGCATCGTTGGAGGCAATGGTTCGGGCAAATCTACATTTGTAAAAATGATACTCGGATTTGAAGGCATCGACAAGGGCAAGATAAACATTGGAGAGACGGTGAAATTCGGTTATTTTGCACAGGAAGGACTTAAATTCGACAACGAAATGAAAGTTATCGATGTGGTGCGCAGTATAGCCGAAACAATAGACATCGGTGGCGGGAAAAGACTCACGGCAATGCAATTTCTGCAGCATTTTCTCTTTCCGCCGGCAGTGCAAAACAGCTATGTATACAAACTTAGTGGCGGCGAACGGCGCAGACTTTACCTTTGCACCGTGTTGATGAAAAATCCCAATTTTCTAATTCTCGACGAACCTACGAATGATTTGGACATAGAGACGTTGCAAGTGCTCGAAGAGTATCTCATAGGCTTCAAAGGTTGCTTGATGATTGTCTCACACGACCGCTGGTTTATGGATCGTGTGGTTGATCATCTTTTAGTGTTCAAGGGAGACGCTGCGGTTGACGATTTTCCTGGCAACTATACCCAATATCGCGAACATTGCAAGGATTTGGAGGCACAGAAAGAGAAAGAAAAGCGAGAGAACAAAGCTAACGCCAGCAATATGCAGCGCCAACAAAACCGGCATCAGCGTAAACTTTCGTTCAAGGAACGTAAAGAACTCGAACAACTCGAAAACGAAATATCAGCCCTTGAAAGTGAGAAAAATGATATTGTAAATGCACTTAGCGGCAGTACTCTGAATGTTGAAGAAATCACAACGTTGAGCAAACGACTGCCGGAATGTGAAAAAGAACTCGAAGAGAAATCCGACCGATGGTTGGAACTCTCCGAGATAGAAGGCTAAATATACTTTACGTTGCGCACTGTATCAAGCCGTAACAAAACAAATTGAGATCAAAACGGGGGAAGATCATCGTTTGAACCGCCAGCGAATGGATTGCCGCTAAATTCGGCAGGAGGCAATTGGGTTAAATCGGTAGACGCTTGTGAGGCTGCGGCTGTAGAATTGTAGCCCGACTCTACAAAAGAATCACCCAAATTTTCAAACGAAGCATAGATTTTGCGGAAACGAAGCGTTACATCGCCCACAGCACCATTACGATGTTTTGCCACAATAATCTCGGCTTTCCCTTTCATCTCTTCACCGCCAAGGCGATAGTATTCCGGACGATGAATAAAACAAACCATATCGGCATCTTGTTCTATTGCTCCCGATTCGCGAAGGTCGGTAAGTTGAGGACGTTTGCCTTCCTCGCCTTCACGTTTGCCTACTTCACGATTTACCTGCGAAAGAGCCAAAATAGGTATATTCAACTCTTTTGCCATAGCCTTTAATGCATGACTAATAAGCGATACCTCTTCCTGGCGATTGCTTATACGATTGTCTCCGGCGTTCATAAGTTGTAGATAGTCTATCATTATAACTTTCACACCATGTTCGTTGCAAAGTCGGCGCGCCTTGGTTTGAAATTCAAAAATCGTAAGCGAAGGAGTGTCGTCTAAATACAAAGGAGCGCCGTACAAACGTTTAATCTGCCTGTCCAATTGTATCCACTCATAAGGCTCAAGCTGACCATTTCTTAATTTCTCGCCCTTGATTTCGCATACATTTGATATCAAACGGTTAACAAGTTGCACGTTGCTCATTTCAAGCGAAAAGAATCCCACGGGAATGTTGTTGTCGATAGCCATGTTTTTTGCCATAGAGAGAGCAAACGCCGTCTTTCCCATTGCAGGGCGCGCCGCAAGGATAATCAAATCGCTCTTTTGCCACCCACTGGTCATTTTGTCAAGTTCTGTATAACCGCTTGGCACACCACTAAGCCCGTCGTGCCTTTCTGCCGCAATTTTCAATTGCTTATAAGCTTCGTCAATTACGGGAGTAATCTGTGTAAAATCTTTCTTGGAATTCTGCTGAGCCAACTTAAACAAATCACTCTGCGCCTCCTGCATCAATTCGTCAACATCTTGCGAATCGTCAAATCCTTTGTCTGAAATTTTTGCTGCAAACGAAATCAACTGCCGGGCAAGATATTTCTGTTGAATAATCTTAGCGTGATAATTAAGGTGAGCAGTGGAAGTCATCTTCTGCGTAAGTTGGGCAATATAAAAAGTTCCGCCTGCTTCTTCGAGTTTTCCTTCTTTTTTTAGTTGCTCCTTTACCGTGAGCATATCTACAGGTAATTGTTTAAGAGCAAGTTCGCGTATGGCTGCAAACAAAAGTTGATTACGTTTGTCGTAAAAACTTTCGGGCGAAAGCGTTTCACTTACATCTGCAAAAGCATTTTGTTCGAGCAAAAGCGCACCAAGCACTGCCGCTTCCAAATCAAGGGCTTGCGGTTGCAATCTTCCCAATTCGTCTTCTACGGCAACGATTTTTGTTTTCTTTGTGCGGCGTGTATATCCTCTTGTAT
>CAVIQL010000045.1:0-12559 GCA_963644855.1 Clostridiaceae bacterium Marseille-Q4149 | reverse complement strand
GCCTACTACAGGGTAAGTCTTTTTGATATACAATGCAATATAATCTCTACAATTTAGGGCTGATTGTTTTTGAACCAAACGCCTTTTCGTTTTAATTTTCAAAGATACAAATAATATTTCAAAAGCCTCTTAAACATAAGAAAGTTTCAAGAGAAAAAACGCTTATAAGAATAAATTCAGCAAAAAAGGAAATAATGATAATGCTCCCACGGAAATTACTGACACTCTTTGAGGGAACGACAACTATGCTAACAAAAAAAACATCAGAGCTTCAAAAAACGAGGTCTGATGTAATCTAAAATCAAAGGCATCTAATTTAAATTAGATGCCTCGGAATTTTTACGAGATACACTTATGTTATTTCAGCATATTATTTTTGTCAGGAAAAACAAGCGAAGGAGTAAAATTTTTAGCCTCTTCCGGAGTCATAAGAGCATACGCCATAATTATTATAACGTCTCCCACCTGAGCCTTGCGCGCTGCCGCTCCATTAAGACATATCACTCCGCTTTTTGCAGGGCCACTTATAACATATGTCTCAAACCGTTCGCCATTGTTGTTGTTTGCTATGCTCACACGTTCCCCCGGAAGAATGCCCGCTTGGTCCATCAGTTCCTTATCAATGGTAATGCTTCCCACATATTCAAGGTTAGCCTCGGTAACAGTGGCACAATGTATTTTCGATTTCAATATCTCTACGAACATGATCCCTACGCGTTTTCCTTATATTTAATGTTGTCGATAAGTCTAACAGGAATATGTCCGCAATACACAGTGATACACCCCACGATATAGTTGCTGTCTTTCCAATCGTCCACATCCTGTAAAGAAATTCCATCAACGATTTCAAAATATTGCACCTCAAGGCCGTCAATAGCGTTAAGTGTATCCACAACAAACTTTTGTGTTTCCTTTACATCATGACTTGCAGCATACTCCACGCTTTCTTTCAACGTTTTCGAGATATTCAGAGCTATATTCCGCTCATCATCGTTCAACAAAGCATTGCGGCTGCTGAGAGCCAAGCCATCTTCTTGGCGCACAATGGGACATGGACAAATTTTCACAGGAATCTTCAAATCGTTCACCATAGCTCTGATTACAGCTATCTGCTGAAAATCTTTCTCGCCGAAGTATGCTTTATCCGGTTTTACGGCATAAAACAGTTTACTAACGATTTGACACACACCATTAAAATGTCCGGGACGTCGCGCTCCCTCCATCACCGTATCAATAGGGGAATAGCTAAAATGACGAGTATCCGGTTCTGGATACATCTCTGCTACTTCGGGAATAAAAGCGATAGTTGCACCCAAAGATTGCAACAACCTTTCGTCTGCAACAATATCCCGAGGATAGTTTTCCAAATCTTTTTTGTCGTTGAATTGAGTAGGATTTACAAACACACTAACGACAGTAATATCATTCTCCTTAACAGAACGGCAAACCAAAGATGCATGCCCCGCATGAAGAGCACCCATCGTAGGAACAAGACCAATGGTCTTTCCTTCTGCACGCAGTTGGTCAAGAACTTTGGCCAAGTTTTTTTGAGTTTTTATAACCTCCATAATTTACTTGCTGTTTTACTCGCAGTTTTCGGCTGCAAAATTACTGCTTTTTTTATTGATACCAAAGAACCAAAGAATATAGTACAAAAAGCCCCGATTATACGCACAATCCCCAAAGAAAACTACGATGAAATTTTACCGTTTCAAATTTATATTATACCTTTGCTATTACAAAGGAGTTCCGCTGACGGCAGACCGGGATGCTCATCAAGAAAAAATGAAAACCGAGACCGTTTTGCAAATTAATGGCGCGCTGTAGCAATACAGATTACAAAGATTTGCAGACCCTCAAATCTTATTATATAGGAGTTTTCATCGCGTATCGCGTCAGTGTTCTCCTTTATTTTTTTGCATAAAGCCTACAAGCCTCCAAAAAACATTCCCATGCAACAAACAGAATATCTGAACAATCTTGACGAAAGCCAACGGCTTGCCGTGGAATATATCGAAGGACCTTCGCTCGTTATAGCCGGCGCTGGTGCAGGAAAAACCCGAGTTCTTACTTCCAAAATAGCATTTCTTATAGACCAAGGCATCAAACCGTGGAATATACTTGCGCTTACGTTTACCAACAAGGCGGCAAAAGAAATGCGTGAACGCATCGCGCTTATCGTAGGAGAGAAAAACGCAAGATACTTGCACATGGGAACTTTCCACAGTGTGTTTGCAAAAATCATAAGACGAGAAGCTCCGTTGCTGGGATACACCCCAAACTACACGATATACGACCGCGCCGACTCTACAAGCTTGATAAAAATGATTGTAAAGCAACTGGGGTTGGACATAAAGACATATAAACCAGCCGTGGTGCTGTCTCGTATATCATGGGCCAAGAACCGTCTTATCACTGCTGACGAATACGCAAACGATCACAATATAAAGTTGACCGACAGTTCAAACAATATTCCTGCCGTGGGTCAAATTTATCTTGCTTACCAAACCAGGCTGAAAACTTCCGACTCAATGGATTTTGATGATTTGTTGATTCAGATGTATGTGCTTCTAACATCACACGAAGACGTTCGCCAGAAATACGTGAACAAATTTGATTTTGTGCTTGTAGACGAATATCAAGACACAAACCGCACCCAGGCGAAAGTATTATGGTTGTTGACACGCGAAAAAGAGAAGCTATGTGTGGTAGGAGACGATGCACAAAGTATATATGCCTTTCGCGGGGCAGACATAGGAAACATTTTAAACTATACAAGTATTTTCCCGCAAGCCAAATTGTTTAAATTGGAGCGCAATTACCGTTCTACTCAACACATTGTCAAAGCTGCCAACAGTGTAATCGAACACAATCGCAACAGAATACCGAAAGATGTTTACAGTCTTGCCGACAATGGGGGCAAAATCGAAATTTACAGTACAGAAAACGACATTGAAGAGGCTGATGTTGTGGCAAGAAATATTAAAAAGGCAAATCTTCGCAACGGCATCGAGTATGAAAACATCGCTGTGCTTTATAGAAAGAATTCGCAAAGCCGTGTCATAGAGGAGACTTTGAGAAAATCAGGAATACCATACAGAATTTATGGCGGATTGTCGTTTTACGAGCGAAAGGAAATCAAAGATATGATTGCCTACTTCAGATTGGTTGTAAATCAAAACGACGACGAAGCTTTCAGAAGAATTATAAACTATCCCACACGCGGTATAGGCAACACCACTCTTGAGAAGATTGTATCGACAGCCATAAAAAACAACGAAAGTCTGTGGCAAGCTGTAACCACACACGATGCAAAAGAAATTGGAATATCCAACGCTACTTACGGCAAAGTAACTAAATTCACCACAATGATAAAATATTTTGCCGATAAAGAAGATACGACAAACGCCTACCTTTTGGGTATAGAAATCATGGAAAAGAGTGGCGTAAAGGACGAGATTGTTTCAGACATCAGCGATATTAGCCGCAAGGACAACATAGACGAATTGGTTACAGCGCTGAATGATTTTGTTGAAAGCAAGAAAGAGGAAAGCGAAGATGCCGAAAATATTACTCTCTCTGACTATCTTGCCGATGTTGCCCTACTTACCGATGCCGACAAGAATGATGACGACCCGAATCGGGTTACTCTCATGACGATACACTCAGCCAAAGGTTTGGAATTTGACAGCGTATTCATTGTTGGGGTTGAAGAGGAAATTTTTCCGGGACACCAGGCGTTTTACAACCCAAAGGAAATCGAAGAGGAGCGGCGTTTGTTTTACGTAGCTATCACCCGGGCAAAAAAATACTGCACCATAAGCTTCGCCCATTTCAGATTTTCGTATGGCAGTCTTACAGATTCCGAGCCAAGTAGGTTTGTAAAGGAAATCGACCCTACTTGCATTGAATTCAAAGACAGACAAAAAACTTATAACCGCACTTCCTTACCACACAATCAAGATTATAGCAAAAAGAGTTTTGTTACTACGCAACAGTCGTCTAATTTCACAAAACTCCGGGCTGTAAACACACAAAGTTTGGAGGACAATGCAGCCTCATTAACCTCTGCCAAGACCACAAGCAACGAGATGATAAAACCAGGAACTGTTGTGAGCCACAACAGGTTTGGAGAAGGCGTGGTAAAGAAACTTACAGATGCGGGCGATACGGTAAAGGCTTATATCGATTTCCATGATGCAGGAGAAAAAGTATTGCTATTAAAATTTGCTCCACTCACAGTAATTAAGCCATAATTTGTCTCGGAAAACTAATTAGGCTTATGAAAAAAATAATGTCCGATATTTTTTAAAAAATATCGGACATTATTTAAAAAATATCGGTTATTGTTTTTCGGAAGTCAAACCCGAAATTTTCATTATACGTTCTAACTTCTCCTTATCCTCTTCCGGAACATCTATCAAGTGTATGTCTCTTTGCGGGAAAGGCATTGAAATACCATTTGCATTGAATGCATTGTAAACCACCTCGTATATATCACCTATAACATACAATTTGGTTGCCACAGGAACCCATATCACGATGCGCAACTGCACTCCGCTTTCACCAAGTTCCTTGAGCACCACTTTGAAACCGCGCGCCTTGTCGTAACTGTCGAGTTTGCTCACCGCTTCGGTTACTATCTCGCGCGCCTTGGCAATATCCGTTCCATAGGCTACATCAACTGGAATTTGCACAACCTCGTAATGATGGTTCTTTGTTAGATTCTTGAAATTCTTTGTAAACAATTGGTTGTTTAAGAATGCGATAATAGACCCGTCGAGTGCCTCAATCATCGTGCTCTGATAGGAAATATCAACCACTTGACCACGCACACCATCGCACTCTATGATATCGCCGACATGCAAACGCCCAGTCATCAACGAAACTCCATAGAAAAAATTCTCCAATGTATCTTTCATTGCAAAACCAATACCTGTAGAAAGACCGCCCATAGCAACAAGAATTCCTGAAGTACTGATATGCAGACAAAGCATCGAAATCATAGCATACGCAAACCATATCAAGAACGTACATACCTTCAAAACGAGCGCCTTCTCCCCTATTACGGTTTTCTTTTTTCCACCATAATACAAAATAAAGAAGGAATGGAACACATAAACTATGTATTTCACCACATGGAAAGAGGAGAACACTATAAGAATCTTGAACAGATTGATTTTTGCAACCCCTGTTATGTCGATGAAGTTAGAGAAGAACAAGAATTTACATATTTCGGAGAGCGAGAAAACCTCAGTAGCCATGTAGAAACTAAAGAAGAAACTCGAAGCCATGATTACCGGCACAAATACTCTGCGCACAAAATCATACGCCCACGTTTGACGAATATCCGACTTGCCCTTCTTGATATGTTTGTTGCGATATTGTTCAAGTATATCATATATACAAGTAATAGTTTGAATGCAGGTAAACTGCATTATCCACCATATAAGCAACTGCACACTCAACAACGTATATCCCAACCACGATGTTACAACGCTGACAAGCATCACTACAAGCGTAATACCCGAATAAAACATGTCGCTACGAGGAAGACTGCGATGACGGCGCAATATAGCATAAATCTGCCACAATGTGGTAACAAGCATGAGCGGCGGGAAACACAGATTTACCATCTCGTTGGGAATAAAGATTATTCGACAAGTAATGACAATAAATCCAGTAAGAATCAACGGGGAATAAATACGGAAACCGTCGCGTATCTGAGAACCATCGAGCCTTACAAGCAACGAAATAAGTATCACCGCAAGCAGCCAAGCATATTGCACCAACAATTTGCAAGCCATTAGGAAGAAATTATGCTTCAAAACAAATAGCCAAAGCAGCATCAACACAATGGCAAACGTTACCGTGGTTGACGCCATTATTATACACGGCTTTTTCTCGTTAAACTGCACGGTCTTGACGCGTTTCGGCATAACAAATTTGATAAACAACAAATTCAAAGCCACTGCCACCAAAGCATAAAAGATCATGAAAATAAACCAGCCAGTTACCACTGGTCCGCGCCACTGTGAAGAAGCCCTGGCGTTAGATGCAGAATATTTTTCGTGCATACTATAATTCGCACGCATCACAGAAGAAGGCAAATTCAACAAAATGTCGAAATAAGTTTCATCACCATTTACAAAAATACTCTGGCGGATATTATCGTATCTCTTAACAGCATAATCGTTCAGTGTCTTCAATCTCTCCGAAACCCTATGATAGGTATCACGATATTCCTTCAAAACACTCGCTTGGTTCTGCAAAGTACGTTTCATTGCCACACAAAGCGTAAGACAAACATCTCGATCCTTTTGTTCCTGTTGATTGAGAATTTCCTTAGGCATATGGTTAAGATTGTCAATGAGCCCGTCGTAACGCGCTTCCTCAACTTCCATCTTCGTAAGCACCTTGTCAAACGGCAAACGCATCGTATTGAAATCATCATACAAATCCGTAGCCTTGTTACAAGCATAAGTAAGGTCGAATATATAGTCTATTTTTTGGGAATACAACATCAAGGCAATCTGATTGCTTTCATTCATTATTTCCATCAATCGCTTGTGCACGCGTTCCCTTACCGCCTGCCCCATGACAACTGTTCTATGGCTGTCGCGCTGGTACATTTCAAGTTCCTCGCGCAAGACGGCAAGCGTCTGCCCAAGATTTTTCTCGTTAAGCACTGCCGATGCCGGCGTGGACAGTACAAGAAATAGCAATGTGAAGAATAAAAATATCAGTTTACGCATCTACAATCTATAATTTGAGGCAAAGTTAGAAATTATATACGACTAATTCCTCAAATAAAGCGGCAAAACGATAGTTTATTACTCTAAAAGAGCTAACTTTGCATGTATTACGAAATAATTTCGTCGCATAGCGTCAAAATTGTTAAGAAAAGGATAGTCATTATAATAATGATGGCAGACAATAACGGCTAAAACAAAAGCAAATTATGACAACTTTAATAGCTGATAGCGGATCTACAAAAACAGATTGGATACTCATTGCAGGAAATGGTAGTGTAAAAAACTTCAAGACCGAAGGAATTAACCCTGTGGTTGGAGACAAAGCTATCATAACAAAAACAATTAAAGAGTCGTTTGCGCCAAATGTAGAAGGAACACACATTGACAATATTTATTTCTATGGCGCAGGCTGCACTAAGCAGAAAAAAGGCGTAGTGGAAGAATGTTTGAAGAAACTTTACCCTCAAGCCGAAATAGAAGTAGCAAGTGATGTGCTTGCTGCGGCTCGTGCTTTGTGCGGACACAAAGAAGGCGTAGCTTGTATCTTAGGCACTGGCTCCAATAGCTGTTTGTTTAATGGTCATGATATTATTGAAAATGTTTCACCGCTTGGATATATTCTCGGAGACGAAGGTAGCGGTGCCGTTTTGGGTAGAACTTTGGTAAGCGACATACTCAAGGGACAGCTTACGGGAGACATTCAAGACAGTTTCTTTGAAGAAACAAAACTGACCGAAGAACAAATAATCGAGCGTGTATATCGCAAGCCCATGCCAAATCGTTTTTTGGCGAGTTTGGTTCCTTTTATACACCGCCACCATCGGGATAGTCAAATAGCCGAATTACTTGTTGCAAATTTCCGCCTTTTTATAAAGCGTAACGTACTTCATTACAACCGTCCCGATCTTCCTGTAAACTTTATTGGAGGTGTGGCAAATACTTTCCAAGAAGAAATAAAAGTTGCGGTCCAAATAGAGCATTTAACCTTAGGACGTGTAGAGTTAAGTCCACAACGAGGTCTTATTACTTATCATACTACTACCGCCAGCGAAGAAATCGTATAAGTCTCGGCTTTCCACATCGGAAAATAACCGTTCAGAGACCATGAATTAATCTCAAGCGTAGAGCCGCCTTTCAAGCCGAGCTATTTGAGATACAAAAGAGTAGGCAGCAAACGTAGATTGCTATTAGTATTTCCATAGAGATAAGTCTGTTTTCCAACATAACATTCAGATCTTTCAAAAATATAATAATATGGCTAATGAACTTTTTACCCCAATAAATAGAAAGGTGGGGGACTTACTCACCGATGTAAAGAATGGTCGCATAGGTTTGCCCGACCTTCAACGCCCCTTTGTGTGGAAAGACAACAAGGTGCGTGAACTGTTGGACTCAATGCTCAAAGGATTTCCAATAGGCTTTGTCATGCTTTGGGAATCACCTGCCGACTTTGTGAACAAGAAACAGATAGGCAATAATGATAAAGATTGGCAAGTACCACGCGACTTGGTCATTGACGGACAACAACGCCTAACGGCGTTGCTCGCTGCCATAAAAGGCATACAAATTAAAGACTCAAACTATAAGGAACGTCGTATTAAAATATCTTTCAACCCTTTGAAGCGAGAATTTGAAGTATGGTCGCAAGCATACGAACGTTCCCAGGAATGGATTAGTGCCATAAGTGAGGTTTTTGCCGCAAAAGACAACAATACAGTCTCTAAGTTTCGTCGCAACTACATAAATCAGCTTAACGAAAAGCGCATAAAAGACGGGCTGGCAGAGTTGAACGATGATGAGGAAATAAAGATAGAAGACAATATCAACGACCTGCTTAATCTCTCAGACTATGTATTGCCAACACTGGAGATAAAAGCAATTGCCAATGAGGAAGATGTTGCCGACATATTTGTTCGAGTAAACTCTGGTGGGCAAAAACTTACAGAAAAGAATTTTATAGAAACACTACTTGCTGTATATGACAATGACCTACACATACGCATCAATCAGTTCTGCAAGGATTCACGTATCCCCAAAGACGGCACATCTTACAATCATATTATCGAAGTAGATCCTGTCCATCTCATTCGCACCACTGTAGGCTTGGCCTTCAAACGTGCAAGATTGAGGTATGCCTATATGCTATTGCGAGGCAAGGATTTGAATACGCGTAAATCGTCTTTAGAAACCCAGCAGGAGAACTTCGAAAAGTTCCGTAATTCACTTGAGATTGTAATGAATCTCAATCATTGGCATGCCTTTATGAACATAGAGGCAGAAGCTGGCTATTTGAAGAGTTCATTAATTTCATCAGACAATGCTGTAATTTTCTCATACATGCTCTACCTCATAGGTAAGACAGAATATAAGGTGCAGCCCATACCTCTCAAACGCATCATGCAACGATGGGTATTTATGGCTAACATTCGAGGTTTTTACACAGATTCTCCAGAATCTACAGTGGAACGTCAATTGGCAGACCTCCGCTCAGTAAAGACTGCAGATGAATTTGTTGCCTATCTTGACAATGAGATAAAGAATCAGTTCACAGATGATTATTTTAATTATACGCTTCTCAATGATTTGATAACTTCGTCCACCAATTCTCCTATATGGTATGGGTATGTAGCATCGCTCAACGTACTGAATTATCCGATGTTGTTTAGTACAACACCAACATCAAAGTATTTTGTTGTTGGGGCGCATGGTACAAAATCATCAATAGACATACACCATATCTTCCCCAAACATTACTTGGCTCTTCAAGGATATGAAGAAGATAGAGACCGCAACCAAATTGCCAATTATACCTACTTGGATTACTCTACAAACATCGACATCTCAGATAATCCTCCAACGCAATACGTTGACGCATACCGCAAACGGTTCGGTGAAGATGGTTACAAGGCTGCTTGTGAGCATAATGCATTGCCTGAGAATTTCGAGACGTTAAGTTACCCAGATTTTTTGGTGAAACGTCGCAAACTTATGGCAGGACTTATTCGCAAGGCTTATTATAAATTGTCAGAATAATTGACATGGATTTATCACGCCACTTCATATTGCTCAATGGTGGTGAAATTTATGCTTTGTCTGTTGGTTAGCTACAAACCCATAGAGTCCTTTGTTCCTACCCGATAGACCAAACTGATAGCACCATTATTTTTGCAATCAATTTAGCCCCCGTTTGTTCCATGTCTCTCTTTTTGACTGCATATAAATTCGGAAATTCACTAAATATCATATGGTTAGCCCAATATCAGCACCCTCCAATTTGTTTTGTGGGCAAATAAATGTTCTGCATCGGGAATTACGCAAATATTCGTGTAAAGAATTATTACGGCACAAAAAATAGTTTTATCTTTCGGGTATTGTAAATTTTTCGAGATCATACATAGAACCATTGTAAACATCTAAATCCACGTATGGTTTTATGCCATCAACTTTGCCGAAATCTGTGTGCTGCCAAAATTTCCAAGCTCCTTTATATCTAAGCGTATCAACGTAATAATGCGCAATCCAATAAGGATAGTCGTCAAATTTCTTGCTCGAAAAATATTTTAGTTTGAATTTGTAGTAAGTATATAAGATTGGCTTCACATGATAATGGTTTTCCACTCTATTCAACCAAGTTAGTGCAGCCTTTTCAACTTGCGCGGGAGAAAGATTGCCCGTTTTTTCAAAATCGAGAACGGGCGGAAGATCCCCTTCTTCAAGATGAACTTGCTTCAAAAAGTAATCTGCCTGACTTTTTGCATCTACTCCAGGCACAAAATAATGGTATGCTCCCCGAATAAACCCATACTCAGCAGCATTATAGAAATTGTCATTGAAATTATCGTCGAGTCTATAATTTCCCTCCGTACCTTTTATTATTATAAAACGCACAGGATTCCCGTCTATCAAGGCATTGTGAAGTTTATCCCAATCAATATTCCCCTGGTAGTGCGAAATATCTATTCCTTGTACCGAATAACCTTCGGGATATTTCGATTCTCCAAAGATAGCTTTCCATACGAGGGTGTTGCGTGGGGAGAGAAATACCGATTGAAACAAAAAAATATATATAGCACAGCCAGCCAAAGCCCCAAGTACAAGTTTCCAAGCCGGCAATTTGATTAGTTTTTCCCAAAAGCCGAAAGGTCTACGATGTTTTCTTGTGTTTTTTGCTTTGCGTGCCATTGTTATATATAAAAATAAGTTCCCGCCCATTGTACATAGGCGAAGAACTTATTGTTTACGTTACGTTTGTTTATTTATTTGCTTTGTTCGAGTTTCAAAGTCTCGGTAGGCTGGTCGCATACTTCGGTAGGACCAAAGTATTGTATAGGACCAGGGAATACAAAGCAAGTATTACGACGCCATTCCTCACGATGCGAAGCGAACTCCTTGAAAGGTTTGCCTTCGAGATCTACAAGAGCTTTGCGAATTACAGGCTTCATTTCGCCATTACGACGCTCCATATTAAACATCATTGTAATTGGCACACCACCGGCAACCCATTCTTCTGCGGGAGCAGTAGTATTCTTCACGATTGCCATGTAACCTGTTTTCCCGTTGGATATAAGTTCCGACGCACTAATACCGAGAGCGTAGCAATAATCGGCATCATAGTTTGACGGAGCTGCACAACGTCCTTCATATCCGAAGAAATGGTGTTGAGCTGCGAATTTACCTACGAATTTGCCTTCTTTTTTCCATTCTGCGAGTTTATTTCCCACCATTTCCGACAAAAGCTTTTCGGTCTCAATGAGAGAAACCTGCACGTTTCCGTGAGGGTCGCGTTCCATTGTGAGTTGTTTTGCTACGCCTTCGGGGAGAGAGTTGTAAACTTCAGCGTTTTCGCCTGTAAGTTTCGTCTTTATCCAATTGTAATGATCTTTTGTAGCAATTGTCTTACCCTCTTCACTTGCGAGCAAATCATTAAGTTCTGCAATCAAACGTTTTATAGCAGGAATAAACTCAATAAGCCCTTCGGGAATAAGCACTGTACCAAAGTTGTTGCCATCAGCAGCGCGATCGGCTACAGCTTGGGCGATATATGTAACGATTTCGTCGAGAGAAGTATCGTTCTTTTCTACTTCCTCTGAAATTATCGTTACATTTGGGTGGCACTGCAATGCGCATTCAAGAGCAATGTGAGAAGCAGAACGACCCATGAGTTTAATGAAGTGCCAATATTTTTGAGCGGAATTAGCATCACGTTCGATGTTACCAATAACTTCGGCGTAAGTCTTTGTGGCGGTATCAAAACCGAAACTTGTTTCGATTTGATCATTCTTCAAGTCGCCGTCGATTGTCTTAGGGCAACCAATCACTTGAATGCCATAATTCTTTGCAGCATAGTATTCTGCCAAAACGCAAGCATTAGTATTTGAATCGTCGCCGCCAATGATTACGAGAGCCTTAATGCCAAGTTTCTCGATAATCTCACGACCTTTTTCAAATTGCTCTACTTTCTCGAGTTTTGTACGGCCCGAACCAATCATATCAAAGCCACCGGTGTTGCGATAGTTGTCAATAATATCTGCGGTGAGTTCTTTGTAGTTATGATCTACGAGACCGCCCGGACCCATAAGGAAACCATAAAGACGGTTTTCGGGATTAAGACGCTTGATGCCGTCAAAAAGTCCGCTAATCACGTTATGACCGCCAGGAGCTTGGCCGCCCGAAAGAATCACACCGACATTCATCGGCTCGTTTGCCTTCTTTTCTCCCGGAACAAACTCTACCAATGGCAAGCCATAGGTTTTGGGGAACAATTTCTTGATTTCTTCTTGGTCGCCAACACTCTGTGTGGGAGC
>CAVIQL010000044.1:0-12754 GCA_963644855.1 Clostridiaceae bacterium Marseille-Q4149 | reverse complement strand
CTTTTTGAGAAATTAAACTTGACTTTCATATTACGGTGCAGGCAGAATATTACCGCAAAGTTAATAAATTTCGGCAATGCAGGCAATTTTCTCCACACAGAACCCCATGGTAAAAACGCCATGATGCCTTGCAAAAAACTATCTCGGCTTAACGGAAAAATAATATCCGACCTTTTTTAAATAATATCCGACCTTTTTCAAAAAATATCGGTTATTGTTTGAACGATTTGCGCACATCAGAAAAACGTTTATAAGAACCCCTTTTCCATCAAAGCACACCGGCAAATTTTCATAGTAAAGCAATCCCCGACGTTCAAATGCATTTTGTCAATCAACAATTACATTTTGCGACAAAACGACAAAAATCTGCCGAAAAACGGGAAAACAGCAAAATACAAGCGGGTTTTCGTTTGAAAATTTGCCGAAGCAAGTATTTTTTCGTAAATTCGCAACACGAACCATTCTCTTTGCAGAAATACAGAAAAAACAATAACAACTAAAATACAGAGTAATGAAAAAGTATAATTTCAATGCGGGACCGTCAATACTTCCCCAACAAGTAATCAAGGCAACAACAGACGCCTGCATTGATTTTGAGAACACGGGGCTTTCGCTTATGGAAATAAGCCACCGTAGCAAACAATTCCAACCGGTGATGGACAACGCCGAGGCTTTGATGAAAGAAATCCTCGACATACCCGAAGGATACAAAGTATTGTTCCTTGGCGGCGGTGCAAGCACACAATTCTGCATGGTGCCCTACAACCTTTTGGAAAAGAAAGCAGCGTATCTCAACACAGGTACTTGGGCAAAAAAAGCCATTAAAGAAGCAAAACTCTTTGGAGAAGTTGTTGAAGTAGCATCGTCTGCCGACGACAATTACACATATATCCCCAAGAATTTCACAGTACCCGAAGACGTAGACTATTTCCATATCACTACAAACAACACCATTTACGGAACTGAAATACGCAAGGAACTCGACAGTCCGGTATTAATGGTAGCAGATATGTCGAGCGATGTACTCTCACGCCCCGTTGACGTTTCGAAATACTCGATAATCTATGGCGGTGCGCAGAAGAATCTTTCAATGGCAGGCGTAACCTTCGTAATCGTAAAGGAAGACGTGCTCGGAAAAGTAAGTCGTCCAATTCCTACGATGCTCGACTATCGCACACACGTTTCAAAAGGTTCCATGTTCAACACCCCTCCCGTAGTTCCCGTATATTGCGCAATGAAAACGCTCGAATGGATTAAGGAAAAAGGCGGTGTAAAGGCAATGGACCAACTCGCACACGAACGCGCCGACATTCTGTACGGAGAAATCGACCGTAACAAACTTTTCCGCGGCACAGTAAAAGAAGAAGACCGCTCGCTCATGAACATTTGCTTCGTGATGAACGACGAATACAAAGATCTTGAAGGCGATTTCTTTGAATTTGCAACCGCCAAAGGAATGGTTGGAATCAAAGGACACCGTTCGGTAGGAGGTTTCCGTGCATCGTGCTACAATGCAATGCCCGTAGAAGGCGTCAAGGCTCTTGTTGAAGCAATGAAAGAGTTTGAAGCAAAACATTAATCAAGCAACACCACAGGTTGGACACCCAATTGCACTGCAATGGGCTTCCAACCTGTTTTAGTTTTATAAAAGAACAACAATAATGAAAGTTTTAATAGCAACAGAAAAACCTTTTGCAGCAGCAGCAGTAGAAGGCATTCGCAAAGAAATCGATGGAGCAGGATATGAACTCGCGCTCTTAGAAAAATATACCGACAAAAAACAACTACTCGACGCTGTAGCCGATGCTGACGCACTTATTATACGCAGCGATAAAGTAGACAACGAAGTTTTTGATGCCGCCAAGCAACTTAAAATAGTTGTTCGCGCAGGAGCAGGATATGACAACGTAGATCTCGCAGCTGCTACCGCACACAATGTAGTTGTAATGAATACTCCGGGACAAAACTCCAACGCTGTGGCAGAACTTGTGCTCGGTATGCTCGTGTATGCAGTGCGTAATTTCTATAATGGCAAAACAGGAACGGAACTCAAAGGCAAAAAACTCGGTATTCTTGCTTTTGGAAACGTAGGACGCAATGTGGCACGCATCTCAAAAGGTTTTGGAATGGACGTTTACGCTTACGATGCTTTTTGTCCCGCAAATGCAATAGAGCAGGCTGGAGTTATACCAGTTGCTTCGCGCGATGAATTGTTCGAAAAATGCGACATAGTAAGTCTGCATATCCCCGCAACTGATGAGACGCGCAATAGTATAAACTACGATGTAGTAACAAAACTACCTAAAAACGGAATACTTGTAAACACTGCCCGCAAAGAAGTAATCGATGAAGAAGGACTGGTTCGTGCACTTGCAGAGCGTGAAGATTTGAAATATATTGCAGACATAGCTCCCGATCGTGCTGCTGAATTTGCAGAAAAATTCCCGGGAAGATACTTTGCAACTCCCAAGAAAATGGGAGCACAGACTCAAGAAGCCAATATTAACGCTGGCATTGCTGCCGCAAATCAAATAGTAGGCTTCCTTAAAGACGGAATAACCAAATTTCAGGTAAACAAATAAAATCTATGGCAACAGTTAAGCCATTTCGCGGCTTGCGTCCGCCTAAGAATCTGGTTGAGAAAATAGAAAGCCGTCCTTACGACGTTCTCAATTCAGAAGAAGCGCGACAAGAAGCCGGCGACAACGAAATGTCGCTATACCATATCATAAAACCAGAGATAAATTTCCCGGAAGGAACGAGCGAATACGATCCTCGTGTGTATGAAAGCGCCAAGGAACAATTTGCAAAGTTCCAAGAAAAAGGTTGGTTGGTTCAGGACGAAAATGATAACTATTATCTTTACGCCCAAACCATGAATGGAAAGACCCAATTCGGAATTGTTGTATGTGCTGCGGTAGAAGATTACATGAATGGAGTAATCAAACGACACGAACTTACTCGCAAGGACAAGGAAGAAGACCGCATGAAGCATGTTCGCACAACAAACGCGAATATGGAGCCTGTATTCCTTGCCTACCCCGATGACAAAGAACTCAACAATCTGATAGAACGTTACGCTGCGCAAGAGCCGGTGTATGATTTCATTGCTCCGATTGATGGTTTTGGGCATAAATTTTGGATTATAGCAGACGAGAAAGACAAAAAACTCATTACTGCACGTTTTTCACAAATGCCTGCGCTATATATTGCCGATGGACACCATCGTTCTGCAGCAGCTGCGCTTGTTGGTGCCGAGAAGGCGAAAAACGATTCCAAACGAACGGGTAACGAAGAGTACAACTATTTTATGGCTGTATGCTTCCCGGCAAATCAACTTACCATTCTCGATTACAATCGTGTGGTTAAAGATTTAAACGGACTCACTCCGCGCCAATTCTTAAATGCTCTTACAGATGATTTCGTTATTATCGAAAAAGGCAAAGAGAATTTCCGTCCCACTCGACACCATGAGTTTTCGCTATACCTTTGCGGAAATTGGTATGCACTCGAAGCAAAAGACGGCACATTCGACGAAGATGATCCTATAGGCGTTTTGGATGTTGACATTTCCTCACGTCTTATTCTCGACAAGATACTTGGCATAAAAGACTTGCGTTCGTCCGACAGAATAGATTTCGTAGGCGGATTGCGAGGCTTGGAAGAACTTCGCCGCAGAGTAGATTCTGGTGAAATGACTGCTGCTCTCGCGCTCTACCCTGTATCTATGAATCAAATCATATCCATAGCCGACAGCGGAAAAATAATGCCGCCAAAAGCAACATGGTTTGAACCGAAACTACGCAGCGGATTGGTCGTTCACAAGCTCGACTAATTTCGCGCAATATTTACAAACCCAACACCAAGGTGCGAATAAAAACTCGCGCCTTGGTTATTTCAAAAATCTCATAGCCATGATAAAAACAAAAAAGATTTCAATTCTTTTATCGTTGCTTATTGCAACTTGTAGCGTATGCGCGCAAGAAAAAACGGGAGTTATAACGCAAACTTCACCTTCGAGGGCGGAATATTTCTCCTGGATAAACAACACCAACGAAGGTGCAAACGAAGAACAAACTCTCATAAACCTTGATTTCTTTCGCTGGTTGCAAAACACCTACGGCATGAAAATCGACATCTATGCCTTTGACGCTGGTGCGATAGACGGTGCTAATATTTACGGAAACACGTATGACGCTCGTTTCAAGCGACATTTCCCAAATGGTTTTAGTACTGTGGCAAAAAGTGCTGCGAGTATTGGGGCGCGTCTTGGCGTGTGGTGCGGACCTGACGGCTTCGGTGATACCGAAGAAGAAGCTAACGCACGTATCAATATGATGTCGGAATTGGTAGAGAAGTATAATTTCGGACTTTTCAAGATGGATGCGGTTTGCGGTCAGCTTCGCGACACAAAATACGACTATTTCGATAAAATGATGACGCGTATTCGTAAAACTTCGCCCGATTTCATTCTGCTCAACCACCGTTTAAATCTCGGACCGGGCACAAAACATTCCACGACATTCCTTTTTGGCGGGGCGGAAACTTATATAGACGTGCTTATGACAAACAGTATGACCGCCCCACACCATCGTGGCGAGGCCATAAGCCGACAAACGCCCGACAAACTCAACCGTTTGACTGAAGATCACGGTGTTTGTTTGTCTTCATGCCTTGATTTTTGGGAAGACGACATTGTTTTACAGGCTTTCGGGCGTGAACTTATTTTGGCTCCCGAGCTGTATGGAAATCCATGGCTTTTGCGTGATGACGAGTTCCCTCAATTGGCATTTTTCTTCAATCTCCACCGACAATATCGCGACATTCTTGTAAATGGAATAAAATTGCCGGAAGACAAATACGGTCCGGAAGCTCTCGCACGCGGCGATGGAAACACAAGGTTCCTAACTTTGCGAAATCTAACTTGGAATACCGTAACCTATCACATTAATCTCGGCAAGGAAATAGGACTTGAATCGAACAACAACAAAGTTAAGGCACGTCTTTACCACCCTTATATTTTCGACATGGGAAACCACGCCTATGGAAGCACGATTGATGTGGAAGTACAGCCTTTCCGTTCCGCTCTTGTAAAGGTTACGAATGTCAAGGAGAAAGATAAGGTTGCTTTGAGCGGCATTCCTTATAATATAGTGAATGATTATAGCGGCAATCCCACTGTTAAATTGCTCGGCATGCCGGGTATGAGCTACAAGATGAAAGTTGAGCGTGGTGATGTGGCTTACAAATCGTCGGATATCGATGGCAAAAATGTTGGCGCGGCTAAAGGGAGCACCGTAAACGTGAAATTCCCGGGCGAGAAACTCAAACTGCCGTATTTCCGTCATATTTCCGACATGCAGCAATGCGATGTTCCAAATGATGCGTCTGCAATATATTATTCCACATGCTATGCTGCCGACAACAATGCGCTTGAAGTACGTTCGTTAAAGCGTTCTGGCGAAACCAACATTCCACAAGTGAAAGCTGCGCGCGATGCTTTTTTCAACCAAAAGATTTTCAGAGAGCGCGAAATTTGGGATAAATACGCATTCGACGGCGACAAATCCACCGCTTTCTCGGTAGCAGTGAGATGGAACGACCATTCGTCCGATGGATCTACCGCATTCATGGTCGACATGGGCAAAGTGCAGAAACTCGACAAGGTAACAATCGACTGCCCCGACGAATATTCCATCACACCTTATAAATCAGAAGAAGGAGCACGGCTCAACGTTTCTGCCGACTTGGTAAACTGGAAATCAATACCGTTTTATGTAGGTCCCCACTCCGAAGTAGATGTTTCAAAAGCAGGAGAATTCAGATACATGAAGCTCGACCGCACTCCGCTGCGCGTTTCCGAAGTAGCGGCAAGCGTTGATGGCAAACCGGTTGACCGTAGCAATTGGCGCGCATCAAATCTGTTTCGCAACTTTAACGGAGTAAAACATGCGTGGAGCAGTAAATTTACGCTCGACGAAATACCCGAAAAAGCCTATTTGTGCATTGCCATAAACGGAGAATGCGGCACCGAAGGAGCATGGGCAGGTATTAAAGTCGACGGAAAGTATGTTGGCTGCCCCGACCGCGCACCTTCGTTTACCGCCAACACTTGGGAATTCCGCGTGCAGAAAGTAAATAAAAACTACACCTATTATGTTCCGCTCACCGCCGATATGATAGGCAAGCCTATCGAAGCCTTTGCTTTTTCGTTCGGCACCTCGGAACTCAAGCCTCAAATTTGGCTTAACACCTATCCCATTCCATTTAAGGAAAAAACGCTTACGCTTCACAAATAGACAATTATAGTCTATCCTCATAGCGCGCCGTATTCTCAAAAATACGGCGCGTTTTTTTATTATTCCAATGCCATTTCCACGATGTCCGATGTATTAAAACTAATGTCTGATATTTTTTAAATAATGTCCGATATTTTTTAAACAAAGTCCGATATTATTTTTACAAGGTCCAATATCGTTTTTACGAGGTCCTACCTCATTTAAATTTGATGCCTTGGAATTTTTTCGATATCCCACACATAAAAAATTCCACACTTTCCCCCATGCACAACAAACCTAAGACAAATTCTCAGCCCCACTTTGACAAAAAGTAAAGCACATAATGCCAGCACACACTCTTTTATCGAAAAACTTTGAACGTTTGTTCGTTTTTCCACATCAAAATCATTTATTTTTCTTAATTATGGCTATCAAACAAACTTTTTGTATATTTGCATTACGATAAAGAAGTATTAACCCACAGAGTAATTTTAAATGAAAGCAAACGAAGTAATCGAAAATCTGAAACGCCGCTATCCGGGTCAGCCCGAATATATTCAGGCCGTTTCGCAGGTTCTCCCCACAATTGAGGAAGTGTATAACCAGCACCCCGAATTTGAAAAAACCAATCTCATAGAGCGCCTCTGCGTTCCCGATCGTGTAATCCAGTTCCGCGTAACATGGGTAGACGACAAGGGCAAGGTTCAAGTAAACAACGGCTACCGTGTGCAACACAACAACGCAATCGGTCCCTACAAAGGCGGTATTCGTTTCCACTCCTCAGTAAATCTCGGAATTCTCAAATTCCTTGCATTCGAACAGACATTCAAGAACTCGCTCACCACATTGCCGATGGGCGGTGCCAAAGGTGGTAGCGATTTCAGCCCACGCGGAAAGAGCAATGCCGAAATCATGCGTTTCTGCCAGGCATTCATCACCGAACTTTGGAGAAACATTGGTCCCGATACCGATGTTCCGGCAGGCGATATAGGCGTAGGCGGTCGCGAAGTAGGCTACATGTTCGGAATGTATAAGAAACTCACACGCGAATTTACCGGTACATTCACAGGCAAAGGCCTTGAATTTGGCGGTTCTCTGATTCGCCCCGAAGCAACAGGCTACGGAAACGTTTACTTCATGCTCGAAATGCTCAAGACAAAAGGCATCGACGTGAAAGGAAAGACTGTTTGCGTGAGCGGCTCGGGAAATGTAGCACAATACACCGTTGACAAACTCATCGATCTTGGAGCAAAAGTTGTTACTCTCTCTGATTCCGACGGCTATATCTACGATCCCGATGGCATTGACCGCGAAAAGTGGAACTATGTCATGGAACTCAAAAACGTAGAACGCGGACGTATTCGCGAATATGCCGAGAAATACGGTGTGAAATACGTAGCAGGCGCACGTCCTTGGGGCGAGAAATGCGACATTGCACTCCCCTCTGCAACACAAAACGAAATAGACGGCGATGATGCACGCACACTCGTAGCAAACGGCGTGATTGCCGTAAGCGAAGGCGCAAACATGCCAAGCACTCCCGAAGCAATCAAAGTGTTCCAGGACGCAAAGATTCTATACTCTCCGGGAAAAGCTGCAAACGCCGGCGGTGTTTCTGTTTCTGGTCTCGAAATGACTCAAAACTCCGAACGTCTTAATTGGACAGCCGAAGAAGTTGATCACAAACTCCACAGCATTATGCAGGATATCCACGCTGCATGCGTGAAATACGGCACAGAGCCCGACGGATACATCAACTATGTGAAAGGCGCAAATATTGCCGGCTTCATGAAAGTTGCAAAAGCAATGATGGCGCAGGGCATTCTCTAAACAACGTCTCCCACACCAAAATAAAGCCTCGCGGTTGCAAACAACAACCGCGAGGCTTCTTTTTTTGACAAATCCAATCAGGGTAAAACCGCATTTCAAAAGCAGAAAAACTCGCTTTTCCAAGAAAAATCCGCCCTGTAATTTATTGTCATGTACCCTGGTTTTATTGTTATATCCCATTGAATTGGTTACATTTCATGCCACACCGCGAAATGTAACAAAAAAAGCAGAGAAAAAGGAGAGGAAATACCATATATTTGCATTTAACATAAAAACAAGACAAAACAATTACTATAAAACATTTACCATTATGAGCAAATCCAAAATCCAAAACAAAAACGCGCTGTCGACAAAGAACATCGCGGCGATACTTGTCCTCTTTTTTTCGATAATATTCCCTGCAACCTCCTACGGCTTTGGCACTGGAATTACTTTCGAATACACGCACAACAACACGACCTGCAGATACGAAATCATAAACAGATATCAGCGTTATGTGGAATTGGACAGGTGTCTAAACACAACATTAGGCAACAATGCCGACCCCGACAAGATAATACTTCCTGAAGTTGTGGAATACCAAGGCACGAAATACGAGGTAAGGTGGATAAACACCGGCGCGTTCCGTGGCAAAACTGATATTGAATGCCTCAAGCTTCCCTCTAAGGTCAGAGAAATACAACCCTATACCTTCGAAGGCTGTACAGGTCTTAAAGAGGTGCAACTGCCCGACAGTCTGCGCTGGATTTATTACAACGCCTTCCAAAACTGCTCCTCACTTGAAAGCATTACCCTCCCCCGATATATGTATGCCATCGGACCGAATGTGTTCAGGGGTTGCAGCAGTCTCAAATTCGTTGCATTCAGAAAATATCAAAAAGAAAAAATATCAAAGGGAGGAATTGACGAAACAACATTCGACATAAGCGATATAGACTCCGACACACCCAAATATCCGAAAACGCTGTACACAAGTTCCGACAGATTGTCCGAACTGCAACAAACTTCCCCCTGGAACCTGTTCGGGGAAGTAAAGGCTTCGAGCGCATATTATGTCGACTTTATGAAAGAGACGATAAACGACCTCAACCGCTCCTACCTAAATCTTTGGAACACGAAGTTTGGCTCGAGCGGCAGAATTTACTTCGACCCCGCCACCTCAACGCTTACGCTCGACAACTTGCAAAGCGAGTTCAGTGATATTTTCTGCATTATTGAAAACTCAAAAAACTCCGACCTTACCATAAAAGTAAAAGGCAACTGCGTTCTTAGTTTTGATTCTGACGACTGCACTGCATTATACCTGACAGCAAATACAGTCATAACCAATTACGACAAAAATTCTTCCCTGACTCTCAAACTTGGGGCAAAATCTTCTGGCATAAAGGTAACGGCAAAATCGCCGCTATGCACGCTCAAAAACGCAAATATAATTATAGAAAGCGCCTCAAATGCTAACAGTTTTAAATCCGGCATAAACGGAGATAACTTAGGAGAACTCAGCATAATAAACAGCGTTGTGCAGATAACGAACACTCCAGCCAACAGTGCCGCAATTGGCGGCTTCAAATCGTTGAAGATTGACGGCTGCGAGATAATCACGCCACAGAATGCCACCATCGGGGAGAATAATACAATATATGAAAACGGAACAGCCGCAAAGAAAGTGCTTATAGCCCCCGCCGAACACCCAGTGGGCATTGCCTCTACGAAAAACAACCCTACGTCCGGGCGCAAAGGCATCTATACACTCGATGGCATAAGGCTGACAACGCCTTTCGACTTGCTGCCGCGAGGAATATACATTGTAAACGGAAAGAAAGTGGTGAAATAATAACGCCGCCAACCTTAATAAACCAACCGTGTGCGCCTTCATGACGCACACGGTTTTTGTTTCATGTCCACTTTTGCTCGGGACAAGAAGCCTCCAAAAAGAAAGTCATGGCGTAAAAAACTTCGCTTCCCACGCCATGCCACAGCCAAGTTTTTTCTAAAACAGCAAATACCACAAAAAACGTGTAAATCATTGAATCACAAGAAAATACCCCTATAAAAGGTTTGTTTTATAAGGATTTGTTTTTCAATGGTTTACAACGGCAAAAATAATATCCGATATTGTTTGAATAATGTCTGATATAATTTAAATAATATCGGATATTGTTTTTCCAACATCCGATATTGTTTTTTGTGGAATTTAGAAGACTGTAATTAGTTTTGGGTTTGCACCATTTGTAGGGGCGTATTGTATACGCCTTGTACGCCACCGCTTGAACCATATCGCAAACTTTCGCCGCAAAATTGCAAATCAGCGCAATTTAGGGCGTATGCAATACGCCCATACGGAGGCGCAATTCTCTGATTAAATGTGATTAAATGTATTTTGTTTCGACTAACCGCGTTCAAATTCGGTTTGTTCTGCTCAAAAGGTAGTAATCGAGCGTAACCATCGCCGCCATAGCCTCCACAATAGGCACAGCGCGCGGCACAACACAAGGATCATGGCGACCACGTGCCGCAATCACCGCAGGATTGCCGTTAATATCCACAGTTTGCTGCTCAACTTTCAACGTAGGTACGGGCTTGAACGCCACACGAAAAGTAACAAGATTTCCATTTGTGATGCCGCCCAAAACTCCACCATTATGATTTGTCTTTGTAGTAACACCACCGTTATTATCCGGGATAAAAGCGTCGTTGTATTGAGTACCGCGCATTTCAGCAGCCTCAAAACCATTGCCAAGTTCGAAACCGCGCGCCGCATTTATCGACATGCTCGCCGAAGCAAGCGCAGCATGAAATTTTCCAAAGACAGGTTCGCCAAGCCCTGCGGGACAACCTTTTATAATGCAACTCACAACGCCACCAATAGTATCGCCATCGGCAAGCGCAGCCTTTATTTCTTTTTCCATCTTCACAGCAGCCGCATCATCTGGGCAACGCACAGCATTTTTCTCTATTTCTTCAACGGAATGCCACACATAATCACGTCCAATTCCTATAATACCAATTTGTGAAGTGTAAGCCTCTATTTCAATACCCACCTTGCGAAGCGCAAGTTTGGCAAAAGCGCCGGCAACTACACGCGCAATAGTTTCGCGCGCACTCTGACGCCCACCACCACGATAGTCGCGCAAACCATACTTCTCTTGGTAGGTAAAATCAGCATGCGAGGGACGGTAAATATCCTTCAACTCCGAATAATCCTTGGAACGTTGGTTTTCGTTTCTCACTTCAAAACCAATTGGCGTGCCTGTGGTTTTACCTTCAAACACCCCGGAGAGAATTTCTACCTTATCGGTCTCCTTGCGCGGTGTACTTATTGCGCTTTGCCCGGGACGGCGACGATTAAGCTCACTTTGAATGAAATTCAAGTCCACCTCAATACCCGCAGGCATACCATCAATTACTCCACCAACGGCAACCCCATGGCTTTCACCAAAAGATGTAAGGCGAAAAACATTCCCTATCGTATTCATATAATATAATATGTCTTTTTCTAATTAATATCTCTATCATTTGAACCTTATGTCGGAAATAACATCGGCTCCAACGTATTCGTTTATTTTTCTCACAAGCATGGCACGCTGCATGAAAAGATTGTTACGCAATGCCGGCGAAGCCACTTCTACAAACATCACTTGATTGTAGATTTTTACATTCCCGGTAGCCTTTGCCACACGTTCGCCTACAATTATTTCCCACGCATTAATGGCTCGCGCCTCGTTAAGCGGCGTTTCCAATCCAAGTTCACGCAACAAAGCGGGAACCACATCGCATACAGCCTCGACTTTTCTTCTTCTCATTGCACAACTTCGCCTCCTGCTACATTAAACACTTTATAATCTTGCTCCGTAGCTTCGAGTATCGGAGAAAGTTTCCCACGATCGGTATCCGTAATAAATATCTGACCGAAATCATTTCCTGCCACCATATTTACAATTTGAGAAACGCGCGAAGCATCAAGCTTATCAAACAAATCGTCAAGCAATAGCAATGGCACACAACCCGTTCCAGAATGACGCAACAAGTCAAACTGTGCGAATTTTAACGCTAACAAGAACGATTTTGTCTGTCCTTGGGAACCCTCATTACGTATAGGGTATTCCCCAAGACACATCTGCAATTCATCACGATGCACTCCGTGGAGCGAAAACCCCATTATTCTGTCTTTTCCACGACCATTACGTATTGTTTCAAAGAGAGGACCGCGTTGGCAATGCGAAACATATGCAAGCGAAGGGCTCTCCCTGTCATCAGAAATCAAAGAATAGTATTTTTGAAAGAGAGGCGTGAGTTTTTCGGCAAGTATCTGACGCGCAGCAAATATTTTCTCACCTTCCACAGCCATTTCTTCTTCGTAAATATCAAGCATCGCAGCATCAGGCTCTGCATCTGCCTTCAACAAAACGTTTCTCTGTTTTAGAGCACGGTTGTATTTAATTACAGAATCAAGATAAAGCCGATCGTATTGCGAGATAACTATATCCATAAACTTTCTGCGCGCATCACTACCGCCCGTTACAAGTTCCACATCATTTGGAGATACCATCACAAGCGGTATCAAACCAATATGTTCGGCAAAACGTTTATACACTTTCTTGTTTAAGCAAAACCGTTTGCTTTTATGCGGCTTCACTCCGCACGAC
>CAVIQL010000043.1:0-13051 GCA_963644855.1 Clostridiaceae bacterium Marseille-Q4149 | reverse complement strand
AATGTCAGACCTTTTTTAAAAAAGGTCTGACATTGTTTAAAAAATATCGGATATTATTTTCACGATATCCCATATAGTTTTTTAGGTATACTAAATGCCCCAAACAATATGCGGCAAAAACTGCACGACAACACCATAAAACAAAAAAGCAAGCATTTCGATTTGAAATACTTGCCTTTTTCGTGATCCGTTTGGGGCTCGAACCCAAGACCCCAACATTAAAAGTGTTGTGCTCTACCAGCTGAGCTAACGGATCAGCCTCTTTCGTGCCGTTAAGCGAGTGCAAAAATACAGACTTCTTTAATACTAGCCAAATTTTTCGCCGTATTATTTCGACTTTTTGCGCATTTCGTTGCGATTTCAAGCGTTTTTCGCCTTTTCAGGAGCAATTTCCGAGGGTGGGAACCTCTTTTAGTTTTTCTTCTTACGCTTTTCCTCCCGTTCAATTTCGCTATCGAGCGGATCTTCCACCACATAATATCTATAATAGGAGATAAGAATTTGGGTGAGAGGCAAAGCAACTATCAAACCTATGATGCCAAGCAAATATCCCCAAACAGTAAGCGAAAGAAGCACCACCGCCGGACGCAAACCAAGTATCTTGCCCATAATGTGGGGCGTAATAATGGAATCCTGGAGTATCTGCACCACTCCATATACCGCCACAACTCCAAGCATAAGCATCCAGAAATTTCTTCCGGTATCAACCGCGCAAAGAATAGCAAGTATCGTGGCAGGAACAAAGCCCAGCAACTGAACGTAAGGCACAAAACTAATGATTCCGATAAACACTCCCAATCCCACAGGCATTGGAATTCCAAGTATCATAAAGCCTATCGAAAACAACACGCAGTTGGCAAGAGCCACAAGGGCTTGACCGCGAAAATATCCGCTCATGCCACTGTCGACATCGCTCACCACCTTTTGTGCAAGCGTCCTTTTACTTCGGGGCACAAACCTAATCCAGCCTTTCTTCACTCTGTCGTAATCGTTAAGCATAAACACGAGATACAAAAGGGCCATAAGCGACGATACGATGCTTATTATCACATTGGCAGTAGACAAAAGCATTCTCCAAACCTTTGGCAGCGTTTCTTTAAGCCCCGCCAGCATATCCTTCTCATTCAACAGTCGCTCAATGCGAAGTTTGTCTGAATTTTCCTGCAAGAATTTCTGCACCACAGCAGGCAAACTATCTGCTCCGGTGCCTCCCGAAACATAAGCAATTGCCACATCTTTTAAATGAAGCAATTCGCGCCCCATTGCAGGGATAAAGAAATAAAGCAGCAACGATATCGCGCCAAACACAAGCACAAGTGTCAACATTATACTCAACATGCGAAAATGCAAATGGCACTTGTATTGAAAAAACTCCACCAACGGAAAAAGCATATACGCCAACGCCCACGCCACAACAAACGGTACAAGCACAGGACTCAAATAGCTTACGAGGAAATAGCCCGCCACAACAACGCAAACCATTATCAGCCCCCTCACAAAGCGATCGAAATTTATTTCTTTGCCCAACATTTTTATCAATCTTTATATTCGCACCAAAGTTAAGATTTCTTTTTCCAACCATAAGGCACACAGGCGGCAAAACTTGGGATAACGCCACAAAAAAGCCGCACCTTGCGGTGCGGCTTCGCGTTTTAATTGATACAACATTTTGCTTTGGGCGTCTCAACCCAGCCATCGTTTGATTATTCTCGCTTGGTTTGGTGTCAGCAGCCTTTGTCCTTTAACGTATCCGCGTTTTGCAAGACGCCGTTTCAATTCCCGGTCGCCGCAAATCCATCGTCGCAGACGTTGCGAGGCACTTCGTGGCGATGTATCGGGAAACATTTTCACTGCCAAATCGCATAGTTTGATTGCGCTCAAAGCAAATCCTCCCTTCCTGCCGCAAAATTGGCAAACCATTCGGCATTGTCGCGCCAAAACAGATTGGAATATCGACGTACTTCCTCGTCGGTTGATTTCAAAGGCGTGAAAACCGAATCTTGTGCAACATAAACATTTCCGCCCGGCTCTACTTTCACCACACACGCCTTGCCCACGTTTCCAGCCGTAACATAAACTGCGCCATTACGCTCAACGGTGATGGTATGTGCCGAGTAGCGGAGCGAAGATACGCAATCGGTTAGGGCGAAAAGGTATGTAAGTCGCAGGCCGTCGCATTCGGTTCGCGGCAATTGAGGATTTTTTGAAACGAGTGTCATAAGCCGCAGGTCGCATGCCAGGTTTTCAGCGTACACAATGCCGTATAAGCATCGCGTTTCGCGGAGCATGAACAGTTCGCGTCGGTTGTCGCAACAAAACTGTGCCATTGTTTTTGCGCGTTCTGCGTTGTCGTTATGCTGAGGTGCGCAAAGCGTTTCAATGGGAATAAGATTTAGTCGGAAACTACGGCTTTTGTCGCTCATTCCTACGAGTTGTCCGCTATCGGAGAAGGTAATGCGTTGCACAGTGGTGCGAGGATAGTAGTTTTTGTAGAGCTTGAAGATTGAATTAAGTTTCATGGTAAACAGGTTTTCTTGATTGGTTGTAGAATTTTCTGATTGTCTTTACCGCGGATATTGTTTTCGGATATGTTATCTTTGTCGAACGACAGTGCAAAGTTATCTTCGCGGAGTCCGAAAATGTCGGAATGCATTTTACACGCCGCAAAATTTTTGTGAAGTCTGACTACGCAAGAACTTCAAGCCACTGAAATACAATTTTATGAGCAGAAATAAAGCTATATGGCTTGCAAAACTTTTGTTTAAGCGCGGACAACTTTCGCGCAAAGAGATATTGGACGCATGGGCTGCGTGGGACGAAAAAGCACAACCCATGGCGTCGTCCACGTTCTACGACAATCTGCATCTGTTGTGGGAACGTTACGGAATAAACGTGCGTACCGACAACGGACTTTACAGTTTGGAACTTCGCGAAGGGCGTGAACAAGTGTTTTTGCGGCAATTGTTTTGCGAGGAAGAGGACAATGGCATGCCGCCAACCGTTATCCGCGAACCGCGTCCCGCAGGTTACATTTATATTGCCGCAATTTCGCGCGCCATGGAGCGGCATACTTGTATCGAAACAGTTTATGCGCCGTTCGACAAGCCTCAATATTCCATGCTTCTCTCGCCTTATTGTCTGCGTGTCTTTCGTGGGCGTTGCTATGTAGTAGGTTTTTCATCGTTCCACCATGAAGTTCGCACTTTTGCCCTCGATCGCATAATCAGTCTCTCACCTACGCCAAAGCCTTTCCCACGTGCGCCGAAATTTGACGCACGCGAATATTTCGCCAACAGTTTTGGAGTTTACGGAGGCATGAATCAAAAAGTCGAACATATTATATTGGAAGCCGATGCGCTGAATGCATCGTTTCTACGCACCTTACCGCTCCACTCATCTCAGAAAGAATTACCCACAAAAACCGATGGAAGAAAATATGCGTTTCGTTTTGAACTCCACATATGCGTTACCGCTGATTTTCTGCACGAGCTTCTTTATTATGGTGCGGGAATACGAGTGGTTTCGCCCGAAAATCTGAAAAACGATTTGCAACGTGAAGCCAACGCGATGCTGAGTGCTTACAACAATACGAGGGATTAATTCTACTGTTTACCGCGCTATTTTCAGCACATCGCATCTCGTAAAAACAAGGTCCGACCTAATTTGAATTCCAAGGCTTGGAATGGAAAAATGATTGTACCTTTGCAGCAATTTACGCGATACGACACAGATATTAATGCTTAAAAAACAACGACACCACTACAAAGACATTCTGTTAATAGGCACGCCCGTAATAATAGGGCAACTCGGGACAATAGTGTTGGGTTTTGCCGACACACTAATGATTGGACACCACAGCACAAACGAACTTGCCGCCGCAGGATTGGTAAACAATGTTTACGGACTTGTTCTGCTCTTTTATCTGGGCTTTTCTTACGGGCTTACTCCTATTGTGGGAAAACTTTTCGGCATGGACCGACAAACCGAAATAGGCGGAAAACTGCGCAACTCGCTTCTTGCCAACATGCTCGTGGGTATTATGCTGATGGCAATTATGACCGTGCTCTATTTCTGCCTTGGAAATATCGGACAACCCGATGAACTTTTGCCAATAATACGCCCATATTTCATAGTAAACCTTGTGAGCATTCCTTTCGTGGGAATATTCAACACCCTTAAGCAACTCTTCGACGGAATAACCCAAACCCGCGTTCCGATGTGGGTAATGGTGGGCGGAAATCTCGTAAATATTCTGTTCAACTGGCTACTTATTTACGGCGTATGCGGTTTTCCCGAACTCGGATTGCTTGGCGCAGGAATTTCTACTATGAGTTCGCGCATACTTATGGCACTTGCGCTTGGCGTGATACTGTTTTCAAATAAACGATATGCGATTTACAAAAAATCACTACTCGAAAGCCGCATAACCTCAAGCGACTTCAAGGAAATGAATCGCCTTGGCTGGCCTGTGGCATTGCAATTGGGAATGGAAACAGCGGCTTTTAGTTTAAGTTGTATCATGGCTGGGTGGCTTGGAACGCTTTCGCTCGCAGCACATCAGATAATGATCACCACTTCGCAGCTTTTCTATCTTGTGTTGTCGGGTCTTGCCTCGGCAGTATCAATTCGCATCAGTTTGTTTTGCGGAATGCGCGATTTTGCCGCGGTACGTGCCAACGCTGCCGACGGTTTTCGTTTGGTTTTAATCATAGCATCAGCAATGTCAGTGCCCGTATTGATTTTCCGAAATGAGATAGGAGCACTTTTCACAACCGACGTTGAAGTTCAGAAAATGGTTGCCATGCTCTGCATAGTGATTGTGGTTTTTCAGTTTAGCGACGGTCTGCAATATAGCTTTGCCAATGCGCTTCGCGGAATAGCTTGTGTAAAGCCAATGGTGTATTACGCTTTTTTTGCCTACTTCATCGTGAACCTGCCATTGGGATACATTTTAGGCTTCCCGTGCAAGCTTGGAATTTTGGGCGTTTGGCTCGCATTCCCGTTCGGACTTTCGGCGGCGGGCATACTGTATCTGCGCAAATTCCGCAAACAGTTGGCAGTTTTGGAGCGTGAAAACAATAGTGAGAACAAATAAAACCCAAACAACAATGCAAAAGATTCTTTTTGTATGCCACGGCAACATTTGCAGAAGCCCTATGGCAGAATTCATGTTCAAGAAGCTGGTGAAAGATGCCAAACTTGAAAACGAATTCGAGGCAGACTCGGCAGCAACTTCCACCGAAGAAATTGGCAACGACATTTATCCGCCCGCCAAAGCCTGTCTGCGCCGCCACAATGTGGCGTTTGAACATCGCGCCGCGCGACAAATCACAGATGCCGACCTTGATTATTACGACCAAATCTATTTGATGGACCACAACAACTTGAGGTGGCTGAAATATGCGGTAAGCAATCCCGAAAAAGCGAGACATAAAATAAAACTGCTCATGTCGTTGACGGGCGAAGATCGCGATGTGGCCGACCCATGGTACACAGGGGATTTCGAACGCACGTTCTCGGACATAAGCAAAGCATTGCCGCATATACTCAAAGGCGAAACCGAGGGTTGAAAAGCACACTTCGGCAAGCCATATTCTATTGCAAAAAACAACTTCGGCATATCAGAAAAATAATATCCGATATTTTTTAAACAATATCCGACCTTTTTTAAAAAAGGTCGGATATTCGTTTTTGTGTTGTTGGGGGTTATTTCTGTAGAAAATTGAATGGAATTTTCTACCTTTGTAATTGATATAAAAAATAACATGAAAAAATACATTCTCAACCTGAAAGTAGTTTCCAACAAGCAGTTTGGCAAAGGCTATTCGCTGCTCCGTCTCACCGACGAGCAAAAAGCCCTGCCCGACATGCGCCCCGGACAATTCGTTCAGGTACGCGCTTGCGCCGAAGGTGGCTTGCCGCTTTTACGACGTCCCATTTCGATAAACTTCCTTAGCCGCGAAAAAAACGAATTGTGGCTTCTTGTTCACAATGTTGGCAAAGGTACTGAATACATTTGCTCACTTCGCGAAGGCGATACCGCAAACATAATGCTTCCGCTCGGTAATGGTTTTACTCTTGTACCAAAAGGCGATGACACCATAAGCAAACAATTGCTCGTAGGCGGAGGAGTGGGCACTGCCCCCCTATTGTTTCTCGGCAAAGAATTGCAGTTGCGCGGCATAGAACCCACATTCCTGCTCGGAGGACGCTCGGCAAACGATATACTGCAACTCGACGAATTCGCAAAATACGGACGCGTTTTTCTGACAACCGAAGACGCATCGGCAGGAGAGCAAGGATTTGTTACGCAACACAGTTTGCTGCAACGCGAAAAGTTTGATTTCATAGCCACATGCGGACCCAAACCAATGATGATGGCTGTAGCAAAATATGCAGCGCAAAGCAACACCCCCTGCGAGGCTTCGCTCGAAAATCTGATGGCTTGTGGTTTGGGCGCCTGCCTATGCTGTGTAGAAGAAAATCGCGAAAAACACAACGTATGTGTGTGCAAAGAAGGCCCAGTATTCAATATAAATCAATTGTCATGGCTCAACTAACAACCAATATCGCAGGGATAACGTTCCGAAATCCCGTGTTGACCGCATCAGGTACGTTCGGATATGGTCCAGAATTCGCCGATTTTGTAGATTTCCAGAAAATGGGCGGAATAATCGTGAAAGGCACAACGCTGAAACCGCGCGAAGGAAATCCCTATCCGCGTATGGCGGAAACTCCGGCAGGAATGCTCAATTGCGTAGGCCTTCAAAACAAAGGCGTAGACTATTTCGTTGAAAACATATACCCCGAAATCAAAACGCTCGACACAAATGTTATTGTTAATGTGGCTGGTTCTTCGCCCGAAGACTATGCAGAATGTGCCGCACGTCTGAAATCGCTCGACAAAATACCGTGTATCGAGCTAAACATATCCTGCCCCAACGTAAAAAACGGGGGTATGGCTTTCGGAGTAACGGCTTCGGGCGCGGCAAGCGTGGTTGCTGCCGTGAGAAAAGCCTATGACAAACCTATAATAGTGAAACTCTCGCCAAACGTAACCGATATCACCGAAATTGCACGCGCTGTGGAAGACGCAGGAGCCGATGCCGTTTCGCTGATAAACACCCTAATGGGAATGGCAATCGACATTGAACGTCGCAAAATGAAACTAAGCATAAAAACAGGCGGACTTTCTGGCCCTGCTGTCAAACCTGTTGCCGTTAGAATGGTATGGCAGGTTGCTCATGCGGTAAATATTCCCGTTGTGGGGCTTGGAGGAATTTCCTCGGTCGAAGATGCGATAGAATTTCTCATGGCTGGAGCAAAAGCTATCGAGATTGGTACGGCAAATTTCCTCAACCCGGCAATAGCAGGTGAGATGGCCGACGGAATAAGTGCCTGGCTCGACAAACACGGGTGCAAATCTGTGGACGAGATTATAGGTGTGGTGGATTAGAAAAGCCATGCCAAATGTTTGAAACAATACAAAAACACAAAAATATGGATTTAATAGAACGTTTTTTAGATTATGTGAGCTACGACACGCAGTCGAGCGAAACGGCAAGCGGCACTCCGAGCACTCCAAAGCAGTTGGTGTTTGCAGAACATTTGAAAGAGCAACTCGAAGACTTGGACTTCGACGATGTATATCTTGACAGCCACGGATACATATACGCCACATTGCCGGCGAATACTGACAAGAAAACTCCGACAATTGGTTTTATTTCCCACTACGACACGAGTCCTGATTGCAGCGGGGCAAATATTAAACCGCGCATCATAAAGAATTATGACGGAGGGGATATTCTGCTTTCCGAAAGCAGTGGTCGTGTGCTTTCTCCTAAGATGTTTCCGGAGCTTACGCCTCACAAGGGCGAGGATATCATAGTTACCGACGGCAACACGCTGCTTGGTGCGGACGACAAGGCGGGAATTGCGGAGATTGTGCAGGCTATGGTGTTTCTTAAGCAGCATCCCGAAATCAAGCACGGCAAGATTCGTATCGGTTTCAACCCTGATGAAGAAATTGGTATGGGAGCGCATCTTTTTGATGTGAAACGGTTTGGCTGTGATTGGGCATACACTATGGACGGTGGCGAAGTGGGAGAAATAGAATACGAAAACTTCAACGCGGCATCGGCTAAGGTGAAAATCACTGGCGTTAGTGTTCACCCGGGATACGCAAAAGGGAAGATGAAGAACGCAGGACGTATTGCCGCAGAACTGATAGAGATGATACCAAATGCCGAAACGCCCGAAACTACTCAGGACTACGAGGGTTTCTACCACCTTACGGGAGTGGAGGGAAACGTGGAAAATGCTACGGTGAACTATATCATACGCGACCATGACCGCAAAAAATTCGAGGCACGAAAGGATTTCTTCCGCAAGCTTGTAAACAAGCTGAACGAGAAGTATGGCGAAGGCGTGGTAAGCGTAGAAATCAGCGATTCATACTATAACATGCTCGAAAAGATTGAGCCTGTAATCCACATCATCGACATTGTGATAAAGGCTATGCAGGAAGTGGGACTTTCGCCCAAAGTGCGCGCCATAAGAGGCGGTACCGACGGAGCGCAACTCTCTTTCAAAGGTTTGCCTTGCCCAAATATTTTTGCAGGAGGCATCAATTTCCATGGACCGTATGAGTTTGTTCCAATACAGTCGATGGAAAAAGCGATGAAAACCATAATAAAGATTTGCGAACTCACTGCTCAATATAACGATTAACCATCCCATTTTCTGCGTTACGGATACGTGGCGCAGAAAATAGGGATATATCACTATAAATAAAGGACTTTGCTGGGCAAAGTCCTTTATTGTTTTTGCGTCATCGGATATTGTCAAAACAATAACCGATATTTTTTAAATAATGTCTGACCTTTTTTAAAAAAGGTCGGACATTGTTTTTACAATATGCCTTATCGTTTTTACGATATGCTATAAGCAGATTAATTCACGGTTTTGTCGAACTGATAATCGTCGTTCAAAGTTATCGTGGCAGCCTTGCTGCGTGTTGAAGTTCCGTCGAGATTTATTGTCTTGGCCTTCTTGCCGGTTGCATTTATGGTAAGAGTTCCAGCAAGCACATTCAAATCTCCGTCAACTTTTATTCCGCGCGTTTTGCTTTCCTTCCCGGTAGTGGGATCTGTGTATACGCCGCCGTTTATAGTAATCTTGATATTTGTAGTACCCGTTGCCTGGTTGATGTCAAGCGAGCCGTCGGTGGCAATACCCTTTGTTCCGTTGCCTTTGACGTTGATTGTGATATCTCCGCCGCTTATTGTCATCAAGCTGTCGCAACACAAAGCCTTGATGTCGTCGACCTGGGTGTTGATGTCAATAGTTCCGCCCTCTACTATCAGTTGTCCGTTCAATTCATCGGTAGCATCTTTGGTTACATCGGCTTGTATTCCGTCGCCTTTGGTATCTTTTACGGTTACTTTGCCCGCTTTGATTTTAAAATACTGCCCGGCGTGAATTCCATCATTGGCAGAAGAAAGCACATTTATATTACCCGATTTAACTTCCATGTATTCGCCCGTAGAAATTGCGTGCGAAAGGTTTCCGGTAACGTTTATCGTTCCGTTTCCTTCAAATTCGGGGTGTCCCTTAACGTAGAAACATGATTTTTGTGTGCCTCCTGCAAAGTCGGAGAAGGTATTTGTAGTTCCGTCGGTCAGTATTACTTTAATGCGTTTGCCGTTTGCGATGCTCACTGCCGCACCTCGTTGCGACGTAAGGCTCACACCGTTGAGTTTCAAAGTGCATTTGTATTTTCCCTCTTGGGTAAACGCTCCGTTTTGACTCGTACCCGAAAGCGAATATACTATTTCGTCGCCATCGACAGCCGTTGACGTTGCTGCCACATAGGCTCCGTCAACCGCCACATTCACTTTGCGCGCAAGGTCAAAGGGTATCACTGCCGTGGCATTCTCTCCTGCATAGGCAATGTTTACAGTCTGTGCATCGATAGCCTCTCCCATCGTGATACTGTCGATATTCTGCACGTTCATAACAGAGTCGACAACCGTGATAGCCGTTCCGTTTTGACTGTAAACCATATCTCCGGCAGCCGAAGCCTCAACAGCGAGAGCCACATTGCCTTTCCAAAAATACACAGTTTGAGCTTTTACAGCCGAAAACGCCAGTAAAATAGCTGGTATTATAATAGCTTTTCTCATTTCTTCTCGAATTTCAAGGATTGTCCGTTAACTTTCACAATATATATGCCATCGGGCAAAGCAGAAAGGTCTACACGCGTTTCTCCAGCATTGGCGTTTGAAGAATAAACCATTGCGCCACTGGTAGAATAAACCCTTAAAGTTCCAGGTTGCCCACCAGTTATCGTAATAACGCCTCCCGCACTAACCGAGAGCATTGCCTTTACACGCGGAGCGGATATCGAAGTGGGATTCTCCGTGAAATTCATCTTTACAATCGTAGCCGTAGGTATGGTATACGTTTCGCCCTCGCTCTCCACGTATGTGTTTACAGAATCGTATGTTATCTTAAATCCGTCGAGGGAATAACTCACTTCGCTACCGTCTGTAAGAGTAAATGTCATGTAGCGAAATTCATTGACAACATTTGCTGCCCTTAAAGTAACTGCCGCAAACACTACGGCAAACATCATAAGTAGACTCTTCTTCATAGCCAGATGTTTTTTATTTGTTAGAATTTATATTTGTAGGATATATCAATTACGTGTTCTACCCCATCAAAATCATCATCTTTGGAATATTGATAAACATATCCCACGTTGATTTTATTTTTCTTGTTGATTTTAAATTCTGTTCCCACTCCTACGCGCGTTTTCTGCAAACGCATCTGACTGCAAAGGTTGTTGGTCAGCTCAACATAGGCATAGGGCGAAAGAGGACAATGACGAATATTATACTCTGCCATGAAGCGCGAACGAAGTCGCGAATCGTCGTTGGCATCGTGCATCTTGTCTTCCGATTTCTTGTATTGCGGCACCTCGCTCCCCGAAACAATGCGATATTTGTCGACCACAGATTTCACATGGTTAGCATGGGTGTATTGATAACGCTCGCGCAACGAAAAAGTAAAGCGACCAACGGGAAGTTTTCCCGTTACATCGAAATTCAAACGGTTTTTGCATCGCCAATATGGCTTCTTCAAATTATAGCCTTCGTAATCGGTTACCGTAATTTCGTTGCCGTCATCGTCTAAATCCTTATAGGTTTCGTATTTTGCTTCTTTGCGTGCACACTTATAGTTGTAGAGAAAACTATACGACGTTCCGATCGAAAAATAAGTAGATGGTTTGAAATCTACACCAAATCCCAATTGCCAACGATCGATACTATTCCAATCGTTTTGCAATCTCACACCTCCATCGAGCGAGAACGTGAACAATCCTACCTTTTTTGAAGCGCCGACATCGGTCCACAATCCAAAATCAGAGGCTTTTGCAGGAACGAAAGCCGATGTTGCGGCAGCGATAAGCGCCATTGCCAGAATTTTCTTCATCATAATAATTTTTTTATGGTTTGTATCGAAGGGAGAATTAGGATTCCTCGTAATTCTTCGGCATTTTGGGCATTGTATCTACATCGTTTTCGCTTTCATTCTTCGACACGTAATACATTTTAATGAGTGCCGTATCGTTCATAAAGTCTATCGAACCCACTTCAACGCGCAATACATTAAGCCCGGTGCGATTTGAGAGGTCTTCAATAAGTTCTGCTCTTTTCTGCGGCGTTATCAGTTTGATATTGTCATATCTCACGTATTTACACCCCACTCTTTTCACAAAGCGGTTGCTTTCTGCCACAGCCACAACCACTACAAAGAGCATATTTGCAGCCAAAAGTTCTACAAGACTCAGTTTGGCGGCAATACCATTGATTACTGAAATTGCCACGACGAAGAAAAGATAGGTCATTTCCCTAATTGGGATACTCTCTGTGCGGTAACGGATAATACCAAATACGGCAAAAAGTCCGAGGGCTGCGCCAATTTTTATTTTCGAGCCGTCCATGAGATAGAGCATCATGAATATGCTCACCGAGAGAAGTAAGAACGTGAAATAATAGTCTCGTCTGTGGCTGCGTGGATAGTAGAAGAAATTTATTATGGTGAACGCAAAGATGGTGTTAAGCACAAATCTTGCGAACATTTCCACAAGTCCCGGCACGTTTATCAGTTGTATTCCAAAGAGTGTGATGTCTGAGATGCTATTTAATAGTGCAATCATGATACTTTTTCAAGATTTTTTAGTTGTTGTTATTTTGATTATTATTATTCGTTGTTGTTGAGTCTGTTCATCACCACCATTTTCTTTTTGAAACGGTTGTGTTTCACTTCGGGATTGGTAAGATACGTTCCGATGCAGTATTTGCTGAATCCCTGTGGCTTGATGCGCAGTTTTATAAGCGCGTCGAATGCCGGTGAGTCGCTTTTGCCCGAGCGTTTCAGTTCCATAATCACGATGTCTCCCAGTTTGGCGCTTTGTTTGGTCTCGATATTCGAAAACGAAACGTCGAAATCCACCGTAAGTCTCTCGGTGAAGGCTTTGTTTACGAGAGTGAGGCGGCTGAAACTGTTTTTGAGGCAAGGGTGAATGTCTTTCATCGATATTGCAGCCTTGTCTTCCAAAAACTCTTCTTCCTCACTGTTGTCTATCACGTCGGGCGACACAAGTTCCACCCTGCTTTTACGCGTCTTGTTGTGATTGTCCTTGTTTTTCACTTCAAGAAACGTTGTATCGGTGTCCATATACGTTCTAACCCTCACTTTGGTGCGCGGACGTAGGCCGTTGTGGTGATTTACATAGAACTTGTGGTCGGCGGTATCCCAATAAGTGGTGGAATAAACCGACACCGGACTTTCAGAAGCCACGAGCACCATATATTCGCCCTTTGTGAGTTCCAAAAACCGGAGCAACTGCTTTTTGTTGGCAAGATATTTGCGGTCAGTGCGGTTCATGAGCCTCACCTTTCCTGTCTCGGCAAGTCCTATTTTGGGCATGTCGAGAAGCACTTCCCCCAATTTTTTCTCAAAGTCCATCTCCAAGCGTTAGTAA
>CAVIQL010000042.1:0-15886 GCA_963644855.1 Clostridiaceae bacterium Marseille-Q4149 | reverse complement strand
TTCAATATTCATATCGATGATGAGGGAAATCTTGTCATAGCAATGGAGAAGAAAGACGAGAAGAAGGACGACAAGAAGGGACGCTATTTGCGTCGCGAGTTCTCTTACTCGAAATTCCAACAAGCAATGATTTTGCCCGACGATGTTGATCGCAACAAAATATCCGCGAAAGTCGACAATGGTGTGCTTCAGGTAGAATTACCCAAATTGCCCGAAGAAACCAAGGTGGCAAAAGTAACCAACATCGAAGTGAAATAAATCCACATAGATTGACATAAATCCGCCCCGCGCTAAGAGAGAGCACGGGGCGGATTTTTTTGTTTGTAGAAGAGGCGTTAAGTATTTTTTATAGGCAATTCGCTTAATATAAAAGGTAAAATTGTTAGCTTTGCACATCAAAAGGAAAATCAATAACCAATGGATATAACAGGAAAGATAATTTTTGTAGGCGAACCAAGAAGCGGTACGTCGAAAACCTCGGGCAATCCGTGGAAAACGCAGGATTTCGTGATAGAAACCCATGAACAATATCCCCGCAAGTGTGTGTTCACCGTTTTTGGCGAAGATCGTCTAAGACAACTCAACTTGCAGATGGGTGGCGAGTATACTGTTTCGTTCGATATCGATGCGCATGAATACAATGGACGTTGGTTCAACGATATTCGTGCTTGGAGAGCAGTTCCTGCCGTAGCTCCTGCAACTCCTGTGCCCCCCGTAGCAACTCCTGGCGCAGGCTATACACAGCCTATCGCTCCTCAGCAAAACGCTCAGGGCAATGAGCCTGATCCTTTCGCAACAAACGGTGGGGACGACCTGCCATTTTAATAAAAGTAACTTCAAGGTATTAATCAAAAAATACATTAGTGATATGAAAGCAATGAAAGTTTCCGCAATAGTTCTTAGCGCAGCTTTGATAGTAAGTGGCTGCAGTTCTATGAGCAATACGGCAAAAGGAGGAATTATCGGCGGCGGTAGCGGCGCGGTTTTGGGCGGTATAATTGGAAAAGTCGCTGGAAACACAGGCGTAGGAGCTGTAATTGGAGCTGCAGTAGGTACTGGCGCAGGCATCCTTATCGGAAACAGAATGGACAAGGTGAAAAAACAAGCCGAGACCGTAGAGAATGCAAAAGTCGAAGAAGTAAAAGACAACAATGGTCTTAGCGCAGTGAAGTGTACTTTCGACTCCGGTATCCTATTTGGTACAGGTAAATCCGAGTTGAGCGCAGCAGCAAAGAGTTCTCTTAACGATTTCGCGCAGAATGTTCTCAACAAAAACCAAGATGTTGATGTAGCAATCCAAGGTTATACCGACAATCAAGGTTGGAAAAATTCTACAACCGAACAAAGCGCAGCCAAAAACCTTGAACTTTCGCAAAAGCGTGCTCAGGCTGTAGAGGCTTACCTTAAGTCTTGTGGCGTTGACGGAAAACAAATTAAAAAGACCGAAGGCTTTGGCGAACAAAACCCGGTTCAGGACAATTCCACCGCAAGCGGTCGCGAACAAAACCGCCGTGTGGAAATCTATATGTATGCAAGTCAACAAATGATACAGTCAGCTCAAGAAGGTACGCTGAAATAAAATAAATCAAAGGTATATAAAAACCGCCGGAGCAGTTCCGTTCCGGCGGTTTGTTTATTATTGAAAGGAAAATGTTTCTTATCAAATCCATAATAAAGCACATCCTGATCTGGATAGTTGTTGGCTTTTTTGTTTCATCAATAGGAATGGTGCTTATATATAAGTACGTGCCGGTTTATGCAACTCCTTTAATGGTGATACGCCTTTTTCAGCAGCATGCAAAGGGTGAAGAACTAAAACTACACCATCATTGGGTTTCGTTCGACCATATCAGCAAGAATCTTCCAGTTGCCGTTGTTGCATCAGAGGATCAACTTTTCATGAAACACCATGGCTTTGATATGAAACAGATACAAAACGCGGCGATAGACCGCATTGAAGGAAAACGAAAGCGTGGTGGAAGTACCATAAGCCAGCAAACTGCAAAAAATGTATTTCTTTGGCCGAATTCTTCTTGGGTTCGCAAAGGTTTTGAGGCTTATTTTACTGTTTTGATAGAATTCGTTTGGGGCAAGAAGCGTATCATGGAAGTTTATCTCAATAGTATTGAAATGGGCAACGGAATTTATGGAGCCGATGCGGTGGCAAAGTGGCATTTTAATACCAATGCGGAGAATCTTTCCAAATCTGAATGTGCTCTTATTGCTGCAAGTTTGCCCAATCCTTTGAAGTTTGATTCTTCCAATCCTTCTGCTTATGTCAATAAGCGTAAGAATGCAATTCTTGTGCAGATGCGTAATGTCAAAAAGCAGGTCGAAACGCTTTTCAACGAAGACGAATAACGCGAATTCCTAATTGCGTCTGCCGTTTCTTTTGATATTCGTAAAGAGATTGGTTGTCGATTACAACTTTGTGCTTCAGCGACGAAGCATTAAGCAGATGTAGTTTGTTGCCTTTCCATATTGCAATTCCCACGTGGCTTATGTCGAGTCCGGCTTTGCTTGTTACCAAGGCAATAACGTCTCCGTCGTGAATGCAGCCTAATTTGTCTTTGCCGAGATTGAGCAGATTTTTGGGAATATAGTTTACAGTTGTGCCGTTGATTGATTTTTCTTGTTCGCCAATCGTTTTGCACAATTCTTTGTTGTTTTTCAACTGACGGTAATACTGTGGATTTTGTGTCATGAAAAACAAATTTATTTCTTGTTTTGCAGTGAAAGGAAATTCTCCGTTTTTACCGATGTCTTCAACGATACCTTTGGCAACATTGTCGGATATCCATTGCGAGAAATAGTGTAATCGCGAGGTGTAGCCGCTTATCTTGCCATTATGATAACGTATTTGTTTTAGCGTATTGCAGTATCCTGCAAAAGTTCGGTCGTTTTTTTCTGCCAAAGCAAGTGCTGTTGACGTTTCCACGAGAGTGGTGCAATCCAATTCGCGAAGGTTTACAACCAATTGCTCTCTGTCGCCGTTTATTTCGAGCGTTTGTCCAACGTATGGGCGTCCCAATAGTCTTTTTGCGAAATATAGCGGACTGTGATTGCCTTTTACGTTCAGCAGTCTTGTTATTTCTGTAGAATCTTCCTTTTGGTATGTTATGTCGTCGGCTTTGAGTTGCAGAGGAAATGCAATCAGAATAGAAAGAATTGCTATCAGAATTTTTTGCATGGCATATCTTTGTTTAGTTTTTGCGTGGAAACATTTTGCGAATTCTTATTATCATGGTAGAGACGCTGCCTTTTGCTACGATGAGGCTTACTCCAGAAATCACAAGTATAAATCCCCATGCAATTCTTGGTGTCATTGGTTCGCCGAGCACAAATACTCCGAGCACCACGGCGGTAAGCGGTTCCAATGCGCCTAATATTGCGGTGGGGGTAGAGCCTATTAATGTTATTGCGTGAGTTGTGCTGTAGAATGACAATGCTGTGGGGAGCACGCCAAGGCATATTACGTTGAACCACATATATCCGGTGTGGGGTATTGCCATTCCTTTGCCTACCATGGCTATTCCGCCAAACATGATTGCGCCTATTAGTATCACATAAAAGGTAAGTTTTAGTGTGGGCATGGCTTTGAGCACTTTCCATTGGTTGACGCATACAAGATATATGGCGTAGGAAAGGGCAGAACCGAATACGAAAATAGTGCCTACAAGACTTACCATTTCGCCGCCTGGCTTTATGGAAATCAAAAACACTCCTGCCAATGCGAGTAGTATACTTAGTGCTGTTACCAAGCCGGCTTTTTCTTTGAAAAATACGCTCATTATCACCGCTACCATGATAGGGTAGAGAAATAATAGGGTGGAAGCTATGCCAGCTCCCATGTAGTCGTAACTTACAAAGAGCGCGAGCGAAGACAAAGCCATAAGTATTCCCATCAGAACGGTTGCTGTGATTTCGTTATGGTTGAGCTTGAAGCTACGCCCGCGAAGTTTTATCATCAAAGCTATTACGGGCAACGCAAGTAGATAACGAAAAAACAAAACACTGGCTGCGTCCATTCCGTCTCTATATAATGGTATTGCAAAAATGGGATTTGTGCCGTAGCTTGCCGCGCCTATTGCGCCTAAAAGGTATCCTTTTGTTTTAGCGTTCATTTTTCTTCCAATCAAAATTCGCTGCAAAGTTACTAAAAGTAGTCTGTATTTTAGCGTTGTGCCATTTCTTAAAACGAGGTTTGGCTTTGTTAAAAACTATGTCTTATATAGTTTTTACGACAACCGATGTGATATTTCTGCATCGGTATTTTGTGTGGATTATAAAGGGGAACGGATAAAACAAAGGCTGATTTCTTTTTGGAAATCAGCCTTTGTGCGGTTGTAAACTTGACGAGTTATTTTACCAAATTGAAATATTGCAACACTTGGTGCATAAGATTTTTGCGCGAAGCCTCATTCTTTATCGACTCGAACGGGAATCCTAATGTAATGGTGCGATATTTACCACTCCAAGCTACAGCTGCGCTCAGATTGTTTTCCGTATATCTCATAATAGTACTTCCTTCGTTGTCGGCGGGTTCTATTCCGTCGGGCGACTCTACTACGTAGCTTTCCGAATTGAGAGTGTTGTAGTAATTATAGTCTCCGGAGAATTGTTTTGCAGGCGAGTCCACGCTCTTAACCATTCCGGTGCGCGCAGCTTGGTTGTTGCGCCATTTGTAGTGCAGCACATTTTGTGCAAAATCACGGTCTTCTTTTGCAGAAGGCACCAAAGGATTGCACCAAAGGTCGGTTGCAACATACGAACCCGATGTAAAGATGTTTCCGCCCTCATTTGTGTATGCAGTAATAGCTTGTTGCAATTTCGAAGGGAATGTCTTGAAATCAATAGGGTAGTATCCGCCGTTTCCCATTTTGCTTTGCATTTGTTTTCCAAGTATCAAATCCACTGCTTGGTAAGAGTTAAGCGAAACAAGGCTGTCTTCTACCGCTTCGCTGCTACACGAAACGAACGACATGCCGGAAGCGAGAGCCGCTTTGCCGTGAACCGACGGATAGTTAAAGGTGTTGCCTGCAATAAGTTTGGTTTCGTAGTCGCCATAACTGTCGCCAAATCCTCCGGAATCGTCATCGTGCCACGGTTCGCCGCGATAGAAATTCTTCATATCGCCAATGTAGCTGAAATCTTGGATATATGGCACACCATGGTCAACATTGTTGAGAAAACCAGCGAGAGCTGTGTCGGCAGGTGCGGGAGCTACAAAATCGGCAGGCGCACTGACGCGCGTAAATCCGTTGACAATAAGCATAACATTGTCTTTCTTGAAATCAGATTTGATTTCGGTTTTCGCATCTTTCTTCTTTTTTGCTTTGGAGTCGGTTTGCGCTACAAGCATAGTGCTTTTTGTGCGTGCGGCAGAGAGTATTTCCGAGGGGAAACTCTCTCCTCCGCGGTTTACGGCCGTAACTTTGAAACTGCAAACCGTATCGCATGGAATTATAGTGCGCCAAGAAGTTGCATTAATAGGGGTTCCGTTGTCAAAATCTCCGTCTCCGATTTTTTTGTATACTATATAGCTTTCAGGAATTGCGGTAGGTTCGAGGCTGTCGTTGGTTGCGCGCCAAGATAGTGCTACTTCGTTTGAACCAGGTGCCGTGAATTCCAACGCAAAATGTGAAACGGGCAATGGCTGAACCACATAGGGTGTACCATATTGCGAAGAAATGAATTGAAGCATGCCTTTGTATACCGCACGACTGACTGTGAAACGAAAACGTGGGTCAAGACCATAACGCATATCGGCAAAGTTTTGATGAGAAAGCAATTCGAGCAACATTGCCGGCACTCGCGGTCCCCAAGCTTCGTAATAGGGTTTATTCCATTTGCCACGGCGCGCCCATTCCGGGAGATAAAGTTTACGAATGTCGTTTACAATATTACTCTGAATGAGTTCGCACAAATCATGAGATAGAAAGCGCGAAGAACCATTATAGAATTTTCCGTCGTATTCCTTTGTTGAGTAAATTCCGAGCGTACCTACGATTTTGTCGCTCTTATATGTTCCTGCGTCGGTATGGAAAGCGAACGAAAGATCTACTGGTATGTTTAAACCTTTCCCATCGGGGTATACCGAAGAACCACCTGCGATATAGTTTACCCAAATGCCGCGGTTTACATAGTCGTCGCGATAATCGTCCTGCCCGTTTGTGGGAGAATAAACTGAGTCGGGAACGCCCGCCCATTGCATATAGTAGCGTGCACCTTCGGTAAAGCGCGGATAGGTGCTCGTTACGTAGGAATAATCTTTGTGGTCGGTGTCTTCGGGTGCGTTGTGGCGTGCAATATTTCCCATTCCGCCGCCAAAACGTACTGCATCGGCTGTGATTGTTCTGCCTTTTTTGCTGGAATAATTGCTAAGAACCACGCGGTTTGAGTCGTTGCAGCCCTCGCCAAAGTCGAAAGTTCCGAGATATACCCAAGTGCCGCTGCCCATAGTCTGATTAATTTTAAACTGTGTGGCAATGCCGCGATGGAATACGGTGTAGGAGGCATCTTCTGTGCTATTGGCTACGGAATGATAGGATACGTACACCGCATATTCGCCAGATTTTTTGAATTGTGGCTTCCATTCTATGCTGCTTGTGTCGTTGCGGCTGACGGTTGACGTTTCGCGATAGGTGCCTTCGGTGAAAGGATTTTCAAAGTCTTTGTAAATAGAACGTAGATGGGCAAATCCTTTTTCATTCCCCGTTGTCCACGATTCTTTTCCGTTAGTCTCGGAATATGTTGAGCCTTTGTCTACACCGTTGTCGTTGTCTACGATAATTTCCTCGGTTTGTGTGTCGCGTTCGCGCGGAATGAGCACGTTTGCTCCTGCTTTTTCGAGCATTGGAACGAGAAACGGCATAACATAGCTGCGTGTGTAGAGGTCTTCAACGGTCATGAACATTCTTGCTCTCTGCCATTCCCATCTTGTGAGCTTTTGTTCGTAGTATCGTCCGTGGCTTGGCCAAACCACTATGTGTTTTCCTTCGAGTCCTCGGTCGGGATTTATTGGCGATGACGCATTTGTTACCAATGGCGTTTGGTCGGGGCGCGTGAATTTCTGTGTTTTGGTTTTCTTCGACCGCTTTGCTGCCGGAATATATTCGCTTATTTCGTGATCATCGGCTATTATCGCCAATTTTCTTTTGGCATAGTTTTCCGGAAGTAGCTCACGAACTTTTGCGTATATCTCTTCAACGTTTTTCTCGTTGAAAGAGAGGTAGGCACAATTGGTGGAGGCATAGAAGTAAAGCGTATTGGCACTGTCTTTTACGTCTTCCACAGATATCCGTCCGATGGAGTATTTCTGATAACCGATATTATTTAAAAAATATCCGATATTTTTTAAACAATGTCTGATATCATTTTGAGCATATGCCGATATCGAAAAAAACAGTGTTGATAACAATAGTAGTTTGAATGGTTTTGAGATTTTCATATACTATGATTTTTGTTGCTATTTATATATAAGGTATGGCTTGCGGCGTTTCTTGAAATCTTTAACGTCTTGTTTCCAAGTGTTTTCGATATCTTTTGCCTTGTAGCCGTTTATTATCATGTTTCTTATTCTGTCTGTTCCCGCCAAGAGGTCGAAGAAATTTGTAAAGAAGCGCTCTCCGATGTTCAGATTATGGTATGCGTCTATCACATAATCGAGATTGATGCCTTGTTTACAAATATCATCGATGTTCTGTAAGGTCAAATTTTTTCCATAGCAAAGTTTGCCTTTGAGAGGAGGGTTCTTGGCTCCGCTTCGGCTTTGAGGAATAAAGGCAAACTGGCATTGTTTCATGTCGGGGTGCCCGTAAATTTGAAAAGGCTTTGATGTGCCGCGTCCCAAACTCATCACTGTTCCTTCGAAAAAGCATGTTGAAGGGTACAGATATATTGCCCGCATGTTTGGAAGGTTTGGCGAGGGTGGAACATTGATTTGCGCGCGCGATTTGCGGCTATAGTTTTTACATGGAATTACTTTAAGTTTGCATTCCATGCCGTTGTCGAGCCATTTTTCTCCATTAATCATTTGCGCAAGTTCGCCAAGCGTCATTCCATATACAATAGGAATGGGAAGCCAACCCACACCCGAGCGAAATTTCATGTCGAGAATAGGACCATCTACGTAGAAACCATTAGGATTAGGGCGGTCGAACACAATAACTTCCTTGCCCGATTTTACACACCGGTTCATGAGCCGCCACATAGTAACATAATAGGTGTAGAAACGCAGTCCCACGTCTTGAATGTCAACTAAAAGCACGTCGAAATCAAGGGCAGAATTTTCGTTCTCCTTGTTTCCATAGAGCGAAAGTATTGGAATTCCCGTTTTCTCGTCAACCGAACTCCCGACTTTCTCTCCTGCGTCGGCATTGCCCCTAAATCCGTGTTCGGGAGAGTATATCGTAACAACGTTTACGCCTTTCTCGATTAAAAGGTCAACCACATGTTTGTCGTAGGCAATTCCCGTGTGGTTGGAATACACCGCCACACGTTTTCCTTCTATCAATGGAAGATAAAGGTCTGTACGTTCGTCGCCAGTGATTATACGTTTGCCGTTTACAATGGTAATGCCGGCAAACAATATAGCAATAACGCAAAACAGAAACCTTTTCATTCTACAATATATTTGTTTACAAATTCCTTAATCTTCTGTGTGTATTCCTTTGGAGCCACTTTGTAGGATTGGGCATGGGTAGCTCCCGGAACAATCCAAAGTTCTTTCGGCTCAGGTTTCGCCTTGTATAATTGTTCTGCCATTTTAACCGGAACATAAGTGTCTTGGTCGCCATGAATAAAGAGCATGGGTAAATCACTACGCTTAACCTGCTCCTCCGACGAGGCTTTTTTGAAATTCAGATTATATAGTTTTTCTGCCTTTTTCTGTGCCGCTTTCAACAGAGACAAACTTGAAATGTGATAGTCCTTGGCAAGAACGTAGCGAAACTGATCCCATACAGACGTATATCCACAGTCTTCAACAAAACACCTTACGTTTTTTGACAACGTGTCGCCCGAAACCATCATTGTGGTAGCTGCGCCCATCGATACGCCGTGTATGATAATCAGTGTGGTATCCGAAAACAATTTCTCGGCAAAGTCAATCCAAAGTTCTACGTCCTTGCGCTCATTCCAACCCATTGTGTAATGATCTCCGTCGCTAAGACCTGAAAGACGAAGGTCGGGCATTATAACATTATAGCCAAGGTCGCGATTATACATGTAGCCGAGATGCGCTACTCCCACAGAAGACGAAGTGTGTCCGTGAACAATGATAGCAGTCTTGTTGGAATTTTGCGGAGACTTTATGTAGAGTGCGTGTAAATTGGCATAGTCGGGCGCAGTAATGAATGTATCGCGCAGCGCTCCCTCTTTTTTCAAACTGTCTCGCCATGTTCCCACGTAAGGATATTCTTTGATTTCGTTTTGCCAGGCTTCGGCAGTGTCGCGCGAGGTGTTGGTGGGTTGCAATGCTATTTTGAGCATTTTTGTTGCGAGCATCGACGGCACACAACTTATAAGTAGCGGACTAAAACCTATTAGTATTGCCAATGCAGGGGTTATGCGCTTAATGATTCTGCTTTTGGTCATAGTATTTCAAAGATTTTGTTTTCGTTTGCGAGATAAGTTTCGTCGAATATTTCTTTTGCTTGGTTGAGTAGCGTAGTTTCGTCGTTGTATCTTGACGAAAAATGACCTATCACGAGTTTTTTTACATCTGATACCTTTGCGATTGTAGCCGCTTGTGCTGCTGTGGAGTGGAATGTCTCTTTTGCTCTTTGCTCATTGTCTTTTCCGAAAGTTGCTTCGTGGTATAATAAATCTACCCCTTTTATTATTTCTTTCAGTTGTGGAATAAAAATGGTGTCGGAGCAGTAGGCGTAGGTACGTGCTTTGTCGGCGGGTGTGGTAAGCCATTCGCACGGAATGCGTTCTCCGTTTTCAGTAATCCAGGGATTGCCTTGTTTTATTCCGTTTATTGCATAGACAGGTATATGATAGTAGTCAATCATGTCGCGTTTGATGTGTGGAAGTTTTTGTTTCTCGCATATCATATAACCGCAGCACGGAATTCTATGTATTAGTGGAATGGAAAAAACTTCTACCGTGCGGTCTTCGTAAATCTTTTTGTGGAGTTTTGTATCTACGGCGTGAAAGATTACTTTGTAGTTCATTTCTTTGCAGTATTCGTTGCATAGCGTGTCAAGTGTCTCGCCGAGTCCTTGTGGTGCGTAAATATTGAGGTCGGAACTTCTTCCCAATAGATTGTAGGTGGATATTAGTCCGATAAGTCCAAAGCAATGGTCGCCGTGAAGGTGTGAAATAAATATGTTGTCGAGCCGTGAGAAGTTTACATGGCTTTTGCACATTTGTATTTGCGCTCCTTCGCCGCAGTCTATCATATATAATTTTTCGTGCACGTTTATGATTTGCGCGCTTGGGAAATGTCGTGCAGTAGGTTTGGCACTGCCGCAGCCCAATATATGTACATTAAATCGTTCCACGTTGCAAATTTACCCCAAAACATTGAAAAAACGTTAGCGTTTTGCTTTTGAATTACAGAAACTTCAGAGCTATTGGGCAAAATTGTTACTTTTGCGACCCTTTTAAGAATAGAATTAAATTTATAAGAACATGAACGAGAATAAATCTCTTGGATTTTGGTTGCCTATCATTGGTATTACGTGTGCAGCCTTTATATTTAATACGTCGGAGTTTATTCCGATTGGTTTGTTGAGTAGTATATCTTCTGATTTCGGTATTAGTGAGGCAAAGTCGGGTATGCTTATTTCGGTGTATGCTTGGATGGTGATGTTGCTCTCTTTGCCGTTGATGTTGCTGGTATCTCGAATCAATTTGCGCAAGTTGTTTTTGGGTGTGATGCTGGTATTTGTGTTTTTTCAAGTGATGTCGTTTTTCTCTACGTGCTACGAAATGCTTATGCTTTCCCGAATAGGTGTGGCTTGTGCCCATTCTATTTTCTGGTCTATAGTTTCGCCGATAGCAGTGCGCATTGCCCCCGAAAAATACAGGTCTTTGGCGTTGAGCATGGTGGTTACCGGCACATCGGTAGCTATTATCTTGGGTTTGCCTATAGGTAGAGTTATTGGTTTGTGGATTGGTTGGAGGGCAACATTCCTTAGTATCGGAATTTTTGCTTTCGTTTCTTTGGTTTATATATGGTTTACGCTTCCCGACGTACCGAGTCGTGGCAGTTTCAAGATTAAGATGTTGCCCGATTTGCTTAAAGACAGAGTTTTGTTGCCTTTGTTTTTCATTACATTCCTTTTTGCAACGGCTTATTATACGGGATATAGCTATATAGAACCGTTTTTGAATCAGGTGGCAGGCATGAGCAACGACCAAATCACCGTTACGTTGATGATTTTCGGCGTGGCAGGCTTGCTTGGTAGCTTTGCGTTTTCAAGATTCTATACAAAGCATCGCCTTTGTTTCTGTGATTTGTGTTTAAGTGCACTTGTTGTTACACTGCTGTTCCTTTTGCCTTTTTCGCAATACAAGTTTGTAGTAGTGATATTGTGTGTGATTCTTGGAATGGCGGTTACTGCTTATAATGTAGCCGTGCAGTCGGAGGTGATAGACCATGCACGCCCCGAGGCAACCTCAGTGGCAATGTCGATAAACTCTGGCGTATTCAATCTTGGCATTGGCAGCGGCGCGTTGTTGGGCGGAGTGGTTTGCAGCAATGTTTCCGTGGCTTATGTAGGCATTATTGGAGGAATTTTGGCTATTGTTACACTCTTGTTTTGGGTGTTTAAAATGAGGAGGTTGATTTAACGCAAAACGAGGTACGATGTGATTTAAATTCCAAGGCATATAATTTAAATTATATCCTATGTGGTTTTTACGATATTCGATGTGGTTTTTCGCATGATATGAAATTTAGTATTTTTAATATCGCAAAAAGCGAAAATATAAGCAACTAAACAAAATTATTACTATTTTTGCCCCAAAGAAGTGGAACGTATTAAGACAATTGGGTTATGAAAAAGTCTGTATTCCTTATCAGTGTACTCCTTACCTTATCTGTGGGAGTTTATGCACAAGATGACGACATGTATTTCACTCCGTCGAAAACGTCAAAGGCAAATAAAACTGACAAACAGCCTCTTAAAATTCAGAACGGCTCGTATGACGAAGACGACAATGCCGTATATGATGCCGATTACAGCAACGGCAAAAATTATTCCGATGCTGAAATCGACGCTTACAACCGCCGTGGCTACAAGTTGGGGAAAGATACCCTCTTTATAGGCGATGGCGATAAAGATGCCAATGATTACGCCGACAGATATGCTGACGAATACAATAGCAACGACTATTATTATTCGGGCAGGCTTGCACGCTTTCATGAGCCCGCGGTAAACATATATTTTGGCTATGGTGTTCCATACTGGGGCTGGAGCTATGGATATTATGACTGGCTATGGGGCTACGATCCCTATTGGAGCTGGAACTATAGTTGGGGTTGGAATTGGTATCCCCGTTATTACGGCTGGTATGGCGGCTGGGGTTGGTCGTATCCCTGGCATTATCATTACGGTTGGTATGATTGGGGCTGGCATCACCCGTCAGGAGGCGGACGTCCTTGGAGAAACAATTCATGGAACGGCGGCAGATATATCGCAGGTCAGACCGACTATCACCGCGTAGGCTCGGCAGGCGGAACAATTTGGGGCGGCGGTAGAAACTATCGCGGTGCAATCGAGCGCAATGGCAACACCACAAGTTATTCCACGAATAGTCGCGGATTTGAAAGCAACCGTACATACAACACAGGGCGTATAAACGGCAACATTTCTACACGCTCTTACGGCAACACCCGTTCGTATAATTCTACCAACTCTTCTACTCGCTCCATAGGCGGCAATGTGGGAACGTCAAGTGGTTCATCACGCTCATTTGGAAGCGGAAGCAGCAGCCCATCTATCAGCACGCGTTCATTTGGAGGCGGCGGAGGCGGACGTTCTTTCGGCGGAGGCGGAGGAGGTGGACGCTCATTTGGCGGAGGTCGCCGTTGAACGCCACACACATAAAAAACAAACTGAAGGAATGTTGATTACAACAAACATAATACACGAATCATGAAACTGAAATTAGCTATCATAGCTGCTTGTGCGGCGATAGTTTCTGCCAATGCGCAGGATATATATACAATGGAGAAAATGACAAGCGAAGACCTTAACGGAACGGCGCGCTTTGTCGGAATGGGCGGAGCTATGAGTGCTTTGGGCGCAGACATATCTACTATGGGAACAAACCCTGCCGGTATTGGTTTGTATCGTCGTGCTGATATCGCAACTTCGCTTAGTGTTAACGCTCTTGCAAAGGGTGAAAAATTCGACAGTCATGGGAAATCGCGTGTGTCGTATGATCAAATAGGCATTGTTTATCCGTTTAGAATGAACACTGGCGCGATGCGTTATTTCAATGTTGGTTTCAATTATCATAAACGCAAGAATTTCCATTCCCTTTTAGGGGCAGACCAAGTGCTTAACGGCGCTTCGCAAACTTGGGAAATGGTTGATGTATCTTCGTTTTGGGGTGGAGTAGCCAAGGGTACACCTTTGTCAATTGCTGGTTGTCAAACATTGTTGTACGAACCTTTTAAAACAAAAGAAAATCCCGACGAAGAACAATACGCAATATATAATGCAACAAACAATTCGTATCGTAAATGGACTACCGGAGGAATTCAGCAGTACGACTTTAATATGAGTACAAATATTTCCGATCGTTATTATTTTGGCTTGACGATTGGCGTGTATAATATTAATATCGACAGTTACAGCGAATATTGGGAGAATCTTGTTGCCGGAGAAAATTCAACCCCAGCCGGAGAATATTTGTTGCGCAACAATCGTTCATTGAATGGCAATGGTGTAGACTTTAAGTTAGGAACAATTATTTATCCTTTCGAGGGTTCTTCGTTCCGCTTTGGCGTTTCGATATCTACTCCCGTTTGGTATTCTATCACCGAGAATTGTACGTCGACAATCAATTCAGATATGAAAGGTGTGTACGATGGAACGAAGCTTGATGAAGAAGGAAATTTAATGTACGAAGGTTCTCACAACGGAAAGTATGACTATCGCACCGAGGTTGGAGATCATGATTATAATATACACACTCCGTGGAAATTTAATATATCTGCGGCGGGAACAATTGGCGACTTCCTTGCTCTTGATGCCGAATACGAATATTCCGACTACTCAGCTACCAAACTGTCATACGACAATGTTGACGATGATTGGGGCTGGGGAAGCAACGAGACCAAAGATCGCGAACTTAATCGCGAGGCAAGCAAAAATCTTAAAGGCGTGAGCACTGTGCGTTTGGGCGCAGAGGCGAAACTCGACTATGGATTGTCGTTGCGTTTAGGCTACAATTATGTTTCTTCTCCAATAAAGAAAACTGCATTCCAAAATCAGTTTATAAACAGTGCGTCGCTCGATTATAGCACATCAACCAATTATATGAATCTTAGCGATATCAATCGCTGCACAGTGGGTTTGGGCTATAAGTCAAAGAATTTCTATGCCGATTTTGCCTATCAATATCAAAAGCAAAGCGGAGAGTTTTATGCTTTCTCCACTCAGCAGGGTTCTTCGACCAATAAAAACGATGCGCCTTCTACAAATCTTAAACTTGACAAGAGTCAGTTTTTGTTGACTTTGGGATATAAGTTCTGATTTTCAGTATATTATTATAGCAATAAACCGCCTCACACTGCAAGTGTGGGGCGGTTTTGTTTTGGTAAAAAACTTGCGTTTTCTAATGTCTGATATTATTTAAATAATGTCGGACCTTTTTTAAAAAATATCGGATATTATTTTTGCGAAAAGCCATGTTGCAAAAACGGCAGGATTTTATATGAAATCACGAACGCATCTTTTTGCGCCTAAGCAGTTCGTCGCGCAAAACCGAAGCCTTTTCGTAATTCTCTTCTTTTATGGCCTTTTCCAACAATTGCTTTATGAGTTTTTCAGACATCGAGGTAACCGGCGTTTCTCTCACTTGGCTCATGTCGTAACCGGAGAGCTCAAAATAAAGCACGTTGTCGATTATGATTTTTGCCTTCAACGCCACAGCAAGCAGCACCCCGTCGATAACGTTTATGGTAAAACAAAGTTTTGATTTGTTGCCAATGGTTTCGAATGTGATTTCGGCATACAGCGAACGCTCGTTGTCTTGCTTTATCTCTATAAGAACCACTTTGGAGTTGAAAGCCTCGGCAAAATCTCTCATTAGGTCTGTCCACAGATTTACTTCGGGAATATTTTCGCGCTGCGGAAATGCGTGTAATGCTACTCTTGCCGCGTCGTGCTCGTCAGCAAAAAGATGAAAACTGCCATGTATTTCGTCAGACGTCAATGTGATTTTGCAACGTCCTATTTTGTCGCGACATCTTTTCACTTCCACCACGTGGAGCACAGTGTATTCTGAATAATTTGACATGTGGTTCTCGTTTAAGCCGCTATGTTAAATATCATGGCGGCGGTGTTTTATTAGCAAAGATAGCAAAAACGAAGATATTGCGCAGATGCAGTCAAAAAAAACGCAGCTTGTGATGGTGATATACTTGTATTTTAGTAAATTTGCTTGTGTGATAGTGGCTATGCGCTTATGTGTTGTGCCGCTGTTGGATAAGAGTAAAATCAAATATCAAAATATCAAAGATATGACAATCGATAAATGTAATTTCGCAGGCAAGAGAGTCATCGTGCGCGTTGACTTTAATGTGCCTTTGGATGAAAACGGCAACATCACCGATGACACCCGTATTCGTGGCGCTCTGCCCACTCTCAAGAAAGTTCACGCCGATGGCGGAAAACTTATCATAATGTCCCACATGGGA
>CAVIQL010000041.1:0-16058 GCA_963644855.1 Clostridiaceae bacterium Marseille-Q4149 | reverse complement strand
GGTGTCTTGACAAAGAGACCACGGTGTCTTGACAAAGAGACCATGGTGTCTTGACAAAGAGACCATGGTGTCTTGATAAGGAGACCATGGTGTAAATATAGAAATTAGATAACGATGTTAAGGCATGGTCGTATCCTTCTGTTTTTTTGACGTATATTACGTTGTCTCCTTGTTATTTAAACAATGTCTGATACAAGTTAAAACGGAATTGGATATAGCTTTTACGATAAGCATACAACAAAAAGTCTCCGACCAATCAAGGCCGGAGACTTTCATAATGTGGTTTTCCGTAAATCAATATTCGGCTTGTATAATGCCGCGTTTGGAATTACTGATAAACTTTACGATATTGGTGATTTCATCGCTTTGCGGAATTTGCTCCTTGATTTTCATCACTGCATCTTCTACACTTGTATCACCATTGAATACAAGACGATAGGCATTTGCTATATGGCGCAAAATTCGCTCACTGGTGCCTTTGTATCTTGACAGAATTTCAGAGTTCACTCCATGATACACCACGGGATTGCCACTCGTGATGACATAGGGCGGAACATCTTTCTGCACACGACACCCACTTTGAATGAGCGACAGTCTGCCTATGCGGTTACCTTCGTGTAAAACTACAAGATTAGAAAGAATAGCTTCGCTTTCAATCATTGTGTTTCCTGCTACGATAGACGCAATTCCTATTACGGTATTGTTGTGAATATCTGCATCGTGGCAGATGTGCACTTTCTCCATAATGTTGTTGTTGTTGCCTATGCGGGTAGCTCCATCAGCATGAGTGCCACGCGCTATAACCACATTTTCGCGAATTTCATTGTTGTCGCCAACTATCAAAAAGCTCTCTTCGCCAGTATAGTTGAAATCCTGCGGATCTACACCGAGAATAGCGTGCCCATGAATGCGGTTGCCTTTTCCAATAGTGGTACCTTTCAGCACACCAGCATAAGGCATTATCACGCAATCGTCTCCAATTTCTACGTCTTCACCAATAAAGGCGAACGGCATTACTTCTACATTGTTCCCAATTTTAGCTTTGGGATCTACATATGCATACTTACTTATCATGGTTTCTGTTTTTATGATTAGTATCTTCCGCCTCCCAATGCAGCGTAAAGGTTTACGGCTGCCTGAAGTTTGGAATAGTTGTCGTTTATAAGTGTAAGCTGGGCATTAAGCAACGACATCTCCGCCGTTAGTTTCTCGAGGTATGTAGTAGAACGGTCGAATTTGAAAAGTTCGTTGGTTTGGTCGCGAGTCTTCTCAAGAGATTTCACTTGTTCTTGGCAAATGTTTGCCTGTTCACACGCTGCCTTATAAGAATAAAGAGCATTGCTAACCTCTGTTCCAGCATTCAGTATTGCTTGCTCAAACGTGTTCTGCGCCGCACGTTGTTGTGATTGGGCAATCTTAAGTTGTGCTGTCAATTTGCCCTGCATAAACAATGGCTGTGTTAATTGCCCTATGAGCGTAGTGATGATTTTTCCAGGATTTACAATTACTCCATTGCTATTTGTCCAACCAGCCTGTCCCGTTATCGTGAGTTGGGGATAGAAAGCCGAGTAGGCAGAATTGGTGGCATAGAAAGCCTGGCGCAAGGAATATTCGGCAGCCTTTACATCGGGACGATTAGAAAGCAATTGTACAGGCACTCCGGCCGACATATTAGCCGGCATTTGCTGCGAGGCAAGAGTGGAACGCGTAATGGCATGCGGTTGCTCGCGAAGTATCTTGCACATAGAGTTTTCGGTTTCGCGTATGCTTTGTTGCAAAGCCGGAATGGTTGCTTTTATCTGCAAGTTGTTTGCTTTGCTTTGCTCCACTGATGCCATATTGGTCATGGCAGCTTTTTGCATAGCCTCCATTGCTTCAACGTTCTTGTCCCACAACTCGGAAGTTTCGCGCGTTGTACGCAATTGCTCATCGAGCATAAGCAAAGTGTAATACAGATTGGCAACGTTGGCTATGATTTGCGTTTGTACAGACTGTTTGTATGCACTGCTCTGCATGAGCACAGACTTAGCCTGCTCTTTTGCATTGCGAATGCTTCCAAACAAATCAAGCTGCCAAGAAGCTACCACAGGCACACTATATGTTTTAACCGCTTTCCCACCGTCGAAACTACTCAGCGTACCTTGGGCATTCAAACTCAAAGAAGGCAGGTAAGCAAGTTTGGCTGCTTTTAATGAAGCCTGTGCTTGTTCCACCGTTTCTTCGGCATTCTTTAAATCAGTATTGTTTTGCAGTGCCTTTTCTATCAAACTTTGCAGATTAGCATCTGTAAAAACTTGACGCCAAGGCATGTTGCCAAAATTAATTGTATCGCTTGTCAAAATGCCCGTGGTGCTCACTGTGTCGCGATACAAGGCATTTGTTGGCAAATTCTCCGAACGCTCGTAGTTGGAGTATATTCTACAACTTACAAGTGTTACGGCAGCAAGCAACAACATTGAAGTGTTGCTTGCTATCCTTTTTATATTTGTGGTTGTAATCATTTTTCTCATTTTTTTATGGAATATTGTGCGATATCTCCGCTGGCATCACTATTGTCAATGTCTTCCCAAACCATAGGCTTGATTTTCTCCTGTAGATATTCGAAAATAACGAAGAGAGAAGGAACAACAAAAATCTGACAAATAACACCGATAAGCATACCGCCTACAGCTGCTGCACCAAGAGAACGGTTACCATTCGCACCTACTCCCATTGCAAACATTAGAGGCAGAAGACCTACAATCATTGCAAGAGAGGTCATCATAATAGGTCTTAGACGTGCACCCGCACCAAGAACTGCTGCCCATGTAATGCTCATGCCCATTTTACGTCTTTCAAGTGCGAACTGCGTAATAAGAATAGCATTTTTTGCAAGAAGACCTATAAGCATGATAAGAGAAATCTGTACGTAAATATTGTTGGAGGCTGCTCCTAAGAAAGGCAATATATTATTGGCAAGCCCCAACAATTGCACGAAGATAAAACTACCAGCAAGACCGAACGGTACTGAGAGAATAACCGCCAATGGCAATAGATAACTCTCGTATTGGGCACTCAATAATAGGTATATAAATGTGATACAAAGCACAAATATAATTGCAGTAGCACTTCCACTGCTTGATTGCTCTTCACGAGTAATACCAGAATATTCGTATCCGTAACCTGTTGGCAAATATTTTTCAGCAACTTCTTGTACAGCCTTTATCGCTTCACCACTACTATATCCGTCAGCAGGGTTACCATTTATAGACATAGAAGTGTACATATTGAAACGATTGATACTGCTAGGACCATATACTTTCTTAATAGTCATGAACTGTGTAATTGGAGCCATTTCGCTACCATTACGTACTTTTATTTTCTTGAGAGATTCAAGATTGGTACGTTCACTGCGCTCGGCTTGTACCATTACACGATAGAGCTTTCCGAATCTATTAAAGTTCGAAGCGTACAGACCGCCATAATATCCTTGCAGAGTTGTAAGAATATCATTCGGAGTAAGTCCGGCTTTCATACATTCTGCAGCATCTATATCTATCATATATTGAGGATAGTTTGGTCGGAAAGAAGTTTGAGCCTGCGTAATTTCCGGACGATCGTTAAGATGTCCAATAAAGTCTTGCGCCACCTTGTAAAAAGATTCTATCGAGCCACCAGTCTTATCCTGTAAGTTTATCTGGAAACCATTAGAAACACTATAACCAGTAATCATAGGAGGACCAAAGAATAGTACTTGGGCATCTTTAATTAGCTTACGGGCATTTAGATACAGAGTACCAACAACAACAGTTGAACTCTCTTTCATAGAACGCTCGTCCCAATTCTTTAATTTACAAATAAAAGAACCAGCATTGGAACCTTCACCACCGAGGAAACTGTAACCAGAAATTTGTGTATGACTTTCTACGGCGGGATTGGCACTGATAAGACTGTCTATTTTTGCAAGAATTTTCTCGGTACGATCCTGTGATGTTCCTTCTGGCAAGTCAACCGTACCCATTACAGTTCCCGTATCTTCATTTGGAACAAACCCAGTAGGGGTTACTTTCATGAGAACAAGTAATGCTGCTATACTGAGTACAACAAACCCAAGTGTAAGATATGGTCGATGAATTTGTTTTAGTACAGCATTTTTGTATTTGCCGAGCAATGTTGTGTACGTTGCATTAAACGCAGTATGAAAACGATCTATAAATGATTGTTTCTTTGCTTTGCCATCGTGTGGTTTCAAAAAGATTGCACACAAAGCCGGGCTAAGAGTCAATGCATTCAATGCTGACAAACCAATAGCGATAGCCATCGTTAAACCAAATTGGCGATAGAAAATACCTGAAGTTCCTGAAATAAAACTTACAGGGATAAACACAGCCATCATCACGAGGGTAATAGAAACAATGGAACCTCCGAGTTCGTGCATAGCATCTATTGAAGCTTTGCGAGCAGACTGATAACCTTGGTCAAGTTTTGCGTGTACGCCTTCTACCACAATAATAGCATCATCGACGACTATGGCTATAGCTAAGACTAGTGCGCTTAATGTAAGAAGGTTGATGCTGAATCCAAATATTTTCAAGAAGAAGAATGTACCTATCAATGCAACAGGAATTGCGATTGCTGGAATAAGGGTGGAGCGCATATCTTGCAAGAAGATGTAAACCACGATAAATACGAGTATAAACGCTTCTATCAACGTTTTCAACACCTCGTGGATTGAAGCAAAGAGGAAGTCGTTTACATTTTGTGCAACATTGATATCAAGTCCCGCGGGCAGATCTTTTTTCGCGTTTTCAAGAACCTTACTAATGTCTTTAACAACGTTCGTTGCATTAGAACCTGCCACTTGGAAAGCCATACATGTTACACCTGTATGCCCACTTACTTTATTGGTAAAGGAGTATGTCAAGCGACCTAGTTCTATACGTGCAATATCTTTCAGCCTAAGAACCTGACCATCTTGGGTAGCGCGAATTACAATATTTTCAAATTCGTGTTCACTCTCCAAACGTCCGCGATAGCGTAGGGTATATTCGAAAGTTTGATTCTCACGTTCACCGATAGAACCTGGTGCGGCTTCAATGTTTTGCTGTGCTAATGCATTTGTAACATCTGTCGGCATAAGGTGATATTGTGCCATAAGTTCAGGCTTTAGCCAAATTCGCATTGAATAGTCTGCACCCATCACAAAAGCCTCACCCACACCGTTTACACGCTGAACTTGTGGAATGATATTGATTTTTGCGTAGTTTTCAATAAACTTCTGGTCGTACTTCCCGCTTTTGTCAAAGACGGAAAATACCATAAGCATACTGTTTTGGCGTTTCATCGTTTGAACACCAACTTTGGTTACCTCTGCAGGTAGAAGACCTTGGGCGGTAGATACTTTGTTTTGTACGTTTACGGCTGCCATATCAGGATCGGTGCCCTGTTTAAAGGTAATCGTAATTGAAGCAGAACCAGTATTTGTTGCCGAAGAAGACATGTAGTCCATGTTTTCCACACCATTGATTGCTTCCTCGAGAGGAATAACCACACTATTAAGTGTTGATTGTGCGTTTGCACCAGTATAGGTTGCTCTTACAGAAACTGTAGGAGGAGCAATATCAGGATACTGCTCTATAGGCAATGATACTAAGCCTATAACGCCCAATATAACGATGATAATGGAAATCACCGTTGACAGCACAGGGCGATTAATGAATCTGTCTAGTTTCATTTATTTCTCGTTTTGTTGTTTGACGTATTGAGAAGAGACTTTATTAGAATGGAAGTTTTCCGTCTTTCTCGTCTTGAAGGGCTTGTTTGAAATTCTTCGACGATTGTGCAGCCGTAATTGGTTTGATTACCATGTCGTTTTTAAGGGTATTAACTCCTTCGGTAACGATACGTTCGCCGTTTGCAAGTCCTGAGTTTACAATGTAATTTGTTCCGTCGTTTACGTCTGCCACTACAATTTCACGTTGGCTTACTTTGTTGTCTTTTCCTACGACATATACAAATTTCTTGTCTTGTATTTCAAATGTTGCTGACTGCGGAATGATAATGCTCGAAGAGAATATTTGTGGAATGAGAATACTTCCTGTACCGCCGCTTCGAAGTTCGTGTTTGGGGTTGGGGAATGTGGCACGCATGCTCACAGAACCTGTGTTTTGGTCAATCACACCGCTTACGGTTTCTACTTTTCCGTCATAAGCATAAATTGTTCCGTCTGTAAGTTTGAGTTTTACCGATGGAATTTGTGCTATTGCTGATTTTAGATCGCCGCTATTGCGTGTCATTTCAAGAAGTTGTTTCTCGGTCATTGAGAAATATACATACATCTCTGCAATGTTTGACACTGTGGTGAGTGGAGTAGTGCTTGCCGAACTAACAAGACTACCAACCCTATAAGGTATTTCACCAACAACTCCGTTTGACGGGCTTACCACCGTGCAATAGCTGAGTTGTTCGAGTGCGTTTGTCAAGTTGGCTTTTGCCTGTGAGAGTTGTGCTTCACACGAAGCGAGGTTGTCGAGAGCTGTTTGAAGGTCGAAATCGCTTATTATCTGACGTTTGTGAAGTTCTTTTTTGTTTTCTACCGTAAGTTTTTGCGTATTGAGTGTGGCTTTTGCAACTTCTACAGATGCTTTTGCGCTTTTTACTTGTGCTTCATACTGCACCCGATCTATCATAAACAAAGGTTGTCCTTGCTTTACCGTGCTTCCTTCGTCAACACAGAGTTTGGTTATGAAACCTGATACTTTGGGACGGATTTCAATGTCCTGTTTACCTTTGATTGTTGCCGGATAAGATGTAGACTGTTCTGAAGAACTTGTACTAACGGTTTCCACAACAAATTCGTCGGGTGTGCCGCTATTGTCCGTGCTCGATTTCTTGCCGCAACTTACTAAGGCAAGAACCGCCAATGCTAATGCAAAACTGTTTCTCATCATTGGTTTTTTGAATTTGATTTTTATACTCTATATTTATCGCTGCAAAGTTACGAAACAATTTTTTCTCTAAAAGCATAATAAAATTCCCTAAGCCCTTAATAATTATTAATGACAAAAAACATACGGATAACATTTGTTAAAAGCTAAGTTTTATGGGCATGTAGGCTCATGTTTTTTGCTTGGTTAGGTATCGTAAAAACAATGTCCGATGTTTTTTAAATAATATCGGACATTATTTAAAAAAGGTCTGATATCGTTTAAACAATATGCCTTGTTTTTTGAAGCCCATCAGAACCTTGCGTAACCGTTTCTTAATACCAGTGTAACAATAAGGCAATTTGATATTTTGAAATTTGCACGCGAAAATACATTGTTATTATATGAACAGATTTCTTTTCGCGGCATTTGTGCTCGGAGCGTTCAATGCTGCATTGCATGGCCAAACAGAAAAAACGGACAGCTCGTTTACCAAAAATCTCTCTATAAATGGTACTGTTAGGGGTAAATACGAATATCAACCTCAAGACAAAAAAGGACGTTTCGAGGTTAGAACGGCACGTATAAGTGTATCGGGCGACGCTATGCCGCGTGTTGCCTACAAAGCAGAGATTGATCTTTGCGACGAAGGTAAAATAAAGATGCTTGATGCATTCGTGAAAGTAAAACCAATAAGCGACGTGTCGTTCACTATAGGGCAAATGCGCGTTCCTTTCACGATTGATGCTCACCGTTCGCCTCACCAGCAATATTTTGCCAATCGTTCTTTTATTGCAAAACAAGTGGGAAACGTGAGAGATGTGGGAGCAATGTTGGGATATAAATCCTCAAACATACCTTTTATAATAAAGGCGGGGCTTTTTAATGGTTCGGGACTGACAAACCAAAAAGACTATTGGACTAAACGAATAAACTTTTCTGCCAAAGCTCAATTGTTTTTTCCTACTAACACAGTTGTTGTTTTTAGTGTTCAGAAAATCCACCCTGATAGCTGTGATATAATAATGTATGATGCAGGTATTAATCAAAGATTTGGTAATCTTTTTATCGAAGCCGAATATCTGCTCAAGACATACGCCCACAATGCTTTCAAAAAAGTTCATGCAGTAGATATTTTTGGTTGCTACGACATTCCTTTGAGAAAATGTTTTTTCAGCAAGATATCTCCGCTTATCAGATACGACTATATGAGCGACCATAGCGACGGATTGAGGTATATGGACGGCAAGGAAAACTCCGCCGGCACACTTATCATAAACGATTATGAACGTTCGCGCCTCACTGCGGGAGCTACATTTAGCATAGGCAAACCGTTTATCTCGGACATACGACTTAACTACGAACAATACTTTTATCGTAAAAACGGATTGGCAAAAGTTTCAGAGAAAAACAAGTTTGTAGTAGAATTTATGACGCGCTTTTAAAATCGAGTCCTTACCAATAGAATGAGTACCCGGTGTTATATGTCTTTTTACGATAGCGTTGGGTATTTTAGTTATACGCTATCACAATAAATGGGTATTGTGGGTGATAAAATAAGTAGCTAATTTTGCAGTATGGATAAAACTGCATTCAATAAACTGCTTGTTCGCATCGCTTTCGCCTTTTTAGCCCTCTTGTGTGTGGTGATGGCTGTCGCAACATTCTTGGAATTATACAAAGGTTCTGATTTTGCCGCAAACAATATATATAGCACGGCGTGGTTCTCTGCTTTGTGGTTCGTGGTAGCCGCATGTGGCATTGCATATTTGGTTTGGCGAAAAATCTACAAACGTTTGTTTGTCGGAGGTTTGCATCTTGCCTTGCTGCTAATACTATTAGGAGCTTTTCTTACTCATATAACAGCAAAACGGGGGTATATACATTTAAGAAATGGTGAGAGTACTAAGGCTTTTATCGTAAATGAAACAGACGCAGAAACATCATCGGAATTGCCATTTGAAATCACGTTGTCAAAATTTCAGATGGTTTCGTATCCGGGAACTGATGTGGCTTCGGATTACAAGAGTTTCCTGCTTGTGAAAAAAAACGATGGCAAAACAATTTCAACAGCTGTTTCGATGAACAATATTTACAGCGATTCGGGAATTCGTTTATACCAAGCATCATATGATGAAGATATGAAAGGAAGTACACTTGCTGTAAATTATGACCCATATGGCACACCAATAACCTATACCGGATATGGTTTGCTATTTTTGTTTTTGATTGCTTGGCTGTTTTCTAAAAACGGAATGATGCGTAAGGCTTTGCGTAATCAGAAAACAATCGTAGCAACAGTATTTGCATTGATGTTTCTACCGCAAATCTCATCGGCACAAACTCAAATCGTATTACCCAAGAGGCAAGCGCAAGAAATAGGACAACTTTTGATAAACTATGAAGGGCGTATCGCTCCCATAGAGACCTTTGCCGATGATTTTGTGAAGAAACTTACCGACGGGAAAACTACTTACAAAGGACTTACTTCGGAACAGATTCTTACAGGGTGGATATTCTTTCCGAGCAGATGGGAAGACGAAGATATAATATCGCTAAAAAGCAAAAAGTTACAGGATTTTCTTGAACTTGAACGCTATACGTCATATACCAAAATCGCCGCAGCTATTTCTTATCGTTCTCCCGAAGAAATACAAAAAGTAGCAGGCAAGAAGGCAACAGACAAACTATCTGAAAAGCTCTACTTGATTTATTCGTTGGAGCAAGGCGAATTGGTGAAAATGTTTCCCTACGCAAACCAACAAGGACAAGTAAAATGGTTTACATATTTAGAAAATCTACCTGCCAACGTATCAAAAAGCGATGCTGATTTGATACATATGTCTATGACAAGGATATATGGTTATACTCTAATGCAAAAGCCACAATTGATATCCGAAGTGGTAAAAGAGATTTCCGAGTTCCAGAAATCGCATGGTGGAAATAGTTTGCCTTCAACCCTGCAATTGAAATGCGAACATCTACTTAATTCATTTCCATTTACAGATTGGTTGTTTAAAATAAATCTGACCGCAGGATTATTAGCCCTTTTCTTTTTAATAAGAACAGATTCTAATTCTAAAAAAACAAGATTAGTTTTTGTTGCAATTTCAACGCTTACAAGTCTGTCGTTATTGGGAGTAATAATATTGCGAACAATTATTGCCGGGCGTGTACCTCTTAGCAACGGATACGAAACAATGCTCGCCTTGGCATGGCTTATTCAAATTGTATCGCTCATAATGTGCCGTCGACTTGCGTTGCTAAACTCTTTTGGTTTGATAGGCTCAGGCTTTATGTTGTTAGTAGCATCTTTACAAGCCGCCGATCCTAAAATTACTCCATTGATGCCTGTTTTGTCTTCGCCGTTGCTCGCATTACACGTATCAGTTATTATGATGGCATACGCGTTACTCACACTAACATTCCTTACGAGTGTGTCTGCATTGGTTGTAAGATTTTCAGGAAAAATAGAAATGGAAGAACGGCTTACCAACTTTGTAAAGATATTACTTCCACCAGCGATAACCACGTTGGGTATAGGTATCTTTGTGGGAGCTATTTGGGCTAATGTGTCATGGGGAAGTTATTGGAATTGGGACTCCAAAGAAGTTTGGTCGTTAATAACATTCATAATATATAGTTGGGTCTTACATGAAGGAAGTTTTGCAAAATTGCGAACAGCTAAGTTTTTTAATGCTTACATCGTGATTGCATACCTAACAGTTATAATGACATATTTTGGTGTAAACATGATTCTTCCAGGAATGCACAGCTATTCGGGCATGTAATAAAATAGAGCACGTATTTAGTACACATATTTAGAATGAGACTATCTGAATTACATATGGGCGAACGCGGAGTTATCGTCAAGATTTATGGTAACGGTGGCTTTCGCAAGCGTATTGTTGAAATGGGATTTATAAAAGGGAAGACGGTAGAGGCTGTATCAGATGCGCCGCTTCATGATCCTATTGTCTACAAAGTGATAGGTTATAAGGTTTCTTTGCGCCGCGAAGAAGCTAAAATGATTGAGGTAATCAGTGAGAGTGAAGTTGTAGGACAAGAATATTTTGATACTACAGAATTACGACCGATAGAATCGCACGAACCACAAATGGGCAAGGCTTCCGCAGAGTCGGAACCGACACGTCTTCAACTTATGGAGCAACTAGCTGCAGAGCGTGGCAAAAATATAAAAGTTGCATTGATAGGAAATCCCAACTGTGGCAAGACTTCGCTATTTAATATCGCTTCGGGAAGTCATGAACACGTTGGCAATTATTCTGGTGTAACGGTTGATGCAAAAGAAGGTAAATTCGAATACAATGGATACCATTTTGTGATTGTAGATCTGCCAGGAACGTATTCTCTTTCGGCATATAGCCCAGAAGAATTGTATGTAAGGAAAAACTTGGTAGAGAATACGCCAGACATAATAATAAATGTGGTTGATGGTTCCAACCTTGAGAGAAACATGTATCTCACAATGCAGCTTATTGACATGAATTTCCCTATGGTTGTCGCCTTGAATATGTATGACGAACTTGAGAAAAGCGGGGACAAGTTTGATTATTTAAGTTTGGCTTCGATGCTTGGCACTCCTATAGTGCCTACGATTTGCCGTAATGGGAAGGGCGTTGGAGAGTTGTTTCAGACTGTGATAGATGTATACAATGGTACGAACGATACGGCAAGTCGTCATATTCATGTGAACCATGGAGAGACGCTTGAAAAATCGATAAATCGTGTGAGGGCCGCAATTAGCAAAATCGCAGGGGATTTGAGTTCGAAATATTCGCTGCGTTTTCTTGCTATTAAGATGCTTGAGAACGACAGTGATGCGGAAAAAGTGATTGCCGCCCAACCTAACCACGAAGAAATCATAGCTGTAACCTACGAGGAGAAGAAACGAATAGAGGAAGAACTACATGAACAGAGTGAATCGGCTATTGTGGACGCAAAATATGGGTTTATATCTGGTGCACTCAAAGAAACATATCACCCGCAAATCGTAAAAGAACACCATCGTACGTTCACCGAGCGAATAGACTCCGTGGTAACTAATCGTTTCATGGGCTATCCTATATTTTTCTTGTTGTTGTTCCTAATGTTTGAGGCTACATTCAGCCTTGGACAGTATCCTATGGACTGGATTGACGGACTGGTTGGAAAGATAGGCGAGTTTGTCGGCGAGAATATGCCCTCTGGTATATTGAAGGACCTTATAACCGATGGAATAATCGGAGGAGTTGGTGCAGTAATTGTCTTTTTGCCAAACATATTGATTCTTTATTTCTTCATTTCCCTGCTCGAAGACAGTGGATACATGGCGCGCGCCGCATTTATGATGGATAAATTAATGCACAAGATGGGACTTCACGGCAAATCCTTTATTCCTATGATAATGGGCTTTGGTTGTAATGTTCCAGCCATTATGGCGTCGCGCACAATTGAGAGTCCAAAAAGCCGCCTTGTTACAATGCTTGTAACTCCGCTTATGTCGTGCAGCGCACGTTTGCCACTTTATATAGTTCTTATTGGTGCATTTTTCCCACGCCATGCTTCGCTTGTGATGCTTGGGCTTTATGCTTTTGGAATAATGATGGCGGTGGTAATGGCGCGTATTTTCAGCAAATTGTTTATGAAGAAAGGCAACCTGCCGTTTGTAATGGAACTTCCGCCTTATAGAATGCCGACTTCAAAGACTATCATGCGCCATACATGGGAGAAAGGACGTCAGTATCTCAGAAAGATGGGAGGCATAATCCTTATGGCAAGCATTCTGATATGGGCATTGGGATACTTTCCACGCCCCGAAGTGCAAACCGAAGCTAATTCCAATTCTTATATGGAGCGTATTGGACGTGCAATAGAGCCGGTGATGAAACCATTGGGCTTTGATTGGCGAATGAATGCAGGAATAATTGCAGGTACTGGAGCAAAAGAACTTGTAGTGAGCACAATGGGAGTGCTATACAATCAAACAAACGAAACTGATAGTGAAGAAACCGATGAAACTACGCATTTGCAACAGGCTGTAAAGAATGCCATGACTCCGCGTAGCGCTGCGGCTTATTTAATATTTGTACTGCTCTATTTTCCATGCCTTGCTACGGTTGCAGCAATACGCAACGAAACAGGGCAATGGCGTTGGGCATTGTTCACAGCCGTATATACCACGCTCTTAGCATACGTCTGCTCGCTGATATTCTATCAGTTATGGGGCGTATTCGTTTAGTCGCAGTTCTAATGGACAGAAATTAATTTTATCAACCATAGATTTCAACCCCGTTCTCATTTCGTTTCCACGAGAACGGGGTTGGTTTATATAACAAAGGGTAGGGGAGATCGGAATTTGTGTGTTGAGAACCATATATTTTGAGCGCAAAAAACGATGTCCGATGTTGTAAAAACGAGAAGCCTTGTAATTTAAATAATGTCTGACATAGTTTAAATTACATCTGATGTTGTTTTTGTGATAATTACAACGACATTATTTTATGATAAACCTTTGTTATAAAAGTCTCGTAATCATTTAGAACAACACCATTACCAAATTTCAATTCACGATTTTCCGACAGAGTCATACCAATATGGTTTTTGTAATACTCCATATATTCTGTTTTGTTTCTTAGATCATCGTTGTCTGGTATATGAACGATATAAATCAAAGTCTTGTCGGGAGTGTGCAAATACATTTCCGAGTTATCGTCAGCAAGAATAATATATTTTTCAACATTATGTCTTGAGAATACTTCCCATTTCTTGATTTCTCGTTCGTTATTGTAATATGGCAGACGGTCTAAAATAATGAATATTTGAAAGTAAGGACTGCCGGAACAACGAATGTTTGCAGTTTCACCCAGCATGTTTTCAAAATAATTGTTTGAGTTTTGAGAATAGTTCTGCATTACAAATTTCACACCTATTCCTGCAATTGCCTTTCCGTGAAGTTTTATGGTAATGTCAACTTTCTTGTCAATATATCTACCAGAAATGTCGGCTTCTTTATCGTCTTTGTATCCCTGTGAACAAACTTCATAATTTTCACCAAGGTTTTGGGCAATATCTGCGGCTATTGCTCCATGCAAAGGTTTGAGTTTGGCTGTGCTTCGTGAGGTTCCCGAATTGACAAACTCCTTGAAAGAATTCGAGATAACTTGAAGAAATTCATCGTTGTTCATAATATTATTTGTAAAGTTGATTTAACCTATAATTCAAATAAACCTCCAAATCTTTTGAACTGAATGTGTAGTAGCCACCACTCTTGTATTTTTTCAGGAGTTTCACGTAATTCAAAAAATCATTGCTTTGCAACATCGTTTTTATGGTATCATAACTCGCTTCGGAGATGATATACAAACCACTATAAACACCATTACCCTTAGGCGCGAGATTGATTTTAATGCTTTCGATATCTTTGATACATGTATTCACAGCTATTTTGTCTCGCCAAACATCTTTTATAGCCTGAGTTCTTCCATACAGATACCAATCCTTTGTAGATTGTTCGGCTTTGCCTTTGAGCAATATATGTTTGTTGTTGTCGAGATATTCCCGGATATATGTGTCTTTACAAAGTTCTTCGTATGTCAAAGGTCTTCCGTCTTTGTCATAAGGATAGAAAGCCTTATACCATTTTCCCGTAGAAGCTTTAACAACGGGGATTACATTGTTAGTAAAGGCGAATTGTGTGGCTATAAAAAAGCTGTCGGCAAGGGTGGCAAAGCCATTCTTTACAACAGCATGCCGTGGGAAAACACCTGTACGTATCTTTCGAAGCAGCAAAAGGGCATGGGATTTTGCCAAGTAGAATTCTCTGTCAATGAAAATTTGGCGTAATTCCAATTGTTCCACCTGCTTTTTACATCTGGTGGCTCCATCGTAGGTAGAATATAGGAAAGATTTGTGCTTGTAACCTTTCTCGAATAGCGAAATCAAGGTATAAGTCGTGGCATCAAAGGCTTGGAAATGTCCAAGGTCAATAAGTTCAAGCATATTACAATGATGTAACACATATTCCCTCAAAGTTTTTCCCGCCAAACTGTTTAACCACGAACTTGGAGTGATGTAACAAAGTTTTCCTCCTGTTGCAAGCATGTTGAATCCTACTTCAAAAAACACAAGATATAAGTCGGTCATACCGCTTTGGGCAAATCGAAATTTCTTTGCCAAATCGTAATTCTCTTGAAGGTTGTGTACTCGTACATAAGGAGGATTTCCAACCACATAATCCATCTTGCCGTTGAAACTCTTCTCTTTGAGCGCATCACCACAAAGCACGTCCCAACATACACTGCTTATATCGAATTGCTTGGCTACGTTGTTCAAATTCTCCAAACACTTCAAATATTCCGAAGGTTCTATTTCAATGCCATGAATGTAGGTTTCCAGATTATTCTTCAATAAATTCCGATCAGAACTTACCGACAAAAAAGTATTGCAATACCTTTTTACGATTTCTTGCAAGAAAGCTCCGTCGCCAGCGCTATTGTCGATTACGTGTTTGCTTAAAATATTCCCATAATACCCGATCGTGTCCAAAATATCACAAACCAAGTAGTCGGGAGTGTAAACTTGTCCCGATTTCTTATTTTTCATTCTGCACAGTTAGCGCGCAAACTATCATTCAGCAGACACGGGCTATTCAAGAACCGTCAAGACATAAATAAAGCGCAGACTTACGCTTATCTTGTCTTGAGGTCCTAGGAATAACCCGAATGAATCGATAAGTTCGCCCACGCTTAGCGCAGACGTTCACAACTTATCCGGTTACATTCTTCTTTGAAATTTCCTAGGTTTCAAGACATACCGAACAAATAGCAAACGCTATTATTTTCCAAAAGTTTTGCCATCACGCAAAGCGCAATGGTCTTCTGCAAAAGTAGCGATAAATTCTCATACATGCAGTTCTTTACGGAAAAAGAAGTTCTGTCGTTTTTATGACGAGTATTTTCAAAAAGGGTAAGGACCTATTTATTCGTAGCACATTCGTCAAAAACAATCCGCTCACCGACAAGTTCTAATTTACACGAAACAATAACTCCTCATGGTGAAACGCCGTTGTTATTAAACATAATGATGATTATAATAAAACTGTTGTTGCGAAAGATTTTTGCGATTTCAAAATATTGAAGAGCGGTATTGAAA
>CAVIQL010000040.1:0-16973 GCA_963644855.1 Clostridiaceae bacterium Marseille-Q4149 | reverse complement strand
TGGTCTCTTTGCCAAGACACCGTGGTCTCTTTGCCAAGACACCGTGGTCTCTTTGTCAAGACACCATGGTCTCTTTGTCAAGACACCGTGGTCTCTTTGTCAAGACACCGTGGTCTCTTTGTCAAGACACCGTGGTCTCTTTATCAGGACACCATGGTGTCTTTGCTACGACATACTTGCAACTACCGTCATACGGCGTTGGGGAAGCGTTTGTGTGGCTTGAAAATGGGGAAAGAGCCGTATCTTTTGCTTGAAAAGTGGGGCGATAGGCAGCGTTTGTCGAAATAAATGCCTATTTTTGCACGTAGAAATCAAAATTAACTGCCGTATTGGGACGAAAGAATCACCAGAAGAGGTTCCGGCTGTCTCGGGCAAAAATTCAATATGGACGACTATCACGCGGAAAACAAACGTTGAAGCGACGGGAGATGTGCTGAAGCCTTTACTCCTGCCGGCTTTTTTAGTGGAGTAAAGATTATGCGAACTTACTGGAACATTAACAATGGACTGCGCACTGTGGAAACTTGGCAGCCCGCTTGTTGGACACAAGTTACGTGTCCCAATGAAGAGGATATCTCTTTTATGATAGACGATTTGAAGATTCCCGAATATTTTATTGAGGACATTCGAGACAAGGACGAGCGCTCGCGTTATGAATACGAGGACGGCTGGATACTTATCATTCTTCGCATACCCTACGTGAGAGAAGTGCGTTCGCATACTCCGCATACCACAATCCCTTTGGGTATAATAATAAACAAGGACGTGTGTGTAACGATTTGCAACTTCGAAACCAATATGATGATCGACTTTATTGCCTATCAGCAAAAGCGAAACGTGGGCTTTACCGACAATGTTGACCTTGTGTTTCGCCTGTTTCTCTCGTCTTCGGTATGGTATCTCAAACGACTGAAACAAATCAATACGCTCATCGAGGAGTCGAAACTCAATCTTGACCGCAAAATCGACAACGAAGACCTCGTGGGACTCTCACGTCTGCAAGACAGTCTGACGTATTTTGCCACATCTATCAGAGGCAACGAAATGCTTTTGTCGAAACTGAAATTCAAATTGCCCATAGACGAACTCGATGCCGACCTTATTGAAGACGTGAACATCGAGATGAGTCAGGCGAGAGAAATGACCAATATCTATTCAAACATTCTCGACTCCACGATGGACACCTACGCAAGCATCATCAACAACAATATGAGCAGCGTGATGAAAAGCCTTACTTCGGTTTCGATTATCCTCATGTTCCCCACATTGATAGCAAGTCTTTTCGGAATGAACCTTATCAACGGCATGGAGAACTTTGATTTCGGCTTTCCCATAGTGTTTGGCATTTCGGTAGTGATTACCATTCTCTTTGTATGGTGGTTTAGAAAGAAAACCTGGATCTAAATCCCCGCAAGATTGCGCGCCTTTGCCGGAGCACAAGTGCCAAAAAGCATTATCTTTGCATATCAATAATGGCAAACGATAATACAAATAGCGCGCAACAAAGCAATGCCTTTGCAAGCACCTACGGCAAAATACTGAAATATACCGGTATTTTCGGCAGTGTGCAGGTGTTGCAGGTGCTTATGTCGGTAATACGCAACAAATGTGCGGCCATATTCATCGGAAGAATAGGAATGGGCATCACCGATGTGCTCAATCGTACTACCGATATGTTCAGCGCGCTCACCAACCTCGGCATTCCAATCAGCGGAGTAAGAGCTATATCTGCCGAACATGCCGATGCGCAACGCTTGAGAATGTTTATCGGCACCGTGAGATTGTGGAGCGTGATGCTGGGAATACTCGGAGCTGCAGTTTGTGCGCTTCTTTCAGCCCCGATAAACAAATACTTTTTTGCTGGCAATATCCCAAACAATTTTCTTGCTTATGTCTCTCCCGTAATTCTTTGCATGTCGATTTACGGAGGTGAAGTGGCAATATTAAAAGGTACGCGCAACATAAAACAATTAGCTTCGGTTTCTGCCATTGCAACCTTTCTCTCTCTCGTCATAACAGTGCTTCTTTACATATTGTGCGGCATCAACGGCATTCCTTGGGCTTTGCTTGCCGGGTCGGCAATCCTTGCAAGTTCGGCGTTTGTAGTAACTCATCGTCTTTACCCTTGGAGTCGCGGAATATTCTCTCGCGTTCATCTTGTAGCAGGCAGAGCTTTGCTGGCAATAGGTGTGTCTTATGTAGTGGCGGGCTTTGCTGGTACAGGCGCAGAGATGCTTGTAAGAATGTTTATTTCCCAATCTTCAATGGGCGATGTCGGGCTGTATGCTTCGGGGTTTGTGCTTTGCGTTACATATACCCGTATTGTTTTTGTGGCAATGGATGCTGATTATTTCCCACGCCTTTCTGCCGTAGGCAATGATTGCAGCGAAAGAAACCAAGTGGTGTCGAAACAGATTGACGTGTGTGTGTTGCTTATGGCGCCAATGTTGATAACATTGCTAATGTTTTTGCCCCTGGTAATATCATTGCTTTATAGTAGCGAGTTCAAGGGCGCGATAGGAATGTGTATCGGCGCCACGGGCTACTTGTTTGTCAAAGCGATAATAGCTCCGATAGAATATATTCCGCTTGCAAAGGGCGACTCGATGACGTATTTGATTATGGAGCTTGCTTATGATTTGTTTTTTGTCATAGCAGTTGTTGTTGGATATAAGTTCTACAAACTCGACGGTGCGGGAATGGCATTGACTGTGTCGTATGTCTTCGACCTTGTGATGGTCGGTGTGGTGTATAAGCGCATATATAATTTTTCTGTCTCCCGAAGTTCTTTGCGTATAATCATTGTGCAGGGAGGAATGGTGGCTCTTGCTTTTTTCACGTTTGTTTCGGGATATGGATTGGTGCAATACATTTTGGGCGCAATACTTATAGCTTTCTCCGTTTGGTATAGTGTAAAAAAACTAAATCTGTCATGGAAATCAATAAACCAGATGCTTCGCAAGAAGAAAGTAGGGAAGTAGTTGTCAGTGTGTTGATGACTGTTTATAACGAGGAAAAGTTTCTTGCCCAAAGCCTCGACTCTATTTTGTCGCAAGATGAAAAGCGTATAGAAGTAGTGGTTGTAGACGATGCTTCCACAGACGGTTCGACTGATGTGTTGCAGAATTATTCCGAAAAAGACAAACGCATCATCGTTTTACGTAATCCCGAAAACGTAGGTTTGATAAAAAGCCGGATACGTGCCTTGCAAAATTCTCGCGGACTGTATGTAATGCTTGTAGATGCAGATGATTTTATTTCAAAAGATGCAATTGGTTCTGCGTTGAAGGCTATGCGGGAAAGCAATGTGGAGACTGCCGTGTTGGATTTGCAAATGTATTACGACAAAGACAATATACAGCCGTATTCTAACGAAAATTTCGGAAAGACAATGAGCGGCAAGGAGGCTTTTGTTAGATGTGTGCAGGGCAGACTCCATGGTTTGTGCGTTGAAAACCGCAAGCATTACGACCAAGTGCCGTTTGACGACTCGTGTAAACTTTATAGCGACGACAACACAGCGCGCATACATTATTATATATGCCCCGAAATTTGTTTTTGTAAGGGCAAATATTTCTACCGTCAGCATTCCGAAAGCGAAACCCACAATATTTCCTTCAAACGTTTCGATTATTTGTTGGCGAATATAAGTTTGCGCCGCCAGATGCTTGATCTCCATGCCCCAAAAGACGTGTTGCAAGTTGTAGAGATACACCGTTGGAAAAACATTGTGGCTCATTATAAACTGTTGAATGAACACCGTGAAAAGTTTACGACCGAAGAGCGTGCTAAGGCATTGCTTGTTTTAGACCAAGCTATAAAAAGCATAGATTTTTCGGCTTTGCCTATGAAATTGAAGCTACGTCCGCCCTATTGGAAGGCACGCAATTTGAAGACCTTCGTTGTATGGCAAAAAATATATCAAATATTGCGAAAACAATATCGGACTTTGTTTAAATAATATCGGACATTGTTTAAAAAATATCGGATATTATTTTTCTCATATCCTGCGTCGGAAAAAACAAAAGGCGAACAGAGATTTCTGCTCGCCTTTTGTAGTCTTATGAATGAGAATTATTTTAAGATATCCAATTCCTTGAAAACTTTCTTCAGCTTTTCAACGGCAGTAGCCACTTGTTCTTTGGTATGTGTAGCCATAAGAGCAAATCTAACCAGTGTGTCTTGCGGAGCACATGCGGGCGGAATTACCGGATTTATGAACACTCCTTCTTCGAAAGCACGGCGGGTTACGAGGAAAGTCTTGTCAACATCACGCACGTAGAGAGGAATGATGGGAGATTCGGTAGCACCGATTTCAAAACCATTGTCGCGGAAAAGCTTCAAAGCATAGTTTGTTACGTCCCAAAGATGCTCAATGCGTTCCGGCTCGTTCTGGATAATATGCAAAGCCTCCATTGCGCAAGCTGTGGCAGCCGGAGTATCGCTTGCACTGAAGATGTAAGTGCGTGCGTTATGGCGCAACCAGTTAATGGTATATTTGTCCGAAGCAATGAAACCACCGATAGAAGCAAGGCTCTTGCTGAATGTACCCATGATAAGGTCAACTTCATCACGCAGTCCGAAATGATCGCAAACGCCACGACCTTGTTTTCCGAACACACCCAAACCATGAGCTTCGTCAACCATCACCGTAGCATTGTATTTGTGTTTCAAACGAATGATTTCGGGAAGATTTGCAAGGTCGCCCTCCATTGAGAATACGCCATCAACAACAATAAGTTTCACAGCATCGGGACGACATTTCTTGAGTTGTTTCTCCAAATCCTCCATGTCGTTGTGCTTGAACTTCAAATTTGTTGAGAAAGAAAGTCTGCGTCCATCAACAATAGAAGCGTGGTCTCTGTCATCGCAAATGATATAGTCTTCACGCCCGGTGAGGCAAGAGATTACGCCGCTATTCACGCTGAAACCGGTAGAGAAACACAAAGCCTCGTCTTTTCCTTCAAATTCAGCAAGCTCTTTCTCTAATTGAACGTGAAGATCGAGAGTACCATTGAGAAATCTTGAACCGGCACAGCCTGAACCATATTTTTCCAGGGCTTTTACACCGGCCGCGATTACTCTCGGGTCGGAGGTAAGCCCAGTGTAGGCGTTGCTGCCAAACATGAGCACTTTGTGTCCGCCCATGTTTACTTCTGTATCTTGCTTTCCGTCGATTTCACGAAAATAAGGGTATACGCCTTTGGCCATATATTGCTGCGGAAGGTCGTATTTTTTTAGTCGTTCCTGTAATAGTCCCATTATATTAAGTAATTGCCTGTTGGCAAGTTTTCATTAAAGCGTTGCAAAGGTAGTTATTTTTACCTAATTAGAAAGCTAATACTACCAAAAACAGTCTCTATTTTGTTTTTTGCGCAACACGGGTGCACGTTTAATTGAAAAAACGGCGTAACTTTGCAAGGCATGGCAACAAAAAAACGAATCATATTCATCATAAACCCAATCTCGGGAACGCGGGACAAGAAGTTTATAGTTCAGGATATAGAAAATCTTCTGAACAAAGATTTGTTTGACTACACTATTGAGACCACGAGATATGCTGGCAATGCCAAGGAGATTTCCCAACGTGCCAAAGAAGAGGATATAGACATCGTTGTTGCCGTGGGAGGCGACGGCACGGTAAACGAAGTGGCAAGCGAACTTATCGGGAGCCGCACCGCGCTTGGAATATTGCCTTGCGGCTCGGGCGACGGGCTTGCGCGACATCTTAAGATTCCTTTGAACATTAAGGGGGCTATCGAAACTCTCAACCTTTGCAATATCGAAGCGATGGATTATGCCACTGTGTGCAACCGTCCTTTTTTCGTAACATGCGGCATGGGCTTTGACGCTTATGTGAGCTACAAGTTTGCGGAGGCTAAGACTCGCGGAGTGTTGACATATCTTGAGCAGGCCCTTATAGAGTGGCTTCGTTACAAGCCCGAAACTTATACGGTGGAGAACGAGAACGGAACGGAGAAATACAAGGCCTTTTTAATAACCTGTGCCAACTCTTCGGAATACGGCAACAATGCATATATCGCGCCCCAGGCTTCGATGACCGACGGAATGCTCGATGTTACGATTGTTGAGCCGTTCAATGCTATCGAAGCGCCGCAACTTGCACTCCAATTGTTCAGCAAAACCTTGCGCCCCGGAAGCCATGTGAGAATGATAAGAACAAACAAGTTGACAGTGCATCGCGAGAAACCGGGAGTGATACATTGCGACGGCGACCCAATAAAGGCTGACAAGGATTTGCATTTCGAGCTTGTGCACAAGGGCATCAATATAGTAACCAATCCCAATGCCCATTCCGACAAGGCCAATATCTTTCAACATATTGCAAACTTTGCCGATGAGCTTCAAACGCGCAGCCGCTTGTTTGCCGGGAAGAACAATCCTATAAATGTTATAAACAAGTTGCGCGGCAAGTAAAGCCTGATATGATTTGAATAAAGTCCTATATCGTTTAAGCGATATAGGACTTCTTTTTTTATAGAACCAAGTTCTTTGCCAAGAGACCACGGTGTCTTTCCCAAGAGACCATGGTGTGTTTATCAAGAGACCATGGTGTCTTTACCCAAGAGACCATGGTGTGTTTGCCAAGAGACCATGGTGTGTTTATCAAGAGACCATGGTGTGTTTATCAAGAGACCATGGTGTGTTTGTCAAGAGACCATGGTGTGTTTGTCAAGAGACCATGGTGTGTTTACCCAAGAGACCACGGTGTCTTTGCTAAGAGACCATGGTGTAAATAAATTATGATGCGCATCAAAACGAATTATTGTGCACATCATAATGGTATGACGATAGGTATTCCTCCCCAAACTATTGGTACTGTGGGGGAGGTTGGGGCAAAAAAGCGGCGGTTACGTTTCATGGAAATGAACAACGCAACCGCCGCACGACACAGAAATATTACGATAGAGTAATGTGCTTGTATTATCTGATGAACAGAAGTTCGCGATATTTCGGGAGTTCCCACATCTGGTCGCTCACGATGAGCTCAAGCTTGTCGATGTGGTAGCGAATGTCGTCAAACATAGGAGCTACGTTGTCGTGATAAGCAATTGCTTTCTCACGGTTGTCTTCTATGCGGTTGGCAACCTTGCGGGCTTCGATCATAGCGTGAACTTTGTCCTCGATGTATGCAGTGTGCTTCGAGATTTTGTCGATGAGTTCGATGTCTTTCTTTGATGCTTCTGCAAACTTGTCGGCTGGAAGAATTTCCTTGAGCTTGAAAGCGTTGTCAACGAGCTGTGTTTGATATTGTGTAGCTACGGGAACAATCATGCTCATTGCAAGATCGCCGAGCACACGGCTTTCAATCTGTATCTTCTTGGTGTAGGTCTCCCATTTCACCTCGTTGCGTGCTTCGAGTTCCTTCTTGGTCATTACGCCAGTGCTCTCGAACATGCTAACAGAAGAGTCGGAGAGGTAGTTGTCGTAAATCAATGGCACGGAGCTTTCGCAGTCCAAACCGCGACGCTTAGCTTCTGCTACCCATTCGTCGCTATAACCGTTGCCTTCGAAGTGGATTGCTTTGGATTCCTTGATCACTACTCTCAATTCTTCGAGGATAGCTGCGTTTTTCTCTTCGCCCTTTGCTATGCGCGCATCAACTGCGGCTTTGAAGTTCTGCAACTGTTCTGCCACAGCAGTGTTGAGAACAATCATTGCTGCTGCGCAGTTTGCCTGAGAACCTACGGCGCGGAACTCGAAACGGTTGCCGGTGAATGCGAACGGAGATGTGCGGTTGCGGTCGGTATTGTCGATGAGAAGTTCCGGAATGCTCGGTATATCCATCTTCATGCCCTGCTTCTTGCCGAAGTTTGTCATATCCTCTGAATCACTCTTTTCGATGTGGTCGAGAATACTGGTAAGCTGCTCGCCGATGAACGAAGAAATGATTGCTGGAGGTGCTTCGTTTGCTCCAAGACGGTGTGCGTTTGATGCGCTTTCGATGCTTGCTTTGAGCAGACCATTGTGATGGTAAACGGCAGCAAGGGTGTTGACGATGAAGGTAACGAAACGCAAATTGTCGATGTCGGTTTTGCCCGGAGACATCAAACCAATGCCTGTGTCAGTGCCAAGCGACCAGTTGTTGTGCTTACCGCTACCGTTGATGCCTTTGAAAGGTTTCTCGTGAAGAAGAACACGGAAACCATGGCGGCGTGCTATGTTGCGGATCAATGCCATGATAAGCATGTTGTGGTCGTTTGCAAGGTTACACTCTTCAAACACCGGCGCAAGCTCGAACTGGTTGGGCGCAACCTCGTTGTGGCGAGTCTTAACGGGAATTCCAAGTTTCAAGGCTTCTATTTCCAACTCTTTCATGAACTGCATTACACGTGGAGGAATTGCACCGAAATAGTGGTCTTCCAACTGCTGGTTCTTGGAACTCTCATGACCCATAAGGGTTCTGCCTGTCAAAAGCAAGTCGGGACGAGCTCCATACAAACCTTCGTCTACAAGGAAATACTCCTGCTCCCAACCAAGATAAGCGTAAACTTTCTTTACATCAGGGTTGAAATAATGGCAAACATCAACCGCAGCTTTGTTTACAGCGCGCAATGCTTTAAGCAAAGGAGCTTTGTAGTCAAGACATTCACCGGTATATGCAACGAAAATGGTGGGAATGTAGAGAGTGTCGTCAACAATGAATGCGGGAGATGAAGGATCCCATGCAGAATATCCGCGTGCTTCGAATGTATTGCGAATACCACCGCTGGGGAATGAAGAAGCATCTGGCTCCTGCTGAACGAGGAGTTTGCCTGTGAATTCTTCAATCACTCCGCCACGACCGTCTGGCTCAACAAAAGCATCGTGCTTTTCTGCCGTGCCTTCGGTAAGCGGAGAAAACCAATGGGTGTAGTGGGTAGCTTTCATTTCGATAGCCCAACGTTTCATTCCTTCGGCCACTGCATCGGCAATGGAACGATCAAGAATGCCGCCATTCTCAATAGTGTCGGTGAGTTTGCGGAAAATCTCCTTGGGAAGATAACGGCGCATCTTCTCCTTGTTGAATACATTCTTTCCGAAATATTCGGAAGGACGCTCCGAAGGCTGTGGAACTGCTACCGGCTTTTTACTGAAAGCCTCTTCTACAACTTTGAATCTCAGTGTTGACATAATCTTGTAGTTTTATGTGTTTGGATATGTTGTTATTTTTCTTTTAAGTATTTGTCGATCATTTTTGCGGTTTCCCGTCCAGAAGCCATAGCTCTTACCACAAGAGAAGCACCGCTTTTTGCATCACCAGCAACAAAAACATTCTCTGGATATTCTTGTTCTTGATTTCGCAAGAATCCCATAGCAAGCAGTACCAAGTCTACGTTGAATGTTTCTTTCTTTCCGGTAGAAATCATTTGTGGACGACTTCCATCTGTAGGCTTTGTCCAATCAATTTCTTCAAGTTCAGCAGCTACGACTTTCCCGTCTTTGCCGATGAATGAATTTGTATTAACAAGCCAACGACGTGTACAACCTTCTTCATGGGAAGACGTTGTCTTGAAAATTCTAGGCCATTCAGGCCATGGAGTAGCAGGATTGTATCCCACTGGAGGCTTGGGCATGATTTCTATTTGGGTAACACTGTTGGCTCCTTGGCGAATACATGTTCCGATGCAATCCGAACCAGTATCTCCACCGCCTATAACAAGAACGTTTTTCCCTTTGGCGTTTATCAGTTCTTCGTCTGAAAATTTACTGCCAGCAAGAATACGATTTTGTTGTGAAAGAAGTTCAAGCGCAAAGTGAACTCCTTTAAGTTCACGACCAGGAACTTTTAGATCGCGTGGAGTTGGGGTGCCAATGCAAATGCAATAAGCATCAAAACCTTCAGGAAGACGATTGGGATCTATTTCTGCGTTCATTACAAAATGAATGCCTTCGGCTTCTAATATTTTCATTCTGCGATCAATAATGGCTTTGTCGAGTTTAAAATTAGGTATGCCATATCTCAACAAACCACCGGCTGCTTCGTTTTTGTCGAAAATTGTTACATCGTAGCCGAGTTTGTTCAGACGATTGGCACAAACTAATCCAGAAGGACCAGCACCAATAACGGCAACGCTTTTCCCATTACGTTCATAAACTTTCGGCTCTATATAATTCTCTCGGAAAGCAGCCTCTATTATTGCAGCTTCATTCTCACGAATTGTTACAGGCTCGTGGCAAGAAAGATTAAGTACGCAACTTTTCTCACACAGAGCAGGACATACTCTTCCGGTAAATTCAGGAAAATCACATGTCTCTGATAGAATTTCGTATGCGTCGCGCCATTTTCCCTTATATAATGCGTCTTGCCATTCAGGCTGACGATTCCCAAGTGGGCAAGCCCAATGGCAGAAAGGCACTCCGCATGCCATGCATCGAGATGCTTGCAAACGGCGATCGTGAGTGTTTAATGTTTGTTCCACTTGACTGAAATCGTGGACTCTTTCGTGTACCGGACGATATCCGGCTTCTTTACGATGTATAGTTAAAAATGCTTTGGGATCTCCCATGACTTTTCGTTCTTTTTATAACCTTACAAATATTGTTTTGCAGGGATTTTTTGTTAAAACTCTGTTTGTACTGCAGCAACTTTCTCTTGCAACTTCTTCATCTTTTCTTCTTGAAGTACTTTGGTGTATTCAATCGGAATTACTTGAATGAATTGCTCTACATACTTGTTCCAATCGTTGAGCATCTTGTGGGCAAGTTCGCTGCGAGTGTACATGTAATGTTTGCGAATTAGGTCTTTAAGTTCTTTGCTTGATACAGAGTCTTCAATAAGTGAAAGTTCTACGGAATCCATGTTGCAAAAATAGTCAAAGTTTTCGTTATGGTTCCATACATAAGCAATACCTCCACTCATTCCGGCCGCAAAGTTTTTCCCTGTCGAGCCGAGAACTACAACACGTCCTCCTGTCATATATTCACAACAATGATCGCCTACTCCTTCAACAACTGCTGTTGCACCTGAATTTCTAACAGCAAAGCGTTCGCCTACTCGTCCGGAAATATAAACTTCTCCAGATGTAGCACCATATAGTAAAGTGTTTCCAGCAATGGTGTTTTCTGAGGAATCAAACGTACTACGCAATGATGGCATAACAGAGATTATACCTCCGCACAGACCTTTCCCGAGGTAGTCGTTTGCTTCACCTTCCAATGTAAAGTCAATACCTTTTTCAAGGAAAGCTCCGAAACTTTGTCCTGCAGAACCACGGAATTTAACGTTAATAGTATGTTCAGGTAAACCTTCTCCGCCCCATTTCTTAGCAACTGCACCAGAAAGCATAGCTCCAACAGCTCTATCTGTGTTTTTAACTACACAATCGAGCGACATTTCCATTTTGTTGTCAATAGCGTCTTTTAATTTGCTAACCAAATCAACATCTATCACATTACTAATGTGATGGTCTTGTTGAATAACGTTATGTATTGCAGCTCCGTTGTCGTTAGATGGCATGTATAGAAGTTTACTGAAATCCAAAAGATTTCCATTAGTGCAGTTTGTGTTTTGCGGTACAATTAAGTCTGCACGTCCAATGATTTCTTCCATTGAAGTAAATCCCATTTCAGCAAGGTATTCACGAACCTCAGTAGCTATAAATTTGAAGTAATTTACGATGTATTCGCTTCTTCCTACGAAACGCTTGCGGAGTTCTTCGTTTTGGGTTGTAACACCCATAGGACATGTATTCGTATGGCATTTTCTCATCATGACACAGCCTAAAACAATAAGCACGCTAGTAGCAAATCCATACTCTTCTGCACCGAGGAGTGCCATTAATATAACATCTCGTCCTGTTTTTAACTGACCATCAACTTGAAGTTTAACTTGACCTCTCAAACCATTTCTTACAAGGGTTTGTTGTGTGTCGCTTAATCCAAGTTCAGGAGAGATACCTGCATAATAGATAGAAGAACCTGGTGATGCACCTGTACCTCCATCTGCTCCAGAAATTGTAATCAAATCTGCTTTTGCTTTTGTAACACCTGCTGCAATTGTTCCAACTCCTGATTCTGCAACAAGTTTTACGCTTATCAATGCAGACGGATTTACATTTTTAAGATCAAATATCAATTGAGCAAGATCTTCTATGGAATATATGTCGTGATGAGGTGGAGGAGATATGAGGGAAATGCCAGGAATTGAATGACGTACTCTCGCTATGATTTTGTCTACTTTGTATCCTGGAAGTTGACCTCCTTCACCGGGTTTTGCACCTTGGGCTATTTTTATCTGTATTTCGTCTGCGTTTACGAGATATTCTGCTGTTACACCAAAACGACCAGAGGCAACCTGTTTTATAGCACTTCTTAGTGATGTACCATCTGCTTTAGGTTTGAAACGATCTGAATCTTCGCCACCTTCTCCTGTATTGCTACGGCTATGAATAGAGTTCATTGCTAATGCAATAGCTTCATGTGCTTCTTTGCTGAGCGCGCCGAAACTCATTGCTCCAGTAACAAATCTCTTCATTATACTTTCGATGGGTTCAACCTTGTCTATCGAAATAGGATTGTGTTTGAAGTCGAAGAAATCTCGAATGAAAATAGGAGAGTCTTTGTGGTCTGAAAGATTTGAGAATTCCTTGAATTTCTTATAACTACCAGTACGTGTAGCAAGTTGTAAAGTGCGTATAGTATCGGGATTCCAAGCATGCTTATTGCCGTTCTTTCTGAAACAGAATTCCCCGGTGAAATCAAGGCGTTTACTACTATCTTTTTCAAAGCCATTGCTGTGCATTTGCTTGTAGTCGCGTGCAATTTCGTTTAATCCTATACCGTCGATAGGGGAAGGCATGCCTCCGAAATAGTCGTTGCTAAGTTCTTTTCCCAAACCGATTGCTTCAAAAATTTGTGCGCCGCGGTAAGAACGAATAGTACTTATACCCATTTTGCTCATAATCTTAAGCAAACCTTTGCGCACGGCTTTGATATAGTTATTCTCGGCCGTCGTGTAGTCGAGCTGTATTTCTTTGCGTTTTACAAGATCGTCGATTATAGCGAAAGCCATATATGGGTTAAGTGCACTGGCTCCAAATCCTAATAACAGTGCTGCGTGTTCTGTCTCACGAACTTCACCGCTTTCAACAATAATGGCGGTTTGAACGCGCTTTCCTACAGAAATAAGGTAATGATGTACTGCCGATACTGCAAGTAGTGAAGGTATTGGTGCATATTGTTCGCTTATTTCGCGATCTGAAAGCACAATATAGTTTACGCCAGTGTCTACTGACTGTTCTGCTTCATGACAAAGACGATCTATGGCCTTTTTCAATCCATCTGCACCTTCGTTTACATTATAAAGCATTTTGAGTTTCTCTGTTTTGAAACCCTTGTAACGAATATTGGTGAGAAGATCGAGTTGTGTGTTGGTAAGTATAGGGTAGGGCAGACGTACCATTTTACAATGCTGTTCGTCTGGAACAAGAATGTTCATACCAACTGCTCCTATATACTCTGTTAGACTCATTACCAATTCTTCGCGGATAGGATCTATTGAAGGATTGGTAACCTGTGCAAATTGCTGACGGAAATAATTGAAGAGAAGTTGCGGCTTCTCCGACATAACAGCCAAAGGTTTGTCGTTACCCATAGACATGGTAGGCTCTTTTGCATCTTTTGCGTAAGATGCGATTAGGGTGTCCACATCTTCTTGGGTATATCCGAATACTCGTTCCTTTTGGCTAAGATTGTCTACACTGCTACCTACATGTCGTCCACTCTTCAATTTGTCAAGTTCAATGCGGTTCTCGTGTAACCAATTGCGGTATGGGAATTCTTCTGCGAGTGTCTTTTTAAGCTCTTCGTCATGAATCACCTTGCCTTCAAGGGTATCAATAAGAATCATTTTCCCTGGTTGCAAACGTCCTTTCTCTTTTACATCCTGTGGCGGAATGTCGAGTACGCCAACCTCTGATGAAACAACCATCATGCCATCTTTGGTTATTGTATATCTTGCTGGACGCAAACCATTACGATCGAGCATACCGCCAGCATATCGTCCATCGCAGAACAAAAGCGCCGCAGGACCGTCCCATGGTTCCATGAGTATGGAGTGGTATTCGTAGAATGCTTTTAGATCTTCGCTAATAGGATTCTTTGCGTTGAACGATTCCGGAACGAGCATCGCCATTGCGTGGGGCAATGATAATCCTGAAGCTACAAGGAATTCCAAAACATTGTCGAGCGAAGCACTATCACTCATGCCTTCCTGTACTATCGGTTGCAATTCCTTTATATCTCCGAGCAAAGGTGTAGAGAGCACACTTTCGCGAGCTTTCATCCAATTGCGGTTTCCACGAATAGTGTTTATTTCGCCGTTGTGGCAAAGCATGCGGAAAGGTTGAGCCAATCCCCATGTAGGGAATGTGTTTGTGCTAAAACGAGAATGAACCACAGCAAGTGCGGTAGTAAAATAGGGGCTTTCCAAGTCGGGATAGAATGTTCTGAGTTGCGACGAGGTAAGCATTCCTTTATATATGAGTGTGCGAGTGGAAAGCGAAACGAAGTAGAAGTCTTTCTTTCCTTTGATTTTCGAAGCGTTTACTTTGTTTTCGATATGCTTACGTACAATATATAATGTACGTTCCGCAGATTCGATATCAGAGAAACCTGTTACAAAAATCTGTTTTATCAACGGCTTTGTTGCCAATGCGTCGCGTCCCAATACATCATCGTTTGTGGGAACGTCGCGAGTGTGGGAAAGTTTAAGTTTGTTTGATTCGATTTCTGTGTTGACAATCTTCATGATTTCTTCCACCGATTTCTCGTCGTTTGGAAAGAATATCATACCTGTTCCATAGCGTCCGCGTTCGGGAACGGCGATACCTTGAAGAAGAATGAATTCGTGGGGAATCTGAACCATTATACCGGCGCCATCTCCGGTTTTGTTGTCTGCACCTTCGGCTCCACGATGCTGCAGGTGCTCGAGAACTTTGAGCGCGTTGTCAACTATGGCGTGAGATTTTTCGCCATTGATGTTGACTACCATACCTATACCGCAAGCATCGTGTTCGTTTGCAGGATTGTATAGTCCGCGTTCGTTTTGCATGCCGCTTTGGTAGCGTACGTGCGTAAACATTTCGTTTTCGGGTTTACTCATTACTTTAATATTTTCTTGTCGTTATCAGTTGCAAAGGTAGGGAAATAATAGCAGATAAAAAAGAAAACAATGAAAAAGTTTTACAAAATGATAGGAAAAGCGAGAAATACTATCAAAATGATACGAAAAAGAACCTAAAAGGAATACAAATGTTTGTGTGATGTAAACTGCGCTTTGCATTCGTACAACTAACAAATGGATTTTCTTTTCAATGGGTTTTGATTTGGAGCAAGTGAGACGTAGATTAGAGTAGGGGAAAGGTTGTTTAGTTTGATTACTACTTTGATGTTGCTTTGTTGTTGATGGGAGGGTGGGTGTTTGAAATAGAATGTGTTGGGGATAAAACAAAGCAAGAGCGGCACGCTGTTGTTGTGCCGCTCCTGTTTTGTTGTATTGTTTTGTCGCCGTTTGTTGTGGCGAGTGTCGGGATTTTTATTTGCCCAATACGATTTTCTTTTTGTTCACAATGTAGACATCGCGTTTGAGGATAGTTGCTGCTTGAGCGAGAGAAATCTTACGTGCCACGCATACGCCCGATACGTTATAGATGTCTACGAGTTTAGCTTTTGCAGTTGTTGCATTGTTTACTTTGGTAATTGTGCTGTCTCCAACACCGGTACCACCACCGCCACCGCCAATTAGAGAACTGCTGCCGCCTGTGCCTGGTGTAGGTGATACAGGTGATACTACTTTTTTGAGTTCAAATTCTTTTGAAGGTACCGAACCCCATTCTCCGTTGGCTACTGCCATTCTCAATTCTGCTGGAGGTGTAATTGAAAGTCCGTAGCGTACGCTTTTCTTATCGCCTGGTATCGTTACGGTCAGAAGCCTTTTATTCCATAATTCTTTCTCATCTGACCAGGCTCCAGCTCTGCCGTATTCCCAGGTTTGTCCGCCATCATAAGAAACGTATATGTATGCTTGGGCTAGCAATCTCTTTGAGATACCTTTGTAGTCCCAAGCTATATCCTGGGTGAAAGTATTGGTTTCGGCGTGATAAACAGGAGTGTCGATAGGATTTATATAAGCTTCTCCGCCAACTACATGCCATTCGTCCATGTTTTCAAGATAATCGCCATATGTATATGACACGAATTTGTTCTCGCCGCTCTTGTCGCTCTTTACTTTTACAAAGTATGATTGGTTTAAACTTGAGGGGAGGTTTCTTAAAAGCATTTTTTCCCAAAATCCAGTATCTTCAAGAGGATACTCAGTGTTGGTATCGATGTTAGTTTCGTGTACGGAGAAACTTTTTCCATCTATGTCGCACCAAAAGTATGCGTAGTTTTGGGATTGTTTTTGGGCTCCCCAAATTTCACAACTATCAGCGGTTACTCCCAATAAATATAGTTTTTCTACATCTTCACTGATACCTACGCGGCATTGTACGCTGGTTGCGTAATACCTCGTTTGCGCCACTGCATGGGTCGCTACCAATGTGAGCATTGTTGCTGCTACAGCAAAAGTCTTGTAAAATACATTCATAAGTTTTGTTTTTTTGAATCCTTACTTTTTTTGTTTTAGAATCGGATTGTTATTTGATTTAATGTTCTAACTCTTTTTGTAGAATTGTGCCTCTGAGGCAGAAACTTTTAATCTTGAGGTATATTTTGTTCTTTTATATTGCAAAAATAGTCAGTAGAACGTATATGGCAAACTTATAATTCGTATTTGTAGAGAAATAGCAGATATATCTGTGTAGATGCTACTTTTGCTTGTCAAAATTCCTTGTTTTTTTATGATAATATCATTGGTTAATTCTATAAGGTTGGGTGGTGTTGCAATGCGGTGTTAATGTGCTTTTTACAATGTCCGATATTATTTAAATAATAAGGCATCTTTTTTAAATAATATCGGACATTGTTTT
>CAVIQL010000039.1:0-18591 GCA_963644855.1 Clostridiaceae bacterium Marseille-Q4149 | reverse complement strand
CTCAAACCCGCGACACTCAGAACCGGAATCTGATGCTCTATTCAACTGAGCTACGAGGCCTACTAAACAAATTGCAAAAGATACACGGCAAAAAACAACGCCTGCGAATGTTTTGCAATTGCAAAATTAAGAGATTGTAGCCACATGGCAAATTCAAACTTACAGAATTTGCCTGAGCGAATACCTACATCACAAATTCATTGTTTTACATGGTTTTGTGTACATTTATTCTTTTTTTAGCGAGAAAAGGTTGAAATGTGTAATTTTATAGCTAAATTTGCGAGCAAATTACAATTTAATCATGAGCAAACTATTAAAAATCGACAATTATAAGCCTGTAACCGGAATGCTCCAAACAGAGCGCGGAATAAAAATGATAAAAGAGTTTTTTCAACAGAATCTCTCTACCGCGCTTAACCTTCACAGAGTTACGGGACCTCTTTTTGTACCATCGGGTACGGGTATCAACGACGACTTGAACGGAACGGAGCGTGCCGTAAAGTTTCCGGTGAAAGATCTTGGCGATATGAAAGCCGAAGTGGTGCATTCGCTTGCAAAATGGAAGCGTCTTACTTTGGCGCAATATGCTTTTCAGCCAGGCTACGGCATTTATACCGACATGAATGCCATTCGTGCTGACGAAGAACTCGACAATCTTCACTCTTTATACGTAGATCAATGGGACTGGGAGCGTGTGATAACAAAAGAAGACCGCAACTTGGAGTTCCTGAAATACATTGTGCGACAAATTTTCTCGGCTTTGAAACGCACAGAATTCATGGTGTTTGAGGCTTATCCGCAGATACGCCCGCAATTACCCGAAGACATCTACTTTATTCATGCCGAAGAATTGCGCCGGTTGTATCCCGACAAAACGGCAAAGGAGCGCGAGAACATAATAACGCGCGAGAAAGGAGCGGTGTTTGTGATTGGCATTGGTTGCCCGCTTGGCGATGGCAAACCACACGACTTGCGCGCACCCGACTACGACGACTACTCCACCGTGGCAGAGAATGGTTTGCCGGGATTGAACGGCGACATTCTGGTATGGGACGATGTGTTGAACACGGCGCTCGAACTCTCGTCGATGGGCATACGTGTTGACAAGACTGCCCTTTTGTATCAGCTCAAAGAGGCTGGCAAAGAAGACCGTAAGGAACTTTATTTCCACCGACGTCTGTTGGAAGGGTCGCTGCCATTGAGCATCGGCGGAGGCATAGGGCAATCGAGATTGTGTATGTATTATCTCAAAAAAGCGCACATCGGCGAAATTCAGGCAAGTATTTGGCCCGAGGAAATGAGAAAGCAATGCAAAGAAATGAACATAGTGCTTATTTGATGCAAAGGTTAGGTAACTATTGAGAATCTCCCGTAGGTGTAAACCATACGGGAGATTTTTTGTTTTAAACGGCATCACATACAAAGCCGCAGGTGTTTCGACCAACGCACACGGCGAAGTGTTGTTGCAAATACGCGTTAAGCCGCCCTTTATTTAGCACTGTAAACAGTGGACATGCACAAGCAAAAAAACATTATGGCTTATCGTAAAAACAATATCAGACCTTTTTTAAAAAATGTCGGATATTATTTAAACAATGTCAGACATTGTTTTGACAGTATAATACCAAGGAAAAATGGGCACATACGACACATGGTTTTTGCAGCCCGAAATATCCCCGAAAACTCAACAGGAGACTTGAATATAAGGAGAAACTAAGGGCTTCACCCGATTTGGTATCGATAGCAATCGGGAAGATTGAAACTGCGTGCCATTTGGCGCAAACATGAATTCACTACATTTTCGAAACCAGGCATGCAGGCAGAAATTCCAACCGATGATACACAAAAAAGTGCGCGACACACCTAAGCATGTCGCGCACAATTATTATTGTATAGCCGCAAGAGCGGCAAAATTCGCCGATTAATCGTCTTCGGGCAAAGGCAAATACCAACGAGTACCACCTACGAGACGTCCGTAAAGGGCAGCATCGTAACCAGAACGGGGAGCATAGCCACGCGAAGCAATCTTCTTGGCAAGCCATTCGTTGTCGAGCGAGCCATTACCCTTGTGGTTTGCAAAGCGGAGAAGATCGTAGTAACGGTTACCTTCGAATGCAGTTTCAAGAGCAAGCTCATCGATAATAAGATCCTCAACAGCTGTAATTACTTCGTCGTTGGTGATAGTACCATCAGCCACAGCATTGTCAATACCCACTTTGGTCAAACTGTCAACAAGAGCGGTTTCCCATTCGCTTGTCTGGCCATCTTTGTCAGCACGGGCAGCAGCAATCTTCTTGGCTACACATACATCATAAGTGAACACAGTGTCGCGGTAACCGCGTGTCTCGCCACAACCATGACCATGAACACCAATAACATTTTCTGCTGTATTGTTGAACTTGCTGTCGGCAAAATCAAGATAAGTCTTGGTTGTAGCCTTGAGCATCTCGTTCAAGGAAATGTAGTATGCACCACCAGCAGTAGCCTCGGGCTTGATAATATAAGGAATATCCTTAATAGTATCAATGCTTAGAGTATCGATTTTGATGTTGTCGATATCGGTACTGTCAACTTGGATATCATATGCCACGCTATCCTTGAATTTGAGTGTAGGATAGTTGTCGGAAGCAATACCTTCTTTGAGTATCGAGAAAGCATGTTGAGGGAAACCGGCGCGATTGATAGCCTCGGCAAAGCGGAGATGTACAAGAGATTTGCGGTAAACCTGAATTGCATAGTAGGATTGGAAACCACTTGCATATACCTTGCGGCTACTCCAATTGTAATTCGTGGAACGAATAGGATTGCGCTTTCCAATGAAAGTGAAATCCTCGCCATCGATTTTGGTAACACCCATCGAAGCATACAAACGAGCATCACCTACGCCTTTATAATATTCCTGAACTTCGGTACCGCCAGAAGTACGATAGTTGCAATAATCTTGGTTAGCATTCAATTGCAGATAATTAGTTGAAGGTTGCAACTGACGGTATTCCTCTTTGGGACTTACACTGATATAACCACCATCGTTTCCGCTGGTGCGTGAAGATGTTTGGAAACCATAGATATTCTGAACCTGAGTGAGAACTTCTCCTTGGTTCTTGGAAGCTGCACTTGGGATAAGAGTAATCAAGTCGGATCCCTTAGAATAACTAGAGAAGTTCTCTCCCCAAGCAGAAACACTTGGCACATAACGTGTACCTTCCTGAGAAATATTCTCGCTAAACGTTGCTTTACCATTATCTACATAAGTAGCTTGTTCTTTACGCATAAACTTATAATACATCTCGGCAGCCTTGTCGTAGTTGTTCTGCATGAGATAAAGATCAGCCGTAACAAGAGCTACAGGGAAGTAGCATGACTTTGCAGATATGGAAACACTACCCGTATTGTATGAACCATAGGAAGGATAACCATATTGATCCTGCAATTCATAAGCACGATCAAGACCAGCAGCTATAAGAAGATCTGCAATATTGTCTTTATTGATAACCTTGCCGCTCTTAATGATTTCCTTGCCCACCGAACTACTCGATACAGGCTCTGTAAAGAACGGAGCCGAACCATAGTTCTGAACAAGCTGGAGATATGTCCAAGCACGCATAGCCTGAACTTGGGCCCATTCCTTCTGCATGTATCTCACCTCGTCCTTAACAGTTACGGTGTCAACATAATGCAGATAGAAATTACACTGGTTGATTACATTATAGTAGTCGGCGCATTGAAGGAATGCATTGTCGCCATCTCTTACTTCATCGAAGTTGAAGAAGTGGCTCACACTATCACTGGTGTAAGTGGTGGAGGCCACAAGGTCTCCACGCGCTTCACCGAGGATTACATCACGCTCAACTATTTTCTGTATGCTCTTGAGGATTCCGAGATATGAGTAGACAGAGTCTCCTGCATTCTTCTCGGAATAGCGCTCTAGATCGGGTGTGAGCATATCGGAGCACGAGGTTGACACGCACATCATACCCGCGAGCAACAGCACTAAACTCAATATTGATTTCTTTTTCATTGTTCCTGTTTTTTTACAAGTTGAATGTTACACCGAAGTTGCAACCGAAACTCTGGGGCAGATAACCTGCGTCAACACCCTGATAGAGCACTGAATTGCCACATGATACTTCGGGATCAGAACCTTTGTACTTTGTAATTGTAAAGATGTTGTTGCACTCTCCAAACACCGTAAGACCCTGCAACCAACTCAACGAGAGAGGCACTTGATAAGTGAGGCGTATCTTTTTGAGCTTAAGGTAAGAGCCGTCGTCGATCCAACGATCAGAGAAACGTTCATTGTTAACCCATTCTGCAGTGTTGGTAGTACTCATCGCACGAGGAATGTCGGTTTTCTGACCGCTATAACGCCAACGGTTAACAAGAGCTGTTGATTGGTTCCAAACAGTGTTTCCTTGTTCGAGTTGCGAACGTTGGTAGTCATAGATATCATTGCCTACAGAATACTTGAAGTTGATATCGAGAGTGAAACGCTTCCAATTGAGGGAAGTGAAGATATTTCCATAGATATCGGGATTGGGATCGCCAATCTTAACCATATCGGCATCGCTAATCCAACCATCACCGTTAACATCTACGAAGTGAACATCACCAGCCTTGAAATCGCGATAAGAATCACCTACTACGCCAGTAGGATATTTGAGGTATCCATACTTGCCTGCCGAAGCAGCTTCTGCATCAGTAGAGAACACACCCTTGGTTTTGTAGCCATAGAATACACCTGCAGCATAACCGTTTGCTGTGAGCACATTATTCTTGCCATAAACCGAAGAAGTGAAACCATTGATGGTTTTGTATATAGTAGACTGCATACCGGTTTCATCGATATTGTACAATTTAATCTTATCGGAAGAAGGAAGATCGGTAATCTTGTTGGAATAATGTCCCATAGTGAAACCTGCCTGCCATTTCCAATCCTTGGTATTTACAATAATTCCGCTAAGAGAAACCTCTACACCATTGTTGCGAAGAGCACCCTCGTTGGTCCACATGTTTGCAAGACCTGTAAGGTAGCTAACTTCTTTACGGGTAAGAAGGTTGGTAGTTTTGCTAAAGTAGACCTCAGCACCAAGGCTTACGCGATTGTTGAAGAGATTTGTTTGAAGACCAATGTTGAAACGATGGTTTGTTTCCCATTGAATCTTGGGATTAGCAATATTTGCAAGTTGAAGAGCAGTTGCTGTATTGAGGAACTTGACGTTCTGGAAATAGGTACGAGTTGCATAGTAATCGATATTATCGTTACCAGTCAGTTCATAGCCAGCCGTCAACTTAAGAGAGTTAACCCAATCAGCATTGAACCAATCCTCGGAAGAAATAAGCCAACCAGCCTGCAATGATGGGAACAATCCCCAACGTACTCCAAAGAGTTTCAAACCAGAATCAGCTTCTTTACCAAAACGTGAAGAAGACTCCATTGTAGCGATTGCATTCACGAAGTAGCGATTGCGATAGTTGTAGCTTGCATCAAGATAATATGCAAGGTTTGTCCAGGTATCATTGGCACCGCCATAATTGAGGTAGCTAAGAGAGTAGGACAAGTTAGGCAACTTATCATTGCTGTTGTTGTAACCCTTGATATAGGTGTTGCTATATGTATAGTTTGCCAAACGCATACCTACCATAGCATCGAGGAAATGCTCTGCCATCTGCTTCTTCCACTCTACACGGAAATCATTGAAAACAGTTGTCTCTTTACCATACTGAGATTTAATAGAACTGTTAATAGTACCGAGACCTTCAATGACACGATTTGGAGTACCACTATATGGCAAATAGTATTTCTCGCTCGTACGGTTGAGAATATAGCTAAAGCGATCGGAAATCGTAAGATTTTTGTTTACGACATACTTAGGAGTAACATTAATCATGAACTGAGTCTGCTCCATATAGTTCTTGTCGCTACCCTTACCATTCTTGAGAATCCAATATGGATTTGCAAGAGCATAACTATCGTAGTTTTGAGCAAACAAGAACGGGTTGGGGTCTGAAGAATAATACTTACCAGAATAAACACGCTTGTCCATAGCTACTTTATTAACCAAATTCTCAGCGTCCCATGTTACCACATATGAATATGGGCTAAGGAACGGAGACTGGATAAGTCCAAGCACGTTAGGAGAAGCAATGTTATCGTTGTTATAACTCTCTGCCCAACCATTATCACGCATATTATATGTAGAGCGTGAGTAAGCAAGGTCGAAAGAAGTTGAAAGTTGATCGGTAATCGAAACATCAGTATTGAAACGCAAGTTCAAACGGTCGAAGTTTGTCATACGAGCCGTAGCATCTGATTTTGTATAACCAAGAGAAAGGTTGTACATAGCGACATCATCACCACCTTGCACACCAACTTTATAGTTTTGGGTGAAAGCTGTACGATAAAGTTTCTTACTCCAATCGGTATTGTTATGATAAAGAGGATAGTAAACATAACTTGGATCCTCGTTCAAGAAACCAACGTGGAAATTGCTACTATTATACTCTGAATCTTTGTAAGTACCAATAAGTTCAGAAAGATAGCTGCGATATTGACCAGCATTCATTACATCAACGTAATTGGGAGCCGTTTCAAATCCACCATATACGCGAGCATTGATTCGGGTAGCCTGGCTATGACCGCGATTTGTTGTAATCTCAATCACACCATTTGAACCTTTTGCACCATATAAAGCAGTACCATTTTTAAGAACTTTGATATCTGCGATATCGTCAACATCAAGCATATTGAGTACATCATTTATATATCCTTGATGGAGTGCTGTACGATCATACTGCATATCCCAAATAACGCCATCAACAACAATCAAAGGTTGAGCATTTGCGTTAAGAGAATTTATACCCTGAATAAACATTGCTGCACCCTGAGCAGGTACGCCACCACGAGAAATTGTTCGAACAGAACCATTGAGTCGGTTTTCGATTTCACTCTCTGCCGTAATAGCGGTTGTTGTTGTAGGAGTAGCCTCTGCTACAGAGAAAACGCTTGTACCATCTTTATATATAGGTTTGAAAGCCGACGCAAGCATCTTGACATCTTGTGAACTTTCTCCCTTGATAGCGCGTTGCAATCCGTTGTATCCGCTAACCTCGAAATAAAGGGCAGTTACAAACTTTGGTACAGAGATAGTATATGAACCATCTTCTTCGGTCATCGCTGTGTAGAGTTTGTTATTGAGAGCCTGCACTCGCACACCGCCAAGACCTTCGCCTGTGGCAGCATCGATAACCTTACCACTTACGTTCTTCATCTCATAAGTGGGAAGATCTATCTTCTTGGGTTTCTTTTTAACAGCGACGGAATCTATTTCAACAGCCTCGTCGCCTTCAGCGTCAACGTCGTCTTGAGCCATCAGGACATTAGTTCCTGATAACATGAAAAGACATACGGAGGCACGTAGAGCCCAATGCGTTAATTGATTTTTTCTATTATCTTTCATTTGTCTTTATTTTTAGCTAACAAGAACTATGTTAATTATCTATTTCGTCATCCTTGCTAACGAAGAGGAAGCAATCGATGTAGAGAGCCGGATCATAGATTTTCTTCTGAGCGGCAGTACGTACAACCGATTTAAGCTTGAGTTTCGGATAGCTTGGTTCCACACCCTTGAAAGCATAAGGAAATTCGAAATCCTTGAAAAGGAGCACGCTGTCGATAACACCGGCACGTGTTTCAAATTCCTTGCTGCCATCTTCCAAATTAACTGCAGCTTGTTCTATATCCTTACCATTCTTATCTTGGTAGTCATAAACTATGCTGGCAGTAAAGTGGTTGCGCTTGGTATCTTCGGTAGCCTGAGTCTTTTGATCCAAATTAAGTGGAACCATCACAGCATAGATATCATATTTACCCGAAAGGATATTAGGTATCTTGAAGCTGACAGTAGGCTGAGAAGCTGAACTTGAACCAGGGAAATAAGCAAAACTATTGTTGCTTACGAAACCCTTGATAGAATCGTTGCGATTAAGATTGGTAAGGTAAACGGTATTACCATAATAGTTGCCATTCTTTTCTGCAGAAGCAAAGCCATTTACATCTTGATAGTATTGGTATTCTGCTTCAACACGAATTGTGGTGTGCCATGACTTGCTTGGAATGTAGCCGTAATTGTCTACAGCATAAGCATAACCATTGGAAACTTCGAAAGGTTCAGCAGTTCCAACAATCTTTGAAAGGTTGGGCTGATAGATATTGGGATCCGTAAGCGAAGTGTAGCCACCACGAACCAAAGAATCGGCATTATCAATGAAATTCTTAAAGTATGACAACGATGTCTGAGTAACATCATAGCCTGGTTGTTTACCAAGACTGGTAACAATATTATTAAGAATGACATTCTTTATACGCACGTCAGCCATAGAGTCGGCATTCAACTTATTATAAAGAATTTTCGTTGTATTGTCTTCTACGTACGGATAGCTGCTCTTGTATTTGAAGTACTTGCTAACCTTTGCCTTTGTTTCTGCCCAAGCGGCATTGGTTGGGAATACACCCATGAGCAAAGAGTCCTCATTCTGCCAATTACTCAAGCTACCGATTACCTTGTTACTGATGCGGAATACAGAGTCGACATATTGGATTTCACCATTTACAGTAGCTCCAGGAGTACTTGCACCCTTTATGAACATAAGGGTATCGTCCTCGTGGAAGAAACTATAGAGAGAGTCTAACCCTTCAGTAAATTCAATAGCCTCATACATGTTTGAAGCGAAAGGAGCCAAACCTTTCAACAGATGAAGCGAACCATTTGAAGCCTCATTGACTTTTCCATCAATAGCTACCTTCTTGAAAGTGTTTTCGAGAAGGTTATACTCGTTGATTTTGGAGTTGAGCATGGTAACTTTAATTGTATCGCCACCATTTACTCCAGAGAAATTGTAACGTGCTATATGATTGCGGACAAATTGTTTTTCAACCTCACGATTTTTACCCTCGTCAAGCATGGCAAGCCATTTTGCAGCATTATACGTGCCGTTTTCGGGAGCCCATACCGTGAAAGTCTGCGAACTTGCGAGAAGTTGCGCATAGGTTAATTTGCCGGTCTTCGAATACTCATCAACAGTAAATGTGGTACGCTCCAAAATTTGTCGCAAGGAATCCAATTCGGGTTTTGCAACAATCTGCTCCCACAACGACTGCTGAGGTGTCGAAGAATGAATATCAAAATGGTCATCAGAGCAGGCATTGAAACCTATCAAAGCCAATGTTCCAAGCAGACCACCTTTGAGCCATTTGCAAGATTTGATGTTCATATCTAATATATTTTATTTCTTAGTTGATCGATTAAGCATTGTGGCGCACCGCTGACGCAAGTGCGCCAATAATGCTTTTTAATTTCTCGATATGGTTTTTTCTTTCTCCCATGCAGGATTTTGGTGCAAACGAGGATTGACTTTGATCTCGTTCTCATATACCGGACCATAGAGAGAGTTCATAGAAGACAATTTTGCTTTCACCGCATTCGTATTTGTAGCATATTTTGTAAGCAAAAGGTTCAACATTCCTGTTGTTTTGCCTTCATATTCTGCCATACGAACAAGGTCATACCAACGTTTACCTTCACCGAAGAATTCTCTACGACGCTCGCGCATAACCAAAGAGAACAACTGCGAAGGAGTGGAATAGTCGCTGAACTTCAACTTGTCGCTCTCTGATATCGTAGGATTGGAACGATACAGAATTGTAGTAACATTGTTGAAAGCTGTTTCCAATTGTTCATCTGTTGGAGCTTCGAGACGGGAAATTGCCTCGGCCTTCATAAGAAGCACATCACTTATGCGGTACAAAATCCAATTTGAACTTGCAGCAGTAGAACTGGAACCCGAAACAGTAGCACCCTCGGTGTTGTCATTAAGATTCTTGAATACAGGAGCCTCCTGACAATACTTGGCTATCGGGAACACACGTTGACCAGCCTCTGTATAAATCATATTTTCCCAACGGCGAATGTCTGATTGACTATATACTCCATTAGTATTGTCCAAAGCCTTGCTAACCGTCTGAAGAGGCGAAGCAGCTTGGAGACGACCACTTGTATTCGAATTCGAGCGATACAAACCAACATTTTCCGAATATTTATACAGCACTTCATTTTTATTTGACGAACCATCAAATTGGAACTCAAAAATACTCTCGCTACTGTTACCACTTATAAATATCTCCTTATAGATATCATCTGATACGTTTTTAGTATTGCCATTAGTTTTCATTCTGATCAAGAAATACGGATTATCTTGATCGGAAGTTGATTGCTGGGCATACTGCGGATTCTCTTCTTTATAACGAGTAAGATACATATCCAACACGTCATCGCAGAGTGCTATAACTTTCTGATAGTCCTCCTGTGATTTATTGCCATATTTTGCAACAGAATCGGCAGAAGCATTCTTGGCAGCACGCCATAAATACATATCAGCAAGAAGAGTATAGATAGATTCCTTGGTAAAACGTCCTTTATCCTCAGCGGTAGAGTTGTAACGTTTCATACCATAATCCTTTACTCTGTCAACATCGTTGATAATCGAGTCGAGAACAATCTCAGCAGCCACTTGGTTTCCGGCATGAGCTCTTGCCTCGTGATCTGTACCAATTGAGGAAAAGTCAAAAGGAACATCACGGAAAGTACGTACAAGATAGAACATATTGAGAGCACGAAGGGCTTTCATTTCAGCCTCAACAGGTTTCCAATCTTCTGTAGTGAAACTTGCATCACGCTGGATTACCTTTGGACCATACTCAAGAACTTTATTACAGAAGTTTACATCCTTATAAAAAGAACTCCAATCAAACAAAGAGTTTGTCTCAAGCAAATTGGCATTCATAAGATCCTTCATATTTTCCCAACTCTCCGCCAACAAATCAAAGTTATCAGAACGGCATTCGCCCCATACTATAACTTTTTCCATATTGCCAGAGCCCAGGAACTGCTTGTAGCAACCGCGCACAGCACTCTGCAAGTCGCTCTGATCTTCCCAAAATTCCTCTTCTGTGATTTGGTTAGAAGGGTGGATTGTCAGAAAGTCATCGCATGATGTCATGCCCAGCATAGCCAAAGAGCATGCAGACAAGAGCAGACCTTTATATATTATATTCTTTTTCATTGCATTTTATTTTTAGAATCCGAGGTTGATGCTAAACGTAAATGAACGTGAACGCGGAGTTTGCGAGTCATCGGTACATGGACTCCAACCACTCTGTGAGTGTTCGGGATCTACTCCCGAATATCTTGACCAGAAGATAAGGTTGTTACCAGAAAGCGCGAGACGCAAAGAGCGAAGTCCATAGCGTTTCAGTTTCTTAGCATCGAAATCATAAGCAAGCTGTACGTATTGGAAACGGATGTAATCGCCCGGCTCCACATAACGATCGCTGCAAAGAGCATTGTAAGAAGTACCTGCTTCAGCACTCATAGCACGAGGAATCTCGGTGATATCACCATTCTTGCGCCAACGCCAACGGGTTGCAGTGCTTTGGTTACGGTTCGTACGCATATCCTCAGCTTTCATACGGGCAAGATTGATAATCTTATTTCCATAGCGGAAATTGAAACTGGTCTTCAATGTCCAACGACCATAGTAGAAATCGAAACCGAAACCACCATTCAACTTAGGATTGGAACTACCAAGATAAACCATATCAAGTTCATTGATCTGACCATCATGGTTTATATCTTCGTAAATAGCATCACCACCACCAAATGTGTAATTTCTGCCACCATAGTTATAGTACATCTGGAGAGGATTACCCTTGGCATCATATATGATATTACCATTAGCATCACGAGCTACAGGACATGTTGCATTGTAACTGCCGTTAAGACCATATTTCTCAGCATAAGCAGCTGTACGTTCTCCGTAGATTGTGTTCTTTGATTGGTCTGCAAAGTAACCGCAATGGTCATAATCGAAACGATATACACCTTTGTAGCGGAAACCATAGATACCACCAAGAGCATTACCAATCTGCACGCGGCTCATCCAAGTTTCGTTGTTGTAATTGAAATCACCATTCAAACTTGAAAGCACACTTGCATCCATTTGAGTGATTTCATTTACATTCTGAGCGATATTGAATTTACCTACAATCTGGAACTTATGAGTAACAGGTATCTTTTTGGTTACAAAGTTGAGTTCCCAACCCTTGTTTTCCATTTTACCAACGTTAGCCCATGAAAGAGTACTGAAACCTACAGAAGAAGGTATGCGTACGTTCTCCATCAAAAGGTCATCGGTATATTTGTGATAGATATTCAAGTCAAATTGCAAGAGATCTTCGAGCAAGTTAAGATTGAAACCCATATTCCAAGCAGAAGTTTTCTCCCATTTTAGTTCGGTAAGACGAAGATTCTGCGGTGCAATAGCTGTTTGTCCAATGTAAGAACCTGTACTTGCATAAGTGTTATACATAAGTCCTTCTGACGAAGGTTGGTTACCATTTATACCCCAACCCGGACGGAAAGCAAGCATACTAACATACTTTCTTAACGGCTTCATAAATATTTCATCGCTAATGTTCCAACGACCTGAAACACCCGGGAAGAAACCCCAACGATTGTCTGCACCGAACTTGGTGCTACCGTCTGCACGAAGAGTAAAGTCGGCTACATATTTGGATTTGTAGGAATAGTGTACACTACCAAGCACACCTAAACTATGACCACGGCCAATACCCGTGCTTGCTCCACGCAAATACGCCTGAACACTCGGGTCAGTAATACCACTTGTCAAACCACTAGAAGATATATTCTGGTTGTCGCTCGAAGTAGTTGTCATTTCCATACGAGCCATAGCTGTAAGGAAATGGTCTTCTTTCTTGAATTTCGGAGTATATATCAATGTATGACGTGTAGTGAAGGTCAAACTCTTGGATTCGCCATCACTTGCCAAATCAATACCTCCGTCATCATACCAATGATTACTTGTAAGAATAGCAGGATAATATCCCTTATTTGTATTGGTATAGGCTTTCATATAAACTTCACCGGTATAGTTCAACTGAGTAGAAGTTTCGTCTTTACCCAAGAACTTATATTCTATCTGGAACTGCGGATCAATCGTATATGTACTTTCCTTTATCCAAGACAAATTTGCTATAGCAACGGGGTTACCATTATCAACCATGTCGCGAAGATAGTATGAGGTCTCACCATCACGCACAGAGCCAGAACTTCCTGCAGCAGGGAACATCTTATAGTACTCGTGAGTATTATAGTATTCTTTAGTTTCTGTATCATACTCATAACGATAAACGCTCATGTTAGGCATAGCTTGATATGCTTTATTCAAAATTCCCGTGTAATTCTTCTTATTGTTGGTATAAGTAAGAGAGAAGTTTGATGAGAATTTGATACGATCGCTCACATAGTAGTCAAGAGCCATACGAGTAGAGAAACGATCCAAAGTTTGCTTGATAATAGTACCCGTTTCGTGGTCGTAGCTACCAGAAACACGGAACTGAGCTTTTTCACCACCACCAGAGAGCACTACATTGTAGTTGTGAGTCTGACCAAACTGAGTAACTTCATCACGCCAATCAGTATTCTTATTGAAGTTTCCAAAATACATTGGACGATTACGGTCGTATGAAATTTCCACAATGTCCGATGCGATATCATTCTGAGAGGGATTGAAATAAGCCTCCTTAAGCATCATGGTGTATTCATCACCACTAAGCATCTTCATACCTTTAGGCTGCCATGCTCCCGAGAAACGATACGAGAAGTCAACTCTTGCAGGACCGCGATGACCACGACGGGTTTTGATTTCAATCACACCGTTTGCACCACGAGCACCCCAAATAGCGGTTGCAGCAGCATCCTTCAATACATTGATGCTTTGGATATCTTCAGGGTTCACAGAAAGCAACTGAGCAAACTGCTCGCTGTTGTCCATATCCTGGAGGTCAATATCAGAGGTGTTGTAGTTTTCAAGAATATTACCATCAACTACAATCAAAGGCTCCTGATTACCCGTGATACTGGTAACACCACGCAAACGCATCGTAGTACCCGAACCAAGGTTACCGGAATTCATCACAATATCCAAACCTGCAATCTGACCTTGCAAAGCTTGATCGGCAGTCTCAAACGAGAGACCTTTCATTTCGTCCATGTTAAGAGTCTGTGTAGCCACAGAAACCTCTTTCTTAGGAATAGACAAGCCGTTGGTCTTAACGCGTTGCTTACCAGTTACCGTTACAGTCTTGAGCTGTGTTTTGCTGCGAAGTTCTATACGGAACACCTTTGTTGCACCTATGACCTGGCTATACTTAGCGTAGCCGATATAAGAAACCTCGAGTCTATTCTTGCGGTTCTTTACCGGCATGGAGAAGTTACCATTTACATCCGTCGTTGTATTTTCAACAATACGGTTGTTTTGGTCAACCTCGACCACATTCGCCATCATCACCGGACCGTCTGCCTTATTGAAAACGTGTCCAGAAATTCGATCCTGCGCTGCCACTGATGTAAAGCAGAGGCACAGAGCGAATAGCAATAGATATTTCAATTTATTCATGGTTGTATTTTTTATTTCAGGATACGATATTTAGCGATGAACTTTCTGGCAGCTGTCGTCGTAGCCCAATCTGTATCGTAACGACCATTATTAAGTTGCTTGAAGTTGAGAACACCATCAATTTGGTGAACTACAGCATACGAAGAAGTTTCAATGGTAGTAGCATTCTTAGCCTTAGTATTGAAAGTATAATCGCGTGTCATAATGTTCTTCAAGGTAGGATCGCTTGTTACATTACGCACCGGTCCTTCAACATCGTTACCATTAGCATCTGTACTATATACAGAACGAACCGAAAGAGTTCCGTTTCCTGTAGAGGAGATCTTAACCGAACGATAACGATTGGTTTCGTCATTGATGCAGGCTGTTTCGTATTTTGTAGCTTCAACAGCGTTGTGATCTGCGAATACAGAATTATCTTGGAAGTGATACTTGAGGAAGTTTACAAGACAAGTAATCATTGCCTGAGCTTTGAATTTGTACTTGCGTGTAAGAGCAAGAATTTCCTCTTCGCTCATCCCTGCATCAGTTGCGCTCTGAACTTCAGCTTCACCATTTGTAATTACTTCGGATATCTGTTCCCATGTAGGAAGACCCTGGCTGATAGCTTCGAGTATAGCTTCGTTTGTAGGAACATAAACAGTATATCTAAATGAGTTGAAGAAACGAACATTATCAGTGAGACCGTTCTGTGAAGATGTGAACACCGTGTATTTTTCAATTTCAGTATCCTTATCCTCCTGCTTCTTCACACTGTCGGCAACGCCTGCGCGGGTGAGCAAATCGGCGTCAATCTGGCAGAGATTGAAGAACTGATAGAACGGAGATGTTTCGCCTTCACCTTCAAGCACACTATATACAGATTTCATAGTGGTCTGGATAGGTCTGTCAATAATATATGTCATACCATTACCATAACCAGTGGTTTCTTCACGACGGTCGTATGTACGTGTAACGGTAAGCAAACTGTCTTTGTCGATTTGGAAACCGCCCTGTACATAGAAGCCAGCTTGAGTTTGATCGAAATCACTGCTAAGGCTACCGTCTTCTCTGTTGGAAATCTTAACGGCACTACCACCCTTGGTTACATAATATTGATTGAGTGAGCCAAAACCTGTTTTTGATTCAGCATCAGAATGTACAATAATATGAGAATCGAGAAGGTCTTTCAAACGGTTGTTGATCTGGGCAGCAGAAACTGAACCTGGAATAGAACCACCGATTTCATTTGTTACAGGATCCCATTTATAAGCACGAGCCTTAACAGGAGCTGCAGCATCGGCACGACGTGTACTATAATAGAATGAAAGAACACGCGGTTGTGTCCACTGACATGTTACCTCATCATAATATGTTGAAAGAGCATCGTCGGTAGGAATAAAGAAGCTGAAGCGTGAGCTCATTGCCAACAGATAGTAAGAGAAGAATGCGTTCAACGGAGCGGAGTTCGGGTTGGTGATGTAAGAGTCATCGGCCGAGATTGCCCAGTTGAATATTTTCATATCTTTACCTACAAGTGCCGGAGCCGAAACAGCTGCGTATGCAGCAGGAGCAAACACTTGGTTCATCACATAAACAGCACCGTTGTTAGCAAGAAGAGTGGTGTCGATAGTAGCACGGAAGCCGTCAACGCCGCCTTCGATATTACCGAACATCGGGTCTTTTGCATCGTTCATAATGGTGATGTACTTGCTCGGAACAGTGTTGATGAACGAGGACTTCATCAAGTTCTGTACGAACTTCTGGATAATACGCAAAGGAATTTGGTCTACATTATATAGAAGGTTCTCTTTGGTATTTTCTTTCTTGGCGTAAGCTTCCATAAGGAACTCGCCAGCACCGCCCGGAAGGAAATATTTCTCAAGCACTTCGTCAGACGGAACGAACATTGCGCCCATATCCGTATAGAGTTGCTGTCCTTCGGGATAATATTGGTTCCATCCCGGGTCGTAATCCAAAATCATGTAATCGCTAATCTTTGCGCCATAGGGATCCTTGTCGAGACGATTACCACTGGTAGAACGTGCCGAATAGTAATGCTTCTCAAACACAGAGTCGCGGATACCCGTAAGCTGCAAGTGTGAAGATGTAAGCGAAGAACTGTAGAACGGAGCCGAGAAACGATCCAAAAGATGGCTGAACACTTTGGTCTTGCCATTTGTGCGAATCATTTCAGCCATGTTTGCCGGAGAAATGAGCACGCGATCGAGTTTGTCAACGTAACCATTCAAGCAGGTTTGATCTTGTCCGATGACCTTGCTACCATAGATATGAGCGTCTGTCGGTTCACGAGTTGTTCCTGCCAAGGTTTCGAAGTCAGCGTCCGTAATGTTTGTTTCACCCATCTGTCCTGCGATGAAGTGAGTCATAAGCGGCGTAGTTCCGTCGAGAGCAAGCCAAAGACCGCCCTTGTCTTGAGTGCGGAAACGCTTCCAATAGTCAACTTCCGTATCCTCCGAGTCATCGTTGTTTTCGTTGTAGGTCTGCGGAATATCACCGCCGTCCCACGCGAAATACGGAATAGAGTCGGTTGCTGCGGCAGAGGTTGTCTGACGCAAACACTGGTTTTTGGAAATCGTACTACCCGAGCTGATGTTTGTCATCATCTCAAGCAGATAGGCATTGTCGAGCATAGAGGAACCGAGCAGCAAACTCTTCATTGCCGTGGTGAGATCCTCATACTTCTTAACGCCCCACTGGTTGTTCTGATAGAACTTGGCAAAAGCATCGTCGTCAGCAACGAACAATGTCTTACTACCTGTACGTTCCAAAACCTCTTGGTAACCCAAATCTTGAATTAGACGAACGGTATTGGTGTAATTCTTTTCTCCAACGAGATAATCGTAGATGCTCGCACCCAGCCAACTTGGCTTCTTGTCGGGCAAATCGTAATCATCGGAGCAAGAGTACGTCAATCCGCACATCGATAGCAGACACATGGCTGTCAACCATTTTCTACCTTCTTTGATCAAACGGTTTTTCATACACATTAAATTTATCCTATAATATTTGTTTGTTTCCATATTTCATGACAACTAATTTTATTCACGCAGAAAAGCGACACCGCGAAAGTGGCGGAGTCTCTGGCACAATGGTAAAACATGTTTCATCTTCATACGACAATTAGGGCTGGTAAGAGCCCGATTCTTATGGTATTATATAGTTTTAATTTCAAAATGTTATTAATCTTAGCTAAGTTCTTCTGTCTTGCGGGGGCAAGTTGCACCTCCAAAAGTACAGATTTTTTCAAGTTTAGCAAACTATTATAGCAGTTTTTTCTGCTTTTCTAGCCCACCCTCCCCTATTTTGCCAGGGAACACGGCGTTTTCAATGCGAAAAATACAAATTAATTTATACACCGAGAACTATTTGGAGTATTTTTTATGATTTTGTGAGAAGATTGGTTGTATTTTTCATTTTACGGGCTGTTATTTTAACATTCCCGGAGCGTTTAGTGTGGAGAAAACGGCTTTTTCGCCCCATGGTTTCCGCCTTAAAAATTTTCTCTGCCCACACGCAATATATAATGCGTATCTTGAGTTTCGGCGTGGCGATTTTCCCTTTTCACTACACGTTTTCAAAAGCATTGTAAAGACACTGGTTTTTGCCGTTGCCGTTTTAAGGGGTTGCCATACCAACCTCAGCCAACCGTTACCGGCATCACCAACTTTGAGTATTTTCGTCGCACTTCACAACTTCTTAACCGCAACGTTTGCTGTTTTTATAAAATAAACAGTTTTTTACCTTGCAAAGTCGAAACGGGATAACAAATCGGTTAAAAAAGAAATCTTCCAACTTGCGATATTGATAATTAAAAAGCCGTCAAAACTGAACGAAAATTTAATTATCCTCATTTCTTTAACATTCCGTTTTACAGATTGCGTTGTGCTTTCAAGATACATTATTTTGCATTTCGCGGCGTTTGTATCTGTTCTCGCAACAACGGGATTTGATGTTGTTTTTGTTCCAAGGCTTTTCGTTCAAACAATGTCGGATATTATTTAAAAAAGGTCGGACATTGTTTAAAAAATATCGGTTATTATTTTTACGATATCCCAT
>CAVIQL010000038.1:0-18683 GCA_963644855.1 Clostridiaceae bacterium Marseille-Q4149 | reverse complement strand
AATGATATGGGATATCGCAAAAATAATGTCGGTTATTATTTAAACAATGTCAGACCTTTTTTAAAAAAGGTCTGACATTGTTTTTACGAGATGCGATATCGTTTTTTCGGTGTATGAAAGTGCGGAAAATGCAAGGGGTGGGGGAGCTTAAATATGGTGGCGCGAGTGTTTGCGTGCGCATTCGGGGCAGATTCCTTTTACCAAAAAATTTGTGCTGTGGTGTTCGTATCCTTCGGGTAGGCTTACCGCAGGTACGGGAGTGGAGTTGAGGCAAACTATGCGCCCGCATTCTTCGCAGAAAAAGTGTACGTGTTCGTCGTCATCGTCTTCGGTGCTGTGGCTTAGGCATAGTTCGTAGCGTGTGCCGCCATTGCCGTCTTCGATGGTGTGAACCAGATGGTGTTGGCGGAATATTGTGAGCGCGCGAAAGATATTCGATTTGTCGATGAGCACGAGTGTGTCTTCGAGTTCTTTCATTGATTTTGGGAATTGCTCTGCCGCCAGTGCTTTGATTATCATTATGCGGTTGGCGGTGGCTCTTATTCCGCGGCTTTCCAGAAGTTCGATGTATTTGCTTTCGTCCATTTTGCCCAACTTTTTATTTCAGTGCAAATATATGTAATATTGGTTGAACCCAATGCATTGTGCGCCGTTTTGCGGGCTTGACGGGGGCTTTATCTTGCGATTGTTTGGAGGTTTATAACGGCTATGTTGTATTGTTTCACTGTTTCGGCATATTTCATGCGTGTGTTCATGGCTTCGAGAAGCCCTTGCACGTATTCCATATAGCCTATGTCGCCGTTTTCATACGATATTCGTGCTATTCTTTCGATTTCTTGCGCTTCGCCAAGCCCTTCGTTTTGGTAGTAGTCCATACGTTTTTGCGCAGCATCGAGATTGTTGCGCTCTGCAAGGTATTGGCTTTGTATGCGTTGCTTTTCCTGCTGCGCGTAGAGTTCTGCCGTTTCGCGTTCCTTGATTGCTGCTTTTACCTTGGCCCGTGTGGCGCCGAAGAAAAGCGGCAGACCTACTCCGACTTCGAATCCCATGAAATTTCCTTTGGCAAATCGGCTGCGGTCTACGCCGTATGGATTCCAGCCTTTCAGCACAAGTTGCGTGCTAAGTCCCACACTGAAATTTGGAAGATAGCCGCTTTTTGCTTCCTTTACTGCCTTGTCGGCTTTTTCTATCTCGTGGGTGTTGAGATTGCCCTCTGCGCTCTGCGCAAAATCGTAATTGGAATTTTCTTGATAGTTGAGTGCCGTGAGTTTTGCGTCGGCGGGAATGATGTTTACGTCGGTGTTGAGCAGTTGGCAAATCTTGTGTTGCAGCGAAAGGTATTCGGTTTTTGCACGCTCGATTTCCATTTCGTTTTCGTGCTTCATGCGGCTTGCGGTGAGCTTTTCGAGTTGCCTTGCTTCGCCTGCCTTGTATCTAATGCTTGCAAGATGTAGATATTTGTCGAGTATGGAATCTTGCGAAAGGAGTATGTGTTGTTTTTCGAGCGAATACACCATTTCGGTATAGGTTGTCGCCACTTCTTGGGCAAGTTGTTTGCGGCTGATGTCGGTGCGGCTTTTTGCCACAGCCGTTTCGGCTTTCAATGTGTTGCGCCGCGAAGTGTATACAGTGGGAAACTCAAAAGTTTGGCTTAATGTCAGCGCGTTGTCGGGGCTTCCTCCCGATGTGGGGTCCTGGCTTAGCGAGAGCGAAGTTTTGTCTAAGTCCCACGCTGTGGCTTGTAGGATTTCCGCTTTCTCGGTTTGGGTTTGCGCAGCCTGCACTCCGTAGTTGTTTTTCAAGGCGGTGGCAATGCATTGTTCGAGTGTGAGTTTGCGTGGAGCGTTGTTGCTCTGAGCTTGTGCCGTTGTGATTGCAAACAGTGCCGATGTTGCTGCGATTATGATAGATGTGCGCATGTGAGTTTACTTTTTTGTGAATGTTTTGTAGATTGCCGGCAACACAACGAGCGTGAGCAGTGTAGATGTTATAAGTCCTCCGATTACCACTGTGGCTAATGGGCGTTGCACTTCGGCACCATCGCCGCGCGAAATAGCCATGGGCAGGAAACCAAAACTGGCAACGAGCGCCGTCATAAGCACAGGGCGCAAACGAATCATACACCCTTGCATAATTCTCTCGGTGATGTTGCTCACACCATTGTTTTGCAAATCGTTGAGTTGCCCTATCAGCACAATTCCATTGAGTACTGCTACACCAAAGAGGGCTATGAATCCCACTCCGGCTGATATGGAGAACGGCATGCCGCGTAGCCACAAAGCCCAAATGCCTCCAATTGCTGCAAGAGGAATAGCGCTGAACACGAAAAGCGTCTCGCGTAGATTGCGAACCGTGGCATAGAGTAGCAGAAGTATCATTATAAGCGCAGCAGGGATTGCTATCGATAAACGGTTTGTTGCCTCGCGAAGATTCTTGAACTCCCCATCGTAACTATAGTAATAGCCGGCGGGTAAATCGGTTTTGTTTATTATTTTCTCGATATCTTTTACTGTGCTTTCTATATCTCTTCCTCTCACATTGAAGCCTACATAAATGCGGCGCGTACCTTCGTCGTGCGTTATTTGGGAAGGGGCTTCCACATATTCGATATCGGCAACCTGGGATAGGGGAATGGTTCCGTCGTTTTGCAATGGTAGATAAAGGTTTTGCAATGTTGTGATGTCGTTGCGCAGTTTGCTGTCGAGACGAAGCACAATGCTGAATTTTTTCTCGCCTTCATATACTGCTCCTGCCTTGTTTCCTGCAAACGCAGTCTGCAACACATTGTTTGCATCTCTCACAGAAATTCCATACTCTGCAAGACGCTCGTGATTGTATACCACATGGATTTGCGGCAACCCCTGCACTTTTTCTACAAATATGTCGGCAACTCCGGCAACTCCCTTTATAGATTTTGCAACTCGGTTTGCCTGTTCGCTTAGAACGTCGAGATCTTCGCCATAAATCTTTACCGCTACGTCTTGCCTTATTCCCGTTATCAATTCGTTGTTTCTCATTTGAATTGGCTGGCTCATCTCTACGTCAAGACCGGGAACTGTTTCGAGCGTTTCGGTCATCATTTCCATCAAGTCGTCTTTTGTTTTTGCGCTTGTCCATTCTGCTTTAGGCTTGAGGGATATCATCATGTCGGCACGCTCTACCGGCATTGGGTCAGTGGGTATTTCGGCGCTACCGATGCGTGTTACCACTTGCTTAACCTCCGGAAATTTTTCGCGAAGCAGTTTCTCGCCCAGAGTAGTGGCTTTTGTCATTTGACTAAGGCTTGTGCCCTGTGCCATACTCAACTCCGCAGCAAAATCACCCTCTTCAAGACTTGGGATAAACTCTCCGCCGAGTTTTTGAAAGGCTGCAATGCTAACGACAAACGCGCAAATTGCGCCCACAATAAGTTCGCGATTGTGGGAAACTGCCCAAGCGAGTACGGGCTTGTATATCGTATGAAGTTTGTCCACTATGCGATGGGCAATGTTTTTTGTCGTTCCGATTTTCTTGCTCAAAAATAGTGCGCTTGCCATTGGAACGTAGGTGAGAGAGAGAATGAACGCGCCGAGAATGGCAAAGAATATCGTGAGAGCCATAGGACGGAACATTTTACCCTCTATTCCTGCGAGAGTCATGAGCGGAATATAAACTATCATTATTATAATCTCGCCGAAAGCCGCTGAATGCCGAATTTTAGAGGCAGAGTAAAAAACTTCACCGTCCATTTCCTGCTGGGTGAGGCGCATCGTGGGATACTTTGCCTTTTGTTGTTCGATATGAAGGCATACAGCTTCCACGATAATCACTGCCGAATCAACGATCATGCCAAAATCTATTGCACCGAGGCTCATGAGATTGCCACTAATGCCGAAAAGCCGCATCATTCCGAATGCAAACAACATGCTGAGGGGTATAACGCTTGCCACAACGAGTCCCGCGCGCCAGTTGCCGAGAAAAAGCACGAGGATAAAGATTACTATCAGTCCGCCGGCAATTAGATTGTGTGCGATGGTGTTTTCCACTCTGTCAACAAGCTGTGTGCGGTCGATGAAAGGCTCTATCACCACGCCTTGAGGCAGACTTTTTTGTATTTGGGCTATTCTTTCTTTTACTCTGCGGCTCACTTCCTGAAAGTTCTCGCCTTTGAGCATTATGGCAATGCCTGCCACCACTTCGCCATCGCCATTGCGTGTTACGGCGCCAAACCTTGTTGCCGTACCATAGTCTACTTTTGCAATGTCGCCTATTCTCACGGGTGTGGCAGCTGATGTTTTCACGGGGATATTCCTTATGTCGTTAAGACTCTTGGTTACTCCTATTCCGCGAATATAATATTGTCTGTCGTTTTGCTCAATGTAGCTTCCGCCGGTGTTTTCGTTATTGTCTTCGAGCGCTTTGTAAATTTCGGGAATGGTAATTCCGGCTGCGTTCAAGCGTTCGGCATCGATTGCCACCTCGTATTCTTTCACGAATCCGCCCCAGCCGCTCACTTCTGCCAAACCTTTTGTGCCCGACAACTGTTTCCTTACAATCCAATCCTGTATGGTGCGCAACTGGGTCAGGGTATATTTGTCTTCATATCCTTTCTTCGCCCTCACGGTATAGTGGTAAATTTCGCCCAAACCTGTTGCTATTGGTCCGAGCGAGGTTTTTCCGCCGCGCGACAACTCTTCTTCGGCTTCCTTTAACTGTTGGCTAACCTGCTGACGTGCCCAATAAATGTCGGCATTATCGTTGAAAACAAGAGTAATTACTGACAAACCACTGCGAGATATGCTTCTGCGGCTTTCGAGTTGGGGAATGTTTGCCATTGCCATCTCTATTGGAGTGGTGATATACTGTTCCACTTCTTGCGCGCCAAGTTCTGGAGCTTGCGTAATCACTTGCACTTGGTTGTTGGTAATATCTGGAGTGGAATCGAACGGGAGGTTTGCGAGCGATACCGCTCCCCAAACTGCGAGCAACAGAGTGAGCACACCCACCACGGCTTTGTGGTGAATGGAGTAGTCTATAAGTTTTTGAAACATTGCGTTGTGGTTTGAATGATGCGCCGAGGATTAATGATCATGTTCGCCATGTTCGCCCACGGCACTCGCCAAATAATAACTGTTGTTGGTTACCACGGGCAAATCCTTCTTTATCGGTTCCACAAAGTCCACCTGAGTATATCCGTCCTCGGTTATGCCCGTTTTCACTTCGCAGCGTTTGAAGTGGTGAGTCTTTTTAATGCTAAGCGAATGGTTCACATTGTGCACAAACACGTATGAGCGATTTCCGTCCTTGACTATCGCGTTGCTCGGCACAGCTTCCACACGTTCTTTGCCCGTGGAAATCAAACCAGTAACATACATGCCGCCAAATAGATTGCTTTCAGGATTTTCTATCTTCACATGTACGGCCACACTCTTGTCTTTTGCGTTGAAGTTCTCGTTTATGCCGCTCACCCAGCCCTCTATAGTCTTGCCAGCCTGGTTTGTGAGCGAGAGCAATACGCGTGCGCCGCGTTTCACCTTGGCAATATCTTTTTCAAAAACGTTCAAGTCGCATTCCACAGTGCTGTTGTTGCAAACAGTCATTATTGGCGTTTGCATATCAACGTAGCTGCCTATGCTTGCGCCTATCTTTCCCACCGTTCCGCCTATTGGCGAATGAAGGGGAAACGATGTAGTGAATTTCCCTTCCGCCGCATTTTTTGCGCTGATGCCAAATTGTGCGAGTTGACGGGCAATTCCGCCTTGCTTAGCCGATAGAATATTATATTGAGCCGATGCCTGTTGCAAATTCTTGCCCAATCCCGCGCCCTGGCTTGCCAAAAAATTCTGTCTGTCGAGTTCGCTTTTGGCATATTCCGTTTCCTTGCATGCCGAATAGTATTCCCTTTGCAAAGCAACCACTTCGGGATTTTCCACCATGGCAACAATCTGTCCTTTGCCCACTTTGTCGCCCTCGTTAACAAACAATTTTTTCACCACTCCCTGCATTGTGCTGCTCACGTCGGCAGTGTTTTGCGCCCTTACCACGAGTTCACCGTTTGCCCTTATACCTTGGTCCATATCGCGATACTCAATGGGCGAAGTAGACAGTTTCACAGCTTGAATCTGTGCCTCGGTGAGCGGAATATTGGCATAATCGGTAGCCTCATGTTCGTGTTCTTCGTGCGTGGCAACGTCTTTTTTGTCAGTAAATACAATTGCCGCGAGAGCAGCAAGCGACACCGCCACTATGATGATAATCTTTTTCATTTCAGAATACAATTGTTTTCGCCTGCAAAGTTATATTCCCGCGCGTGCAACCCAGTTGCAAACATCGTTTCCGCCCCACAAAAAAACGATTCGGCATATCGTTTTTCTAATGTCAGACATTTTTTAAACAATGTCTGACATTGTTTAAAAAATATCAGACATTAGAAAGATGATGTAAGACCTTGTAAATGAGATGTCTTGAAACGGGGTAAAATTTAGCCCTCGCTAAGCGTTTTTACAAGGAATTGCGTTGGCGTCAACGTTTGTTTTCGAGCGAGGAAAGGTTGTCGTAACTTTTTTGCAGCATGGCTTTTGCAAAGTCAAGGCGGCGCGTCGAGGGCGAAGGCTCATCGGTGAGCACGCGTTTGGAAGTAAGGTCGTAGACTGTGGTTCCCGTGGAATCGATAAACGATATCCCGTTGTCGAAAGCGTGATAGGCCGAGGGATAAACGTAGGTTGAGGATAGCACGTCGCGCGAGAAAATGAAATCGTCGTGCTTTATTCCTAATTGTCCGAGAAGTGTGGCGGCAAGGTCGCTCTGGCTGCAAATTTTGTCGATGCGGCGAGGAGCTTTGAGCGCACCTCCGAGCCATAGCATTGGTATATGGTAGCGGCGAGGTGAGGCTTCGGTGAGTCCTTGAGGGTAGCCAATGCCGTGGTCGGGCAATATGATTATCAAAAGGTTATTCCATTGCGGTGTGCGCTTGATTTGCGCAACAAACCTCCCTATACAATCGTCAACATAGGCAATGGCGTTTGCCTTTTTGTCGCCTTTGATTCTATCATAGGGCACACCCCACGGCTCGTGAGAGGCAAGGGTGAGAAATGTGGTGTGCCAGGGAGATTTTGTGGCACGCTTGCGAAGCATATCGTAGAGATAGTTGAACGTAATGCTGTCGGTAACTCCCCAACCATGGGTAAGGCGTTGCGCAGGAGTGAACTTGGTGTCGCCTATTACCGAAGTGTAGCCCGTGGAGCGCAGATAGCTTTGCATATTGGTGAAGTTGATGTCGCCACCATAGAGGAAATCGTTTTCATAACCGTTTTTGCCGAGCGACGAAGCTATTGCCGGCAGATTGCGACTGGCTTTCGGCATTTTCATAACAGACGCTGTGGGAAAAGCGGGGTATCCGCTCAAAATGGAAAGTACACCTCGGTCGGTGCGATATGAGTTGGCGTAGAAATTTGTAAAGAACACGCCTTCGCGTGTAAGGGAATCAAAATTCGGAGTTATGTTGTTGGGATTTCCCATTGCGCCAACAAATGTGCCGGCAAAGCTCTCTGTGATGATGACAAGGATATTTGGGCGCGAAGTGTTGAGCAGTGTGTCGGGCGCAATGGTTTTTGTGGAAAATTCAAGCGCATTGTAAATGCTGTCGCAGCGGTCTTGTGGGAAAAAACGTCCCATCTTTGAGAAATCTTGCGACTTTTTGAGCGAAGACAATAGGCTGAATTCCGGATTTACTGCCGAATGGTTAAGAAATTGGTTGTTGCTGAAATAAACCATTCCCACATTGGCTGTGGAACGTCCCACTCCGCCGCGAATGCCAAGGAACAAAATGCCGCCCAAAAGCAAAGTGAACAAAGATGTGGCGATGCGGCGGTTGCGCGGAGGGAAATTGAAATCACGGGGTGTGCATCGCCGTAAATCGAGAGTAAACAATGTGGACCATAAAACGATTACCAAAATTCCGACAACGAGGTAGCCTAAACTTACACTGCTTGTTATGCTCGTAGGAGAGGACAGGTAATTGAAAACAGTGGCATCTATCTTGTAATCCCAGAATGAATATAAACATGTATCGGCTGTGGAAACAATGGTGCAGAATATTGCTACAACTATATAGTATATTGTAAGTGCGCGACGCAGTTTCGGCACTCTCAACCACGTGTTGAGCAGCATGATGAGCAATACCGGGGCGATGATATAGCTTGCAGTGGCAATGTCGAGCGGCAGCCCGTGCCACACAACCGACAAGTAATCGACAGCGCGGCAGCCACGACTCACAGAGCCGTTGAAAATCATGAAAAGAATCTTCCACGATATAAACCAAAGCAGTATCTCTGCAAAAAGATGGAATAGGAAAAAGAAAAGTCTCTTCATTGCTAATCAATTATGGGTTGCGGCATCAGAGTTGCTGCATGTCGTTCAAACGTTTGTAGTATCCGTTGAGCGCAAGAAGTTCATCGTGGGTGCCGCGTTCCACTATGCGCCCCTCGTGGAGCACACAAATTTCGTCGGAGTTCTTAATGGTTGAAAGACGATGGGCTATTGCAATTGTAGTGCGCGTTTTCATGAGGCGTTCAAGAGCTTCCTGCACAAGTCTTTCGCTTTCGGTGTCGAGTGCAGAGGTTGCCTCGTCGAGAATAAGGATATCGGGATTTTTGAGAATGGCTCTCGCTATGCTCACACGCTGTCTCTGACCGCCCGAAAGCCTGCAACCTCGGTCGCCAACGGTAGTTTCGTAGCCGTTCTCGCTTTCCATTATAAATTCGTGTGCATTTGCTATTTTTGCCGCCTCAACAACTTCTTCCATTGTGGCACTCTTTACGCCGAAGGCGATGTTGTTGAAAAAAGTATCGTTGAAAAGAATTGCCTCTTGATTGACATTGCCGATAATTCCACGGAGATCGGCAATTTTAAGGTCGCGAATGTCAACCCCATCAATGGTTATGCTTCCGCTGGTAACCTCGTGGTAGCGCGGCAAAAGGTCAACGAGCGTAGATTTTCCCGACCCGCTTTGCCCAACAATGGCTATAGTTTGTCCGCGTTTGATTTTCAGCGAAACGCCATGCAATACTTCCACGCCGTTCTTGTAGGCAAAATGTACATCGTTGAATGAAATCTCATTGTTAAGCCCTGAAACGGTTTTTGCATCGGCAACTTCTTTTATCGGGTTGGGCGCGTTGAGAATTTTGTTTACACGCTCCACCGACGCCATGCCTTTTGGTATGTTGTAGGAGGCTTTGGCAAAATCTTTCAACGGCTGGATTATGCTGTAGAGTATCACCATGTAGAAAATAAACGTGGGGGCATCAATAGGAGAATGCTTTGAGAAAATAAGAGTTCCGCCATACCATAAAACAAGTACGATAAGCACCGTACCTAAAAACTCGCTGACAGGGTGAGCTGAGGCTTGGCGCACAGCAACACGCGTGGCAGCGTGGCGATAAGTGTTGGTGCAGTTGTCGAAACGCTCGTTCATTTTTTTCTCAGCCGTGAAAGCTTTTATTATTCGCATTCCGCCGAGCGTTTCTTCAAGTTGTGCCATGGTTTCGCTCCATTTGTTTTGTGCGTAGAGCGACTTGGATTTGAGTTTTCGCCCTATCCGTCCCATTGCCCAGCCCATTAGCGGGAGCACAACGATTGTGAAAAGTGTGAGTTGCCAGCTTGTGTAGATAAGTACTGAAAAGTAGCAAATCAAAAGGATTGGATTTTTTATCAACATCTCCAACGAGCCAGTTACAGAGTTTTCTATTTCGTTTACGTCGCCGCTCATTCGTGCAATAATGTCTCCCTTGCGTTCGTCAGAGAAGAAAGAAAGCGGCAGAGCAAGTATTTTGTGATAAACACGTATTCTTATGTCGCGCACAATGCCTGTGCGCATCGGCACCATGATTGCTGCCGAGGCGAAATAGCTTCCCGTTTTGAGAAAGGTGGTGAGGGCAAGAAAAAGGCCTATCAATAACAATGTGGTAGAGGGTCCGTATTGATTGATAAGCACTGTAGTATAATAGTAAAAGTTATTCACCAAAATGTTTTTCAAGCTTTCGCCAGCTGTGTCCCACGGAATAAAATGGTAGTTCGCTTTTTCTATCCCGAAAAGCATTTGCAGCATGGGGATTATGGACATGAACGAAAACACATTCAATATTGCCGAAAGCAGATTGAACAGTAGCGAGCCGATGAGGTATCGTTTGTAGGGAAGAACATAGTTGGCTAAAACTTTTAGGAATTCTTTCATTGTTTGGGGCTGTTTATTAAATATGATAGTTCAATGTTTGCGTCCGAAGTCGGCAGGGATTTCTCCCCACTGCTTCGTTTCCCATTTTATAATCTTATTGGTGTAGTTGTTGTTGCAGAGCCATTGTTCAGCGCGGGATATGAGTTGGAATAGAGCCTCTGTCTTTGCGTTGCGTTCAAGTTTTGTGCGGCATTTCTTGTTTTTCACCCACAGCATAGCGTTTCTGCTGTCGGAATAAACGGGCATGTCCAATCCTTTCTGCTTCATAAGCGCGAGGGCATGCACTATGGCGAGAAATTCGCCGATATTGTTGGTGCCCCAAACGGGACCATAATGAAACACTTCGCTACGATCGCCTAAATATATGCCTCTGTATTCCATTTTGCCGGGATTTCCGGAGCACGCAGCATCGACAGCGAGCGCTTTACATTCCACCTTGGGCGGAAGAGAACGGGTGTTGGCAATACGAGTTGCGTATTTTTTTACTTCTTCGCTTCGTTCTTTTGGGTCGCCAAGCATGAATTCTTGTTTTGCTTCCTCTTCGGTAGCAAACGATTTGAACTTTGCGCCGCCGAAATGCCGCGTTTCACGTTGACAATCCTCCCAAGAGTTGTAGACTCCGGGGTTGTGTCCGCACCATACTACATAGAATTTTTGTTTCTTGCGCGACATTTTATTTCATTATAAGTATTGCGTTCCCAAAACCTACCGTTGGAATAACCTTGAACGTTTTTGTTTGTTTCAGCAAGGTCAATCCTTTTCATTGCCAGCATGCAATATTCGCGTTCTGCCTCTATTTTGCAAAACCGACGCTCCAGTTTTTTCTGCCACTACGCATGTTGTTTCGCTGACAAGGAAAGGCTCGAAAATCATGTCGCCCTTGTTGCTCGAGGCAAGAATTAGTTTTGCCAACAGTTTCTTAGGCTTTTGCAGGGTGCATTACATTCTTTCGGGCATTTCTATTCCGAGGAGTTTCATGCCTTCGCTTATAACTTTTGCCACGTTTGCCGAGAGCACCAGGCGCATATGTTTCACTTGGGCGTTGTCTTCGCGCAAAATAGAGTAGTCGTGATAGAACTGATTGTAGGTCTTTACCAGTTCGTAGCAGTAGTTTGCTATTCCTCCGGGGTTCATTTCCTCGCCGGCTTCCTTTACTGTGTTTCCGAAGTCGGATATCATTTGAATCAAGAGGCTTTCTTTTTCGTTTATAGGCGTTCCTGTTTCAACGGGACCTGTCGTTTTCAAACCATCGCCGGCTGCTTTGCGAAGCACTGAGCGTATGCGGGCATAAGTATATTGGATAAACGGACCGGTGTTTCCGTTAAAATCGATGCTTTCTTCGGGATTGAAAAGAATGTTCTTGCGTGCATCTACTTTTAGAAGGAAATATTTCAATGCTCCGAGCCCTACTATTCTTGCAATCTCGTTTTTCTCGTCTTCCGAAACGTCGTTGAATTTTCCGAGTTCCTCGCTCATTTTGCGTGCGGTGAGCACCATTCCTTCTACAAGTTCGTCGGCGTCGACCACAGTGCCTTCGCGGCTCTTCATCTTGCCGTTGGGCAGGTTTACCATGCCGTATGAAAAATGCACCAGGCTTTTGCCCCACTCAAATCCCAAACGGTCGAGAAGTATTGATAGCACCTTGAAATGATAGTCCTGCTCATTGCCCACCACATATATCATCTTGTTGATAGGGAAATCCTGATAGCGCAATTTTGCAGTGCCAATGTCTTGAGTCATATACACCGACGTTCCATCGCTACGTATCAATAGTTTTTCGTCAAGCCCGTCGTTTCTAAGGTCTGCCCATACGCTGCCGTCTTCTTTGCGAAAGAATAGTCCTTTCTTCAATCCTTCGTCAACGAGAGCCTTTCCCACGAGATAGGTATCGCTTTCGTAGTAAATTTTGTCGAAACCTACGCCAAGCGCCTTGTATGTCTCGTCGAAACCGGCATAGACCCATTCGTTCATCTTACGCCAAAGGGCACGTACCTCCTTGTCGTTCTGCTCCCATTTCACGAGCATTTCGTGGGCCTCTTTGATGAGCGGAGCTTCACGTTCGGCTTTGTCCTTTGCAGCGTCGGCATCCATGCCCTCGGATACGTATTTGTCGGTAAGTTCCTTTACTTCGGCGCGATAGTGTTTGTCAAAAAGCACATAGTAATCGCCTATAAGGTGATCGCCTTTCTTTCCGGAGCTTTGAGGAGTTTCGCCGTTGCCCCATTTAAGCCAGGCGAGCATAGACTTACAGATATGAATGCCGCGGTCGTTCACAATATTGGTTTTCACCACCCTTTTGCCGCAAGCCTCTTCGATATTGGCGAGAGCCCAACCGAGAAGGTTGTTTCTAACGTGCCCCAAATGGAGCGGCTTGTTGGTGTTGGGCGAAGAATACTCAATCATCCATAGCGGAGCATCGGCTCCCGGCTTTTCTATACCATAGTTTTCGTCGGCATCGATGGAGTTGAGCAAATTTGCCCAGCTTTCTGACGAAACGCTAAGGTTTAGAAAACCTTTTACCACGTTATATTTTTCAACTGCCTCGCAGTTTTGTAGCAAATACTCTCCGATTTCCTGTGCGGTATCTTCGGGTTTCTTTTTTGAAAGTCTCAAAAGCGGAAAAACCACAAGAGTGAGCGAGCCTTCAAACTCGCGTTTGGTTTTCTGAAGTTGTATCATGCCCTCTCCAGGTACCACTCCGTAGAGAGTTTCCACTGCCTTGGCTGCGGCAGATGCTATATTTTGTTCGATTTTCATATCCTTATATACTTATATTTCCACATATTACGTAAGAGATTGCAAAATTAAGCATTTTGCAGCGATAACCACCGTTTTTCGCCGCACAACATTTCATATTCTCCTTATGGTAGATTTCCTTGATAGGTTTGAAACGTGGTATCCCCGTGTTTTACGGCAATTTTCATGGAGAACAACCATTTATTTTCGGGTGAGCGAAAGTGGGGGATTTTTTGTGGTTTTTGCGATATGGGATATCGTAAAAATAATAACCGATATTTTTTAAACAATGTCCGACCTTTTTTAAAAAAGGTCAGACATTAGTTTTGCGGTATTTTATGTGGGAGAAAATAGGGGGCGTGGGGGAGGTGGAATGTGGCTTGGAAGGGGACGGGAAACTATACGTTTTCTCCCGAAATGTGCATTTTTGATGTTTATCGCTGAGGTTTTTTGTGGAGAGATGAAATTGTGTATATTTTCGCGGCGTTATTGTACACTTTATTGGCTCGCAAAATTTGGCATGGTATTAATAATGCGGTAATTTTGCAGTCTGAAAACGAGGCATAAACGTGATGTTTTCGATGGATTGTCTCGCGGGTACGACAAAACGAAAGATGTGTATGAAAAGAATTGTATTTGTCTTTTTGGCAACCCTTTGTGTTGTTTCGTCAAGGGGACAGGCGCTGCTTTCGCTCGACAGTTGCCGCTCCATGGCGCTTGCCAACAACAAGCAGTTGCTTATCAGCAACAAAGAGATTGAAAAGGCAGAATATACAAGCAAGGCTGCCAAAACCAATTACCTTCCGAAACTCAAGGCTACGGCTACGTATTTTCGCAATAGCCGCGAGGTGCATTTGCTTAACGATAAGATTCGTTCGGGGCTTAATAATATGGGCTCTACGGTGGCTTCGCCTTTGGAGCAGGCCATACAGATTGTGGAGAAAAACCACCCGGAGTTGGCTGATGCATTGTCGCAATTTGGAAATGGAGTGATCAACGAAATTTCGGATGTGGGAAAGAAAATAAACAAGGGCTTTGAAACCGATACGAGAAACCTTTTTGCGGGTGCACTTACCATTACGCAGCCTATTTATATGGGAGGAAAAATTCGCGCTTACGACAAGATTACGGATTATGCCCGACAGATTGCTGAGGAGAAGCATCGCAGCGCGGGCCAGGAGGTGGTGCTGAATGTTGACGAGGCTTATTGGCGTGTGGTTTCGCTTGTAAACAAAAAGAAACTCGCCGAGAGCTACGTTTCTTTGCTACAACATCTCGATAGCGACATGCAAAAGATGATTGGTGAGGGAGTTGCCACGCGTGCCAACGGATTGACGGTGAGCGTGAAGCTTAACGAGGCGGAAATGGCGCTTACAAAGGTGGACGACGGGCTTACGCTTTCGCGCATGGTGCTTTGTCAATTGTGCGGCATGCCGCTCAATGCTCAATTCACGCTTGAAGATGAGCAGAAGGAGCAATTGCCGGAGGTGAAAAACGATGCGTCGTTTGATATTAGCCAGGCGTATGTAAACCGTCCCGAATTGCGTTGCCTGGAACTCGCAACCCAGGTGTATGACAAGAAGGTGCAGATTGCCCGCTCGGAATTTCTGCCTCAAATAGCTCTGACCGGAAATTATCTTCTTACCAACCCTTCGGTCTACAATGGGTTTGAAAACAAATTCAAGGGTATGTTCAACGTTGGTGTCATGGTGAGTGCGCCGCTTTTTGAGTGGGGAGAGAACAAATATAAGATTCGCGCCGCAAAAGCCGAGGCGGCAATTGCAAAATATGAACTCGAGGAGGCGAAAGAAAAGATAGAGTTGCAGGTAAACCAGCAGTCGTTCCAAGTAAAAGAGGCAGAGAAAACTCTGCAACGCGCACGCAAAAATTGCGAACGCGCCGACGAGAATATGAAAACGGCTAACGTGGGATTCAAGGCTGGTGTGATTCCAACAAGCGACCTTCTTGCCGCGCAAACAGCCTGGGTTTCGGCTCACAGCGAGGTGATTGATGCGGAAATAAACGCTCGTCTCACTCAGGTTTACTTGAAAAAATCATTGGGAACACTGGAATAAGAAAAATATAAGGCTTATGGCTAAAATGACAAAAGAGAGAAAAAACCTCTCAATAGGACTCATAGTTTTTACCGTGGTAGTAATTGCAACGGCAGTGATGGGAATTATTCTTCTCAAGCCTTCCACCGAATATATAGAGGGACAGGCCGATGTGGAGGAGTATCGTGTTTCGAGCAAAGTGCCGTCTCGCATCGTGCGTTTCCTTGTTGAAGAAGGCGATACCGTGCATGCGGGCGATACTCTCGTGATTCTTGACGCGCCCGACGTAGAAGCGAAATTGCAGCAGGCAAAAGCTGCCGAAGATGCGGCACAGGCAAAAAGCGACGAGGCTCAAAACGGGGCACGAAAAGAGCAAATTCAAGGCGCATTCAGCATGTGGCAAAAAGCAAAAGCAGGTGTGGAAATCGCCGAAAAGACTTATGTGCGCGTTAAGAACCTATATGAGCAAGGAGTTGTGGCTGCCCAAAAATTCGACGAGGCAACAGCGCAGCGCGATGCGGCAATAGCTACCGAAAAAGCGGCACGCTCGCAATATGATATGGCTGTAAATGGCGCGCGTCGCGAAGATAAAGCTGCTGCCGAAGCACTTGTAAATCGCGCCAAGGGAGCAATCAACGAAGTTGAGGCATATATCAACGAAACTGTGCTTATCGCGCTCGCCGATGGCGAAGTTACCGAGATTTTTCCCAAACAAGGGGAACTTGTTGGCTCGGGTGCGCCGATTATGAACGTTGCTATTATGGACAAGATGTGGGTTGCTTTTAATATGCGCGAAGATCTTTTAAACGGGTTCGGAGTTGGAAAAACTTTCAAGGCAATAGTGCCCGCGCTCAACAATCAAGAAATCACCTTGCGCACTTATTATATGAAAGATATAGGAAGCTACGCCACATGGAAGGCTACTAAAACAACCGGCGACTACGATTTGAAAACTTTCCTGGTGAAAGCGCGCCCCGAAAACAAGGTTCAGGGATTGCGCCCGGGCATGTCGGTGGTTTTACCTCAGAAAACACGCTGATAATCTCCGCTATATTTTAAACACCCGCTTTTATGGCAAATATAGCAAGCAGAATAAAAACCACGCTGAATGTTTCGCGCAGGGAAGTGCGGCGGATTTTTTCAAGTCCGCTCTATGTTTTCTGCATGCTTGTTGCCCCCGTGATGTGCTTTGTCTTTTTCCTCACGCTAATGGGGCAAGGTTCGCCGAAAAATATTCCCGTTGCCGTAATAGACCTTGACAATTCTACAACATCGCGAAACCTTGTGAGGAATATAGAGAGTTTTCAACACACAAAGGTCGTTGCACATTGCCAAAGCTTTGGAGAAATGCGAAAAATGGTCCAACGTGGCGAGATATACGGCGCATTTTATATTCCCTCGGGCTTTTCTAAGGATTTGCAGGCACAACGTCAGCCCACCGTTTCTTATTATTGTAATTACGCCTACTTTACTGCCGCCTCGCTTGCCTTTCAGGATTTCAAAACTATGAGCGAACTTACGGGAGGCGCGGCTACACGGAGCACTTTACGTGCTAAAGGAGTGGACGAACAGCATACAGGAGCGTTTTTGCAACCGATAGTGGTAGAAAAACACCTGTTGGGAAATCCCTGGGTTAACTATTCGGTTTATTTAAACAATGTGCTTGTGCCGGCAGCAATGATGATTTTTATTTTTCTCACCACTGTTTATAGCATAGGGGTGGAACTTAAAGACGGCACGGCGCGTGAATGGATTCTTATGTCGGGCAATTCCATTTTCAAAGCCATAATGGGAAAACTTCTCCCGCAAACCGCGATTTTCTTTCTCGTTGGCACATTCTACAACTTCCTTATGTTTGGAGTGATGAAGTATCCTTGTCATAGCGGAATGCTTGTGATGTTGCTTATGACGTGGCTTTTCATTCTTGCGTCCCAGGGATTCGGAGTTTTTCTCATTGGTCTCATTCCGCAGTTCCGTTTTGCAATGTCGATAACCTCTCTTTGGGCTATTGTGAGCATTTCCATGTCGGGTTTCACGTTTCCGGTTACAAGCATGTCAGCTCCGCTCAAAGCTTTGTCGGTTTGTTTTCCGCTGCGCCACTATTTTCAGATATATGTATGCGCGGGTCTTAATGGTTATTCGCTTTATTATTGTCTCGACCACGTATTATGGTTGTTGCTTTTCGTAATTCTGCCGCTCACGGTGCTTTATCGTCTTAAAGGTGTGCTATTAACCTACAAATACGAGCCATGAAATTTTTGCAAGGTATAGTAAGAAGATTTTGGCGTTCCGTATCCGAAACGGCTTTTGTTTGGATTCACGAAGTCAACACGGCATTTCGCGACGAGGCTGTGCTTGTGTTTATGGTGCTTGTGCCTTTGGGTTATCCTTTGCTCTACTCTTATATTTACAACAACGAGATTGTGCGCGAAATCCCTGTGGCAGTAGTCGACCAAAGCCGTTCCTCGCTTTCGCGCGAATACGTTCGCAGTCTTGATGCGTCGCAATACACTCAAATTGCAGAGTATGCCGACGATTTAAAAAGCGCCCAGGAATTAATGAAACGCCGCAAGGTCTACGCCATAGTGTATATCCCTGCCGATTTCAGCCGCAATGTCAGCACTTCAAAGCAAGCTTATGTCTACGCATTCTGTGATGCGAGCACACTGCTCTATTTCCGTCAATTTTCGATAGCCAATACCGATGTCTCGCTCCGACTTAATGCAAAAATCAAGATATTTCAGGCGGGCAATACCACTAATCGGCAAGACCAAATCACCACGGCGCCGCTACGATACGAGGAAGTAAACCTCTTTAATCCCACCACCGGGGTTGCGTCATACCTTCTGCCAGCTGTGTTGATGCTTATTCTGCAACAGACCATGCTTCTCGGCGTGGGTATCAACGCAGGAACGATGCGCGAGAAGAACAAATTTCGCCTTTTCCGCCCAATAGCGCGCCACTCAGGCGGCATATTCCAAATAGTGCTCGGGCGTTCGCTTTGCTATTTGCCCGTATATGTGGCAACGTCGTTCTATGTGCTCGGCATCACTCCCATGCTTTTCCGTTTCAATCGCCTTGCCCATCTTGGCGACATGGTAGTATTTATGGTGCCCTACCTTTTGGCGGTAGCCTTTCTTGCTCAAGTGGTGTCCCACTTTGTTCGCACACGCGAATCGAGCATGATGGTGATACTCTTTTCCTCTCTCGTTTTGCTGTTTATCTCCGGAATTTCTTGGCCATGGAGTTCCATACCAACGTTTTGGAAAATTGTGGCATACTTGTTCCCCTCCACGCCCGGCATCAACGGTTTTGTGAGAATGACAAACGAGGGCGCGCGTCTGTCGCAGGTTTCGTTTGAATACATAGCCCTTTGGATACAAGCACTGTGCTATATGCTGCTCGCCATGGTGGTAATGAAATACGACATACGCCAAAGCTGCACAAACTTCAACCGACAACATCGCCGCCCAAAGTCTTTGCAGAAGGAAACACGCGGATAACAGGCAAAAACTTACGCCCCTAAGCAAGATAATATCGCAAAATGCGCAATTTTTTAGGGCAAAACCTTGCACATTAAAAATTAATACGTAAATTTGCACTGCTTTTCAAGGCAACACTGCTTCAATAGCTCAGTTGGTTAGAGCACCTGACTGTTAATCAGGGGGTCGTTGGTTCAAGCC
>CAVIQL010000037.1:0-20046 GCA_963644855.1 Clostridiaceae bacterium Marseille-Q4149 | reverse complement strand
GTGCAGTTCGCTCTTTTATTGCACTTCATCTACTATTTTATCGCGGTACAATTATAGTACAAATATACGATAAAAATCGGTAATTTGGCAAGGATGTGGGATAAAACCATAGAAAACAAAAAAAGTGTAACTCATTGAGTTACACTTTTTTTTGCCTATTTGTTGTTATTGATGTCTATAAGTCCTTACTTGACCTCCTCGAAGTCGGCATCTTGTATTGTGTCATCGGCGTTTTTAGAGTCGTTGGCATTATTTTGTTGTTGGTTTGCACCGCCATTAAAACCAGATCCTGTTGCACCAGCTCCCGGATTTGCACCCGTTTGCTGGTACATTTGTGCGCTTGCAGCCTGCCAAGCATCGTTGAGTACCTTGATTGCTGCATCTATAGCGGCTACATCACCACCTTTATGAGCATCTTTAAGAGATTGCAGGGCGTTTTCGATAGCCGGTTTCTTATCGGCAGGCAACTTATCGCCAAGTTCTTTCAATTGATTCTCGGTTTGGAAAATCATATTGTCGGCTTCGTTGAGTTTATCGACACGTTCTTTCTGTTTCTTGTCAGCCTCGGCATTTTGTTCGGCTTCATTTTTCATACGATCGATTTCTTCTTTGCTCAAACCGCTAGAAGCTTCGATACGTATAGCTTGTTCTTTGCCAGTAGCCTTATCTTTTGCCGAAACTTTAAGAATACCATTTGCATCTATGTCGAACGATACTTCGATCTGCGGAATACCGCGGCGTGCGGGGGTTATCCCAGTAAGATTAAACTGTCCGATGCTCTTGTTCTGGGCAGCCATAGGACGTTCTCCCTGCAACACGTGGATAGTCACTTCGGTCTGATTATCGGCGGCGGTAGAGAATACCTGTGCTTTCTTGCAAGGAATTGTGGTGTTGGCATCTATAAGTTTTGTCATCACGCCTCCAAGTGTTTCAATGCCGAGAGACAGAGGAGTTACATCAAGCAAAACGATATCGCCTACTCCACTTTCCTTATTAAGTATGGCACCTTGAATACTTGCGCCCACAGCAACCACTTCGTCGGGGTTTACGCCTTTGGAAGGTACCTTGCCAAAGAAATCTTGAACAGCTGTCTGCACTGCAGGAATACGACTTGAACCACCTACAAGGATTACTTCGTCGATATCTGCCGTTGAAAGATTTGCGTCGTTGATTGCTTTTTTGCAAGGCTCCAAACAACTTTGAATGAGGTCGCGAGTAAGGTTTTCAAACATCGCACGTGTCAAAGTCTTTACCAAGTGTTTTGGCATACCATCAACCACTGTGATGTAAGGCAAGTTGATTTCGGTTGAAGCCGAAGATGAAAGTTCAATCTTTGCTTTCTCTGCAGCCTCTTTCACACGCTGCATAGCCATTGGATCTTTAGTAAGATCAGCACCTTCTTCGTTCTTGAATTCACCAACGAGCCAGTCGATAATCTTTTGGTCGAAGTCGTCTCCACCAAGATGGGTATTGCCATTTGTAGAAAGCACTTCGAACACACCGCCACCAAATTCAAGGATTGAGATATCGAATGTACCGCCACCAAGGTCGAACACTGCAATCTTCATATCCTTTTTTGCTTTGTCAAGACCGTAAGCAAGTGCTGCTGCAGTGGGCTCGTTAACGATACGTTTCACTTCCAAGCCTGCAATTTCGCCTGCTTCCTTTGTAGCCTGACGCTGCGAGTCGGAGAAATATGCTGGAACGGTAATAACAGCTTCGGTAACCTTTTGTCCCAGATAGTCTTCAGCCGTTTTCTTCATCTTTTGAAGAATCATAGCCGAGATTTCCTGCGGAGTATAAAGTCGACCGTCGATATCCACACGCGGAGTGTTGTTATCGCCACGCTCCACTTTATAAGGCACACGGCTTATCTCTTGCTGAACCTGGTCGTAGGTTTCGCCCATAAATCTCTTTATTGAATAAACTGTGTTTTGAGGATTGGTTACAGCCTGACGTTTTGCAGGATCTCCAACCTTTCTCTCACCGTCTTTTGTGAAAGCCACCACACTTGGAGTTGTGCGCTTTCCTTCGCTGTTTGCAATTACAACCGGTTCGTTACCTTCGAATACTGCAACGCATGAATTGGTTGTACCTAAGTCGATACCAATAATTTTTCCCATGATTTTATTTCTTCTTTATTATTATTCTATGTTTACAGCCCCACCTAAGCAGAGCTTCGCTTTATACTATGCAATGAGCGTGCCAAAACTTTTACCCCACGCCAAATTATTTTGTTTCCATGTTTATTTTGCATGACACTTATGCCATTTTGTCATAAGCCAATCCTCAAAAAAGCCCGCCAACAACAAAAAGCCACACGCCACACATCTTTCCTGCGCCACTAAAACACAAAATCCAAGCCACAAAAAGGCATTTGGTTTTCAGCATAATATATCCTTTAAACGAATCAGACCTAATTTAAATTAAGGCATCTAATTTAAATTACATCAGACGTAGTTTTTACGACAACGCATCTAATTATTTGTCTACCAAAAAGGCAGTTTTTTGTATCTTTGCACCCATTATAAATTCAAGGAAATAAATGGGAAGAAACAAATTCTCGCACGACGAAATAAAAGAGATTGGAAAACTTCTGCGTTTGAAAAACGCGGGCAACAGATATAAACAAAAACTTGTGCGCCACGATTTGCGCGTAAACTATGAATTCAACATCTCAGACTTCAACGAGCCTGGGAAAGCATTCGATGAAGAAGATTTACAAAACGCCATCAAACGGGGCGCAATAGAAATTCTCGACGATGCAACCATTGCCGCCATGAAAGCAAAACGCGCACGCGACAAGGCACGCGATGAAGCCGAACGAGAAAAGGAAGCAATTGCAAACGGAGCCACCGATTGGAAAGAAGCAATGAAGGAATGGGAAAGGCTGCAACAAAGCGACACAGAATCTTGACCCACTACAAATCAATAGGATTAGTAATCCCCTACTCCGCTCCCCTATCGCATTTTTCAGAGTTTTATAGAAAATAATGGCGTTCTGTTTTCGTTTTTGCGAATCAGAACGCCATTAAATTATAAGTTGTCTATAAAATCAACTAAAAGTGCCCTACGGCAAAAGCATAATAATCTTTCACATCAAGTTCGTCGGGAAACACACCGGTAAACACCCTGCGCGTTTCGTTAGGCACAAACTCCGTAGCCTTTTCGAGATAGATTAAAAATTTCTCGTCATCATGCTCGTAAAAAGCCATGAGCGAAAGAAACGGATAGCACGAATTCTTATGCTTAACGTTTTTCTCCATCACAATATCCGCCACTTTTTTAGCCAAATCATATTTCTTGAAAGAAGTAAGCAGATAAAGCAGCGCACAAGGGTCTCCTTGTGATTTTATATTATATTCCAACAATTTATCAACATACGCACCGATATTCTTGTCCTTGTTACCTTTCAAATCAATAGACAATCTTCGAATGGTATACAACTCGTCGCTCAACTTCTCGCTTCGCGCCTTGTCCAAATAAACAGCAGCCTTTTCCAAATCGCCCAAAGCCCAAAGCACAGTGGAAATCTGTTCAAAAATATTTAGCTTAGCCACCTGCTGGTCCTCACTATATTTCAACGCATAGTGCAACTGCCAAAGCGCTTCCCTATAACGTTCGCAATACATCAACGTTCGGGCATTATTAAAATACACCAAACTGTTTTTGTCGTCTATCTTAATGTATCTGTCATAGAACTCGTGGGATTTTTCATAATTCTCCTGCAACGAAGATACCTCGGCGGCAAGCATCAAAGCATCTGTGTCGTTGGGATTAATATCCAAAGCATACGTAACACCCTCATAGGCTTTTTCCAAATTGTTGTCAAGACAATACAACTTGGCTATAGCATTCCAATACGAAGCATTGTATGGATCTGAGTCGATGAGTTTTTCTTCAATAGCTATCGCCTCCTTGAATTTTGAAATCAAATGAAAATATTCCACCTTGGTTTCGAGCACTGCCCGCTCCTCCTGCAAATTATGAGGCAGCATATTATACCACTTCTCCAAATCACCCACAATTCCGCGATCAAGATAATCCCAAACTATCTGACAAAAAAGTTCAACACAGTCGCCCATTTGAGCAAAATATGCCTTTTTATAATAAGAACTGGCATCATCTAAACGACCTTCCTCAAGACAAAAAAGTCCTCTATAATACAATACGTCAGGATCGGTTTTGTCTTGAATTTCATCAATCAGTTTCCACGCCACATTGCGTTTGTCATTGAAGAAAAAGATTTCGGCTTTCATCAAAATAGCCGCCAAGCAATTGGGATGCAGTTGCAACGCATATTCCAAGCATTGCAACGCATCGTCCTTGCGCGACATATCATTATAATAATAGTCGGCGATATCGAGCAAATCGTCTTCGTCGAAATAATCCCTAAGCCCACAAGAAATCATATTCTCATAGCGGGCAACAGATCTGCGTACTTCGTCGTCTATTTTCCTTTTATTATTGGAATTGGTCATTTATTCTTTTTAGTCCAATTGTCTTTCAGTCCCACGGTACGGTTGAAAACTGGAAGTTCTGCAGTACTGTCGGGATCTTTCATGAAGTATCCTATGCGCTGGAACTGCAAATATTCTCCCACTTCGCGTTCGGCAGCAAACTGCTCCACATAACAATTTTGCAGCACCTTTTTTGATTCGGGATTAAGCAGTTCTCGGAAATCACGTTCGTCGGATGCGGGATCTTCAACCGAGAACAAATGGTCGTAAATGCGCACTTCGGATTTCACGGCATGCTTCACGCTTAGCCAATGGAGTGTTCCTTTTACTTTGCGGTCTGCTCCGGGAAGTCCGCTACGGGTTTCGGGATCGTATTCGCAGTATACTTCCACTACATTTCCGTTTTCATCTTTTTTGCAGCCCGTACATTTCACGATGTATGCGTTTTTGAGGCGCACTTCTTTGTCGGGAGTCATACGGAAGAACTTCTTTGGTGCATCTTCCATGAAATCTTCGCGTTCTATCCATAGCTCGCGCGAGAATGTTATCTCATGCTTTCCTGCTTCCGGGTTTTCGGGATTGTTTTCTGCCGTCATTTGCTCCTCTTGTCCCTCGGGATAATTAGTAATCACGAGTTTCAACGGATTAAGCACCGCACTCACACGCGTAGCCCGCTGATTAAGATCTTCGCGTGCCGCAGCTTCGAGCATTGCGTAGTCGTTGAGAGCATCAAATTTGGTATAGCCTATCATGCGAATGAATTTGCGAATCGACTCGGGCGAATAGCCACGGCGGCGTAGTCCGCAAACGGTAGGCATTCGGGGATCGTCCCAACCGCTTACAAGATGTTCGTCTACCAATGCGAGAAGTTTGCGTTTGCTCATCACAGTGTAGGTAAGATTCAAGCGATTGAATTCATACTGTCGCGGACGATTGTCGTCGAGTTCCTTACCTTCTTTAAGCAAGTCGATAAAATAGTCGTACAGAGGACGATGGGGCACAAATTCCAAAGTACAGATTGAATGGGTTACGCCTTCGAAATAATCACTCTGTCCGTGGGCAAAATCATACATGGGATAAACTTTCCACTTATTACCAGTGCGATGGTGGGGCTTGTTTATCATTCGATATATAACCGGGTCGCGGAAATGCATATTGGGGTTTGCCATATCGATCTTTGCGCGCAAAACCATTGAGCCCTCAGGAACTTCGCCATTGTTCATTTTGTTAAACAAGTCGAGGCTTTCCTCTACGGGACGATCCCTATAAGGGCTGTTTGTTCCCGGCTGTGTGGGAGTTCCTTTTTGCGATGCAATTTGCTCGCTCGTTTGTTCATCTACATAAGCCTTGCCTTCTTTGATAAGTCTCACGGCAAAATCCCAAAGCTTTTGGAAATAATCGGAAGCATAGTATATATTGCCCCACTTGAAACCGAGCCATTGGATATCGCGCTTGATACCTTCAACATAATCGGTATTCTCTTTTTGCGGATTTGTATCATCGAGACGAAGATTACAAACTCCGCCAAACTTTTCTGCGATACCAAAATCTTCACAAATGGCTTTGGCATGTCCTATATGTAGATATCCGTTAGGCTCTGGCGGAAAACGGGTTTGCAAACGTCCTCCGTTTTTGCCCTCGGCTAAATCTTTTTCAACTATCTGTTCAATGAAATCCAAATTCCTGCGTTCTACTGTATTGTTTTCTTCCATTGTTTTTATTTTTTCACGATGTAAAATTACTTACTTTTTCCCGTATATTCTACCACACACGCTAACATTTTGCCACCATAGGCTGCACAAACACGTATTTACCATTAACACATTGTGGTTTTGCTTTGTTTATATTAAAATACCGCACATTGTTCACCACAATCTGGCACAGAAAAATGCCGTTTATACTATCGTCAAAAACAACATGGCTTATTGCAAAAACAATGTCAGACATTTTTTAAACGATGTCAGACATTATTTAAATAATATCGGATATCGTTTTGAGGGGGGTCGGCACACAAAAAAACGGGACATCAAAGACGCCCCGTTTCTTGTGCTAAAATACTAAATTATACCTTTATCGTTTGAATTAAGCTTTTTCGATATACGAAACAAGCCATTCGCCTATTTCCTTGGTGCCATATTTTTCTCCGCCTTCAACCTGGATTTCCGGAGTACGCACATTAGCATCAAGCGAAGCATCTACTGCCTGACGGATAAGTTTTCCCTCCTCGGCAAGACCGAAATATTCGAAAAGCATTGCTGCCGACAACACCTGTGCCAAAGGATTAGCAATATTCTTACCCTTAGCCTGTGGCCAACTGCCGTGTATCGGTTCGAAAACAGGAGTACCATCGCCAACCGAAGCAGAAGGAAGCAACCCCATCGAGCCACTTATGCAAGAGCCTTCATCGGTAAGAATATCACCAAAAGTGTTTTCGGTTACCATTACATCAAAGAATGTTGGCTCTTGAATCATACGCATCGAAGCATTGTCGACATACATGAAATCGGTAGTTATATCCGGGTGTTGTGCAGCCATTTCCTGTGCCACCTTGCGCCACAAACGCGACGAAGCAAGCACGTTGGCTTTATCAACAACCGTGAGATGTTTGCGACGACGCGCAGCATATTCGTATGCAACCTTAAGTATGCGTTCAATCTCGGGGCGAGTATATTTGTCGGTGTCATACGCGTAATCATCACCCTCGTGTTTCTCGCCAAAATACATACCTCCCGTCAATTCACGGATACACACAAAATCAGCACCGCGCACCAATTCGTCTTTCAAAGGCGACTTGTGGAGCAAACAAGCAAATGTCTGCACGGGACGAATGTTTGCATACAATCCAAGCTTCTTGCGCATTGCCAACAACCCTTGTTCGGGACGAACTTTCGCCGCAGGATTATTGTCAAACTTGGGATCACCTACTGCTGAAAAGAACACAGCATCACACTCCTTGCAAGTATTATATGTTTCTTCGGGGAAAGGATCACCCACAGCATCAATTGCCGCAGCACCACAAATGGCGGGGAAATAAGAAAGTTCGTGTCCAAAACGTTTTGCCACAGCCTCCATGACATCTACACCTACTTTTGAAATTTCGGGTCCAATGCCATCACCAGCCAATACAGCTATTTTTAATTTCATCTTTATTTTGTTTGATTGTTGTTTTCCATTATGTTGAGCATCTTTATGGTAGCCTTGATAGCCGACTCTGTTTGATCAGCATCAAATCCACGCGTGCGAATTTCCTTACCATTCACATTCCACGTTATTACCGTTTGCACAAAAGCATCTGTGCGACCGCCAGGAGGAATAGAAACGTTATAATTCACAAGTTCGGGCATCGTGCGATGCAAACGCTCCACGTATATCTGGCGAATGCAACTCGCAAAAGCGTCATACTGTCCATCGCCTGTAGAATGTGCTTCATATTCTTTGCCGTCAACCTCCAAACGCATAGAAGCCGAAGGTTTCAATCCATAAGCCGTGGAAACAAAATAGCTAACAAGACGCACCTTTTCTTCCGGAGTATCGTGTTTCAATACATCTGAAACAATATAAGGCAAATCCTCCTGCGTTACAATTTCCTTTTTGTCTCCAAGCTCTACAATACGTTTGGTTACACGCTTAGTTTGCTCAGGCGTAAGCTCCAAGCCAAGTGCTTCAAGATTCTTAAGAATATTAGCCTTACCGCTACTCTTACCCAACGCAAACTCCCGGATTCTACCAAAACGTTCAGGCAGCAAAGCATTGGAATATAAGTGATGCTTATTGTCGCCATCGGCATGAACTCCGGCTACCTGCGTAAACACATTCTCTCCAACAATAGGAGAATTGGCAGGGATAGAAATTCCCGAATAACTTTCAACAAGTCTACTTATCGGCATGAGTTGGCTCTCGTCTATCGTTGTTTTAGCATGGAAGTGATCCTTCAAAATAGCCTGCACACTTGCAAGAGGAGCATTTCCCGCACGTTCGCCCAAGCCATTGATCGTGGCATGAATATTGCGACAACCTGCAAGAACAGCCGCCAAAACATTAGAAATAGCTAAATCATAATCGTTGTGCGCGTGAAAATCAAAGCACACACCTGGGAAACGCCGCATTATCTTATGGATATACTCCAAAACTTCAAGCGGATTGAGTATTCCCAAAGTGTCAGGCAACATTATGTGTTTTACTCCTATTGTATGAAGGTGCTCTATCAAAGCATACACATAGTCCAACGATGTTTTCATTCCGTTTGACCAATCCTCAACATAGGCGTTAACAACCATGCCTAAACTGTGCGCATAATCTACGGTCTCTTTTATATCGGCGAAATGCTCCTCAGGAGTTTTACGCAACTGATAATTCAAATGATTTAGCGAACCTTTGGTAAGCAAATCAATCGTATTGCAACCACAATCACGAATCCAATCAACCGAAACATGTCCGTCTACGAAACCGAGCACTTCTACCCTATCGAGCATGCCGACTGATTTTGCCCAACGACAAATAAGTTCTACAGCATGATGTTCCCCTTCGGAAACACGTGCCGATGCAACTTCGATACGATTGACACCAACCTTTTGAAGTAAAGTTCTTGCAACGTTTAGCTTTTCATTTGGCGTAAACGAAACGCCATTGGTTTGCTCTCCATCGCGCAACGTGGTGTCAAGAATATCAACACTTACTTCTTTCATCGTTTTTGCAGATTATTGCTGCACCTTATAGAAATTATCGTTGGAATTCTCCCACGCCTCAATCTTGACCTTAGTTTCCAAAAGGAAATCTATATCATCTAATCCATGAGTTAGGCAATATTTTTTGTAACCATTGAGTTCAAAATGTTCTCTATTGCCTGTTTTTTCATTGGTTATGGTTTGTTCGGGAACGTTTACGGTAACTACTGTCTTGGGATCTTTTTTAATGCTATCAAAAAGTTCCTCCAAAAATGCAGGACTGACAACAACAGGAAGAACAAAGTTGTTCAACTCGTTGTTTTTGTGAATATCAGCAAAGAAACTGCTCACCACAACACGGAAGCCGTAGCCAGCAATTGCCCAAGCTGCGTGTTCACGACTTGAACCGCAACCAAAATTCTTGCCGGCCACAAGAATTTCTCCTCCATAGGTAGGATCGTTCAAAACAAAATCTTTTTTTGTACCATCGCTATTATAACGCCAATCTCTAAAAAGATTATCTCCAAAACCTTCTTTATCTGTTGCTTTTAGAAAACGAGCAGGAATTATCTGGTCGGTATCAACGTTTTCCAAAGGGAGAGGTACGCATGTAGAACGTACTATATCGAATTTCTGTTTCATTTTTTTCAAATCAAAGTTCTCGGATCTGTTATTTTTCCTGTAATTGCTGCTGCAGCAGCTGTCAACGGGCTTGCAAGGCATGTTCTTGCCCCTGGTCCCTGACGTCCTTCAAAATTACGATTGCTTGTTGAGACTGAAAGTTTTCCAGCAGGAATTTTATCATCATTCATAGCAAGACAAGCACTACAACCAGGCTGACGAATTTCGAATCCAGCGGCTTCGAGTTCTTTATCAATACCTTCGTCCTTAATTTGTTTAAGCACATTCCAAGAACCCGGCACAAGCCATGCAACAACGTTTTCTGCTTTCTTGTGGCCACGCACTACACTTGCAAAAGCGCGAAAATCTTCTATACGACCATTCGTGCAGGCACCGAGGAAAACATAATCGATATCTTTTCCGAGCAATTGTTCTCCCGATTTGAATTTCATGTAAGCCAAAGATTTCTTTGCAGATTCGTCTTCTGTTTCTGGAATTACACCATCGATAGCCATTCCCATGCCTGGATTTGTTCCGTAAGTAATCATGGGCTGAATATCTGCAGCATCAAATTTAATTTCCTTATCAAACACAGCATTGTCATCGCTCTTCAGTGTGCGCCAATATGCCAATGCTTTTTCCCATTCTTCACCTTGAGGTGCATGGGGACGACCTTTTATATATTCAAAAGTAGTTTCGTCGGGAGCGATAAAACCACCGCGGGCACCCATTTCAATCGAAAGGTTGCTCAGCGTTAACCGTCCCTCCATAGAAAGATTTCGGATTGTAGAGCCTGCATATTCCACGAAATATCCCGTAGCACCGCTTGTCGTCAACTTACTCATTATATAAAGGGCAACATCTTTGGCAGTAACACCTTTGGATAACTCACCTTCAACACTTATGCGCATTGATTTGGGTTTCTGCTGGAGAATACACTGCGAAGCCATAACCATTTCTACTTCGGAAGTTCCTATGCCAAATGCTACAGCTCCCATTGCGCCATGAGTAGAAGTATGAGAATCTCCGCAAACAATTGTCATTCCCGGCAAAGAGAGTCCCTGTTCCGGACCAACGACGTGAATAACTCCATTGTTGGGATTCAGCATTCCAAAATGGTTCAATCCGAACTCCTTTGCGTTTCTTGCAAGTGTATCAACTTGCTTACGCGAAACGGGATCTGCAATCGGTTTGTCCTGATCATGTGTCGGAGTATTATGATCGGGCATGCAATATATCTTGCTGGGGCGCAAACATTTCAACTTGCGTTGTCTCAAACCCTCGAATGCTTGCGGGCTTGTTACCTCGTGGCAATAAAGCCTATCTATATATAATTGTGTAGGACCGTCCTCCACGAGTTGAACGACATGTTTGTCCCAAATTTTGTCAAATAGCGTATTTGCCATATTTGTCTTTACTTTTTATTCTTCCTTCTTGTTATGAAACTTGTTTATTGCATCTACATAAGCCTCCACACTGGCAGCTACCACATCGGTATTCGCGCCGAAACCATAGTAAACGCTTCCTTCGTATTCCACCTGCATGTGAACCTTTCCCACATCGTCAGATCCTTTGTTGATTGCCTGAATGGTGAATTCTTTCAATGTCATCTTGCGGTTGATTATCTTCTTCAGAGCCTTGATTGCGGCATCTACCGGACCGTTTCCAGTTGCTGCGTCTTCAAACTTCTCTCCTGCGATATCCAATCCTATGCTTGCCACGCTGCGCAAACCAATTCCGCTTGTTACCTGCAAGTAGTCAAGACGAATATGATGGTTTTCATCACGATCGGCACCAGCGAGCAACAATACGTCATCGTCGGTAACTTCTTTCTTCTTGTCTGCCAGTTTTAGAAATTCTTGATAAACTTTGTCAAGTTTGTCGCCATCGAGTTCCACTCCGTTAAGAGCCAGGCGATGTTTCAATGCAGCGCGACCGCTTCGTGCGGTGAGCACAATATGATCGTCGTTAAATCCTACATCGTTGGGATTGATAATTTCGTAAGTCTGAACGTTTTTGAGTATTCCGTCTTGATGTATTCCCGAAGAGTGTGCGAAAGCATTGCGACCAACGATTGCTTTGTTGGGCTGCACGGGCATGTTCATCAAATTTGAAACGGTGCGGCTCAGACCTGCGATTTTTTGCGTGTTGATATTGGTATCGATATCAAGATTGTGATGACATTTGCAAATCATTGCAATTTCTTCTAGTGCTGTATTACCTGCACGTTCACCGATGCCATTCACGGTAACCTCTACTTGTCTTGCTCCGTTTATCACACCTTCCATTGTGTTTGCGGTTGCCATTCCAAGGTCATTATGACAATGGGTAGACAATATGGCATTTTCTATACCATCGACATGGTCTATAAGGTATTTTATCTTTGCGCCATACTCTGCTGGCAGGCAATATCCCGTGGTATCGGGGATATTTACAACCGTAGCACCGACTTTGATCACCGCTTCTACCACACGGGCAAGATATTCATTGTCTGTTCGTCCGGCATCTTCGGCATAAAACTCCACGTCTTCCACATATCGTTTGGCATATTTCACTGCCGAAACGGCACGTTCCAATATATTTTCGGGGGTGGAGTTGAATTTATACTTTATATGATATCCCGAAGTTCCTATTCCGGTATGTATTCTTTTACGTTTAGCATACTTCAAAGCATCTGCAGCCACATCAATATCTTTTTCCACGGCTCTCGTAAGGGCACAAATGGTTGGCCATGTAACGGCCTTTGATATTTCAATTACAGATCTGAAATCGCCCGGGCTCGAAATAGGAAAACCGGCTTCTATAACATCTACTCCCAATGCCTCGAGTTGCTTTGCCACCTCGATTTTCTCTACGGTGTTGAGCTGACACCCCGGCACTTGTTCGCCATCGCGAAGAGTTGTGTCGAATATAAATAGTCTCTGACTCATTTGCTTTCTATTTTTACACACTTAGAATTCTACCAATAGGGTATTCTATGCAAAGATACATTTTTTAGACGGATTTTAGGTACTATTTGCCACAGAATTGGCTATGACTCATAAGGTATGAAAGATTTACCTTGGGAAATCTGGGGGAATGATTGTCGGATAAATTTTCTTGCAAACTTTGTTTTACAAATATGACATCACAAAAAAGGCTACATATTATCGTTTTACGAGATGCGACAAAAGAAAAACACTCTCTTTTGAGAATGTTTCCACACGCTTCAATCTTTACCGCAAATCAAGTAATCCCTTTTTGAAACATCAAAGTGGTAAACAGACAACCCACTAACAACAAGTAAATTGCATCGGTCAATACATTTCCCTACCAACAAGAACCATCGACATCGATGCAGGCAGTTTCAACGTACGCTGTTTATCAATATTCCAAGCATAGCCTTTATGGATATAAACTTGAAAAGCAACCTTTCCCTTACCCGTGCTCGACACCGGGCACAATGCCACGTAATAAGTACTGCCTTTTTGCAACAGAGTGCGGTCGTCGATAGGCAAAGTTAAATCCTTGCCGTTTTGCAAAGGGGAACAAGAAACATACAAAGGTTTTGATACAACCGGAACGAACCTTTCGCCATTCACTTTGTAAACCACAACGCGCAACAAACACGTGGAATACGTACATTCTCTGACCGTAAATTTTATAGTATCAACCAGAAAATTCTTTTTCACCTTAAAAACAGGACCATATGCATACATTCCCGTAGTTGTACCCGAAAAAACAACATCTCCAGGCATTTTCATTCCCTTAACCACCAACTCTTTTGCCTTGGATTTTCCGCCTAACACTGCCACATTGGGCAACATGTTGCTGCGAGGCTTCATTACAACCGCAACTGTTCCGCTTTTATATTCAGCATGGGCAATATTGACTGTTTCATAGCTTATATGACTCACCTGCATCGGTGTTTCAACTCCGCGAGGTACATTTATTGTAAAATTTCCTTGGGCGTCAGACATCACATAAACGCTGTCAACACAAACATTAGCATACTCCACAGGCCCACTGTCAGAGTTGGTTATTTTTCCCTTAACTACAAGCTGGGCAAAAATAGCACCTATAAAATTGGAAAACAATATTACTAATGCAAGCCTCAACACCTTTTCCATATCATGAAAATTTACACCAATCCTTTCCCCTACAAGCATAAAAATAAAGCGCACATTTCCGCGCGCTTTATTTTATAACTCTTTAGAACATTGCATTTTTGGGTGTACGCGGGAAAGGAATCACATCACGTATATTCTGCATGCCCGTTACAAACAATATCAATCGCTCAAAACCCAAGCCGAAACCGGCGTGCGGACAACTGCCAAACCGACGCGTATCAAGATACCAACTATAGTTGTCTTCTTCCATGCCACGCGCCTTGATTTCTCCAACAAGTTTGTCGTAATCTTCCTCGCGCACCGAACCGCCAATGATTTCACCGATTCTCGGGAAAAGCACATCAGTGCCCTGCATTGTCTTGCCATCGGGATTTTTCTTCATATAAAACGCCTTGATTTCGCTCGGATAGTCGGTCATAATCACAGGGCGTTTAAAATACTCCTCAACAAGGTAACGCTCATGCTCGCTGCTTAAATCCATTCCCCAGCCTGTAATCGGGAATTCAAACTTATGACCTTCTTTAACCGCCTTCTCAAGAATATTGATACCCTCGGTATAAGGCAGACGCACAAAGTCCTCTTTAACAACCGAATTAAGCGTTTCAATAAGATTTTTGTCAATCATCTTATTAAGGAACTCAAGATCGTCCTTGCAATTTTCCAACGCCCAATTCACACAATATTTGATGAAATCCTCTTCTAGATCCATCAATTCGTTTTTGTCCATGAAAGCAATTTCCGGCTCAATCATCCAAAACTCTGCCAAGTGGCGCGGAGTATTGGAATTCTCGGCACGAAACGTAGGACCGAACGTATAAATAGCCCCCAAAGCAGTAGCACCAAGTTCTCCTTCAAGTTGTCCGCTTACGGTGAGGCTCGTTTTCTTTCCAAAGAAATCTCTATCGTATGCCACATCGCCATCTTTTCCCGTACGGTTAAGATCAAGCGTAGTAACCTGGAACATTTCGCCCGCGCCCTCGCAATCGCTCGCCGTAATTATAGGCGTATTGAAATAATAGAAGCCATGCTCGTGAAAATATTTATGTATAGCGATAGCCATGTTGTGGCGTATGCGAAACACAGCGCCGAAAGTATTAGTACGCAAACGCATGTGAGCATACTTGCGCATGTATTCAAAACTCTGCCCTTTCTTTTGCATTGGGAAATCATCGCCACAAGGACCGAGCACCTCGATTTTCGTAGCTTGCACTTCCACGCTCTGACCACCGCCAATGCTCTTGACAAGTTTTCCATCAACGCTCAGACATGCACCAGTGGTTATCTGCTTTAGCAATTCCTCATCGAAATCATTCACATCAGCCACCACCTGTATATTCTTTATTGTAGAGCCATCATTAAGCGCGATAAAATTAACAGACTTGCTGCCACGGCGAGTTCTAACCCAACCTTTCACATTCACAACCTTGTCAAAATCCTCACACTTGAGAAGATCTGCAATCTTAATTCTTGACTTGTACATAATATTCTACTTTGATTAATTGTCAACGCTTTACGCAATGACACAAATTATTCAAATTCTCCCATTTTCAAATAGTTCACCTCTTCCTGCGAGAGATAACGCCATTGACCGCGACGAAGATTTTTCTTTGTCAGTCCTGCAAAATAAACTCTGTCGAGTTTGGTAACATGATATCCAAGACTTTCGAAAATACGACGCACAATACGATTCTTTCCGCTGTGGATTTCAATACCCACCTGCTTTTTATCGGTTTGAGAAGCATATTCTATTGCATCAGCATGAACTTCGCCGTCATCAAGCATGATACCATTTGCTATTTGCTGCATATCAGCCGCATTTACATTGTGATCAAGGAATGCATGATATATTTTCTTCTTCTTATATTTGGGGTGAGTGAGTTTTGAAGCCAATTCACCATCATTTGTAAGGAGAAGAACGCCAGTAGTATTTCTGTCAAGACGACCAACTGGGTAGATTCTTTCACGACAAGCATTGCGCACGAGATCCATTACCGTCTTTCTGTTTTGAGGATCATCACTCGTCGTAACATAATCCTTGGGCTTGTTAAGAAGTACGTAAACTTTCTTTTCTATCGAAACGGTCTCGTTGTTAAAACGTACTACATCGCTACGTTTAATCTTTGTACCGAGTTCTGTTACTGTTTCGCCGTTTACAGTTACTACTCCTGCGGTTATAAATTTGTCGGCATCACGGCGCGAACAAACACCAGCGTTCGACAAAAATTTATTCAAACGAATTGGTGCTTCGGGATCAAAATTTTCTTCAGCATATTGTATTCTCTTACGCAAAGAATACTTTGCATCCGGGTTATATCCGCCGCCATAGTTGTTTGAGCGTTGCTGACGCGGTGCACCGCCACGGCCATAACTATCCCTACGCGGCTGATATTCGTATCTTCCGCTACGGCGTTCGCCATATCCTTGCGGTTGACCATAACGTTCGCCACGTTCTTGATACGAACCGCCACCATATCCGCCACGCGAATACCCATATCGCTCTTGCGACGAATACCCACGGGAGGGACGTTCCTGCTGATAGCGATCGGGATTTCCGTAGCCATTATAGCCACGTCCATATTCAGCTTTGTTGTCATGGCGATAGGCACTTCCTCCTTGACGATAACCATCGTTTCTGCCATAGCTGTTTTCACGATAACAACGATAGCTTCGTCCTTGTTCACGTCCATAGCTATTGCCACGATATGCGGGGCGGCTATCTTGACGATCAAAAGCATTAGCGCCATCATACACATTCACTTTCTTATAACGAACACCGCCTGCATTGGTATTGGAACGCGGAGTTTGCTCGTTACTTTCCTGATTGATTTTCTCTTCGTTGTCCATCACGGATTAATTTATTAATTAATATACTAACGCCATTTTATTCGGCGTATTTGTCATTGAATTCGCTTCAAAATATTCCCACGTAGTTTTGTGGGGTTATTTTCAAAAGTTCTGCCTTTACTTCATCGCGAATATCGAGTCCATTTATAAACTCGGCGATATCCTGTTGATTTATCTTCTTATTGGTTCGCGTCAAAGCTTTCAGAGTTTCATAAGGATGCGGGAAACGTTCGCGGCGCAAGATTGTTTGTATCGCTTCTGCCACAACTTCCCAATTATTTTCCAAATCAGCATCTATCGATTCGCGATGCAACAAAAGTTTATCAAGACCTTTGAGCGTGCTCTTGATAGCGATAACAGAATGAGCCATAGGCACACCAAGATTACGTATCACGGTGCTGTCGGTAAGGTCTCTTTGCAGACGCGAAAGCGGAAGTTTTCTTGAAAGATGCTCGTAGAGTGCATTTGCCACACCGAGATTTCCTTCTGAATTTTCATAATCTATAGGATTCACCTTGTGGGGCATTGCAGAACTGCCTACTTCGCCTTGTTTAATCTTCTGTTTGAAATAGTTCATCGAAATATACGTCCAGAAATCGCGATCAAGATCCAAAATCACCGTATTGATGCGTTTCAATGCGTCTAAAACGGCAGCGAGCCCATCGTAGTTGGAAATCTGCGTTGTATATTGTTCACGCTCAAGCCCGAGGCGTTCTGCAAGAAACTTATTAGCTTGTGCTTTCCAGTCTATTTCGGGATAAGCTACATGATGAGCGTTGAAATTTCCAGTAGCGCCACCGAACTTTGCGGTTATTTTCAAACCATTCAATTGTTCAAACTGACGTTCCAAGCGATAAGCAAAAACTTTTATCTCTTTGCCAAGACGAGTTGGAGAAGCAGGTTGCCCATGAGTATGCGCAAGCATTGGAATGTCTTTCCATTCTTCAGCCAAGCCGTTTAGTTTATCGATAAGGCTCTGAACTTCCGGAGCAAATACCTCTTTTATTGCATCGCCTATCATCATAGGGAAAGAAGTATTGTTTATATCCTGCGAAGTAAGTCCAAAGTGGATAAATTCCTTGAAGTTGTCCAAGCCACCTATTTCGTCAAATTTTCCCTTGATAAAATATTCCACGGCTTTTACATCGTGATTGGTGGTTTTCTCTATCTCCTTAACAGCCTGTGCATCGGTTTCCGAAAAATTCTGGTATATACCTCTCAACGCAGCAAAGTTGTTGTTGTCAAAATCTTTGAGTTGGGGCAAAGGTATCTCGCAAAGCCATATAAAGTATTCGATTTCTACTTTCACTCGATACTTTATCAATGCGTATTCCGAGAAATAAGGAGAAAGAGATTCGCTCTTTGCGCGATAGCGTCCGTCAACCGGACTTACAGCATTCAATATATCCAATTCCATTGTGTTCTATTTTGGGTGCAAAATTAATCTATTTTTCCGACACAGAAAAACGTAATTTCCACATATTGCCTATTTATACCTCACCCACTTCAACAATTCCACGAGCGACGGTTTTTTGCCATACATTAATATACCCACGCGATAAACTCTTCCCGAAATCCACACCATAAATATTGCCGTGGCATAAAGCAACGCCACTGACACAATTTCTTGCCATAGCGGAACGCCAAATGGTATGCGAATCATCATTACTATTGGAGATGTAAGCGGAATCATAGAACACCAAAAAGCGAGCGAGCCATCAGGATTTTCCATGCTAAACATTCCTGCATACAAGGCAAACGCCATCACCACCATTGTGGGAGCTACAAACTGCCCCGTGTCTTCGCTCGAATTGATTGCGGAACCGACGCCTGCAAAAAAGGACGCATATAATAAATAGCCACCTATGAAATAAACCACGACCATCAATATTATTTCTGCAAAGTTCATTCCCTTTACCACCTGCAACATCTGCGCCACGCCTGTAGTTGGCATAGCCTCAGCACCCATTGCATTCACACCGCCGGCATTAAGAAGCGAAACATCATTGAGCCCAAACGCCACACTTACCACTCCAAGAATAACGAAAAGCATAACGCCCCATATCAACATCTGAACTAGACCAACGAGTGCCACTCCTATGATTTTTCCCATCATCAATGTAAAAGGCTTTACCGAAGACACCATAAGTTCTACTATTCTGTTTGATTTTTCTTCGGTAACGCTTTGCATCACCATCGTGCCATAGGTTAGCACAAACATATATATAAGTATTGTAAAGAATATTCCCACAAACATAGCCACATCTGTGCTCGATTCTTTCTCATTTCCATCGTCCGACCACTTCACCGTGCGTATTTCATAACCATCTTCGCATTGCTTCACCACGTCTTTCAACCCCGGAATATTGAAAGCCTCCAACTTTTGGTCCTTAATTTTCTGTCCCAGAATATTATCCACAGCCCTCAACAACTCAGAAGACACCTCCTTTTTGGAATAAATTCGTGCGGCCTCGGGATTTTTCGACAAGTCGTCCCATATCGAAACCACAGCATAGGTTTCATTCCCTTCATCACGATATTCCGCGCGCATACGGTCGCTTATTATATACTTAAAACTGTCATCGCTTTTAAAACAAGGAGCATACACACCCGTGCGATCCACCACAACAACCTCCTTCAAATCATCGCCTTTCAAAGAAGATAGCACCATAGGCACTATTATTATTGCAGCAAACAAAAACGGCATCAATATCGTAAGAATTATAAAGGAGCGTTTTTTAACCCTATACCCAAATTCTCGTCTTACTACTATTCCTATTTTGTTCATAATCTATTACTACGCCTTTCTACGGTGCACAAATATACAAAAATAGAACATAACGCGCCCCATTCCCCATTATTTCCGCAACACAAACCCATATATTCTTCGCCATTTTTACTCTAAAAAAAGCATATGGCTTATCCCCAAAATAATGTCTGATATTTTTCAAATAATATCCGACATTATTTAAAAAATATCGGACATTAGAAAAACGATAAGCGCATCTCCGAAATTCAATTCTAAACAACTATAAAACAAACACAAACTTCACCCTACAAATATTCTGCCTCAAAAACCCGCGAAACGTTCAACAAAGGAAAATTACCGTGTTTCACAATTTTCTTGCGCAAAAATTTGGCTGGTATCAATAAAAGCCTTACTTTTGCATCGCATTTAGAGAAATGCACTGCACGAAATGCGGCAATAGCTCAGTTGGTAGAGCGCAACCTTGCCAAGGTTGAGGTCGCGAGTTCGAGTCTCGTTTGCCGCTCTTATTTATTGACAACAAGGAAGCCCAGGTGGCGGAATGGTAGACGCGCTAGTTTCAGGTACTAGTGTCAGCAATG
>CAVIQL010000036.1:0-21523 GCA_963644855.1 Clostridiaceae bacterium Marseille-Q4149 | reverse complement strand
AAGTAGAGGTTGTCAGCGAAGACATTCCAGGGTATGCCGTGGCCAACGAAGGTAATCTTACGGTTGCTCTTGACCTTGAAATCACCGAGGATCTTCGACTTGAAGGTATCGCACGTGAATTGGTAAAACATATCCAGACTTTCAGAAAAGACAGCGGCTTTGAAATCACCGATCGTATAAACATTACAATTGGAGAAACCGAAGAAGCACGAAAGATAATTGAAAAATTTGCGGACTATATATCTGCACAAGTTCTTGCCAACTCCATTTCTTTGGAAAAAGAGGTGAACGGACAAGAATGGAACTTGGGAGAGATGACCATTAATGTAAAAATTGAAAAATAACCACTCTTAAATCTCTAAGACAATGGCTGATAAAAACAGGTACAGCGATGAGGAACTCGCAGAATTCAAGGATATAATCCTCAAAAAGCTCGAAATGGCAAAACGGGAGTATAACCAGATGATGTCGGTGCTTACAAACAAAGCTGGCAACGATGTTACTGACACATCTCCTACATTCAAAGTTTTGGAAGAGGGTTCCATTACCCAAGAAAAGGAGGAACTTACCACTATGTGTGCACGCCAGCAGAAGTTTATAAGAGATTTGCAGCAGGCACTTGTTAGAATTGAGAACAAAACTTATGGAGTGTGCCGCGTAACGGGGAAACTTATTCCCAAGGAGCGCTTGCGCATTGTGCCCCACGCCACTCTTTCGATCGAGGCCAAAGAAATGCTTAACAAGCAGAAACACAGAAACTGATCAATTATTTATTGTGCAGATTTCAAATCGAAAAATCAAAACTATAACGGCAGTGGCAATTGTCGCTGCCGTTATAATTATCGACCAATTAATAAAGTTTGAGGTCAAAACTAATTTCACACTCCACGAAGCGCGCGAAGTTACATCGTGGATGTATTTCTATTTTGTAGAAAACAGTGGAATGGCTTTTGGAGTGAACATTGCGGGAACATTGATTCTTAGTATTGCCCGATTGGTATTTGTAGGTTTTCTGGTATACTATGTAAACAGGTTGATAACGCGCAATGTTTCTACTGGATTCGTTGTATGTATTGCCCTAATTATAGCAGGAGCAATCGGAAATATCATCGACAACGCTTTCTACGGCTTGATTTTCAGTGAAAGTACCGAATACGACGTAGCTAATCTCGTTCCATTTGGCACTGGATACGGCAGTTTTATGTCGGGTAAGGTTGTAGACATGTTCTATTTCCCGCTAATCGACACGTTTCTGCCCGAATCTCTACCAATAATAGGCGGAACCCGCGTATTGTTTTTTGCTCCCATTTTCAACTTTGCCGATTCAGCCATCACATGCGGTTCAATAATCATATTGTTGTTTTATCGCAAATATCTTATGTCTGTTAGAAAAACGACATCCACAGATAAACCCGAAACAGTCTGACACATTATACCGCAAATGAAATCTTCTCGCAACATAATGCCTTGTATTCTTGCCTTGCTTGTTTTTCTGTTAGGCTCGTGCAAGGTTCGCACGCCCAAAGGCGTGATTTCGTCGGGCAAGATGGAGAATATTTTGTACGACTACCACGAAGCGCAATCCATGGCTCAGAACACAGCCAAGCCAAACTACTATACCGAGGTTTATACCGAGGCTGTGTTGCAGAAATATAGTGTTTCGCGCGAGGATTTCAACAAATCGTTGGAATATTATTCCCGCCACGCTGATTTGCTTTACGACATTTACGAAAATCTAAACAAGCGCTATCAAAATGAAATTCAAGCCATGGGCGGCAGTTTGGACAATGCTGGCATCAACTACGCTGCGCTGTCGTCGAAAGGCGATACGGCAAACATTTGGACGGGCAAAACCTATGGTTTGCTCACTCCAAAACCGGGCAAAAACCTTTTGGCTTTCAGCATGACCGCCGACACTTCGTTTAGACCCAAAGACAGATACGAATGGCACTTTACCACGCAATTCATATACAAGGAGGGACGCAAAACTGCCGAATGTGTTATAGCCGTAAGGTATGAAAACGACTCGGTATCAACCATGCAACAACCCATCTATGGCGATGGCGATAACGTTATAACGTTGCAGGCTTCAAACCTACCTATTAAAACGGTGGAAGGCTTTGTTTTTATCGACGAGCCTTGGAATGAGACTGTGAAACTACTGTTTATTTCAAAAATCACATTGGTTCGTTTCCACAGCCAGGAAACAAAAGAAACCGCCAAGCCACTTCCCGCCGACAGCACTGCAAACGAGCAAGAAAATGCAAAGAAAGCGTTTATCGACTCCATACAGCGCACCACCAAAGAGGATAACAAAGGCGACCATTTCCGCACAGTAACACGCGGCAGAGCCATTCCCCGCCAAAAAGAATAGGCACGCTTTTCCCAAATCGCGATTTTTGGGGGATAAAGACATACCCCTAAAAACTACATACAACAGCCTACGATAAATTTAACGGCAAAAAGTCAAAACTAATGCCCTAAATATTCCGACGTTACAAACTTTTTGGCTAATTTCGCCTATAAATAGAGAAACAGCATTAGAACTAAGATTTAATGAAAACATACATATTGTTAGCATTGTCGTTGGCTACATTCTTATACGCCCAAGCGCAAACAATTACCTCTGGTTTGCAAGTTTATGTTCCCACATTTGAAGAACGCTTTGACTGGTCGTTGAATTATGGTGGAAACGACGGACTGTCAGGACTCGAAGATTATACAGGCGCAACATTCAGCCGAAAAAGCATGACGTTTTCAGACTGTCGCCATGGCAATCAATGCGTTGAGGTAGGAACTTCCAATAATTCAGGCTCTATAACCATTTCGCTGGACAAAGCCGTAGATCTATTCTACACATTCCGCGTAATGCCCTATAAAGGTGAGAAATTCTATGTAAACATAAACGGCACAAAGTCTTCACAAATATCCAAAAGCAGTTTTCTTAGAGGAAAAATTTCTTCTAAAAAGGAAATCAGTATATCAAGCGTAGAATCCAACTATTCCCACAATTTCTATATCGACGACCTGGTATTCTATACAGCATCGACCGATTATTCCGTGCTCACCAACGCTTCACGCCTAATGGTAACGGGCACTCTAAACGCCACCATGATTGCAGAATTGCAGAAAATTGTGGAAAGCAACACCAAGCTAACGAGCATAGACTTGAACTCGGCAACAGTTTCAACAGCTTTCGCCCTCTCTCCAAGCAATCCCAACTGCCTGATATTCGTTCCGCAAGACAATTACGTTACCAACACATCAAACGTGGTCAAGACTACCACTAGTTCCAAAGAGAAGTTTGAAATCATAAACAACTACGAATGCAACAATCTCGCCATCAGCGACGGCTATCCCTTTGACGCTATGTATTCGTTCACTGCCAAAAAAGCAAGCTACAACCGCAGTTTCAAAAGCAACTCAAACGGCTACATGTCGTCGGTCTGTCTGCCCTTTGCCACCGACAAAAGTCAAACGGGAGTAAGCGAGGCATATGCCTTTGCAGAACATAAAAACGCTGGCGAACTGGAATTTGAATCTGTTGAACACCTTGAAGCCAACCGTCCCTATGTGATAGAAACCAAAGTGGCACAGCCTTTCAACGATTTGAAAAACGTAGAAGTTGTGGGCACTACACCGATTTCTACTTTCAAATGCTCGGCAAACATTAACACTCCCGACTTGAAAGAAAGCGTAAAATACCAATTCCACGGCACTTTTACCGGGCTGCAAGACGCCAAGAGCAACGACTCTCAAATCATCTATGGCTTTCAGAACGGCAAATTCGTATACATAGGCTCAGACGATGCCGACGCCGTAGACTTCAAACCATTCAGAGCCTACTTCACAATAGCAAACTCCGGGGAAGCAGCCTCACGCGAACTGCAACTAAACGGAGTGGTAAACGGCATTGAAAAGATAACAACCCCAAGGAATTTGGGCAAAACCGACATTTATACTGCCGAAGGAATAAGAATCAAAAGCAAAGCCGACTCTGCAACCATAGGCTCGCTGCCCAATGGAATCTACATTATCGGCAATAAAAAAGTAATGGTAAAACATTAGTATTTATCTTTGCATATAGAAACGAAATATAAAACATAAAGCTATGCTTACTATAAAACAAATCACCGAAGACAAAGACGGTGTGATAAAAGGCTTGGAGAAGAAGCATTTTGCCGGTGCGCGCGAAGCTATCGACGCAGTGTTGAAGCAAAACGACCTGCGCCGCGAGACACAAAGCAAACTCGATGCTATCTTGCAGGCTATGAATGCGAAGTCAAAAGAGATTGGCGGACTTATGCGCGAAGGGAAACGCGATGAGGCCGAGGCAGCAAAAGCCGAAGTGGCGGCAAAGAAAGAGGAATCCAAGAAGTTGGAAGCTGAGATGAATGCTGCTGCCGAGGAAATGAAGAAGATACTGCTCACCATACCCAACGTTCCCTATCCCGAAGTACCCGAGGGAAAAGACTCCAACGACAATGTGGTTGAAAAGATGGGCGGCACCGAGAAGCCCCTGCCCAAAGATCCCCTGCCCCACTGGGAGCTCGCTAAGAAATACAAGCTCATCGACTTTGACTTGGGCGTAAAGATTTCGGGCGCAGGTTTCCCCGTTTACACAGGCAAAGGCGCGAGACTGCAAAGAGCGTTGATTAATTTCTTTCTTGACGAGGCCACCAAAGCAGGCTATCGCGAAGTGCAGCCGCCCACAGTTGTGAACGAAGACTCCGGATATGGCACAGGACAGCTACCCGACAAAGAAGGTCAGATGTATCATTGCGAAGTAGACAACCTTTATCTCATTCCCACGGCCGAAGTGCCCGTTACCAACATCTATCGCGATGAGATTTTGAAAGAAGAAGAGCTACCGATCAAGAATTGTGCCTACACCGAATGCTTCCGTCGCGAGGCCGGTTCGTATGGAAAAGACGTGCGCGGGCTAAATCGTTTGCACGAATTCTCGAAAATAGAGCTCGTGAGAATAGACAAGCCCGAGCATTCGAGACAAAGCCACCAAGAAATGCTCGACCACGTTGAAAACCTACTCATAAAACTGGAATTGCCTTACAGAATATTGCGTCTCTGCGGTGGCGACATGAGTTTCACCTCCTCTATATGCTTCGACTTTGAAGTTTATTCCGAGGCACAAAAGAGATGGCTGGAAGTAAGTTCGGTTTCAAACTTCGACACCTATCAGGCAAATCGTCTGCACTGCCGCTATCGTCGTGCGAGCGACAAGAAGATAGAACTTTGCCACACGCTCAACGGCTCGGCACTTGCCCTCCCGCGCATAGTAGCTGCATTGCTCGAAGACAATCAAACGCCCGAGGGCATACGCATTCCCAAGGCGCTTGTTCCCTACACTGGCTTCGAAATGATTACGGAAGACTGATTACTCCCTAATCAAGATAAAAAAAATCAACTGCGTTGCTGTATCTGCAACGCAGTTTTTTTGTTCCATAAATGGCATGAGTTGGAAATACGAAGGCATCGTTTTGAAAAGAGACCATGGTGTCCTGGCAAAGAGACCATGGTGTCCTGGCAAAGAGACCATGGTGTCTTGACAAAGAGACCATGGTGTCTTGATAAAGAGACCACGGTGTCTTGACGAAGAGACCACGGTGTCTTGATAGGGAGACCACGATGGGCATACTTTATGCAAGTGGTATTCTGGCAATACCACCTAATTTTCAATGAAATATGTTTAGTTTAACTTGCTTAAAACTAAGGCTACTTCTGCGCCTTTGACTTTTTCTTTTTCTTGAAAAGGTCTTTTACCTTGGTGAAATTCTTACGAAAAAGAATGCCTCCGCCTTGAGTCGTCATCGAAGATTTCGTGAAATACCGGTCGTTGCTCTCGTTATATGCCTTCAACTGAATGGTGCCACGCGGATTAAGAAGGTAACGCGCCGAGAAATCTCCAACAAAATTGGAATTGTAGGCCGAGCGGTCGCGATAGCCAAGGTTCCCGTCTATCAAAAGGCGGCCCTTGAACAAACGCCCGGTAAACATTCCCTCAACATCCATATCGTTCCACCCGTCGTTGCCGGTTGCAAGATTGGTTCCAAACGACCAATTGTTTGCTCCTTCGCCAAAGTTGTGGAGCAGATTGTTTATGTTAGACGACAAAGTGGACGAGAGAAACGAATTCATTGCCAACGACGTTTGGCTCTGGCTTTGCACAGAGTTGGCCATATCATAGTTGTAAGTATAGAAACGCCCCACCGACAACAGATACATAGCTTGCATGTTCATATCCTCGGGCGTAGCAATGAGCGAACGTACCATTTGCTTCTGATCAGAACTCACCGACGGCAAATCGATATCAAAGTTTACAAACGGCTGCTGCGCACTGCCCGTGATGTTCATTATACAATCTACCGGCACAGAACTGTCGCGCAAACTCCCCTGCATGCTTATTCCCGCAAGCGACACCGCAGGAATGGTATAGACCGCCTGCAAATTCAACGCACAAGCCAATGGATTTCCGTTGAAGTTTATGCGCCCGCCATCGCGCAGCATGAAGTTCTTTTGTATCAAGTCCTGAAACTTCAACTTGTACGTTCCGTCCTCTATGTTATACAAGCCGAACATATCAAAACTTCCTTTATTATAAAAGTGAGCACTTATATTCCCCTGACCATGCGCCGAAATCATATTGCCCGTCTTGTCGTCCATAATAACTCGAAGCTCCGCATCAGGCGTAATGTTTAAGTTGAAATTCAAACGGATATCCGAACTCACATCTGCTGCATTCTCAACTTTCTCTACCTTCCCGCTATCCAAAGCAACAACTTTACTCTCATCAGCATTCCTAAACCGCAGCAACTCCACATTGTCAGCACTCTCAGGCAAGTCTGCATTGTAAACAAACAAAGTCTTGCGGCGCGGCGTTACATTAGCATCGGTAGTAAAATATCCCGAACCTCCATAAATGTGTATATGCCCATCAACAAACGCCGTGCCCCAGAAAGAAGAGTTATCATCGGTTGGCGATTGATCGTAGGCAAGGAAATTCTGTGGCTCAAGCTCCATATCATACGAGAAATCATGCAAAGCCCGATGCTTCACCCTGCCCGACATAAGCGAACGGTTATGGTAAGCATCATACAGCCTAAACGAAGGAAATGATATCAAATCGGGCGAGAAATACACTGTATCGCTGTCAATGGTATAACTTGTGCCCAAAGGCTCTACGCCTACCCTTAATCCTGAAACTATTTGCCGGCCTTCAAGATTCATCGCGTGCAAATTACCAAACAAGCGCAAGTTTCCAGTAGTTCGTCCCTGCGAGAGTTGCATTGCATCAGGGAAGAAATCATTCAAGAACAAAGCATTCGTGCCATTGGAAATAAACCGCAAGTCAATACTGCTCTCTGCCGGATTGACAAACCCATTCACATTCGTAGAGTTTTGTCCATCACGTATCAATGCAGACAACTCTATCTTCTTAGAATCATTGTTCCAATAACTATCAAGCACCATATCCCCCATAGTTGCATGATTGAACACAAAGTTTTTCACATTCAAGGAAGCATTTACATGCGGCGCACCCAACACATTCGCCACATTGGCCATACCATTTGCATTTCCGTCAAAATGTACATCATCAAAAGCAACAAAATCCAGCACATTCTGTATACGTACATTATGAAGATCTACATGCAAAGAATCACTGCTTAGTTTGGAGGCAACGCCATTCAACGAAAGCCCGCTATTACCACGCTTGAAACTCAATCCGTCTATATACAACTTAGAATTATCGTAGACAATCATAGCAGCCGATATATTCCACACCGTATCGTCTATCACAATAACCGACGGTTTTATATCTGTTTCTATATGATTAGGAGCAGCAGGATTTACTCTTATGACATGAGATATTTCTCCTGAATTCCTATGTTCTGCGGTTGATTTCCAAAGCAAATTGTTTTCCAATTCGCCATTCTTGTTTTCTGCATTCGATTCAATTTCCACTTTCCCTTTCTCCAAGAGTTTTGAAGCATGAAGATGTAGTTTGGTATTCTGTTTATTTCCTTTCATATAAAGAGTCATATCAGAATACCTATTCCCTCCATCAATTATCGTGGGTATAGCTGCCTCTAATTGAAACACTCCTTCGTGCGAATCCATATATCCCGAAGCAAAAGCCCCTTTAGCCAATTCCACATCTGAATTTACAAGGAAATTCAACAGCGAAGCATCTTTCAGGTGCATTTTGAAATTAAAGATATTGTCATTAGAACGAATTGGCTTCTCTTCGTTTTGTGCATTTACGATGTACAGAAAATTACGAACCAAGGTTTCTGTATTAAGTTTCCCTGTGAGTTGAGCGTCGCATGTGTTTCCCGACAAAATCATACGCTTTCCATTACTCACATTACTGGAACTAATCGCTATATCTCCGAAAAGTATCGTCGTGTCAGGATTTGCAACTGAAATTTCAGACAAATTCAACGAACCTATAACATTCTTAATATCATCACCTTTTATATCTGCTTTTATCTTCGCAGAAAAATCAGTACCAGAATACTTTGTACTCAAACGAAGTGCTTCAGGATTGAACTTATTAACCGCTGCCTCCAACTTATATTCTGGTGTGCTTTGCAAATTCACATTACCTTTTGCATTTAGAACAACATTGGGATCAAGAGAATTCACTATAAAAGAAACAATATCTCCTTTGTAGCGAGCTTCCGCAGAGACATTTTTGTAAACATATTTCTTGAATTCCAAACTTGCGAGTTTCAACTTCAAGAAAATATCTTTGGAATCTATTAGATTTACTTCCGCATTAATATCTGCTTTACCTAAATCCTCATTAGCAATAAGTTTTCCTATCTCAATATCGGGGGAATTAAACTTTACATCAACGCATTTGTTCTTGTCTATGTTTATCGCAACATTCCCCGTCCCTATTCCAGTCTCTATTTGGGCGTTTGCCTTAGTGTTTTGTCTTCGCAAGATTTTGGCGGATAGATTTACATCTCCTACATTTTCTATTATGTCTATATTTTTTGCGTCAAAAGATTTTGCAATGGAATTTAGGAAATTCTGCTTGACCTTTAATTCCTTCATGTTTACATAGAACTGCTGTGCATTCTCAAAATCTATTTGAGCACGTAACAACGCGTTTCCTCCAAGTTCCTGCACACGTAAATTTGGAATCGTAATTCTATTACGTTTAACGCTTACCGAAGCACTTATATCAAACGTCTCATTCGGCAAATCTTTTCCCCAAAACGGACGAACATCTTTTAGAGAAAGACGAAGCCGTTCCAATTCCCCGCCACCAGAATATTTCTTTTCGCTGTCAGAAGTCAAAGCTATATTTCTCGCAACTAAGTTCCCGGTGGGAGTTTTCAACTGCAAGATTGGTATCTTTAGATTTTTAGGTCCAATACTTGCGTTAGCATAACATTTTTCCAAAACAAACCCGCTCTTTTCTTGGAAAGCTATGTTGCGCAACTTGATATTAAAGCTATCACCTTTTATTACTTGAATACCAACGCTGGCGTCAAGATTGCAAAAAGCCAAATGGTTTGTATCGAAAGTCTGCTTTGATGGGCGGTTTAATACATCATGTTTTATATTGCACCGGCTAAGTATAACCGATTTTATTTTAATATCAAGCGCAGATTTTTCTTTCTTATCCTTCGAAGAAAGAGAATCTATTATGAATTGGAAATTATATGGACTATTCTCGTCTTTCTTTATCAGATTAATATTTGCGCGATAAAGTTCTACGGTTCTAATCGTTATGGGAGTTATGGCAAGCGAACGCAGTTTGATTTTTGCAGAAAGTTTCTCTGCTGTCAAAAGTTTGCGGTTTTCGTGATCTTTGATTTCTACACTATCAAATATTACCGAATTAAACAAACCAAGCTGAACCTTACCTATTTTTACTTCTGTACCAAATTTGTTTTCTAAGGTTTCGGAAAAATAATTCGCCAATTGTTTTTGTACAAACGGCATATCGGCAACAAGCAACAGCAACAAATAGCCGCAGACCACTACGGCTAAAACTATTGCTGATATTTTCTTTAGTGCTTTGATATTGCTATATTTTTACAACATTGTCGTGAAGAATGGATTTTCCGTTTTTTCTTCTCCAATAGTAGTAGAAGGACCGTGTCCCGGAAATACCTTGGTACAATCGGGTAAAGGCAATACGTTTTCTTGCAACTTACGGATTAGCAATTGCTCGTCGCCATAAGGGAAATCAGTACGTCCAATACTGCGACGAAACAAACTATCACCGCTAAACAATACGTTTTCGTTCTTACAATAAAAGGATACTCCTCCTGGAGTGTGCCCGGGAGTTGGAATTACAGAGAATTCATGTGAGCCAAATTGTACAACTGAAGTTTCGTCAACAAACTCTCCAAGTATTGGCAACGTTATATTTAATTTTTCTCCCAAGAACTGAGCAATTTGTTCGTCGCAATGATTGTAAAGCATTGCATCTGCGGCATGCAATTCCGGTTTCACTCCAAAGGTTTCATACACAAATTCGTCGCCAAGTATATGATCAAAATGTCCATGAGTACAAATAAGATGCTTTACCTTCAACGATTTTTCTTCTACATACGTTCTAATACTCTCTTTATCTTCCTGGAAAAAAGCACCGCAATCAATAATCACCGCCTCATTGCTTTCATCTGAAACGATATAGCAATTCTCGCGTATCATATTTACGGGAAACACTTGTATGTTGAGCATCGCAATATTCTTTTGTTAGAAAAACATTTGCACCACGTACTTTTCGTCGTAGTAATCTTCTTTGAACAAATCGTTAATTTTCAGAGTGCGTATAAAACCTTTTCTTAATCTTTTGTTCAACGATTTCACACGTTCCAAATCCATAAGTTCTTCGCTCAAATCCCCACCTTTCAGTACTATTAACCCGTTGGGAGTTTCGCCTATCTGCGGACGAGTTAGATTTTTCAACGTCATTTTGAGCAAATTTGCGGCGTTCATCACGGCTCTGCTCACAACGTAATTATACAATCCCCTTTCGTCCATTGCGTTCTCGTGAACAAGTTTCACATTTGTCAATCCGGCTGCTTTTGCCGCGGCATCAGCCACATTAAGTTTCTTGCCGATGCTATCAATCAGCGTAAATTCCACATTCGGAAACATTATAGCAAGCGGAATTCCAGGGAAACCACCGCCAGTTCCTACGTCCAACACTTTGGCACCGTCGGGAAAACTAATTGTCTTGGCTATTGCAAGCGAATGAAGTATATGATGTTCGTAGAGGTTGTCGATATCTTTCCGTGAAATCACATTTATTTTCGCATTCCATTCACGGTAAACATCACCGAGCTTTTCAAATTTTGCAAGTTTTGCTTCGTCGATATCGAGGAAATATTTGCTTATGATTTCGCACATATCAAAAAACTTTACTGTAATCTCTTTCGCCAAAGATACGCGTGCCGATTCTTATGATATTGGCACCTTCTTCGATGGCTATCTTATAATCTTCGCTCATGCCCCACGAGCGACAGGAAAAATTGTTGTCTGTAAGGAAATACTGCTGTTTCAATTGTTCGAACAACCTATTTACTTTGCCGAAATCCGAATGAATGCGCGCCACATCGTTTGTATGCGAAGCCATACACATCAATCCTCGCAGGCTCACGTTTTTAAGTTCTTCGAAAACGCCGCTATCAATAAGTTCACGGCATTCTTCGGGCGAGAAACCCGATTTAGTTTCCTCAGCCGCCACATGTATTTCGAGCAATATGGGAATAACTCTGCCCACATGCTGTGCCTGTTTGTTTACTTCGCGCAATAGTTTTTCGGTATCCACAGATTCTATCATCGACACATAGGGAGCAATCATTTTCACCTTGTTGGTTTGCAAATGCCCAATCATATGCCATTCGATATCTCCCGGCAAAACGGCTTGTTTTGCTGTCATTTCTTGCGGACGGTTCTCTCCGAAAATTCTCTGCCCCACACAGTATGCCTCATTCACGGCTTCGGCAGGGTGGAACTTCGAAACCGCCACAAGGTTTACGTTCTGTGGAAGTTCTGCCCTTATTTCGGCAAGAGCATTACTGATTTGCGACATCTTTATGTTCTACTTTAACAAAACCTTCGGGCGCTTCTTCTTCGTAATGATATACATCAAGGATTTTTGTCTCGGCTACCGATGTTATGCCATAGTCTGAAATTGAAGTTTTCAAGCCTTCGTCAAGCCGTTTCACGGCATCGCGCAAATCCGAAGCCTTTACCAATATAGTTTGCGCCACTTGTTTTTCCACGCCCTTCTTCTCGTCGAGCGTAGTTATCGCTATTTTGCACTGATACCATTTGTCAGCGCTCTCACTTGTGGTTTCAAACATTTCGGCAAAGCGCGACCTCTTTATATCACTTACCTCGAATTCACCCGTGATAAAGGGTTTCATTTCTTTTATTATACGTTTTTCAGCCTCGGTAAAGTTTAATGCATCAACCAGATACACTTCTGCTTGTTTTGCAACCTTTCCTTCGCCTATTTCCTTTTCGTATTTTACCTTACATTCAAACCAGCTGTACATATGTTTTATAGTCTAATTATTAGTATGCAAAGATACGTTTTTTTGCGGGCAACAACCGTGATGCGCAAGCATAAAATCCGCTCCAAGTCCAATCTTAGCCAACCCCAATCCCATTAAAACTTCACGCCACGGGGCATTGGCTGAAAGCAAAAACAGAGAGTGAAAAAACAACATGGCTTATTGTAAAAATAATATCCGATATTTTTTAAACAAAGTCCGATATTATTTAAAAAATATCAGACATTAGAAAAACCACTTTTAAGGCGGTTTTCCCAACAATGGTTGTACTATGTTTTAGTCTTAGAAAAGCTGTTGAAAATCAGAATAATGAAAGGCTATCGACCTATTTTTACCACCTCGTCGGCATATTTTATCACCGTATCGCGATGGGTGATAAAAAGAATCGTCTTGTTTTTCACGTTTTGGCGTATGTTCTGAATGATTTTCTCCTCGGTGGCATGATCCAAAGCCGAGGTCGATTCGTCCATAAGCAATATCGGTGCACGCGAGACCAAAGCCCGGGCTATGCACAAGCGTTGTGCCTGCCCTTGCGACAGACCTCTGCCTCCCTCTCCGCAAAGAGTGTCGAGCCCTTCGGCATTGTGTTCCACAAAATCGGCACACGCCCATTTCATTGCTTCGAGCATTTCATCGTCCGACGCATCGGGATTTGCGAGCAGCATATTGTCGCGCAGCGACATACTGAACAGCGAATTACCTTGAGGCACATAAGCAAAAAGTCCACGCGTTTCAACGCCTATTTCCCGCTTGTCATTCCCGTTTTCTACATACATTTTTCCGGCATAAGGCTTAACATAAGCAAGCAAAAGGCGCATGAGTGTGGTTTTTCCCGCTCCGGTGGCACCAACTATTGCGCAAAGTTTTCCCGACTCAAATCTATGACAAAATTCGTTCAATATCATGCGTTTGCCGTCGGCATATCGATACGACACTTTATCGCAAACCACACTGCAATTCCCAATTTCGGCATTCACACATTCGCTATCATCTTCCGCAGGAATGGAATCGATTTCATTCAACCGCTCACACGAAGAATAAAACTCGGCAAAATCAGAAATAGAATTAATCAGCGTGCGCGACGGACCTTGAATCTGTCCAACCAATTGCACAAACGCCATAAGAGTGCCGTAGGTTATAGCTCCGCTATCGAGATTAAACACTCCCCAAATGAAGACAAAAAGATAGCATGCCGCAAAGCCGAGATTCAAAACGGTTGACGATAAAACCGAATACTTGAGCCGACGCCTCACATTGCCTTCCTGGATATCAAAAATATGGGAATAGTATCTTGAAAAGACGTTTTTGCCCGCCAAGGATTTGAGCACTGAAATATTTTGCAGCCCCTCTTGCAAAGCAGCTTGCAACATGCTTCCACCCTCTTTGATTTTGGCAGAAAAACCACGTATTTTCAGAAAATGAAACTTGCTTATAAATACGCCTACAAGCATTATCACAACAAGAGCAACGGCTATTTCCTTGCTTAAAACGAGCAAAAACAGATAAGCACCCGCTAATTGCAACAACACAAGCATTATGGTAGGTATTGTTCCGTTTACAAACGAAACCACCTCGGCTCCGTCTTGTTCAAAACGCCTCACAATGTCGCCAGTATGGTATTCGTTGATGCTTTTCCAGTTAACCGAAACCGCATGATGCAACAATCTTTCCTGCATACGCCTGTTCATGCTGAAACTGAGCATTGTTTTCATTCGCTTGTTGATAGCCGAAACCACAGCCTGCACTATTATCGTGGCAACAAGCATTGAGCAACAAACATAAAGCGCCCAGCGGTTGTGGGTTATCGTTGCCGAATCGATAGCCTGCTTTGTGGCCCATACAAAAACAAAGTTAAGCGCCACAACAATCCAGCCCAATATAATAGTAGCGCAGATTTTCAGTTTGTAATGCCTCACAGCCTTGCCTATCCACGGCAAGATAGTAGACATATTGTATTCCTTACCCCTGAAATTCATGCGCAAAACTTTTATTTCTGCATATCGCCGTCCCACATAAGTTTCTCGCGCATCGTATCAAAGAAACTTTTTTTCCCACAATGTATAATCCTTATATCATAAGGCGCACGGCGTATGGAAATATCCTCCTCCTCGCAACAACTCGTGCTTCTGCCGTCTACAGATACAAGATAATGCCCCGTGCGACTATACACCTTCATATTAATCTCCACGTTGTCGCAAATAACTATAGGTCTTACGCTCAAACTATGCGGCGCTACCGGAGCAATAACTATTGACTTTGATTCAGGAACAACAACCGGCCCTCCAGAAGACAATGCGTAACCGGTAGAACCTGTAGGCGTGGAAACTATCAAGCCATCGGCAGAATAAGTAGTGAGATATTCCTTGTTGATCTCAACCCTGATCTTAATCATCGACGATATGTCCTGTTTAAGAACGGCGATCTCGTTAAGGGCAAACGGATAAATGCCGATGTTACGGTTTCCCACCGCAACTTCAAGCACACTGCGCGATTCAATCTTGTAGTTGCCATTGCTGATATCGTCTATCGCCTGGCGAATGTCCTCGGGATTTACCTCAGACATAAATCCCAAATGTCCGATATTGATTCCCAAAATAGGCACTCCCTTTGACCCTACCAACATGGCGGTTCTCAAAAAAGTGCCATCGCCTCCAAGACTCACGGCAAACGAAGCGGCAAAATTGTTGTTGTCAAAAGTTTTGTCTTCGCCTATTCCCTGCAAATTCATCTTGGAACAATCGTAGAAACTACGCTCCACAATTATGTCGTAACCCTTTGCCCGCAGCAAATTCACAACTTCATTTGCGTATTTGCTCTTTTTTGTTTGGTAGATATTGCCAAATAATGCAACTATTTTCTGATTTACATACATAATGTTTCTCGCGTCAATCTCTTGCTTTCGTTTTTGCTACCTTTGCAAGCGTAATATTTGCAAATTTACAAAATTCTTCAATACACAATAAGACAATGACAAGACTTAGTGTAAATGTAAACAAAATAGCTACCTTGCGAAACGCACGCGGAGGCAACAATCCTGACGTAGAAAAGATGTCGGCAGATTGTGAACTGTATGGTGCAGAAGGAATAACCGTACACCCGCGCCCCGATGAGCGACATATTCGCTATGCTGACGTAAGAGCTTTAAAAAACATCGTAAAAACGGAATTCAATATAGAAGGCTACCCTTCCGAAGAGTTTATAAATTTGGTTCTTGAAGTAAAGCCAACGCAGGTAACGCTTGTTCCGGACAAACCGGAGCAACTTACGTCGAATCATGGCTGGGACACGAAAGAAGATTTCAAGTTTCTTGTTGACACCGTGGGGAAATTCAATGCCGCCGGCGTTCGTACATCGCTTTTTGTCGATCCTATTCTTGAAACCATTGACTACGCTAAAAAAACGGGGGCAAACCGCATAGAACTTTACACAGGTCCTTATGCCGAAGCTTACGAAGAAAACCGCGAAAAAGCCATAGCGCCATTCGTTGCTGCGGCCTTACATGCAAAAGATATAGGACTCGGTGTGAATGCAGGGCACGATTTGAGTTTGAAAAACCTTACGTATTTTCACGAGCGCATTCCCGAGACTGACGAAGTGAGCATTGGGCACGCAATTATCTGCGATGCGCTTTATCTTGGCATTCGCGACACGATAAAACTCTACAAAGAATGCTTGAAATAGGAGGCTTTTCATAAAACAACAAATCCCGGTTGAACGACCGGGATTTATTGTTTGTGCCACAACGAATGTTTTATTCCATTGCTTTGTTTACAAACTTATAAGCTTTCTCCCAATCGGTATCAAGGCAGAAAGGAGTGAGTTGTTTGTCGGAATTGAGATATTTGTTTATCACTTCTTTGTTGGTGTCGTTGAACAACGGACAAACGGCAGAAGCATTTACAAAAAGATAAACCATTGCTTTTTTCACAGAATCGGGTTGTCCCTCTGAGCAAATTATTTCTGTGAGATAACGACTCAAGAATTCTGACATATAATAAGCTTGTATGTCGAGAAGGTCGTTTCGTTTTATTGTTTCAATGTTTCCTGCTTTGCTTTTCAGATAGTTCAATTCATCGATTTTGAACTTCGCCATTTGGGTTTTCGAGAAATTCTGCACAGGGTCTTTCAAGGAATTTTGTGCGCTCTGCATCACTGCGTTGAAAACCTCTTGTGCATTCAAATTCACGGTAAACATAAAAAGCATTACTACTGTCGTGTAAAATAATTTCTTCATAGAAAGGCTGTGATTTATTATTATGTACCTATTTGTTATTTCAATTTCTTCAATGTTAATTTGTGGTCAATACACGAAGGGTATTCTTCCTCGTAGTGCGTAACCATTATAAGCGTTTTTCCTTTGCGGCTGCAAAAAGCATTGATTATGTTGCGCGACAACTCTCTACGTTCTCGGTCAAGTCCGTGAAAAGGTTCGTCGAGTACCAAAAGTGCAGGATCTTTCACAAAAGCTCTTGCAAGAAGTACCATTCGCTGCTCGCCGCTCGAAAGTTGCAAATAATTTCGTTGGGCAAGATCTTTTATGCCAAAGATATCAAGCCAAAACAAAACTTTCTGCATTGCAGCATCTGAGATATCCTTGTCATACACTCCGCTTGTATCGCTCAATCCGCTTGCTGCTATTTTAAGCACACTCATATTTCGTCGGTATGAACGGAACATTTCCGGGCTTACATAGCCAATGTTTTTCTTGATATCCCAAATGCTTTCACCGCTGCCGCGTTTAAATCCGAACAAACTTATATCGCAAGCATAGGCCTGGGGATTGTCGGCACAAACAAGGCTCAGCAAGGTTGATTTGCCGGCACCATTTTCTCCATTCAAAGCCCAGCGTTCTCCCGTCTTTACTGTCCACGAAAAATTTTGGAATATCTTGCGGCTGCCATAAGCTATGTTTATGTTGTTGCATACCACCACTGGTTCTCCGTTTGCGGCATTTTCGTGATCTGGCAATGAGGTAATGGAATTATATTTGTTTTCGTCAAAATAATATCGGTTATTGTTTTGACAAAGTCGGTTATTATTAAAAAAAGATGCCTTATCAGAAATCGGCAAAACTTTGCCGTCAACAACAGGAAGAACTTTCTGAATAAAATATGGCACATCCTTTTCGCGCGACACCACTACAATTAGTTTTGTATGCCCTTTAGCTATTTCGGCAAGCACCTCTGTGGTTTGTTTTCTTGCATTGACATCAAGACCTATATAAGGATTGTCAATTATCATGACACGGGGCGAAGTTTGTAGCATTTCGGCAAGTTGAACTCTTCGCAACTCTCCGCTCGAAAGCATAATGATTTGCTTGGATAGTAAACTTTCAAGCCCCAATGTTCTAATGATTTCTTCGGAAATACGGTTTTGTTTTGACGAAATCCTAAGCATGTCGCCCACGCTTTGAGTTTCTTCGAGTAAACCATGATTCCATCTCAACTGATAGAAGTCTCCGCCCGCACTTCCGTAGGCATCGCGAAAAGTTACTACCTTAATGTTTTGGCTTGCCTTGTTGTTTGTCGAAGGAGAAAAGTCATATTTCACTTCGTCTCCCCAAATCGGGTGCGCACCAATTAGTATGTCAACAAGTTTTGACTTTCCGCTTGCATTCAATCCCACTATAGCCAATGGTTCTTCGGCATGAATAGCAACCGTAACAGGTTCGTTCAACCTGAATTCTGCCATTCTTGCTACGCCATTGTTTACTTCTATTATATTGTGCATACGTTTCTTTCTATTACTTGTTGGGAACTGCCACTCGGCTCGGATTGCTCTTAACAAAATCGGCCCATTTCGTAGTATGGTGCGAGCCTGGAATTCTTGAAAGGTTTCCCGAAACCGTAATCGTAGTCTTGTCAGCCCCTTTACCCTCGTAAACTTTGCAATACGACTCTATGAAATGACAATAAGCCGCAGCCAAAGCATCTGTAGCGTCTAAATAAGGAAGCAAGACATCATCGCTAATATTCAAATACCTTTGCAACATAGCAGCAACCTGTTCCTTCGACGCACGTCCGTTTCCCGTTATTGCCATCTTGATTTTCAGCGGCGCATACTCGTGAATCGGAACGTCTTTGTTGATAGCAGCGGCAATTGCCACGCCTTGTGCTCTGCCCAGTTTCAGCATACTCTGCGGATTTTTCCCATAAAACTGCGATTCAATACTCAATTCATCGGGAAGGAAACTCGTTATCAAAGAGTTTATACGCTCGTAGATTCTGCCAAGCTTCAAGTAAACATCTTTTACACGCCTCAAATCGATAACTCCCATCGCTACCATTTGTGCGCTGCGCCCTTTTATCTTGAGCACACCATATCCAAGCAAATTTGTTCCGGGATCTATTCCCATCACTATGCGCTCGGCTTTTGAACGCGTAGCCACATTAAACGATTCGTTACGAAACGAAGATTCTGAATGTAGCATTTTCGCGCCGCAAGCATTGGAATGTGTATTATCGTTACTTATAGGCATTTCCTCTGCAATCAAACTTGTTGCAAAGATACGCCGCTTTTGCAAACTGATAATTGTTAAACACTTAAAGAATATTAAAGCAGAACGATACAGAAACAAAAACGGGCGAAACCTTGTGTTGTTCCGTCCGTTTCTGTTTTGCGCGTCATATTTTATTTACCCATTAGTTTTTTGAGCAGTACAGGAATTTCGCTTGTTTCCTTAGCCACAGGAACTCCCACAGCTTCGAAAGCGGCTATCTTTTCTGCTGCAGTTCCTGCGCCGGTAGTTATTATAGCTCCGGCATGTCCCATTTGTTTTCCTTTGGGTGCTTGTCTGCCCGAGATAAAAGCTACTACGGGTTTGGTAACATATTCTTTGATGAACTTTGCAGCGCGTTCTTCTGCGTCTCCGCCTATTTCGCCAACGAGTACAATACTATCGGTTTCGGGATCATCTTGGAACATTCTCAGCATATCTTCGAAATACACGCCTACAACTGGGTCGCCGCCCACGCCTATTGCTGTGCTTTCGCCAAAGCCATTCTTCGTAAGGCTATCAACAATTTCGTATGTCAACGTTCCGCTGCGACTCACGACGCCAGTGCCACCTTTTTTGAAGATGTCAACAGGAAGAATTCCCACCATGCTTTTGTCGGGAGAAATAAGTCCCGGACAGTTTGGACCAACAAGATGCGCGCCTTTCATTTGAATGTATCTCTGTGCGGCTACAGCGTCCATTACTGGCACGCCTTCGGTTATGCAGACAATTAGTTTAATTCCAGCGTCGGCTGCTTCGAGCATTGCGTCTTTTGCAAATGGTGCGGGAACGAATATTACCGACGTATCTGCGCCAGTTTTTGCAACGGCTTCGGCTACGGTGTTGAACACGGGAATTCCTTCAACGTTTTGTCCGCCTTTGCCGGGAGAAGTTCCGCCCACGATATTTGTGCCATAGCTTTTCATCTTCAACGCGTGGAAACTTCCATCGCGACCGGTTACGCCTTGAACCAGTACTTTTGAATTCTTATCTATTAATACGCTCATTTTTCTTGTAAATTTGATTGATGATTTTGTGGTTTTATTTTGCCACTTGTGCAGCGAGTTCCACGGCTTTTCTTCCGGCTTCGCCCATTGTGGTTGCCACTGTAAATTTGGTGCCTTTGAGGATTTCCTGTCCTTCTTTTTCGTTTGTTCCGGTGAGTCGGATTACGATTGGCATATCGGTTTTGAGTATTTCAAATGCTTCGAGAAGTCCTTTTGCTACATCGTCGCAGCGTGTGATTCCGCCGAAGATGTTTATCAATACAACCTTTACGTGTTTGTCTGCGAGCAGCAGTTTCATTGCTTCCACAATCTTTTCGGGATTGGAACTTCCGCCAATATCGAGGAAGTTTGCCGGACTACCGCCATAAAGTTTAATCATATCCATCGTAGCCATTGCAAGACCGGCACCATTTACCATGCAACCGATTTCACCTCCAAGATTTACGTAACTGAAGCCTTTGGATTTTGCGGTTTGTTCTATTTTTTCTTCTTCGGTGGGCTCGTTAAACTGCATTAGTTCGGGGTGGCGAAAGAGTGCGTTGTTGTCGAATGTCATCTTTGCATCAATTGCTTTTAGCTCTCCTTCTTTTGTTAGCACGAGCGGATTGATTTCGGCAAGCGAGGCATCGGTTTCGACAAACATTTTGTATAGGTTTTTCAATAGCGGCACAGCTTGTTTCACCACGGCTTTGTCGTCAAACAATGCGTAGGCTACTTCGCGTGTTTTGAAGTCTGTAGCGCCCAATAATGGGTCGATAGCTATTTTCTCTATTTTCTCGGGAGTTTCGCGTGCCACTTGTTCGATGTCCATACCTCCGGCACGGCTCACCATATATATTGGGCATTTGGTTTTGCGGTCTACTATTATGCTTACATAATATTCGGCTGCAATGTCTACGGCTTCGGTTACGAGCACTCTGTCTACTTTGAAGCCTTTTATATCCATGCCAAGAATTGCTCCAGCGTATTGGCGCACTTCTTCCTCACTTTTTGCGAGTTTCACGCCACCGGCTTTTCCACGTCCGCCGGTATGAACTTGTGCTTTGACTACAACGTATTTGTCGCCAATGGTTCGGTATGCCTCTACGGCTTCTTCAACCGTGCGGCAAAGAATATTTTGGTCAACTACCGGCAGACCATAATTCTTGAATAGCATTTTTGCTTGATATTCGTGTACTTTCATTTCTTTTTTATGATTTGTCTTTTATTTTATGGCAAATATACGTTTTTTTCTTGGTTTTCATGCTCAAAGGGTTGCTCTATTTGCACGTCGCAGGCTTGTTCTGGGAGAAAAATGTAGGGGTTACGTGTACGGATATAGGAACTTGCAGTTGATTGTTCAACGGCTTTCGCAAAAAGATATGCTTAGCAAAAAAAAACGACAAGGCATCTTGTAAAAACAATGTCCGATATTATTTAAAAAAGATGCCTTATTATTTAAATAATATCGG
>CAVIQL010000035.1:0-22758 GCA_963644855.1 Clostridiaceae bacterium Marseille-Q4149 | reverse complement strand
ACCTCTACTTCATCGATATTTATGATAGCTTCCTCGCCAGAAAGATTGAATGTGAATTTCCCCGCATTTTCAAGTTCGCGAATATCGTATTGACTCATATCTTTTACGGCAGCAGCCAAATCCTTCATTAACTTGCCATATTTCTTGCCAAGTATTCGGAAATTAGGTTGTACACGCTTTTTCAAAAGATTGCCGTCTTCAACGAATTCCAATTCTTTCACGTTTACTTCGTCCAAGATTAGTTTTGCCACCGCCTCAATGCGTTCGCGCATTTCCTGCTGTGCGGCTGGAATAGTAATCTTTTGCAACGGCTGACGTACAATGATAGATTCTTTCTTGCGGAGCGAAAGCACCATAGAAGTTATCTTTTGCGCCATTTCCATGCGAAGTTCCAGTTCTTTGTCGATTATTGTGTTGTTGGCTTCGGGGAATTTCGTCAAATGTACACTGTCGCAGGAATCTTTTCCGGTAACTTGTGTGAGGCTTTTGTATAATCTGTCGGCATAGAAAGGAGAAAGCGGAGCAATTAGTTTGGATAGTGTTACCAAGCAAGTATATAGTGTTTGGTATGCACTAAGTTTGTCTTTGCTCATCGAGTTGCCCCAGAAACGTTTACGCGAAAGACGTACAAACCAATTTGAAAGATTGTCAATGGTAAAACTTTCTATAAGTCGTCCGGCGCGAGTAGGTTCGTAATCATTATAAGCTTCATCTACGGCCTTAGCCAAACTGTTAAGTTCAGAAAGTATCCAACGGTCGAGTTCTGGACGTTCGTTATTGGGAACATCTGCTTCGGCGTAGTTAAAACCATCTACGTTTGCATACATTGCAAAGAAAGAATAGGTTTGATGAAGTTTTCCGAAGAATGTGCGGGATATTTCAGCCACACCTGCTTCGTCGAATTTCAGATTGTCCCAAGGAGACGAGTTGGTCATCATATACCAGCGTATGGGGTCTACACCATATTTCTCGATGATTTTGAATGGATCGATTGCATTGCCAAGATGTTTGGACATTTTGTTTCCATTCTTGTCGAGAACCAGTCCATTGCTTACTACGGCTTTGAAAGCTACACTATCGCGTACCATTGTGGAAATTGCATGAAGTGTGAAAAACCAACCTCGTGTTTGATCAACTCCTTCGGCAATGAAATCGGCGGGATATGCTGAGTTGTTTTCTATTTGTTCTCGATTCTCAAACGGATAATGTAGCTGAGCAAACGGCATAGAACCGGAATCAAACCAAACATCGATAAGATCTGTTTCGCGTTTCATTGGTTTGCCGCTGGGAGAAGTGAGAATTATATTGTCTACGTAAGGACGGTGCAAATCTATTTTGTGATAATTTTCGTCGGAGTAATCGCCAGGCACAAATCCGTTGTCTTTAAACGGATTTGATTGCATGTTTCCAGCACTTACGCTCTTTTCTATCTCATCATATAGTTGCTGTATGCTGCCGATACAGATTTCTTCGCCACTTTCGCTTCTCCAAATTGGTAAAGGTGTACCCCAAAAACGGGAACGCGAGAGATTCCAGTCGTTTAAGTTCTCAAGCCATTTACCAAAACGTCCTATGCCAGTTGATTGTGGCTTCCACTTTATGCTTTTGTTTAGCTCGAACATTCGTTCTTTTTTTGCAGTGGAGCGGATAAACCAACTATCGAGCGGGTAGTAGAGAATTGGTTTGTCGGTGCGCCAGCAATGTGGATAGTTGTGAACGTGTTTTTCCATCTTAAAGGCTGTGCCATTGGCTTTCATTTCCATGCAGATGGATACATCGAGCGATTCGTCTTTGTCGGTAAGTGTATCGTCGTAGGCGTTTTTTACGTAACGTCCAGCATAGGTTTTGTACAAGTCTACGTTTACGTATTTCTTTACAAATTCTTCATCAAGATCTTCGATAGGATAGAATCTGCCTTTCAAGTCGACCATTGGACGCTTATTGCCGTTTTTGTCAATAAGCATAAGGGCGGGAATGCCTGCTTTTTTTGCTACGAAAGCATCGTCGGCACCGAAAGTTGGAGCGATATGTACAATTCCAGTACCGTCTTCGGTAGTTACATAGTCGCCAAGGATTACACGGAATGCCCCTTCGCCTGGGTTTACGTATTTAAAGAGTTGTTCGTATTTTAGTCCTTCGAGTTCTGAACCTTTTACTTTTTCTACGATTCTATATGGTAGAACTTTGTCGCCCTTTTCGAATTTGTCCATTGGCAATTCTGCGCCTGTAGGATTGAAATAGGCGTTGAATCTTTCTTCTGCGATTACTACCGATATTGGTTGGGCGGTATAGGGATTATAGGTGTTGACTAAAAGATAATCAAACTTAGGACCAACGCAGAGTGCGGTGTTTGAAGGCAATGTCCAGGGGGTTGTAGTCCATGCCATGAAATAGGTTTCGCCCCATGCCGAAGCAAATTTTCCGGTTGGTGAAACCATTTTGAACATTGCGGTTACTGTTAGATCTTTTACGTCGCGATAGCAGCCCGGCATGTTGAGCTCGTGCGAACTAAGTCCGGTGCCTGCAGCAGGAGAATAGGGCTGAATGGTATAACCTTTGTAAATGAGTCCTTGCGAATAGAGATTGTTCAACAACCACCAAACCGATTCGATGTAATAGTTTTCATAGGTGATATATGGACGCTTCATGTCAACCCAATATCCCATTAGTCGGCTAAGGTTTTCCCACTCGGCTGTAAATTTCATTACATTGCTTCGGCAATGTGCGTTGTATTCTTCTATTGATACGGTTTTTCCGATATCGTCTTTCGTGATACCCATTTCTTTTTCCACGCCAAGTTCCACAGGTAGTCCGTGGGTGTCCCAGCCTGCTTTGCGCGGAACGCAATAGCCTTTCATCGTTTTGTAACGACAAATGGTATCTTTTATGGTTCTTGCCAATACGTGGTGAATGCCCGGGTGTCCGTTTGCCGAAGGTGGTCCTTCATAGAATGTGAAGTGTGGATATCCCTCGTGTTCTTTCACACTGCGTTCTGCGGCATGGTTTTCGTCCCATTCGCCGAGCACTTCCTTATTTATTTCTGATAGATTGAAATTAGGATGTTCTTCGAATTTCTTCTGCATTATTGTTCTGTAATTACTAAACGCCTGCAAATTTAGTTCAACGCATACAAACCGCAAAATCATAGGCTTGAAAATTTAAAATTTGTGCGGTTAATGAGTAAAACAGTTGTTGTTTTGACAAAACCGACTGTCGTTGCAGGGGGGCTGAATTGGACGTTTTTTTAGGATAATGCTTTTGGGAAAAATAATGTCGGATATTATTTAAAAAAGGTCCGACATTATTTAAAAAAGGTCTGATATTGTTTAAAAGATATCCGACATCGGAGGAAAGCCAAACTGCTACGTATTTTTTTTGTACTTTTGAAGGCTGAAAGTATAGCTATGGATTCAGAAAAACTACAAAAAATAAAGTTGCGCTATGGCATCGTGGGAAACTACGAAGGGCTTAATCGTGCGTTGGATATAGCCTTGCAAGTGGCGATGACCGATTTGTCGGTGCTGATAACGGGCGAAAACGGTGTGGGAAAGGAAGTTTTCCCGCGGATAATCCATGACAACAGTTCGAGAAAGACCAAAAAGTATTTTGCGGTGAACTGCGGCTCTATTCCCGAGGGAACTATCGATAGCGAATTGTTTGGACACGAAAAAGGAGCCTTTACCGGCGCGGTGAGTGAGCGAGAAGGATATTTTGGAGTAGCCAATGGCGGAACATTGTTTCTCGACGAAGTGGGAGAGTTGCCTCTCTCTACTCAGGCACGCTTGCTAAGAGTGTTGGAAACGGGCGAATATATTCGCGTAGGCTCAAGCGAGGTTCGCAAAACCGATGTAAGAATCGTGGCAGCAACCAATGTGAATATTCCCCAGGCAATAGAGAGTGGCAGATTTCGTCAGGATTTATACTATCGCCTCAACACCATTCCTATAAACATACCTCCTTTGCGCGAGCGCGGGAATGATATCTACCAATTGTTTAGAAAATTCGCCCTTGAAATGAGCGAAAAATACAATATGCCTGCAGTACGTCTCACCGACGATGCCCAGCAAATTTTGCAGAATTATTCGTGGCCCGGAAATATTCGACAGTTGAAAAATGTTACCGAAAATATGTCGGTAACCTCGGAAACAAGAGAGATAAACGGCGATGTGGTGAAACATTACATACCCCAGGAACGCCCCAACGGACAACTTGTGCCCGTGGCGGAACAAGGACACTCGCAGTCTTTTGAAAACGAACGCGAGATATTGTATAAGATTCTCTTTGACTTGAGGCGCGATGTGGCAGACTTGAAAACGGTGGTAAACAAACTGCAAGCCGACAAAGAAGATGCGTTGACAAAATCAGTGAGATATGTAACATCTGAAGGAAATACTATCTCGGAAAATTTGCCATCTACAACCATTATGGAATATCCGCAAAGAAAAGACGAATATGTGGAGGAACTGAAAGAACCAGCCGTTGAAATCCCCAAAGATGTAACCTTGGAAAGTTTTGAACGTGAAGCCATAAAACGTGCCTTGATACGCCATGCCGGAAAACGCAAAGAGGCTGCAAAAGAATTGGGAATATCCGAACGAACCCTGTATCGTAAAATAAAGGAATATGAACTTGAATAAAAAAGTATTGAGCGTTACATTTTTAACGTGCCTTATAGCTTTGCTCACGGCATGCAGCGTGCAATATAAGTTTAATGGCGCGTCGATAAACTACGACCAGATAAAAACGATACAGATAGCCGATTTCCCATTGCGCACCGCGCTCGTTTGGGCTCCTATGCGCTCCATGTTCAACAACCAACTGCAAGATATATATGCCAACCAAACGCGACTTAGACAAGTAAAACGAAAAGGAGACTTGCAGTTGAGCGGAGAAATAGTGGGCTATGAACAATTCAATAAGTCAATATCGGCAGAAGGATATGCGTCGCAGGTGCAGTTGAGAATGACAGTGAACGTAAGATTTACAAATACTAAAAATCATTCGCAAGACTTTGAACGACGCTTTACGGCAACCAGCGAATACAACTCCTCGTTGTCCCTCAATTCGGTGCAGGAAGATTTGGTGAACCAGATGGTGAAAGATTTGGCTGACCAAATATTCAATGCAACAGTAGCTAATTGGTAATGGAAGAGACAAAAACGATAACAACCCCAACAGTGGAAAATTCCCCAAAGACTCTGTTTGAATTGCAAGCCGAGGTGGAACGCTATCCTTTTGACCAATCAAGCCGATTAACGTTGTTGGAAAGATTGTTTACCACACAAAACGAGAACTTCGGCGCAGAATTGAAAAAAGCAGCATTGTTCGTGCCCGATAGAAAGGTGCTCTTCTATATGATAGAAGGAGATAAATATCGTCTTGTGCCTGAAAAAACAAAACAGAAAGCCTCAGCTCCGAAACAAACTACACCTCAAAACAACACCGAGGACCGTACGGCAACACTGATAGATAGCTTTCTCGAAAAAAATCCCGATAATCAGCCCAAGCGCAAACTTACTTTGACCGACGCCGCGAGTGATTATGCCGCATACCTTGAACAGCAGGACGAGGAAACCTCGTTGTCATCACCCAATAAGGCTGCAACAGAAAATCCATCGCAAGTAGTTGCAAAGAAAACCGTAGACGAAATAAAAAGGCCGGAATTCTCTTTGCCCGAACCCGTGGAAAATCCGCAACCGATAGAGAAAAATGAAAACGATAACAAATATTTCACCGAAACTTTGGCGAAAATATATATAAAACAGGGGAAATATGAGGAGGCTGTCGAAATAATGCGCAAACTTAGTGCTGATAATCCGAAAAAAAGTTGTTACTTTGCAGACCAAATTAGATTTCTCGAAAAAGTAGTAATAAATAGTAAAAGCAAGAAATAATGTATTCAGTATTAGTTATCCTGATGGTTGTTGTATCGATTCTTATGTGTTTTATAGTAATCATTCAAGAATCAAAAGGTGGAGGTTTGGCTTCTGGATTTGCTTCTTCCAATCAAATAATGGGCGTTCGTAAAACCACAGACTTCATTGAAAAAGCTACATGGACTTTGGCAATTGCAATGGTGGTATTGAGTGTTGCGTCAGCATACTTCGTTCCTTCGGCAGCAGACCAAAAGAGTGTAGTGTTGAAAGAGAAAGCTATGCCTTCTGTGCCTATGCAACAACAACAGAACCAACTTCCTGCAGCTGGAGCGCAACAAGGTGCAAGTGCGCCTGCTTCTGCAACTCCCGCTAACAAATAAGTTTTTGGTGAAATATAATTATGGATTGATTGTCATAGCTCAAATGGCAATCTTTCTGTGTTTTAAAACAAACATATAGGACATGAATATTGCGATAGTAGGAACAGGATATGTAGGATTGGTTTCTGGTACATGCTTTGCCGAAATGGGAATAGATGTTACCTGTGTTGATGTGAACGAAGAGAAGGTAAAGCGTTTGAGCAACGGAGAAACCGTTATTTATGAGCCTGGGCTTGACGAAATGGTGGAACGTAATCACAAGGCCGGGCGTCTGCATTTCACTACCAAGCTTACTGATTGTCTTGATAACGTAAGTGTTGTTTTCAGTGCGGTTGGCACTCCTCCCGATGAAGACGGTTCTGCCGATTTGAGCTATGTGCTTGAAGTTGCCAAGGAGATTGGGCAGAACATGAACCATTATCTTGTGGTTGTTACCAAGAGCACTGTTCCCGTGGGGACGGCAAAGAAAGTAAAGCAAGTGATTTCTGCCGAACTCGAAAAGCGTGGGAAGAACATAGAATTTGATGTAGCGAGCAATCCCGAGTTTCTCAAAGAGGGTTGCGCCGTTACCGATTTCATGAAGCCCGACAGAGTGGTGATAGGAGTTGATTCGGCGCGTGCCAAAGATATCCTTTCGTCGTTGTATCGTCCTTTTATGCTTAGCAAAGACCGGTTTATAATCACCGACATACCTTCGGCAGAGATGATCAAATATGCTGCCAATTCCATGCTTGCCACCCGTATTTCGTTTATGAACGACATTGCAAATCTTTGCGAGATCGTTGGGGCAGACGTTAGTGCTGTAAGGCGGGGCATGGGTGCTGATTCCCGAATTGGCAGTCGCTTTTTGTATCCTGGTTGTGGCTATGGCGGTTCGTGTTTCCCCAAAGATGTTAAGGCTCTTGTGCATACGGCCAAGAATGCGGGCTATGATATGCAGGTGCTGAACGCTGTGGAGAGTGTTAACAAGAAGCAGAAAGAGGTTGTGTTTGCAAAACTGCAGGCTTACTATGGTAATGACTTGCGTGGAAAGCGTGTTGCGATTTGGGGATTGGCGTTTAAGCCCGAAACAGACGACATGCGCGAGGCTACATCGCTTGTTACCATTGATTTGCTTAGGAATGCGGGGTGTGAGGTTGTGGTTTACGACCCTATCGCAATGGGCGAATGTCGCCGCAGAATGGGTGATGCTGTGGTTTATGCCGATGATATGTATTCCGCATTGCACGATGCCGACGCGCTGTTGCTTCTCACAGAGTGGAAACAGTTTCGTATTCCCGACTGGCAGAGAGTGAAACAGGAATTGTCGCACGGTGTTATCGTTGATGGGCGAAATATCTATGAGGTTGCTGACATGAAACGCTGGGAGCTTGATTATATCTCTATCGGAAGGGCTAACTATTTGTTTGCAACCAACAAATAAAAGGATTAAAATATAGGGTTTCCTGATAATGGAAGAATAGAATAGGACATCGCAGAAACGATGTCCTATTTTGTTTCAACGGAGTATGACATTGTTTTAACGAGAGTTCTACGAATTAGAACTAAGGCAACATCTGTCGATAGTCTTTTGAGAAGCAATTTATACTCGGAGAAAAAACTTTTTTCAAGGCAGGAAAATAAATTTTCGAGGCAGGAGTTGGGGCAACTGATGGTACGAGTTTAAAATAAGACCGCGGTGTCCTGGCAAAGAGACCATGGCGTCCTGGCAAAGAGACCGTGGTGTCCTGGCAAAGAGATCGTGGCGTCCTGGCAAAGAGACCGTGGCGTCCTGACAAAGAGACCATGGTGTTCTGACAAAGAGACCATGGTGTTCTGACAAAGAGACCATGGTGTCTTGACAAAGAGACCATGGTGTCTTGACAAAGAGACCATGGTGTCTTGACAAAGAGACCATGGTGTCTTTATGGGGAGATTGTGGTGTAAAGAAATTATGATGCTGGCGTGCGTTTTTTCTGCAAGTTGGTTTCGGCAAAATCGTAAGATTATCAATGGATTTCGTCGAACTTTTGATGCAAAAACAATATCAGACATTTCGTGAGAAACATCTGATATTGTTGAGACGATAAGCAGAGCGTAGCTTTTCTCTCTGGGGTTAATCTTTTAGAAAGCCTTGCCTCTTGAGTGTTTCCAATAGGGTTTCCGACATTGCTTCGTTGTCTTTCTTTGTATATCGAAGGTCTGTGAAGATTTGGGCAAGGGTTTCCTTTGAATTAATCTTCACAAACTCCACATTCTCGGGCAACGATTCCTTGTAATTGTAATAGTTGTCGATATCCTGCGGAGTGTAGTCGCTATAAGTCTCGTTGTGCATTATTGCATCTACCGGTAGTCGGTCGCTTATATTGGGCGTTTCGTCGGGATAGCCTATTGTCAGCGTGGCTACGGGGAATGTGAGTTTTGGCAATTTTAGTATGTCGATTATTTTGTCGGGTTGGTAGATTGTAGTTCCAAGGAAACATACTCCCAATCCTGCGTTCTCGCAAACAATCGAAAAGGTTTGGGTGAAAAGCAGAGCGTCGGTGGCGGCATTCAAAAACGACAATTCGTTGTCGTAGCCTGGAATGGCTTTGCGCTGCTCACACCATTTTACCGTGCGATTGAAGTCGGCGCAAATTGTAACCACTGCCTGTGCTGCCATCACCATTGGTTGATTGAAATGCAGCGGAGACAATTGCTTCTTTATCTCTTCGGAACGCGAAACCACGGCACTATAAAGCTGCATGTTTCCCATGGTTTGCGTATGTTCTGCTTCTTCAATCAAATCTTTTATGAGCTCGTCGCTAAGATGTTTGTTGGAGTATTTCCTTATACTCTTGTGGCTTTTAATTATGTCCATATTCAATAGTTTATATCGTTACGTTTATGCAGAAATCCAAGTCGCTTTTTGATGACGACGCAATGGTTTGCGCCCCTGTACTGATTGTTTTGCGGTCAAAGTAATGGGTTATGCCATATTTGGCGTAGCATCTTATTTTGTTGCTTAATCTTGCACTGCAAAGCAAGCTTGCCCTAATTCCCTCGCCATATAGATTGGAGAAGTTGGCATAGTTGTATTTCACATTGCTTTCGTATGCGTAAATTCTCGTGGCGTAGTTGCTTGTGTTGAAGTAGCTTGCAGCCGATGCCAGGGTAATTCTTTTAGTTGTATAGTTTACTCTTTGGCTAATTGCCCACCCGTGGTTTGTTTTTCCCTTGTCCTTCGACGATGAAAAGGAAAGCGCGGTTCGGGTAGTGAATTTGTTGAAGGTAGCTCCCGCCTGAATTCTGACAAGATTCTTGTTTTTGTCCGAAGAGTCGTTGGTTATATATATTGCGTCTAACTTTCGGTTGGTGAATTTCCATTCTGCTGAGACGAAGTTCCCTTTTGTGTTGTGCAAATAGGCTTCGAAAAATAGTTCTGTTCCGTTTACAGGCGCGCGATATTTGTAGGAGGGCCACGGAGAATGGAATATATCAATGTAGCCTTGCAGTGTGAGTGATTTCAACACCTCGCTTTTTGCTCCGAGATAGATGCCCTGCTCATTGTTTACCCTGCCGGAACTCTTGAAACATTCGGCATACGGCTGAACGTATTTCATGGAATAACTGCGGAGTATGTTGACCAAAGTGGTTCGGTTTGTAGCGCGCCATTTAATGGTATTGACAAAAGCCATTGCGTTGGTCTCTGACATAGCAGCCTCGCCGCGGCTCGAAAGTGCTTTGTGGTTTACGGCATAGTGCAAAGAAAAAGCGTGAAAGTCTTTGCCGCGCATGGCATAACGGTTGTATTCGGCATTGCGCGGCGAGAGCTTCTTGTCGTAATGCGTGGAGATAGCCGAAATTCCAAGCTTGAAGATATTATGATTGTATGATAAATCGCCGCCAATGGTCAAGTCGTTAAGGTTTCCCCTTCTTTTTTGTTCGGGAATGGTTCGGTGGTATCCGGTGTTTGTTATCGAAGTAATGTTGTTGCTGTCGTTTGTTATGGCATCGTTTGGCTTGTATGAAACAAAGGCTGTGGTTAGAAATCTGCCCAATCTCAAACTGCCGGCAACGCCTCTGAAGAAATCTCGTTCCGAATATGAGGTGTGAGGTGTAAGGATATTGCGGTTATTATAGTAGTTGGAAAGCGCAATCTTCTTGCCCGAAAAATACATGTTCCCTGCAATCAGCCCTTCGCCAAGGTTCACGCGATAGTCGCCAAGGGCTAAAATGTATTTGCCGTTCTTTTGTTTTCTGAAGAAGTGGAATGAATAGGAGTCGAAAAGCGCATTTCCTCGGCACGCAAAGGGTTCTCCGGCATCTTTCTCGGCAGCAATTCCGTATTTAAATTCGTCTTTGTAGTTGTAGGAGTATTTTAATGCTGCACGATTCTTGTCGCCGAGATATTTGTTGTTGTTATTTAGCGAACTGTTGTCTTTATATCCTGCTGCGGTATACAGGGGTGTTGCAATGTTTATGGCTATATCGTGTTTCCCGTTTAGTAGTAGCTTTTTTGTATTGGGTTTCGTCTTCACGGGCTTGCATACAAGAAACGCCGTGAGTAGAAAGCGTGTCTGATAATCGAGTAGGGGAATAAGCGAAAGTTCTCCGAGCGAAAGCAACGGACCGTATTTTGAAACGTAACTGATGATTGAATCGACTTGAACGGGGGATATAAACGGTAGATCGAGTAGTTCATCGCGCGAAGCCGTGTTAATGTCCAACGGATTGTCGTGTATGGTTCGGAGTGCGTCGAGTCGTTCTTCGCTTAGGTTGGGTGTTTCGTTGTCGTCGAAGTATGATGTGGAGAATGTTTCAACAAATTCGTCCCAGGTGCATATTCTCTTTTCGTTTGTGCCAATGTGTTCTTGCTGCAAGGCTTGTGCTGAAACTTGCAATGCGGTAACAAACAGGCAGAGTAGGGCGATGAGAATTTTGCTGGGCATAACTATAGCAATGCGAGGCACCTTGGTGGGGTGCCTCGCGTTGTTTTTAATTGAGTGAGGAAATGTATTCCTTCATATCGTTTTCTTGTTGCTCGGCACTCAGGAATAGTTTAAACTGTGCCTTGGCTCTCACCAAATTATGTTCGGGATATTCGGTGCGGAAGTACGTGTCGCCGTTAAGATAGTCGGCAAGGAATCTCACGGTCTGCATATAGGGGAAGAGTTCTGCCGCATAGGGTAGATTTTCTTTCTCGATTGGGGTGAGGAATGCGCTTGCTGTTTTGAGGTATCCTTTTGTGAAGGCTTTGAATATCTCAAGATTGAAGTTTACCTTGCTTAAGTCTTTCTCGTCTTCTTTTGAAGTATTGGCGGCATAGCGCAAGAAATCGCCGAAGTCGGAGAATACGTAGCTTGGCATCACTGTGTCGAGGTCGATTACGCACAACACTTTGTCGGTCTTGGCGTCGAACATCATGTTGTTTACTTTGGTGTCGCAGTGGCAAATTCTTTTTGGCAGTTTGCCTTCTCTGTGCAATCGTTCGGCGAGTGTCATTTTTTCGGCGCGGCTTTCTATTTGGTCGATGAAGTCTTTCACGCCTTCTGCGCGCCCTGCCAGATTGTCTTTCACGGCATCGCGTAGTTGTTGCAGGCGGAATTCCATGTTGTGGAAGTCTTTGATGGTTTCGCCAAGTTCTACGGGAATGTCGGCAAGCATGGCTTCGAAGTTGCCGAATGCTTCGCCCACGGTGTAGGAGCTTTCGGGAGTAACGGCTTCTTTGGTTATGGCATCGGGGATATAGACCATGATGCGCCAATATTTCTCGGCTTCAAACAGATAGTATTTGTTGTTGTCGCTGCTTAGCGGAACGAATCGCAGACATTTGCGTTCGATATCGGTTTCGCCGGCATCGGTGAGCTTTTTGCGGATATGGTTGGTTACGGCAATGATATTGCGCATAAGCAAGTCGATATCGGGAAAAACTGCGTGGTTGATGCACTGCAACACATAGTCGGGCGCGCCGTCTTGCGTGGTTACTTTGTAGGTGGAATTGATTAGACCGTTGCCCAATGGCTTGATATCTTCAACTGTTCCTGTGATGGCAAATTTGCCTACGATAGTCTGTAGCTTTTCTTGTTCCATGCTATATTTTCGTTAGTTTGTTATTTTGCAAATGTACGTAAAAACGATGAGAATAACCTTGTTTTTGGGGACTATGTCAGATGCTCCCCAAATAATATTAGAGGCCTTTGAACTAATGTCGGATATTTTTTAAATAATGTCAGACCTTTTTTAAATAATATCGGATATTATTTTTACAAGATGCCTTGTTGTTTTTTCTACTTCGTATTTTTGCACATCAGAATAAGAGGAAAATATGAATTTAAGCAATTATAGGGTAAAAACGTTGAGCGAAAAATGTATTGAAACGTGGTCTTTGCCCATAAAGATACTGTTTGCCACAATCTTGGTGTTGACCTTTGCAACAAGTGGGGTTGCCAAGCCGCAACATAGTGGTTGTGCCGAAAGAGATTTGAAAACTTTGGATTCGGTTGTGGCTAAGAGAAATGTTTATGACGCAAGAAAACTCGAAGCTATTGCCAAAATCAAACAACGATACTCACAATATGTTTCGCCGCAAGACCGGTATGCTTACTATAAGCAACTGTTTGACGAATACTTGAAGTTTAATGCTGATTCTGCCCAGCATTATGCTGAAATGGAGAAGACCGTGGCTCGTCAAAACAACATGGACGAAATGTATCTGCAAGCTTTGATAGACGAAGCCTATGTGTTTACCCTGCAAGGCGATATGCTGAAAGCGAACAATGCGTTGGGGGAAATTGGGAGCATAGAAAAGGTCCCGGAATGCGCAAAAGTGAAGCTGGCAATGCTTAACCTCGAGTTTTATATGCGAGCAATTCAAGTGGGATTCTATAAGCCGGTGCAGAGTCAGGCACATGAACTTTACGCCAAATACAGCAAATATCTGCCCGAAGGCATGTGGCAGAAATACTACTACGGAGTGATGTATCTAAAAGAAGACAAACTCGCCGAATTGACCGAGGAACTTAAACACACAAGGCAACCGTCGCCCAAAGCTGCAATGTTGTGTATCGCCATATCGCGTATATATCTAACGAAAAACGACATAGACAACTATCTGCACTATCTCATTCTTTCGGCAATAAGCGATATCTGCTCTTCAAACAAGGAGGCTTCGTCGCTGCTCTATCTTGTTTCCGCATCATATTCACATCTCGACACCGACAGGGCTTTTAATTATGTCATGGTATGTAATGAAAACGCCCATGTCTTTAAAGATGTGATGCGAAGTGTGGAAGTGGTGAATGCACATACCAAGATAACAAAAGACTATCAAAGAAAATTGCAACAGAAAACCCACTTCCTCTACGGAGTAATAGCCTTGCTCGCGCTGGCATTGGTTGCTATTTGGCTATTGATGAGAAACGTGGTAAAGAAACGCCGCAAACAAGACGCATTGCTCAAGAAACTGGAACAAATGAACCATTCGCTCGAAGCAATGGTGGAGAAAGAAAGCGTGATGAAAAGCAAACTCGAAAAATCAAATGGTTTGCTTAAACGCGAAATCACTTATCACAACCAAAACTTCATAAATGTCTACCAACTTGTTACGAAATATATAGCCGAGGTGCAGGAATTTCGTAAAATGGTATACAATCTTGTTACCGCTGGCAAATATAGCAAAGCGCGGCAAGAACTACAGTCGAATGCAAACGCAGAAAAATATCTTAAAAACTTCTTTGAACATTTCGACAAGGCTTTCCTTCTCTCACATCCCGATTTCGTAAGCCGTTTCAATACTCTTATGAAGCCTGACCACGAAATAATTCCACAAGAAAAAGGAACGCTCACGCCCGAGCTACGTATCTATGCTCTTGTGAGCCTTGGCGTAACCGATAGCGTGAGCATTGCCCAATTCTTACACTATTCTACACAGACCGTGTATAACTATCGTTTGAAAGTTAGACACTCTTCGTGTATACCAGAAAAGACGTTCGCAGAAACTGTGGCTAAAATGTATGAGAATGAAACTTAGCCACCATATCGCCAAACATCAGTCTCGTGTCCAATTGAGTGTAGACACGAATAATTCGCCCTGTGGGATTTGGCAAGTACTGTCCGTTGTCATCGATTTTAGGACACGGAGTTGGTTGCCACCGACTGCTGCACGGATCTGCCTCGAATCCGCTTTGCAATGACGTGAGTAATACCAACGGAGAGTCGCCCAAAATATATGTTTCGCCCATAGCAATGCCAAGTTTCTCGCACGTTTCCATTACATTGTCGATGCTATTGCTCAAATAAGCCCCAAGTTTTCCGCAAGGCTTTACATAAGCGTGCATCTCGTCGGTGCTATAAAGACATTGACGGTAAGCATCGCGCGGAACCTGCCAAATTCTTACATCACTCTTGTTGAAAACCACTTGACCCGCAGGAATGCTAAGATTAAGATTGTATTCCACGGCAGAATATCCTGGAGGAGGAACCGCACCAAAGCTATATTCTTGTCCGCCAATCCATACTACAACAATATTTTTGCTGATAGTGGAATCGATAAGCAATGCACTCGCAACATTAGTAAGTGCAGCGCCGCAGGTAACGAATAGAGGTTTTTCGGGAGTGCATTTCTTGGCTTCGGAAATAATCAATCGCGCTCCTTTAGAGTCAATGGGTTTATCGGCAGAAGTCATTGCACTTTCAGCTCCGGGCACAACCTTGTATTTGTCCTTTAGTTTCATGACATCGAGCAATGCATTAGCCTTTTCTACGGATTCTGTTGCCTGGTCTTTTCGAGAAGAAAATCCTGCGCCGTTGTTCAAATGTCCTCCAACAATTCCTACGATTTCGGTAGTGGGTGAAAGTATTTGCTGGGCGAGGGCAAACAATCCGTCGGGGTCTCCGCAAAAGTCGTTGTCGATTAAAACTTTTACCTTTTTGATTTTAATTGGGTTGGCTGCCTGGATTGTGGCAGCCATACCCAAGAAAAATAAGGATAGTATAGCGAATAATAGTTTTTTCACTGCTTATTTCCAGATTAATTTATCGATGAAGTTGTAGCGGTTTTCCATATTAGCGTCAGTTTTTACGGTGGTGTTGACATCAAGTTGGAGAACGGGGGCTACATCTTTACCATTTGTCGCAGGCCATTCAATAAGTCCGAGACCATTTGGGTTGCCTGTTTTCACGAAATTCACATAGTAGTTGCTGAATATGTCGGAAACCACATAATCTTCGGGTTGCCAGTCATACACTCGGTTTGTCGGTAATGTTCCCATGGCATATTCGATATCTGCTGAGTGTACCGCGCCTTGGTCTAGTTTAACGGGTTTATTGTCTTTGGCATCTTGCACACCGCCTGCTAGTCCGGCAACTTTTCCTTTGATAGCCATTGCAGGACGTGGGTGGCAATAACGATAACGGTATACAGGTTTTCCACTTGTTAGCTTGTGCATGTTTCCCCATTTCCATGTGGAATAATCGATAAACATGTCGCTTGCCAAATCAATTCCTGGACGGCTGTTTACGTCTGCATCTGTGTTGATACCATAGAGTTTGAAAGCTTCGTCAACGGCATCTCCGAAAACTCGCTTGGCTGCTGCTTTTGCATTCTCCACGGTTGCGGGTTTTCCGCCCAATATGAAAGCGGGAGTCATTTCTTGATTGTTGCCGCCGATGAGTAATGGTACTTGGGCTTGTTGTCCTTTGGCGAATGTTTCCTGTGGTTGTTCGGTGAAGAAGTATCCGTCGATATTGCAACTTGGTTTGCTTTTTACGGCTGCGAGTTTCAAAAGTTCTTCAGCGGGAATGGCGCGAAGTTGTTTCAGGTTTTTACATCCCATTTTCTTCATTGCGTCAACGCCAGCACTTTCACATTCTTTCAAAGTGGCTATACGCTGAAAACCAATTATCGATCCGCTTGAACCGATGGCGCGTGCAAACAAATTTTTGCTTATTGGCGAAACCATCAAGGCTGATACCGACATCGAACCTGCCGATTCTCCGCAAATTGTGATTTGTTCTGGGTCGCCGCCAAAGGCTGCGATATTGTCTTTTACCCATTTTATGGCTGCGGCCTGGTCCATAAATCCATAATTGCCCGAGCCTTTGTAGCTTGTTTCTTTGGAAAGTTCGGGTAGGGCAAAGAATCCGAAAATACCTTCGCGGTAGTTGGCGGTGATAGATATGATGCCTTTGCGTGCCATAGCATCGCCGGCATAGCGTGGCTCGCTTCCGCTGCCACACATCAGTCCGCCGCCGTTGAAATATATGAGTACCGGCAATTTTTCGTTCATCTGTTTTGCGGGAGTCCAAATATTGAGGTACAGACAGTCTTCGCTGTTCTTGCTAGTGCCGAAATTCATGTCTCCAAACAGGTTTTCCTGCATAGGATTAGGGCCGAATTCGTTGGCTTTGCGCACACCCTGCCATTTTTCTACGGGTTGTGGAGCTTTCCAACGCAGGTCTCCTACGGGAGGTGCTGCAAAAGGAACGCCTTTGAATACTTTGATACCAGATTCGTTCACGCCTTCGAGAATACCGTCGGTGGTCTTTACTTGCGGGTTTTGAGCTGCAACGCCTATAAACAAGGCTAATGTGCTCAAAGTCAATAATATTTTTTTCATGACTATATTATGTTAGTTCTATAATTTGTATTTGGTTCAACTACATCGGATATCGTAAAAACAATGTCTGATATTATTTAAAAAATGTCGGTTATTATTTAAATAATGTCCGATATTATTTAAACAAGATGCCTTATCGTTTTATTGTATTCTATAAGTTGAATTTTAGAAATTTATATGAGTAGCAAATTCCACGGTGAACGGACGTATATATGAGCCTGCCATTAGATAGTTTTTGTATGCCGAAACATCTTCAAGCAAGTCGGCTGCACCAATACTGCCTGAGCAACCTTTTTGGTTGAGGAAGTTGATGGCGTTGACAGAGAAACTTACGTTCTTGTTCAAGTTGTAATCAACTCCGGCAAATGTTTCCCATCGTCCATTGAAATATAGGGTGTTTGTCTTGTTGATATATTGTTTGCTTTGATAACGGAAACTTGCCCATATCCTAAATTTGTCGAACGAATAGCTTGGGTCGAGTTCTACGATAACTTTGCTTACGCCAGTTGTAACCTTGTCGTTGAAATTATAGCTTTTTGATGTGCCGTCGGCAAACTGTGCGTTGATATTAAAGTTCTTGTATTTAGGATTCTGCAAAGTCAACAATCCATGGAAACTGAATCCTTTGAACGGATTTAGCACAACGTCGGTGGTCCAACCCATAGTCTGCACATCGTTTGTAATAGGAATCGTAACAACGTCAGCCGAGTTATTGGGATTTGTGAACTGTGTGCGGCTTTTGTAGTTGCTTTGACTGATGATTGACACTTGTGAAACGAGTTGCAACCATGGTGTGTTCCAGAAAATGCCGGCACGTCCGAGATGAATGTTTACTGCATCGAGAATAGGCATATATGGTCCACCGAAATCCTGAGAGTTGGGGTGCTGCATTGCATATACATATTCTGCAATCACGCCAAAGCCGTGGCTTATGGTATAACGTCCGTTGATAGTAGCAGCTGGATTTACCCAATGCTTGCTAAATGAGGTTATCTTGCCATTGTTTACGCTATAGTCCACATTTCTTACGTTCTCAGAGTAAGTAGGATTTTGGTCTTCCGCATTAGCATAAGCAAAAGCGTTTTGTCCGCCAACAGAGTAATATTCTGCGCGCAATCCTGCCGAAAGCCACAAACGCTCTGTTGCCTGCCAGTCGTCCGAAGCATAGAGAGCAAATTTTGTTTCGTGGGCATCATAATATTCTCCGCCGGTATTAGCTCTATATTCCTGCTCGCCGTCGTGTTTGAGCCATACGGGATTTGATTCGATTGTATGAGCAAACACACCAGTACTTGCTTTTATTCCTTGACGGTTCCACCAAGCATTCGCACCAAGCCTCCAACTATGTGCACGGTTGTTACTTTTGCCTGTAAGTTCGGCTGTGGTTAGCCAATCGCGCTCAAAACCGATGTCGCGAAGCAAATATCGGCTATTGAAGTTACCAGTAAATGTATCGCCAGCTTTGTGGGTGCCGTTGTCATAAGCATAAGTATATCCTGCATCTGCGGTTGCAACACCCGTACCAGCCAATTGTAGCGTTGTATAATAGGAGTTGGCGTAATTGTATTTGGAGGTAACGTCAAGATTCATACCATTGAGAAATTTGTAGTTGAGGTGTGCCGTCAAACTATTGTTTAGTGCATGCGTTCCGTCCTTACGTGTTATGGTTTTCTTCTTGCCTGTCATAACATCAACGTAAGTAAGTTCACCATTAGCCGGTAGAAAACCATCATGCCCAAGACTGAAACCATTGTATTCCTTTACCGAACCATCGCCAACGTAAATAAAAGGTCCGTAGGCATCACCAAGATTCTTGTTGTAGGAATAGCGATAGAATAGGTCGAATTTGCCGCGTCCATCATTCCATTCCTTTGAGATAGCAGCCTTGAACATCTTCATATTACTCGCATATTGTATGTCGGCAAGCTTGTTGCTTCCAGGATCAAGGTTTACGTAAGCTCCAAGAGAGTAGTGCCAACCATCAGCAATCTTTCCTGCAAGAGCCACGTCAAATGTCTGCTTATTGAATATGTTTGTGGTGTAGTTCACGTGCCCTTCGAATTTATCGCTACCGGTACGTGTGTTCGACAACACCGCATAGTTTACAGAACCATTCTTGATTGCGCTTTCACCAAGCGACATTAAGCCCATAGAACCATGCGAAGCGTTGCCCGTCCAATAAAGATAGGGCAAACAAGGCCAAATATTATATGAAACAGGTAGACCGTCTTCGTAGATTGTAGCCGACAGACTCGACGGCAAACCAATAGAAATTTGTCGCGGTTGGTTGTCGTTCGAAGCATTGAGCATTACGTTACGATTTTTTACCTCCTTGGTCTCGGGCACAGAGTCTTTCTCGATTTTCTCCTGCGCCATAGTAGTTGTAGGTAGTATAAGGGCTGCGCTAAATAGCAATGGCAAAAGATTCTTATGTGAGTTCATTGTTTTGGGTTTTAGATTTTTCAAATGTGAGTTGTTATTTTTGTTCTTGTAATAGGCATGGACGAACTTTTTCGGTAACACCAGCATTAATTTCTATGGTAGAACTGAGAGGTTGGGCATCTGCAGCATTTTTTGCAATCATTACGTTGTATTTTCCTGCTTCAACCTGCCATTGACAGTCTTTCTCATTAAAAGAAGCAAGGTCTTTGTAAGGAATCGTTAGGTTCACCGTTTCGCTTTGACCAGGATTTAGTTTACCCGTTTTAGCGAAGCTTTTCAGTTCGCGTGCTGGCTTGTCCATATCTTTTCCCGGAGCGGATACATAGACTTGTACAACTTCTTTACCAGCTACTTTCCCATTGTTTTTTACTTCTACGCTAATGTTGATATTTCCTTTGTTGTCTTTACTAATTGCTGGCTTGCCATATTTAAAAGAAGTGTAGCTTAATCCATATCCAAAAGGATAAGCAACGGCAACGTTCTTAGTGTTATAGTAACGATATCCTACGTAAATTCCATCGTTATATTCTGTGTAATCAAAGTTTTTACGTTCACCCGTTGTACGAACATTTGAAAATCCTTTCAAGGATTCTACAAGTTGCTCATCGCTTATTTCGTCGGGAGTAGGGAAGTCATTCTTCGAAGGAACGTCGTTGTAGCTAATAGGCCAAGTCATAGGCAAACGACCAGAGGGACATTCTTTACCAATTAGAATGTCTGCAACAGAATTTCCACCTTCTTGTCCCGGAAGCCAAGCAACGAGCACGGCATCAGGATTGTTTATCCAACTTTGAGTTTCTATCACGCCGCAAACGTTAAGTATTACAACAACTTTCTTTCCCGCTTTGTGGAATGCGGTGCATACATTTTTGATCATGTCCTTTTCGGCATCTGTCAAGTTGAAATTGTCGGAAATGTAGCGGTCTGCAAATTCTCCCGAAGTCTTGCCGATTGTAATTATAGCGGCATCGTTTGTTTTTGCAGCGCTTTGCAATGCCGATGTAGTAAGGTTCATTTCGGGAATGAGGTGTTTGGGAAGAAATTTTGCGAAATCACCTTGCGGTTGTTTGTTTTTTGCGGTAGCTTCCGGGATATATTTGTCATATACTTCCTTAATATTATTGTCTATCGTAAAACCTGCATTTTTCAATCCGTCAACCAAATTCACCACATAGGCATGGTTTACGTCTCCCGAGCCGGTTCCTCCTGCTATAAATTCGTATGAACTGCGTCCAAACACTGCAAGTTGATGAGTTTTACCTTTTAGAGGCAAAGTGTTTTTGAGATTTTTCAACAACACCATTCCTTCTGTGGCTGCGTTGCGTGTAACTTGTGCATGAGCCTTGAGATCGGGATTGTTATCAGCTATATAATTCTTGTAACGCGGTGTTTTTAGGATATATTCAAGGATATGTTTTACGTTGCGGTCGATGATGTCCATTGAAAGATGCCCATTGAGTACAGCTTTTTTTATTTCTTCGCGTTGTGCAAGCTTTCCAGGCATAAGCAAATCGTTGCCGGCTTCCATTTGTGCCACAGCGCTTTTACCGCCATACCAATCGGTCATAACCATTCCCTTGAATCCCCATTCACGACGCAGAATTTCGGTAATAAGGTCGCAACGCTCGCTCGCCATAGTGCCATTGATTTTATTGTATGAAGTCATCACTGTCCAGGGTTGCGCTTCTTTCACTACAATTTCGAAAGGCTTGAGATAAAGTTCGCGGAAAGTTCTCGGAGAACCTATTACATTATTGCTTGTGCGGTTTGTTTCTTGATTGTTAAGGGCAAAATGTTTAAGAGATGTACCAACGCCGTTGCTTTGTACGCCGTTTACCATCGAAGCACAGATTTTTCCTGCAAGTAGAGGGTCTTCGGAATAATATTCAAAGTTACGTCCGTTGAGAGGATTGCGATGAATGTTTGTAGCCGGTGCAAGCAACACATCAACTCCGTAGTGTTTTACCTCATCGCCCATGGCTGCTCCAACTTGACGTATAAGTTCGGTATTCCAAGTGGAACTCATAACTGTTGCTACGGGAAAATGGGTGCAATAAAAGGTTTTTGTGGTACCCTCGCGCGTGGGATTGATGCGAAGTCCGGCAGGGCCGTCTGCAACTACTGTGGTAGGAATTCCAAGGCGCGTGTTGCCATTGAGTTGTCCTGCTGCTCCAGGCACGAGTTCCGAAGCGTTACCGATAGTAGCCGTAGCGTTGGTGGTTTCATTGCCTGTAGAGCCAATCAAAAGGTTTAGTTTCTCGTCCAAAGTCATGGCGTTAACCACACTGTCGAGCGGCGAAACTCCCAAACGAGGGGTCTGCGCCACGCTTGTTGCGCAAATGGCGGTAAGACATACTGTCATAATAATAGGTCTGTACATAATGTAAGTTTCAATTTAGGTTTTTAACTTGGCAGCAAAATTAAGATGCTTGCGCGTTGCTTGTATGCACAGGTAAACGCAAAAGTAAATTACGCGATTTCTTATTTTCTTGAAAATGTGCGAGATAAGAAAAAGAATTGCCTTGCCAAAGTAAACTAATTTAGGAAGTAGAGTAAGGCTATTTCAATATGTTTTTTTGACCTGCTTTTTGGTCTTTTGTTTCGTGGGGAAACAAAGTTTACAAAGAGTGAAATATTTTTCAATGGTTGGGTGGCAGTAAAATCTTTTGAAGCAAGCAAACGATGAAAGTAGGGTAAGAAAAACGAACTCGTGGGTATAAAACAAAAATGGCGCACCATGATTGGCGCGCCATTGTATTGCTTTTTATGATATGCTTTCTATCTTGGAGGAAGTGTTTCTCCGAGGTATTTATAGGTGAAGTTTTTGCCTTTCGAAGAGGGGAATTGCGAACGAAGGTCCACATCTTGACGATTGCGCAAGTGTTGGATTATTCTTGAGTAGCATTCCTGTGGACTATGTGCCTTTACGCGTGCCACGAACGGTGTGTCGCGGTATTGGAACTTGCCAGTGCCGGGAATAGGTATGACACGTTTGAAAAGCAATGAACCTTCATACCAACCGGGCTTGTCCGTGTTGAGTTCCATTTGCTTTTCGCTTTTTATTTGTCCCGTAACGCTTTGATTGCTTTTGTGATTGTTTGATTTGAATTCTTCCATTGTCTCGGCAGTAGTCTTTATGACAATGAAATATATCTTCGGGGCTAATTTGTAACGCTTGGGATATGCCACAGCATTCTCTGAAAACGCCCGAAGGTCTTTTTCTATTGAACGATCGATTTTGACTTCCGGAATAGAGTTGAGAAAGTCGATAGCTTCATCGGCGTTGTGAACAAGAATTTCTTGGTTGAAATATCTGATGTATAGGTTCATTTTAATTTTTAACTATAATGGCTCAATGCCTTATAGACATATTGGCTTTAAGGATTAATTTCAATAAAAGCGTATTGCAAAATCTGCAATAATAAACAAAGAGCGGCAAACGAGACTCGAACTCGCGACCTCAACCTTGGCAAGGTTGCGCTC
>CAVIQL010000034.1:0-23128 GCA_963644855.1 Clostridiaceae bacterium Marseille-Q4149 | reverse complement strand
ATATCGGACCTTTTTTAAAAAATATCCGATATTAGAAAAACCATATAGGAACACGTTTTTCCCAATCATATTTTGAACAGAAATTCTACCAATATTGCCCGCAAACATATTATATATATCATTTTATTTTCTCTTTTAAAAAGAATAATGATGATGATTATACGAAGTGGAAACTGTGGAAAACTCTTTATAAGCTTCAAAAATCACTTTTATATAGATATGATTTTAAGGATTATAGAAACGAAATTTTAAAGAACCAACAATGGTGGAAAACTGTGGAAAATGCAGTGAAAACAGTGTGGAATCTACCATGGCTTATCAACATATACACCGAAAACGGCGCTTAAAAGTTGAAACTGTTGAAACATATAAACAGGTTTTCCAAGAGTTTTCCACCGACTTTTCCACAGTTTATATTTAATTTTGCCACGAAATGAGAAAGCTAAAGGTAACAGAACTTAATAGAATAGACGTAACGGAATTCAAAGCCGCAGAAAAAACTCCGCTCATCGTTGTGCTCGACGACATAAGAAGCATGTACAACGTAGGGTCGGTTTTCCGCACAGCCGATTCCTTTCGTCTTGAAAAACTAATGCTTTGCGGAATAACGGCATGCCCTCCTCACCCCGAAATACACAAGACCGCTCTCGGCGCAGAGGACTCTATGGAGTGGGAGAGCGCACCTTCGGCAAAAGAAGCTGTGGAACAATTAAAAAGCCAGGGATATGAAGTGTATGCCCTCGAACAAGTGGAACATAGCATTCCATTACAAAACTTCAATCCCGAGAAAGGAAAAAAATATGCCATAGTGCTCGGCAACGAAGTGAAAGGCGTGGCGCAGGAAGCCGTAGATGCATGCAACGGAGCCATAGAAATTCCACAATTCGGCACGAAACATTCAATGAATGTCTCGGTTTCGGGCGGAATTGCCATATGGCATATAGCATCAAAACTGTTGAATTTATAAATATATACGTATGCTTTCGGCTGATTACATTAAAAAATCTGCCGCTGACCTTGGATTTTCAGCCTGCGGCGTATGTAAGGCCGAAAAAATGGACAACGATTATTTCGAAAGCATAAAAAAGTATATCGCCGAGGGACGCAATGGAACAATGGACTACCTTGCGCGAAACATGGACCTGCGTCAGAATCCACAAAAACTAGTGGAAGGAACAAAAACAATAGTTTCGGTTGCGCTCAACTACTATCCTGCGCAAAAAATGAATCCCGACGAATACACTCTGTCGTATTACGCTTACGGAAAAGACTATCATGTGGTGGTGAAACAGCGACTGTTTGAACTCTTTCGCCTATTGAAGGAAAAACTGTCGGAAAACGATTTCACTCTTGAAGGACGTGCTTTTTGCGACACCGCACCTGTTTCGGAAAGATACTGGGCATGGCGTGCCGGAGTGGGGTTTATAGGAAAAAACACCCTGCTTATAATTCCCCATAAAGGAAGTTTCTTTTTTCTTGGCGAATTGTTTTTGAACGTCGAGGCAGACAAATACGACGAACCCTTGAAAAATTTTTGCGGCAACTGCACAAAATGCATCGTTGCCTGTCCTGGTGGCGCTATCTACGAACCTTATGCACTCGATGCGCGGCGATGTTTGTCGTATCTCACAATAGAAAATCGCGGTGAGCTACCTGCCGGCACCGAAAACAAGATGGAAACCTGCATTTACGGTTGCGATCGCTGCCAGAGCGCATGTCCGCACAACCGTTTCGCAGTTCCTACGAAAGTAACCGAATTTTCTCCGCCCGAAAAACTATTGAAAATGACCAAAGACGACTGGAATTCGCTCACCGAGCAGGAATATTGTGCCCTGTTCAAAGGTAGCGCCGTGAAAAGGGCAAAGTATTCTGGATTGATGAGGAATATAAACGCCGTGAAAGGAGAAAAAACAAATGAATCAGAGCAATAAATCAAAAACATAGGGTAGGGAAGAAAACTTTTTATGTGTTGAAAAATTTCTCTATATCAAAGTAAATACATATCTTTGCAAAAACATAAAACGAAAGGATTCCTTAGCCAAAGCTTTGGGATTCTTTTAGTTTTTATATATTGCAATAAAAATAACTGGAATAATAACTTTAAAATATATAGACTTATGGCTTATATGTCCCAAGAAGGTTACGATAAAATGGTAGCCGAATTAAGACACATGGAAACAGTGGATCGCCCGGCAGCATCTGAGGCGATTGCAGAGGCACGCGACAAAGGCGACCTTTCGGAAAATAGTGAATACGACGCAGCAAAAGAAGCGCAGGCTATGCTTGAAATGAAAATCAACAAACTCAAAGCAGCTCTTGCCAGTGCCAAAATAATTGATCCCAGCAAACTTTCCACCGATACGGTTCAGATTCTCTCTACCGTGGAGATGCAGAACGTTAAAAACAATGCTGTGATGAAATATACCATAGTAAGCGAGAGCGAAGCCAATTTGCGCGAAGGTAAAATATCGTCGCAAACTCCAATTGCCCAAGGATTGCTCGGACATAAAGTGGGAGATGTTGTTGATATCAAGATTCCGCAGGGAATTGTGCAACTCAAGATTGTAAACATATCAATCTAAAAAAAAGAAAGATGGCTGGAATATTTTCAAAAATAGCTGCCGGCGAAATTCCATCGTATAAGGTGGCTGCAAACGAGGAATTCTACGCATTTCTCGACATTAATCCCATGGTAATGGGGCACACGCTCGTAATTCCGCGCCGCGAAGAAGATTATATATTCGACTTGAGCGATGACGAACTTGCAAGAATGATAGTATTTGCCAAACATGTGGCTGTGGCATTGAAGAAAGCTTTTCCTTGCAAGAAAGTTGGAATGGCTGTGCTCGGTCTTGAAGTGGCACATGCCCATATACATCTCATTCCAATGCAGAGCGAGAAAGATATGGACTTTCGCCGCGAAAAATTAAGCCCGGCGGCTGAAGAAATGAAGGAAGCTGCTGAGAAGATAAGCGCTTATATTGAAATCTAAAACGGAAAATATATTACAAAAGTCCCGCGGAAATCCTGCGGGACTTTTTGTTTAACGCCATTGATATCGAAACAAATATATGATATCCTATATCACAAAAACAATATCAGACCTTTTTTAAAAAATATCGGATATCGTTTAAAAAATATCCGACATTGTTTTAGCAATACCCAATGCCTTTTTGACTCATTAAAACTAGCGACACATTATATATCATAAAGAGTGAAACTAAACGCTTTTTGTGCACAACCAAAGGCATTGTGCATACATCACAAACATTTTGCAATTTCCGACAATATGAAACAACGTAAAAATCAGGGTAAAAGATAATAAATTGCACGCAAAACACCTGTTTTGTGCAAAAAAAGGACGATTTTGCACAAAAAATTTTGTCATATAAATCAATAGGCTTAATTTTGCAGCCTGATATAGTAAAAATATTAATCAAAATCAAAAGATTATGTCTGATATCGAATCAAAAGTAAAAGCTATTATTGTTGACAAACTCGGTGTTGATGAATCCGAAGTAAAGAACGAAGCAAGTTTTGCAAACGACCTGGGTGCAGACTCACTCGATACTGTAGAACTCATCATGGAGTTTGAAAAGGAATTCTCTATCCAAATTCCCGACGACCAGGCTGAGAAAATCGCAACCGTAGGCGATGCAGTAGCATATATTGAGAATAACGCTAAGTAAGACACTTAACGCTATTTCTTAACATCTCATGATGGAATTGAAAAGAGTTGTCGTAACCGGTATAGGCGCAATCACCCCCCTTGGCAAGAATGCTCCCGAAACTTGGGAGAATGCTAAAAACGGAGTGAGCGGCGCAGCCGAAATTACGCACTTTGACACATCTAAGTTCAAGACTCATTTTGCGTGCGAAGTAAAAAACTACAACGCTCAAGACTACTTCGACCGTAAGGAAGTGCGCAAGATGGACCTCTACGAGCAATATGCAATTATTGCCGCAGACGAAGCCATCAAAGATTGCGGCTGGGACTTGGAAAAAGTAGACAAAAACGAAATCGGCGTCGTATTCGGCGTTGGTATCGGCGGTATCCGCACCTTTGAAGAGGAAGCCGTGAATTACGCAAAGACAGGAGAAACACTCGGTCCGCGCTATTCACCATTCTTTATCCCAAAGATGATTTCGGATATAGCAGCCGGTCAAATTTCAATCAACTATGGTTTCCACGGTCCTAACTTTGCCACAACTTCAGCCTGCGCATCGTCAACAAATGCCCTTGCTTCGGCTTTCAATCTCATACGTTTGGGAAAAGCCAACGCAATAGTTGCAGGCGGTGCCGAAGCTGCTATTTGGCCCACGGGAGTTGGAGGATTCAATGCCATGCATGCACTCTCCACACGCAATGATGATCCCGAGCATGCCTCACGTCCTTTTAGCGCTTCGCGCGACGGATTTATAATGGGTGAAGGTGCCGGAGTTTTAATACTCGAGGAACTTGAACATGCACGCAAGCGCGGTGCACACATATACGCCGAAATTGCAGGTGCAGGCATGTCTGCCGACGCACATCACATAACTGCTTCACACCCTGAGGGACTTGGAGCTAAACTTGTGATGAAACGTGCGCTAGACGATGCTGGTATGAGTCCCGAAGACATAGATTATATAAACGTTCACGGAACTTCTACACCAGTAGGCGATCGTTCCGAGGCTCTTGCCATAAAGGACGTATTCGGAGACCATGCTTACAAACTCAACATCAGCTCTACAAAATCTATGACCGGACACCTTCTTGGTGCTGCAGGAGCTGTTGAAGCACTTTTCTCGGTAAAAGCTGTTGAAGAGGATATTGTTCCGCCCACTATCAATCATACTGAGGGCGATGACGATCCTGAAATCGATTATAATTTGAACTTTACGTTCAATAAGGCTCAAAAACGCACTGTTCGTGCTGCATTGAGCAACACATTCGGTTTTGGCGGCCACAACGCTTGCATCATTGTGAAGAAATTTGCAGAATAAACCAAAACGGCTTAATTAAAATTTAAAAGCTGCACATCTCTACATCTGAATGATTAATTTCATAGATAAACTAAAGCTCCCTTTCCGTAAGGATAAGGAGCTTTTTTCATCGTTATACTCCATACTGGGTTTCTATCCCCACAACATTGAAATATATAAGCAGGCACTTTCCCACAAGTCTGTTGCTATGCAGTCGCAGAGCGGACATAGGGTGAACAACGAGCGGTTGGAATTTCTTGGAGATGCGGTAATCGAGGCTGTAACGAGCGACATTGTTTACCGCCATTTTGACGGAAAACGCGAGGGGTTTCTTACCACCACGCGCAGCAAACTTGTGCAGCGCGACACGCTCAATAAAATGGCCGAGGAAGTGGGCCTTGACAAACTCATACGCTCCAGTAGCCATCAAAGTGGGCACAACAGCTATATTGGAGGCAATGCTTTCGAGGCTATAGTGGGTGCAATTTATCTCGATAGGGGTTATTCGCATTGCATGTGGTTTTTGCGCCGCCGCATAATTGCTGCCCATTTAAATCTCGACAATGTTGCCAAAAAGGAAGTGAATTTCAAGAGCAAACTGCTTGAATGGGCGCAGCGCAACCGCCTGAGAATTGAAATAAAATCAGACGATGCGCCTATCAATGCTGCCACCAGCGAAACACCGGCGTTTTCTGCTACGGTGATAATCGAGGGTGTGGAATGCGGACAAGGAAATGGTTTTTCAAAAAAGGAGAGCCATCAAAATGCTGCCCGTGAAACGTTGAAAATGCTCAACAATAACAAGCAGACTATTGCTGAAATTTTAAAGGCAAAGGAGACGCGTACTGCAATGGAGGCTGAACTTATGAGTGTTCCCCCACGTGTGGGCAATGAAGAGGCTCAAAAACGTTCCCAGCAGCATCAGCGTCGACGTAATTCGGCACCACGCCGTGCCAATACCGCCAATGCGCAGGTTGCACCCCCCGATTCGCCAAAAACAAGGGCTATGCAGCAGAGCATTAAGGCTATTGTTGCAGACGATGATGCGACACAGCGCAAAGCAAAGCCGCATCGCAAGGGCGACAACGCCGAGGCGTCTGCTGCCGAGGGCAATGTAAACCGCCGATACCGCAATGCGCCGAGGCGTAATGCGGCAAGAAATGCCCATCGAGGCGAAAAGAAAGAAGCCTTTGGTACATCAGTAAACCGCAACGACATAATTGCTGCTGCCGAAAGCAAAGCGTTCAGCGAATAATGCTTATTTTTATCTCGCTATAAGGTTTTATTTTTTTGATATAGTATATCGTAAAAATAATATCAGACCTTTTTAAAACAATAAGGCATCTTGTTTGAACAAGATGCCTTATTGTTTTTACCACAACGTTTCTTGCGAAACACTTATTACCATATATGAGCACGCTTTTCGGTAGGAACATAAAGTTTGTCGCCTTCCTTGATACCAAATGCCGAATACCACGCATCAATCATAGGCAGCGCGGCATTTACACGTAGAATATTTGGAGAGTGCACGTCGCTGTTCACAATATAGGCAACAAATTGCGGAGCAATGTTGCTCGCCCACATACGTCCGTACGAAAGGAAAAATCTTTGTTCCGGAGTAAATCCATCTTTCTCTCCAAGCGGATTGTTAAGCATAGTGTTTTTGAAAGCTTGGAACGCAATGTTTATTCCACCATTGTCGCCAATATTTTCGCCCAAGGTCTTTTTGCCATTAACCTTCAGTCCCGGTTGCATTTCCTTGCTTCCAAACCAATCTTCAAGCACCTTTCCGCGTGCATCGAAGTTTTTCTTATCCTCATCAGTCCACCAGTTTTTCAAGTTTCCGTCTTTGTCGTACGCACAACCCTGATCGTCGAAACCATGACTCATTTCGTGTCCAATTACACAGCCTATCGCACCATAATTAGCCGCATCATCGGCTTCGGGATCAAAGAATGGCGGCTGCAAAATGGCTGCTGGGAAATTTATGCTGTTGAATTGTGGATTATAGAACGCATTTACGGTTTGCGGAGTACAGCCGAGTTGGTGGCGATCTACGGGCTTGTGCCAATAATATTCGATTTCGCCCTTACGTGATGCCACAGTTATTTGGTCAAGGTTCTCTCTCAACGTTTTACTCTCGTCTACCTGCACATATTTCTCCAATCCTTCCCATTTGTCAGGGTATCCCACGTTGATAACCATGTTTTTTAGTTTGGCAAGAGCGTTTTGTTTTGTTGCGTCGGTCATCCATGTATTGTCTTTAATGCGTTCTGCAAAAGCGTTTTGCAGGTTTTTTATCAACATATACACTCTTTGTTTGTTGCTTTCAGGGAAGTATTTCTCCACGTATAGCTTTCCTATCGTTTCGCCCTGTATTCTGCCAAGGAATGCCACGGCGCGTTTCCAGCGGGGTTGCTGTTCTTTCAAACCATATGTGGTTTTGAGGTATTCAAACCTGCGATTGCCGAAAGCATCGGAAAGAGTGCTTGCCGCAGACGATACAACTGCCGCTTCCATATTGGCCTTGATTGTTTCGAGGTCGGTGTTTGCCAAAATGTTCTCCACCTCGTGCAACGGTTCCGGCTGCATAACGTTCACGGTGTCGATGTCGGAAGGCCAGCCATACACATCGCAGAATGTTTTCCAGTCAATGCCATTAAAATCCTGCAACAATTGCTGCCAACTTACGAGATGCGTGTTTTCCTTGGGGTCGCGCATCTTAACTTGGTCGTAGCTCTTTTTTGCTATTTGGGTTTCGAGCGCGAAAACAGCCTGCATCTTCTTTTCGGCTACGGATTCTTTGTTTCCAACCATCTTGAAATAGTCCTTCATTAGGCTCTTGTAAGCCTCAACCACAGCTTTCTGCTGCTCATTAGGGTTGGTGTAGTATTCAGGGTCGAGTCCTATGCCGCCTTGATAGGCTGCAAACATATATTCTCCCGCTTTGTTGGGATTTATGCCCAGCCCAAAATTAAACAGTTCTGTGCCATATCCCTTAGCCCCAAGTTCAAACATAAGTTTGATGCACTCTTTGCGGTCTTTCACCTTGCGTATTCTTGCAAGTGTCTTTTTGATGGGTTTGTATCCGAGTTTGTTGCGCTTCACACTGTCCATATACATGCGGTAGAGCGCTCCTATTTTTTGTCCGTCGGTTCCCTGCGGCATTTGCTTGGCTGAATATTCTGAGATCAGCTCCTTTATTCGGTCGTTGTTCTGTTCTTCAAGATCTACAAACGCTCCGTTCATTGGGTGAACCGCATCGAGCGGGTGGGTCTTGAGCCAATTTCCGGCGGCATACTCATAAAAATCATCACCGGGCTTTACGGTTGTGTTAAGGTTTGCTTTGTCGATTCCGCTTTTCAGTTCCTGAGCTTGCATGCCGGTTGAAAGTCCCAAAGAGATGCAGGCTACCATAACATATTTCCAGTTCATTTTTTAAAACGTTTTATGTGGCACTGCCATTATTGGGCAGTGTTGATATTTTACGGGTGCAAAGTAAGAAAAATAATGACTATCAGTGAAATTATACTTGATATTTTTTGTCGGTTTTGCATTTTTCAAGAAAGAAAATGTAGATGTATTTAGCAAAATATGCCGCTTGCGAAAACCGATATTGAACGTTGTTGAAACAACAAGCCATATGCTGAAAATAATATCCGATATTTTTTAAACAAAGTCCGATATTATTTAAAAAAGGTCTGATATTATTTTTTCAATATGCCGTGTGTGATTTTTGGTGTAGGAAATCCCGCGTTCTACCACACGCCTATGTTGCGCGAGGCGGCAAGTGTGAGAATGCTTATTTCCTTTGCGCCGGCGGCAATCAGTGTGTCGGCACACGATGTGAGCGTTGCGCCCGTTGTTACCACGTCGTCAACCAGCAACAAGTGCTTGCCTTTTATTTTATTGGCGTTGCAGGCGCTAAAAATTCCCTTTACATTGTCCTGGCGCTGCGTTGTTGTGAGATGAGTTTGCGTGGGATTGTCAACCATTCGCCTAAGCAATTTGTCGTCGATGGGTATTCCCGCAATTTCGGCTATTCCCATAGCTATCATGCGGCTTTGGTTGTAGCCCCGTCGGCGTTCCCGGTTGCGGGCAAGCGGCACTGGCACAATGGCGTCTATACCTTTGAAAAAATCAGTGGCTTTTAGTTCTTCTGCCATGCGGCGTCCCATCTCGCAACCCGCTTCGGAATTACCGCGATATTTGATGGCAAACAAAAGGTTGCGCGTTTCGGTGCCGCTATTATAGAATATATACGCGCTTGCGCGGGCTAACGGAAATCTGCCTACAAACAAAAGTTCTACGGGATTGTTTCTTTGCGCCACAAAACGGGTATAGGGTAGTTTCAAGGTGCATGCGGCGCAAATGCCATGCTCTGCAGGCGAAAGTCTGCGCCCGCAAATTGCGCAATGTTGCGGAAACAATAGTGCTGCTCCCGCACGGAGTGCAGATAAAAAAGCAACTGAAATTTTTGATGCGGCTTTCATTCTTCCGCATCTTGCTCCAAACATTCGCGAATTGCCTCAAGTTCAAACCCGCGTCCCATGGCAAAGCGAATAAGCTTCTGATAGTTTTCATAATCTCCCGCCTTGGGCAGAGTTCTACGCTTCTGCTTCAAAAGTTGCGCGAGAACGTTGTGGTAGTCTTCGTTGGAAATCTCCTGCAAAGCCGCCGTGATTTCCTCTTCGGGCAAATGTTTCATGCGAAGGTTCATGCGTATTTTCTGCTTTCCCCATTGGTTGAAACGCCATTTGTCTTCAACAAAAGCATTACAGTAACGCGCGTCGTCAATATAGTTTTCGTTGCGCAGACACTCGATAATCTCGTCATGATATTCCTCGTCCACAAGCCATGTGCGCATCTTGCGCCGCAAATCTTCCTCGCAATATTCTGTTTTTGCGCAAGCTGTTGCGAGACGTTCCAATGCCGTTTGCGGCTTCATGGGTTTGCGTTCGTTCATAAGCGTTGGGCTTTGATCATTCTGGGATTTCCCTGCTCGTCGCAGCGTATTTGTGTTGACAAAAAGCCGTGGCGGCGAAACACTTCGGCAGTTTCTTGGGGGAACATGCGGTTTATTTCCACCATCACGCAACCATGTTTTGCGAGGGTGCGCTCTGCTGTTTCGGCAATGGCTTCATAGAATACCAAAGGTTGCTCATCGCTCACAAACAAAGCCTCCTTGGGTTCATAGTCAAGCACATTGCGCTCCATAGATGCCTTCTCGCTTTCGCACACATAGGGAGGATTGCTGATTATAAGGTCGAATGTTTCGTTGTTGCCGAATGTGGGGTCAAACAAGTCGGCTTCCGCGAAATCAATGTCGGCTTTGAGTTGCGCCGCATTGCTTCTTGCTATTTCCAAAGCCGTTGTGCTTATGTCCACAGCCTTAATGTGAGCGTTTTCCACGTTTTTTGCCAAAAATATAGCTATACATCCGCTTCCGGTTCCTATTTCCAGTATGCGCGTTCCGGCTTTACATTCGGCGGCTGCCCATTGTGCGAGTTCCAATGTCTCGGGCCGTGGCACCAATACGCCTTTTTCAACGTGCAGTTTCAAGTTTCCCCATATTGCAGTGCCGGTTACGTATTGCACAGGTTCGTTGTTTTCGAGCCTACGGAGCATTGTGGCGAAATCATCTGCCTCTTCAGCCGAAAATTGCCTAACTTTGTCAGCATAAATATCGTTGATATCCACTCCGAAAGCGTCTTCGAGCAACACACGTGCCATGGCGCGCGCTTCGCCCGACGAATAGTGGTGCGACAATCGGTTTACGGCTTCGAGGTAAAGGCTGTTCATTTGTGGTGAGTGGAGATTATGAACAAAGTTACGCTTATTAGTTGAATTATGAACAGGGAAACAGACGAAATGTATATGCGCCGTTGTTTGCAGCTGGCTCGTTGTGGATTTTATGGCGCACCTCCCAATCCCATGGTGGGAGCTGTGGTGGTTTATGACGGAAAGATTATTGGCGAGGGCTATCATATTCGTTGCGGCGGACCACATGCCGAGGTCAATGCAGTTAATGCGGTGAAAGACAAGGGGCTTTTGAAGGAGAGCACGGTGTATGTGAGTCTCGAACCCTGTTCGCATTACGGCAAAACGCCACCTTGTGCCGACATGCTCGTGAGTTTGGGCGTAAAACGTGTGGTTGTGGGCTGCATAGACCCATTTTCAAAAGTACAAGGTAGGGGAGTGGAGAAATTGCGTGCAGCAGGAATTGAAGTTACAGTAGATGTGTTGCGCGATGAATGCCGCGAATTAAACCGAAGGTTTATTGTTTTTCAAAGTCTTGCGCGTCCCTACATCACATTAAAGTGGGCAGAAAGTTCAAATGGCTACATTGCGGCAAAGGGCTTTGTGAGAACTCATATTTCAACGCCTCTCACGCAAATGAATTCCCATCGTCTGCGTGCCATGAACCAAGCTATTCTTGTGGGGAAGACAACTGCGGAATGCGACGACCCATCGTTGACAACGCGAAGTTGGGTTGGAGAAAATCCGCTGCGTATAGTGCTCGACCGCAAAGCCTCGTTGCCTGCTTCGCTCAAGTTGTTCAACGGCGAAGTTCCCACCTTGGCGGTAACAGAATGCGAATATTACAATCCGAATGTACACGTTGAGTATTTCCACCCCGACTATTTGCAGCCGATAATTCCACAATTGCTCGCAGAACTTCATAGGCGCGGAGTGCAGACGCTTCTCGTGGAGGGAGGAACGCATACGCTTCAAAGTTTTATTGACCTTGGATTGTGGGACGAGGTTTATGCCGAACACGGCACCGCACCTATTGACGGCAGAGTGCTTGCGCCTAAAATGCCAGACGCTACTGAGTGGAAACCGGCACGCTTTTTTGGCGGCAGTTTCACCGTTGCGCGCAACCGGAATACGCTTTTGCACTAATATTGCGGGACGTGTTTTGCGGCATATGGTTTATTGCGAAAACGATGTCTGATATCGTTTTTACAAGGTCGGACCTAATTTAAATTAGATGCCTTGTAATTTTTGCGATATGCCGTTGTGGATTTTTGCGGCGGAATATAGCAAAATCATTAGCCGCATATATGTCTTGAATGCGTCTTGTAGAAACTAAAAAACAAAGACTTGCAGTTTTGCCGCAAGTCTTTGTTTGGTTTATATGCGAACCAGTGTCCGCGATGTCTTATTTCACGATAACTTTCTTCTTCAAAGTATCGCTGCCGTTTGTTGCTTTTACGATATAAATGCCGGGCGTGAGAGAAATATGGGTTTCGCCGCGCGGCACCTCGCGTGTTGCCACTTCTATACCGCTTATGTCGTAGATACAAACCGTGGCAGTAGTTGCAAGACCGCTGATAGTAATTCCGCCGTCGGTAGCTTCGATGTTGCTGTCGGATATCTCTACACTTTCTATGCCGACTGGTGTGAGTCCTATCATATTGTCGAGCCACGGAATGCGCCATTCGAGATAATCGCGTATAGTTTGCATTTCGCCTTCATAGGAACCGGTAATTTGATAGTTCTGATGTACCAGCGTATTCATGATTGGCCAACGTGTGAAATTGAGTTTTTGCGATTCGTAAATAGTTGTCTGCAAACTGTCAAGGTATAAATTGAGATCGTCAACCGTTATGCCGTGCAGATTGCGGGCTTCGCTCCAAAGATGTTTCAGAAGTTTTTTATCGGAATTGATTACTCGGTTCACGAAAGTTCTCATCTCGCCAGCTGCACTGCTTTTGCTCGATGCGTAAAGAAAGCTATTTATATCTGAAATTGGGTGTGTGCGCGCATCATTCTCGAATGCGAGGTCGAAATCCCATACCGGACCGGTGTAGAACTTGGTTGAATCGCGATCCTTGTACATATAAACACTCCAATAGGCATCTGTGTTTCCGCTCAACTCCTCAACGAGAAAATGTTTCATGAACGATTCTTTGTCAAGGTATTTGTGGAAACCCACAGTTGGGTTGAGGTAAAGACTTGAAGCCACACGCGTTACCATCTGACTGAATGTCTTCTTTATATAATTGTATTGCTGCGTTGTAATATCGTCTTCGCCGGGCGACTTTATGGTAATGGGCAAACTATATGTGCCTACGTTGAACATATTCTTCTCCTGGCTTGCATAAGCATCGATTTCCACCAAATAACCTCCCGTAAGATTTGTTCCAGTATTGTCTTCGGGTGTCATTTCTGTGATGTCAACGCGATTTTTCTTCACTTCAATTTGGTCGCATAGCTGATAAGTGCCCTGATATTCGCCGTTGAGCATCACATCTACCAGTCTTACGGCAGGAGTATAGCTCAAACCCATACACTCGCTGAGATGAAACGCAAGAACATTGCGGATAATCGTTTTGTCGCCGTAGTTGTTGATAAGAGTCCACTTCTTGGCTTTTGCAGGCATGCCAAGGAGTTTTTTCTTTTTGGCAAGTTTGAGTTTATACGGCTTCTTGGGGAAACTCCATGAAGCATTGCCGCGTCCACGTATCTCCAAACTGTCGCTATATACACTTGCGCCTCCATCAGAAACCACACTTATAATTCCCTTTACGTATGTCTCTTTTGATGTAATGGCTTTTGCGCTGTCGGTGTGGATTACAAGTACCGGAAGATTTGTTGGTGTGTAAAGTTTTGTATCATCTCCTTCACCTTTGTAGCCGTAGAATTTCAATTCCGCCACATTACATCTCACATCATTGGGACCTACGTATCTCACATAGCGGAAACCGCGCGAAACATCTACGTCGGCGTATGTCATAACATTGTCTTCGGGCGTTTCTTTTATCATATAAAGTGGCACAGCATCGGTGAAGTCGGGATTGTTTGCCCCTTCGAACACACCAAGAAGCATACGCCCTGCCCAACCTGCGCGAGAGGCGAAACCAACTTTGGTAATAACGTATTTTTCTCCAAGATCCAAGCCGGCATATGTGTTGCTGCGCACATCAGAAGCGTAGAAAGTGGAAAGATCCCCATCAAAAGCTACCGAAGCATCGCCACTGGCATAACTGGATTGGGCACTGCCAATAGCGGTTCCTTTAAGTTCGGAAGACTGTGCGCATACCGAGCCAACAGATAGCATTATGGAGAATAATGGAAGTAAAATTCTTTTCATACAAATTAATTTATACTGCAAACTAAGCAAAAGTACGAAAAAACAAGGTAATTATTGAGGATATAACAACTTATCTTACTATAATTTTGCGTCTTAATGTTGTTTTGCCATCGGTTGCCTTTACAACGTAAAGCCCTTTTGCGAGATTTATAACTGTTTTGCCGGCTGCGACATCGGTTTTTGCCACAACAATACCGCTTAGATCGTAAACCTCAACGGTAGTCTTTCCGCTGATTTCTATTCCGCCTTCCACGGCATTGATTATTATATTTGCATTGTCGGCTAATGTTTGTTCTATTCCTACCGGAATTAGTCCCACTTTGTTGTCAAGCCACGCTATACGCCATTCAAGAAAATCTCTTACTACTTTCATTTCCCCTTCATACGAGCCGGTTACCTGATAGTTCTGGTTAACTATTTGATTCATCACCGGCCAGCGTGTAAAATTAAGCTTTTGCGCTTCATAAACTTCGTTTTGCATGCTATCGAGAAAGGAATTGAGATATTCAAGTGTGAGTCCGTTTTCGTTTCGTGCGTCGCTCCATAGTTTTTTCAGCCTGTCGCTTTCCACGCTTACGATTCGCTTTACAAATTCCCGCATATTGCCTGCGCTTGTTGTGTTTTCGTTCAAAAAGATAAAGTCGTCAAATCCCGAAACCGGGTGAATGCGTATATCATTTTCGAAAGCGAGGTCGAAATCCCAGACGGGGCCCGTGTAGTATTTGGTTGAATCGCGATCTTTATACATATGTACGCTCCACCATGCGTCTACATTTGCAGCGAGTTCCTCTACAAGAAATCTTTTCAGGAAGGAGTCTTCGTCAAGATAGCGGCGGAAGCCAAGTTTGGGGTCGGCGTAAAGAGGATTAGCCACACGGCTTACCATGCGGTTGAAATTGTTTGTGAGATAATTGAATTGCTCGGTTGTAATGTCGTCATCGTCGGGAGATTTAATCGACACGGGCAAATCAAAGTCTTTTGTGGTGAACCATTTCTTCTCTCCATTGGCATAAGCGTCGATTTCCACGAGATATCCTCCGGTTAATTCTGAACCGCTGTTGTCGTCTGTTGTCATTTCGGTGATATCTACGCGGTTTTTCCTCACTTCTATTTGGTCGCATAGTTGATAAACTCCTTGGTATTCGCCGTTGAACATTACTTCTACGAGTCGTCCGGCGGGAGAATACTCCATTCCCATCAATTCGCTTATTTTGAATGCGAGCAAGTTGCGTACCAGTGTTTTGTCGCCGTAGTTATTTATCAACGTCCACTTTTTTGCTTTTGCGGGCATGCCGAGTAGTTTCTTTTTGTGGGCGAGTTTTAGTTTGTATGGCTTTTTGGGGAAAACCCACGAGCCGTTTCCGCGTCCGCGTATATCCAAACTGTCAGAGTATATTTCTGTTCCTTCGTTTGAGATGATGTTTATTATTCCCGGGATATATTCTGTGCGCGATGTTATCTGTTTTGCGCTGTCGGTATGTATTATTACGAGCGGCAGATTTGTGGCGGAATAGAATCGATTGTCGTTCCCTTCGCTTTTATAGCCATAGAATTTCAGTTCGGCAACGTTGCAGCGCACATTGTTAGGCCCTATGTAGCGCACATATCTGAATGCGCGTGTGGTGCGTGTATATTTTGTGGTGAGCACATTGTCTTGCGGAGTTTCTTTAATCATGTAGAGAGGCACGGCATCGGTGAAGTCGGGATTGTTTGCGCCTTCGAATACTCCGAGAAGCATGCGGTCGGCGCTGCCTTGCCTTGAGGCGTAGGCAATCTTGGTTATTACGTGTTTTTCGCCGAGGTCGAGTCCCACCCATGTATAGCTTCGTTCGTATGAGGCGAAGTATGTGGACAAATCGTCGTCGAATACGTTGGCTATGGTATTGACTGTTTCGGAGGGGTTGCCGGTAGAGTAGTCCACCGACAGAGATGTGCCTATCACTGTCCCGGATAGTGGGGCGGTTTGTGCGCGGAGCAAGAGTGATGGCGCAAATATTAGTGCCAATAGTGGGAATATATATTTCATTCTGAATTTTCTATGATGGTAATAGGCAAATTTACGAAAAGCATTAAATTTGCGGTTGTTATGAGTGAGAAAAGTGCGATAATAATGGGCGCTACGAGCGGAATAGGCCGCGAAGTGGCAAAAATTCTTGCTTCATCGGGCTGGACGCTTGGTATTTGTGGCAGGCGAAGGGAGTTGTTGGAGAGTTTCAGAGCCATGTATCCGCAGCAGGTTACGGTTGCCGAGATAGATGTGTGTGATGAAAGTGCGGGCGAAAGGCTTGTGGCTCTTGCGCAAAGCCTTGGTGTGAAAATGTATCTGCATTGTAGCGGAGTGGGGTGGCAAAATGGAAGTCTGGAAAGCGTAAAAGAACTCGACACTGTGCGTACAAACGGTGAAGGATTTGTACGTTGCGTTGGTGCGATGTTCCGCTATTTTTCGGTAGGTGGCGGTCATATTGCCGTGATATCCTCGATTGCGGGCACCAAGGGGCTTGGACCTGCTCCGGCATACTCTGCCACAAAAAGGATGCAGAATGTTTATATCGATGCATTGGAGCAGTTGGCTCACATGCGTCGGCTCAACATCACGTTTTCTGACATACGCCCGGGCTTTGTGGACACTGCGCTTATCAATGGCGGCAAGGGCTATCCCATGGTGCTCAAAAAGGAGGTTGCGGCAAAGATTATAGTGAAGGCTGTGCTTGAAAAACGCCGCATTAAAGTGGTGGACTGGAAATATTCGCTTCTTGTGGCTCTGTGGAGGTGTATCCCGAGGTTTGTGTGGAAGCGTTTTCCGCTGAGATGCAATTTCGGGAATAGCCAATAGCCTTGTTTTTGCTTGTATAGCATTTAGTTTCAATACAAAAACGGACATCGCGGGAGCGGTGTCTGTTTTTGATTTTACGTTGTATGTATTTCGCAAAAACTCCGACCGTATAATTTAAATTCCAAGCCTTGGAATTTAAATTCTGTCTGACCTCGAAAAAGCGATATTCTATGTCGTAAAAACAATATCAAATATCGCAAAAATAATGTCTGATATTATTTAAATAATGTCAGACATTTTTTAAATAATAACCGATATTGTTTTTTCGTTATGCGGGAAGCGTTTTTGCGCGATAGTCGTTGGGCGTAACGCCGGCTATTTTTTTGAACAATCGCGTGAAATGCTGCGGATATTTAAAGCCTAAGTCATAAGCAACCTGGCTTATTGTGTTGTTGGGAGCAAGTATGCGCTCCTTGGCAGCGTTTACCAATGTGATTTGAATGTATTCCTGTGCCGATTTGCCCGTTTCCTTTTTTATCAGGTCGCCAAAATAGTTTGCTGAGAGGCACAACTCTTCGGCGCAATACTTAACCGAGGGCAAACCATTCTGTCGTGCGGCGCCCGATGTGAAGTATTCGTCCAAAAGAGTGTCGAATCGGGTGATGATGCTGCGGTTTGCGTTTTGGCGCGTTATGAATTGTCGCTCGTAGAAGCGCAGGCAATAGTTTAGCAGCAGTTCAATGTTGTTTGAGATAAGCCTTTTGCTCAACCGGTCTATGGCATGCTCCAATTCATGACCGATGTTTTGCAGACAATCCATGAATATCTCGCGCTCCTTCTCCGAAAGATGCAACGCTTCGTTCACCTCGTAGGAAAAAAATGTGTATTCGCGAATGTTGTGTCCCAGCGAAGTGCCGCGAATAAGCTCGGGGTCGAAACAAAGTGCCCACCCGTGGGGTTGGAAAACCTCTCCCGTGTCTTCAACGCCTATTACCTGTCCCGGAGCAAGGCATACTATAGTGCCTTCCTGGTAGTCGTAGCGTTTGCGGCCGTAGAGCAGTTCGCAATTTACTCCTCCTTTTAGAAATACAGCGTAGAAGCCAAAAGTTTGAAGCCCGTGGTGTATGGGATTAGCCTTTGAAAGATCAATCACACTCACAAGTGGGTGAAGCGTTTCCATTCCCAGAAATTTGTTGTACTCTGGTATACTGTCGATGTTTTTGATTTTACTGTCCATTGCCGTAAAAGTTTGTTTGGTATGCAAATATATTGATATTGTTTATTATAATGCGTGTGGAGCAATGCTAATCAGTAATTTTGGTAGAGACAAACGTAATAGATATAAGCAGTTGAAAAATAGATTGCGGTAATAATGGTAAATAAATCGGTAATCTGTGTATAGATTAATAGAATGGAAAGTTATAATTTTGCCATGTAACAAGAAAATAACAATAAAGATGAAAAAACTACTGTTTCCTATCGTTGGAGTAATGCTGCTTGGCATAGCGGTGTTGGCGTTCCTGAAAAACACTGGGGAGGTTGAGCCGCGAGAAAACCTTTCGGAGCAAGTTGATAGCGACAGCGTGAAAGTGGAACTCAAAGGAAAAATTCTCGTAACCTATTTTTCATGGCCCGAACCCGATGGCGTGGACGCAAGTTCGAGTGCAAGCCGTGTGGTGGAGGATGGAAAAATTTATGGAAGCACAGAGTATTTGGCAAAACTTATTTCGGAAAAAACGGGAGGAGATTTGTTTGCCATAAAAACCGCTACCGTTTATCCCACACCCTATGACACTCTGCTAAGCTACACCAAAAAAGAATCGGAAAGCAAGGAATTTCCCAAACTCACGACCCATATACAGAATCTTCAGGATTACAATATAATTTTCGTGGGTTATCCCAACTGGTGGTACGATATGCCGAGAGTGATTTACTCTTTCTTTAAGGAATACAACTTTAATGGCAAAACTATAATACCATTTGTTACTTACGGAAGCAGTCGCTTTTCAAAATCAGTGGAACATATCCGCACTCTCGAGCCAAAAGCTGCAGTTCTTGAAGGACCGGCGGTGAAAGATGCCGATATGGCTTTGGCTGAGAAGAAAGTAAATTCGTGGCTACTCAAATATGGCATGTATAAAAACTGACAAAACTTATGTTACGCAAGATTAGAATCGCTCTGGCAATCGTGGTATTCGCCCTTGTCAGCCTTTTGTTTCTCGACTTTACCGGCTCAATACACGCATGGTTTGGTTGGCTCGCCAAAATACAGTTTTTCCCCGCTGTAATGGCGCTCAACATTGGTGTGGTAATAGCTCTCGTAGTTCTCACACTTGTTTTTGGCAGAGTATATTGCTCTGTGATTTGTCCGCTCGGCATCTTCCAGGATATAGTGTCGTGGTTCAGTTCGCGGAGAAAAGGCAAGAAACGCCGCTTCTCCTATTCCCGCCCACTTACATGGCTTCGCATCGTGGTGCTCGCGCTTTTCGTTGTAGCAATATTCGTGGGCTGGGCCGGCATATTGGACCCTTATAGCGCATTCGGGCGCATGGCGCAAAATCTGTTCGCTCCCGTTTATACTTGGGGCAATAATCTGTTAGCTTATATCGCAGAACGTGTAGACAGTTATGCTTTCTATCAAAAGGAAGTATGGATACGCGCTTTACCAACATTCGTTATCGCTGCAACAACATTTGTTGTGCTTTTGATTTTGGCGTGGCGCGGCGGACGCACATACTGCAATACAATTTGTCCGGTGGGCACTGTGTTGGGATTTCTTGCTCGTTTTTCGCTTTTCAAACCAGTGATAGACGATAATAAGTGTCGTAATTGTTCGCTTTGTGCTCGTAGTTGCAAAGCTTCGTGTATAGATTTCAAGAATCACAAGGTAGATTATTCCCGTTGTGTGGCTTGTATGGATTGTGTTGAGGCATGCAAACATGACGCCTTGCATTTTAAGATTAAAAAAGCCGCTGCTAAAAACGATAGTCCTCAAGAAACCGCCAACGGCAATTCACGTCGCGCATTTCTCACAGGTGCGGGAATTATAATAGGCACTGCGGTGGCTAAGGCCCAGGAAAAAACCGTTGATGGTGGGCTTGCGGTAATTCTTGACAAGAAAGTGCCGCAACGAAAAACCCCGATAGTTCCGCCAGGTGCCGTGGGGTTGCAACATTTCGAGGATCATTGCACCGGTTGTCAGCTTTGCGTTGCCGTATGTCCTAATGATGTTTTGCGTCCGCGGGTTGATATGAAGCCCGAGTCCTCTTACGAACGTGGATATTGCCGTCCCGAATGTACGAAATGCTCTGAGGTTTGTCCGGCAGGCGCAATTATTAAAATCACTCCGGCTGAGAAATCTTCTATTCAGGTAGGTCATGCGGTTTGGGTAAGGAAAAATTGCGTGCCTATTGCAGATGGGGTGGAATGTGGCAATTGTGCGCGCCATTGTCCCGCAGGGGCGATAACCATGGTGCCTTCTGATTCTGCCGACGACAGTTCTCCCAAAATTCCGGTGGTAAACGAGGAACGCTGCATTGGTTGTGGTGCATGCGAAAACCTTTGTCCCGCTCGCCCTTTCAGTGCAATTTATGTTGAAGGGCATGAACTCCATAAAAATATCTGAAAAACTTGAAAAGATGAACGAGAAGAATAATATAAATCGACGCGAGTTTCTTAAAAAACTTGGTATAGGAGCAGCGGCAACGGGTTCGGTGGCAATCACAGGCTGCAGCCCCAAGAAAAATCCCGTTACTGGCGAGGATACATCGGCTCAGGGCGAAATTCCAAAGGATAAGATGACCTACCGAACCAATCCAAAAACGGGCGATAAGGTTTCTATTCTTGGCTATGGCTGTATGCGTTGGCCTACTGTGGCTGACGATAAAAACAAGGAGGGAGAAGATAAAATTGATCAGCAGACTGTGAACCGCCTTGTGGACTATGCTATTGAGCATGGCGTGAATTATTTCGACACATCGCCTGCTTATTGCAAAGGGCGCTCGGAAGAAGCTACCGGTATTGCTTTGCATCGCCACCCGAGGGACAAGTATTTTGTTGCTACCAAACTTTCGAATTTCATTCCTTCGACATGGAGCCGCGAGAAGTCTTTGGAGATGTATCATAATTCTTTCAAATATCTCCAGGTAGACTATATCGACTACATGCTTCTTCATGGAATTGGAATGGGCGATGATGGAATGGAAACTTTCAGGAGTCGTTACATTAACAACGGCATACTCGATTTTTTACTCGCCGAACGCAAGGCGGGAAGAATTCGAAATCTTGGTTTTTCATACCACGGCGACATAAAAGTGTTTGATTATTTGCTTTCGAAACACGATGAATATCAGTGGGACTTTGTGCAAATTCAACTCAATTACCTTGATTGGCAACACGCCAGGGAACTTAATCCGCGCAATACCGATGCAGAATATCTCTATGGTGAGTTGGTGAAGCGAAATATACCTGCTGTTATTATGGAACCTTTGCTTGGAGGGCGTTTGTCTAAGGTTCCCGACCATATTGTGGCGCGTCTCAAGCAGCGCGAGCCCGATCGTAGCGTGGCGTCGTGGGCTTTTCGCTATGCGGGAACCATGCCCGATGTGCTCACTGTGCTTAGCGGTATGACTTATATGGAGCATTTGCAGGATAATTTGCGTTCTTATTGTCCGCTCAAGCCGCTTACGCAAAGCGAAATCCAGTTTCTTTACGACACTTCGGATATAATGGTGCAGTATCCCACTATTCCGTGCAACGACTGCAAATATTGTATGCCTTGCCCCTATGGTATTGACATTCCTTCCATTTTTGTTCACTACAACAAGTGTGTGAACGAGGGCAATGTGCCCGAAAATCAGCAGGCCGCCAATTATCGCGAGGCGCGTAAGGCATTTCTTGTGGGCTACGACCGCAGTGTGCCCAAACTACGTCAGGCAAATCATTGCATAGGTTGTAGCCAGTGCGTGCCACATTGCCCGCAGAATATCGGAATCCCCCAGGAGATGCAGCGCATTGACCATTTTGTGGAACAGTTAAAGCAAGGCACTCTATGATTGACGCTAAGATTATCGACCTTTTGCGCTCTGATGGGCACACACTTGTGGTTTCTTCGTATGAAACGCGTTGTTTCAGCGGGCGCGGCGTTAAGGATTTGCTCCGTTTGCTTAACGAGGAGCCCGAGTTGCTGCGTGGCGCAAACGTTGCCGACAAAGTGGTTGGAAAAGCCGCGGCGGCGCTTATGGTACTCGGCAAAGTTAACGAAGTATATGCCGAAAAAATAAGCGCATCGGCGGTTGCGCTTCTCGCTAACCACGACATCGTGTTGCAGTATTCCGAAAAGGTGCCCCACATAACGGGGCGCGACGGCACGGGGTGGTGTCCGTTGGAGCAGGCATGCCGCAGTTTGAGCGAGCCGCGAGATATGCTTTATGCTATACGGCACACGCTGGAAAAACTGATGATGAACAGTAAAAACTAAACAACAATAATATTTAGCTCAACAGATTAAGAATATGGAAACAACCAAAGTAAAACTCTATTCTTGGGAATATAATGATATAAGAACCTACATGGCGGGCGTGGCGTTTGCTGCCGGCAACATTGTAATGCCCCAAATGTTCCACCTCGTGCATCAAGGCGGAATGATATGGCTGCCTATATATTTCTTCACCCTTGTTGGGGCATACAAATATGGTTGGCGCGTGGGGATAATCACTGCCGTGCTTTCGCCGCTTGTCAATTCGGCTGCATTTGCAATGCCTGCTCCGGCAGTGTTGCCTGCAATTCTTTTGAAATCGGTATTGCTCGCGCTGGCAGCCGGTATAGCGTCAAAGCGTTTCAACAAAGCCACATTGCCGTTGCTTGCCGCTGTGGTAGGGTGCTATCAAGTTTTGGGCACAATAGGCGAATGGCTTATGACAGGCTCAATGTTTGCAGCCTTGCAGGATTTCCGCCTTGGCATTCCCGGTATGCTTTTGCAGATATTCGGCGGTTGGCTGCTGATAAACCATGTGATTCGCCGCTGAAAGATAACAAACATTTTTTTGTTACATTGTTTTTGCTCCGCATCGGGTTGTATTTGCATTTTTCGCAACCCGATGCGGTTGCGTTTTGTTCTTATGTGTTTAAAGAAAAGATTTACAGACGATTGTAGGCTTTATGAGCTTTTAGGTTTTGACATCAGAAAAACTTCCTCCTATCTCGTAAAAACAATGTCAGACCTTTTTTAAATAATGTCTGACATTGTTTAAATAATAACCGACATTATTTTTGCGATATCCCATATCATT
>CAVIQL010000033.1:0-23461 GCA_963644855.1 Clostridiaceae bacterium Marseille-Q4149 | reverse complement strand
GCATTGACTCCAGCGTAAACATTCTTGGGCACCCATTCCATATAGTCTATATCAAAGTTTGCAGCAGGGTTGGTTAGCACGTCCTTGAAGCGCACATAGTATGTTTGAGACGGGTTTACATAGCCACGATATATGATATGGCGGAGTTTGTGGAGGTAGAAAACATCGTTTCGGCCGCCTACTGTTCCTGCGGAGCTTATTGAGCCGTAGCAGTTAGTGCCTTTCATTACGTCGTGGTTTCGCATGTTTCGTTCCAGGCGCAGGTTTTCTTCCTTGTCGTCCGTATCTCTGAACCAGCCTATACGCTCAGAGGTATCGCTATAACGCATATCGAGGGGCAAACCAATGGCGGAAAGATTGTTTTTGTTTGTTCCCACGTAGATTTGCATCATTCCGCGTGCGGAACCATTGGCTACTGCAACGCGCAACTCGTATGTTCCTTCGTTTGGAACGTGTGGCAAACGGAAAGTAACGTCGTAGTCGCCTTCAAACTGCGGTTCGTCTTGCTCGTAAGCGCGACAGCCCGAATTTCCATACACCATCATCAAGGTCATATCGGTTTCGTCGGTAAACGTAATGCCTTCGCAATATCCGCTATAGATATGATAGTAATTACTATTGGGCAGCGCGCGCATACCATTGGTCATAAGTTCCGGCTGAATTGCGAGAACGTCGAAACGTATGCGCTCGTTGAGCACTTTTCCCGGCACATCGTCGTCATACCACAGCACATCGCTTATGGGATAATAGAAACCATTGAGCGCTTGTATGTCGCGAACGCCATTATTGGGGTTAACGAGAATACCTTCGCGCGGAACAGAAAGCTCATCATAGGAATCCCAATCATATTCTGCCACATAGCGATTCAAACGTTTGCCATCGGTTTGCTTGCCTTCGGTCATTTTCAAAAGATGGTGGTTCTTGCCCATCGTTTCCCAGTATTGCATTTTGTCGATACCGAGTTTCGAGGGATTTGTATAGGCATATCCTACTTCGTTGTAGTGTATCACGAGTTTATTATACGACATTGCGCCTTTCACAAGGTGGTATGCTACGAATTGATTCACCGCATTGTCGGGACTTGTCAAGTCGGGATTTTTTGCATTAGGGTAATAGGTTTGGCAGATTTGCTTTACCTTGTCCATAATCTCGTCCCAGTTCGTAACGATACCGTTTTCCTGTTTGATTTCAACGCCCCATTTTTCGCAAAGCACGGAGTCGGGTTCAACAAAAGCGGTGAAGCCGTAATATCTGTGCTGAGGAACGATTCCTCGAATGGTTACACTACTGTCGTATTCGGGTAGGTCGAGGTTTTCGTACTTTTCGTCGCGGATTGCTTGCAGACTGTCTTTCCAGTTGGTGGCAAACAATAGGTGGGAGAAGATTAACAGATTGTCCTGTCCGGCGATAAGGTCGGGCAAAGTGCTGGAATATGGCATTACCACGCGGTCTACTATGTGCATCCAGCCATTTTCGGCTTCGTTGTCGGCACTTGTGATTTCGGAGAAGGCGTCTATAAAGATTCTTACCTTGCCTGTGCTGTCGTTTGTGCCGAAACTTACGGTTGCAAAGCGGTCTGCCATTGTTTTATAGTCGAAAGTTCCCTCTTGGAATGTGGTTGTTTTGTAAGCTTCGTAGCCTTCGCTGTCGATAATGCTGTTGAAAACGATGTCTTGTGCCACGGAGTCGGGCGTTTGGTTTACATCGTAGTTTGGAGTCGAGAAAACAGAGTCGAGATAATGCTGCACGGCTGCGTTTGTAGGCGCAAAAACGGTATAGTTACCGCGTGCTTCGAGCAAGTGGTCCATTGTGGAGCCTTTTTTGCCGCTCTTGGTGTGCTGCAACATGCGAAGGTAGTAGCTTAAATCGGGATCTTCTTTAATATAATCGGTCAAAGATTTCCCGGTAAAGACATACATGTTTGAATCGTCGACATTGTCGGAACAAGAAAGGAAACTTATTGTACCGACAAGCAACATAAGCATTCCTAAGGCGAACTTTTTCATAATTGGTATCTCGTTTGTATTTGTTTTAAAGGCTTCAAATTGAATTATTGACGTTTTCGATATGATTTATCTTGGCAAAGGTGTGATTTTTTTTTCAATAACGCAAGTTTTTTTGGGAGGTTTTTGAGGCTTTTCAGACGTTTTTTCCGTAAAGAGTAAAAAAGGATTATCGTGATGTGCTTTTTTGTAAAAACAATGTCCGATATTATTTAAATAATGTCTGACATTGTTTGAAAAATGTCTGACATTAGAAAAACGATATCCCGCATTGTTTGAAACGGCTCGGAATAGGCATTTGGGGGATAGGGAATGCGGGGGCGGAATAGGCATGAAAAAGCCCCGGCAGCGCGTTTGTTGCTGCCGGGGCTGTATGTGGTTTACGCCAAAACTTATTTGAGGCGTGCGAGAGTGTCTTTAATTCGCTGCATGGCCTTGCGTATGTTTTCTTCGCTCGTTGCGTAGCTCATACGGAAGTATCCCGGTGCGCCAAAAGCGTCGCCGCTCACTGTTGCCACGTGTCCCACTTCGAGCAGATAGAGAGCCATGTCGTTGGCATCGTTTATCACCCGTTCGCCATCGGTCTTTCCGAAATAGCTGCTGCATTTGGGGAAAAGATAAAAGGCTCCGTCGGGGTCGTTAACCTCGAGTCCTGGAATTTCACGGGCAAGCGAAACAATGAGGTTCTTTCTGCTTTCAAAAGCCTTGCGCATTTCTTCCACACAGTCTTGAGAATCATTGAATGCAGCGGCAGCCGCTATTTGGCTTACCGAGCACGGACCGCTGGTGTATTGTCCCTGCAATTTGTTGCAGGCTTTTATTACCCATTCTTCGCCTGCTGCGAAACCAATTCTCCAACCTGTCATTGCGTATGCCTTTGACACGCCGTTTATTATCACAGTGCGTTCTTTCATTCCGGGCACTTGTGCCATGCTTGCGTGCTTTCCTACGTAATTTATGTGCTCATAGATTTCATCAGATACCACAATAACTCTCTCATGTTTCTTGAGCACTTCGGCAAGTGCTTCGAGTTCGGCATAAGAATAGATGGAGCCTGTAGGATTGCTTGGGGAGCATAGAATTAGTGCGCGGGTTTTAGGAGTAATAGCCGCTTCGAGTTGCGCAGGAGTCATCTTGAAATTCTGTTCAAGCCCCGTGGCAACAGTTACGGGCACTCCGTCGGCGAGCTTCACCATCTGGGTGTAACTTACCCAATATGGAGCGGGCACAATCACCTCATCGCCTTCGCCAACAAGCGACATGATAACATTGCAAACGCTTTGTTTTGCACCATTGGAGCATATGATTTGCGCAGGCTGGTAGTCGAGACCGTTTTCGCGCTTTAGTTTTCCCGCTATTGCCTCACGCAGCGCAGGATATCCCGGCACAGGAGAATAATGTGAATAGTTGTCGTCGATTGCTTTCTTGGCAGCTTCCTTTATATGCTCGGGAGTGTTGAAATCAGGTTCGCCAACGCTGAGATTAACAACGTCAACGCCGCTCGCCTTAAGTTCATTGCTCTTCTGCGACATGGCCAAAGTTGCAGAAGGTGAGAGACGGTTTAACCGTGCTGACAATTCGTTCATTTTGTATAGGATGTTTTAATATTTTCTTGGAGATAAATCAATCGTTGTTGCGTCCGAAGATGCGCAGAATGTATAGGAACAAGTTGATAAAGTCGAGGTATAGCGAAAGGCTTCCCAAAAGCGCAAGTTTCTGCGTTTGGTCGTTCACTTCGTCGCCATATTCCATTAGCATATGCTTTATCTTTTGTGTGTCATAGGCTGTGAGCCCCACGAAAAGCAACACGCCAACGTAAGTAATCACCCAATAGAGCACACTGTTGCCTATAAACGCATTGACAACCGAGGCGATTATCAAGCCAACCAATGCCATGAGAAAGAAAGAGGAGAAAGAACCGAGATCTTTCTTCATTGTGAAGCCAAGAAACGCCATCACTCCAAACATTCCTGCCGTTACAAAAAATGCACTTGCTATCGACTGCATGGTAAAGGCCATGAAAATCGAAGCCATCGTTATTCCGTTGAGCACAGAGTATGCAACGAACATTATTCCCGCTGTGGCAAACGACATCTTCATTATCCTTGCCGAAAGAATGAATACAAGTGCGAGTTCGGCAATTATTATTCCCCAGAAAATACCTTTGGAGGAAAATATAGCGTATAACAAACCTACGTTAGAGGCTACGTAATAAGCAGTAAACCCTGTTACGACAAGGGCAAGGGTCATCCATAAAAACACCTTGCGCATAAGCACGCGGTAGGCGCTTTGAAATCCTTCGAGTACGGGATTTCCGATTTTGATTTCTCTTTCCATAATCTAATTGTTTTGTATTATTTTTTACTAAAGTGCAGGGTGTGTCCCATGCGTTCTTTTTTGGTGTGCAGATAACGCTCGTTGTATTCGTTGGGCTGTATTTCGATAGGTACATTCTCAACTATTTCCAGTCCATATGCTTCAAGTCCCACACGCTTTACGGGATTGTTGGTTAGCAGACGCATCTTGTGTATTCCAAGTTCGCTAAGAATTTGTGCGCCTACGCCATAATCTCTCTCGTCGGGGTCGTAGCCCAAATGAACATTGGCATCAACTGTGTCATATCCTTCTTCCTGCAATTTGTATGCCGCAATCTTCGCCATGAGACCAATTCCTCGTCCTTCTTGATTGAGATAAAGCACAACACCTTTGCCTGCATTTTCGATTTTTCGCATAGCGCTATGAAGTTGTTCGCCACAATCACAACGTTTTGAACCGAAAATATCACCGGTTGCGCACGAAGAATGAACGCGAACAAGCACTGGTTCTTCGGGGTCCCATTTTCCTTTTATTAATGCGATATGTTCTTTTCCGTTGTTCTTTTGGCGAAAAGGAATAAGGCGGAAATGTCCGTATTCTGTGGGCATATCAACTTCCTCTCCTTTCTCAATGAGTGTATCAGTCTTGAGACGGTACTCAATCAAGTCTTTTATAGTAAGAATATGTAGCCCCCATTCTTTCGCTTTTTCGATAAGTTGTGGCATGCGAGCCATAGTGCCGTCTTCATTGAGTATTTCGATGAGCGCAGCAGCGGGACGCAATCCGCAAAGTCTTGTCAAATCGATGGCAGCTTCGGTATGTCCGGCACGACGCAGCACTCCGTTGTCCTGAGCATAGAGCGGGCAAATATGTCCCGGCTTTCCGAATGTATCAGCCGTGGATTCGGGGTCGGCGAGAGCGCGAATAGTTTCTGCACGGTCGTGTGTGCTCACTCCGGTGGTGCATCCTTCGAGTTTGTCAACCGCTACAGTGAACGGGGTTCCGAGCAAACTTGTATTGTTCTCCACTTGGTGTTGCAGTCCGAGCTCTCTGCATCGCGAGATGGTGATTGGCGCACAGAGCACACCCCTTCCGTTTTTGAGCATGAAGTTCACCTTTTCTTCGGTTATCATTTCGGCAGCCGTGATAAGGTCTCCTTCGTTTTCTCTGCCTGGGTCGTCAACCACTATAACGAATTTGCCTTGCTTGAAGTCTGCCAAGGCTTCTTCCACAGTGGCCATCTTGAAATTTTCGTTCTCTGTCATTATATTATTGTATGTTGTTTTCGTTGTTGTTTTGGGTTTCCGGAGTTTCTGTTATGTTTACTTCGGGCATTGCCTTGATTATTTCGCGTTCCTTGTCGCACGAAGATACAATTTGTTTCATATCGCGGAGCAGGCGCAGGCGAAATTTCCACATTCTAAACCACAAGAAAATTCCTATGGGCAATATCACGCCTGCAATACGGTTTAACCATGGATTTGCAAAGGGAGATACGTGGGCCGAAGCGAATATCACGGGGAAGCGGTTCAGTTCGTAGAGCACCTGTCGGCTTTTGGTGTTTGAAAGTTCCTCTACCACGTTTTCCATGTCGGCGTTTATTTTCTCAACTTTATGGTCGGGGTGTGGATTGAAGAAGTGATTCCAATAATTTGGTGCGCGCCAGAGTTTCTTTTTCCTATTGTATTCACGACATTCTTCGGCGAGTATTCCAAGGCGTTTGTAGACTGACGGATAATCCGGGTCATAAACCACAACTTCTTTGCGAGCGATGTGTCGGCGAGTGCGTAATCCGAGCACGCGATGCAGTAATCGTTTGTAGGCTTCGGGATTGAATACCACGGAGTCGTTGTTGGCTTTGTAGGTAAGGAATGCTCCGAGCGGCGCAAGTATCATTACGCTCATCCACATGCCTATCCATATTTGCCAGGTGCCTTCTTTTCCGAGTTTCATGCCCGATGTGCTTAGTATGTAGTATAATATAAAAATCAATACCGATAGCACGGTAGGTGCTCCCAAACCTCCTTTTTGTATGATAGAACCTAATGGCGCGCCTATGAAGAAGAATATTATGCAGGTGAGCGAAACGATGATTTTTTCGTGCCAAGCGATGTGGTATTTCCTAATCATTAGGTCGTTGTCTTCGGTATCGTATTTCTGCCATTCGAGGTCGGAGAGTATTTGTTGCGAAACTTCTTGCCCGTGAGCCACTACTTGTGCGCGTTGCGAGGAAGGGATTGCTGCCAAAAGGCTGTCGAAATCGAGTTGTTTGGCGGCGGCTATGATTTTTGGCTCGCGAGCGGCGTAGGCTTTGATTGCTTTTGCGGCTTCTGCGCTGCGTTTTTTTGCAAACTGTATATCTTCGGCCATACGTGCGGCTCTCAAACTGTCGGGATTGCCATAAAGCGTGGCTTCGTTGCCTATCGTGGCGTTGCTTCGCACTGAAATTTGCGGCGGTTCCGGTTGTTTGTATCCCGAGTTGATTTCCGATGGCACAGGACCGAGATTTCCTTCGCTTGCAATCATTGTGTAGTTTGATTTGCCAAGACTGTCGCCGTGTATTTCCATTGAATCGATGCCGGCAACGAGTTGTTTCATGTTTTTTGACTCCGGACGATTTCCAATGGCGTTTGCGTCGAGCACATTAAAGTTACTGTCGAAATCTATAATGAATTTCTTGTAGCTGAAAGTCTCTCTGTCGTAGGGCACATAGGCTCTGATTTGGCTCATGGAGCCTGTTTGCAGGTTTTCAAACTGTTCGCCGTTGTAGAGTTGCAACACCAGATATTTTTTGTCGGCTGTGATGTCGATTTTGGCAGAGTCCGACAATACTATCTGCGCTTTGTTGAATCCCTGGTCGGTTTTGTAGATTATCACATCGTAGAGCATTCCCGTTTCGTTGTGTTTCTGCTTCACATAGATGTTTATATTTGGAATGCCGTTGTAGAATATTCCTTCGGGTATTTCGAGTGCGGGTGCGCTTTCGTGCATGCTCATTAGCAAGGTGCGGAGTTGCAGTTCGGCATATGGTCCGGTGTAGTTTTGAAAGTAGAAAGATGCGCCCGATATGCCTGCCACTATTATTATCAGTGGTCGCATGATTCTTATCAACGGCACTCCCACCGTTTTCATTGCCAAAAGTTCCAGACGTTCTCCCATGTTGCCAAACGAGATGAGCGACGATAGCAGAATGGCAAGCGGCATGGCTTGGGGTATGAGCGACAAAGCCATGTACCAAAAGAATTTTGCGAATACGTCCATCGACAATCCTTTGCCTATAAGCTCGTCGATGTAGCGCCAGGTGAATTGCATCATGAGCACGAACAGACATACAAAGAATGTTCCTGCCAAAAGTGTCAGGAAATTCTTGATTATGAAAATGTCGAGCTTTTTGATTTTTATCATGAATTGTTGTGGCGCGGGTATAGTCCCACTTAATCGGCAAATTTACGAAGAATAGCCCAATAGATTGGCGGCTCGCATTATAAATATTGTATAAAGACCGCAACATAACCTATTTGGGCAAGGACACATGGCATATTGCTTTCTTAAGATGGAATTTTCAGGGGCTTTTTTGACCGTTTTGTAAATCCTTGTTACTGAGGAATTTTGCGCGTGGCTTTATTGCGAAAAATAATGTCGGATATTTTTTAAAAAAGGTCCGATATTATTTAAAAAATATCGGTTATTGTTTTTACGATATGCCGTGTTGTTGAAATGATGGTGTGGAGGCTTTGAAAACATAGGGGCAGAAAAAGAAAATAGGGGGGCACCGATTGCTTTTTACAAGTTTGGCACCTCCCATTTTCGAACAAGATACATAACAATTAAATCTTAACGCGGATTTACCGCCTCGCGGCGTAGAACTGACACCTAATATTAATTAGTGCATCCACTATGAAACATCGATTTTATGTGAGTGCAAAGTTATTGTCATATTTAGTAGCCCACAATACCGCAAAGTGGGTATAACCACTTGTAAAGTGGTGATTATTCATAAGACAGGGGGATAAAACAATGAGGAAACAATAAATTTCGCTGCCGTGAGCATTGTTTTATAGCGCGCTACGGCATGACTTTATGCCATGCCGTAGCGCTGACAACTTGTAAGATTTGCAAGAGAAAGCCTATGTGTTATTTCACAATAAACTTCTGTTTTTCTACAATATATATGCCCGGTTTGAGACCCTTCAACGCCTGGGAATATCTCACTGCGCTACGCACAAGAATGCCGTCAACGCCATAAACGTCCACTATCTCGTTGCTCTCGCGCAATACGCGATATATTTTGTTGCACAGTCCGTCGCCAGTAGTGGAGAGCGTTAAATCTGCCACGGCATCGGAGAGATTTACTATCTTTTTGGCATTCACATAGCCGCTTTGTGCCGACACAATGTAGCTCGAAACTACCGGAACAACGTTTTTCATGCTGAAATATCCGCATGTGTCGCTCTTGAGCACCATGCTCTTTGCCACACCAACAAGTCCGTTAATATTTTGGCTCGTTGTTGAAATCTCACTGTCGATTTCGGGCGTTGCGATAAACGGAATTGTGGAACTTACATTGTATTCCGTGCCCGCACAATAGATAAGCGGATAGCCCGCTGGCACAGTGGTTTCGCGATATTCGGTCAAGTCGATGGCGATAGTCTTTCCGTTTTCGTTCATCTGCGAGCCGCTTATTACGTAAAACTTTATCTGCTCGCCGTTGACTGTTTGCGGCAATGCCTTTTGCGCATACGGCAACGTGATAACGCCAAACGAACCCTCCACAGCGTTTAGCGAATCGGCAAAACAGCTGCTCACACGCGAGATAACCCACGATGTGGGAGTGGCAACGCCTATGGAATCGCTGTTGAGGCTTATGTAGCGGCGTTTGCTCAATGCGCTTACCGGGAGATTGCTTTCCGCGTTAACCAAAGTCCATTGTTTGCTTCCGTTACTCTTTAGCATATATGCCACAGGCGTTTCGCTCATTTTTATCTGAGCGCCCTCATTTGCCGAAACGCCTAAATACCAGCCTGACCCCACATTTTGTAAAGCGTATGTGCTATCACTGATGCTCACAAACCGCCAGCCGCTGCGCGCTTTGCGGTTGTTTGCATTCGGAGTGCCGCCCCAATAAACCACCGAAGCAACTGCGTTGCTGTAAGCATACATACATTCACCATTAGGTTTGTTGCCCGAAGAAATAGTAGTATCTGCATTTACGATATTATACCATGTGCCTTCGGCGGGAAAGGTTATCGATGTACGGGTAGCGTTTAGCGTGTTGCGCAAATTGGTTGCCATTGCGGAAAGTTCGCTTCGGCTCAAAGCGTAAAACGGACGTCGGGCAACGACAGCTTGATATTGTTCAACCAATGTCTGACGTGCATCGGGCAATATCTCGCCTACTTCGTTTCCGGCGCTATTGTTGGCGAGAAAATATTCGGTGTCCCTGCAAGCCGAAGTCAGTTCGCTGCTGTCAGGCCAAACGGAAATCAGCGCGTTATAGGCTTGGGCAAGAGTATCTATGTCGTTGTGGGTAATGGAATACATATTGAGCAAAGTATCTCTCGCCAAAAGTTGGGAAAGATTGTCGATATAAGGTTTAAGTGCCTCGTTTAACGCCGGAGAAAGCGGATCGACTTTACCGTCAACTATCACGGTGGCAGAATTTACCTTCTCTTTCGCAAGATTTGCTACGGAGTCCATAGGATTCTTCAAGTTGCGCAAAAAATACCCATCAGCATTCACAAATTTCCAGGCAGCGCACGAATTTGTTCCGCCAGCGCCGATAGTAATATAACTCCCCAGAAAATTTGTTCCCGCTTCTCCTCCTTTTTGATAATAGGGATCGGAAAAATAATCGTTGGCAATATTTATCTGTCCGGCATTATTTAAAGGAGTAATTATCTGCTTTGCCCCGATTGTGTCGGTAAGACGAATTGTCGAACTGCTGGTTTGCATTAGCGAGCGATTGATGTATTGCGAAGAGAAATAGTTTTGAATTGTATAGCTTTGGATTGAATCTCCTCCCTCGACAGCCGAAAGTTTCCAAATGAAATTTGCTTTATCCTCGTTTATTTGTTGCCAATGCAGCATACGGTTAGCCACGTTAACCTGATTTAATGCCATTGTTGCGTCGGCGTATGCATTGTTTGCGCTTACGATGTAGTAATATCCATCGGCAAAAGGCACGGTTGCGGCATTTTTCAATTCATCAAGGCTGCTTTTCAGTTCATCATAGAGAGCGTCGTATTGAGTATCGGTAAGATTGTCGCTAACTTGGTTATAAGCATCGATGAAAGCTTTGTTGTAGCGCGCAACTGCGTTGGAATCTGCCACCATTCCCGGATTTTTGCCATAGGCATAGTTCTCAGAGATTTTTCCTGCGTGGCATTTTTCGATTAGTTCGGTTAGTTTTTTTTTAGAAGTTATGGTATCACTTCCGTTTTTGTGCCAAATAAAACGATAGTTGAAACGGCGATTGGGTGCTGCGTCTCCGGCGGTTGCAAGTCCGATAGGCGTTTCGAAATCTCGTGCATTGTCTACCCATTTAAAGTCGAAAGTCAAATCGTTTCCCGTTAGTTTTAGATTCTTTCTTGACATTGCCACAATCAGAACGTTTCCTTCTACAACGATTCGCGCATTTGCTGTTACTTTCCATTGCGAAGAATCGCCATTACATTGCATTATGGTTGACGTAGTGGCGTTTTCGATGGTTTTGTTCACCACATAGTCGTATCCATTCCAGCCAGTGGAGTGATTGTTGTCGGCATCTATAAAAAGAAGCATCCATTTGGGATCGGTGTAAGGCGACAGTTTATCGGCTGTTTCCACTCTGAAATAAATGCTGTCGGACGTTACGGCAACTTTAGTGCGAATGATGTCGTTTCTACCGAGTTCATCGGTGTATTTAAGCCCTCCGTATCCGTTGAAAGAGCGATGTGTGATATCTCCCTTGGTATCGCGGTATTCTGTCTTTATCTTGTTCCATTCGGTGGTGTCGTTTGTTGCAATTTTTGCGGTTGCCAGTCCGTAGTTTTGCGGTATTGCGCGTGCTCCCTTGTATTTGCGGATATTTGCAGCCATTTGCATGTAATAGTTGTCGGTATATTTGCCTTTCACAGGGCCTATTGTGCGATTGAACTCGGCATTGTATTGGTCGATAAAGTGGAAACCATTGTTTTTTCGGCGCATAAAAGTGATGTTGTCGCCTTCGTATTTTCCGGCGGAGTATTCGTTCCAATCGTTAAGGTAGATAAATTCGGGGTTGATGCTTAATGCTTCGTCCCATCTCTCTTGAAAGTAAATACCATAGCTTTCGGGATCGTCCACAGTCTTGCCAATGCTTTTTATATATTGCGAAACGGGCAAATCATATTCGTCGAGTTGCGGTTCACCTTGGGCGCGCGTCCAACTTTTGCCTATAAGTGTCGAGGAGTGTTGGGCGGGAGTTACGGCATATTCCTCGTATCTTCCATTGTGTTTCGAAACAAGTTGTTTTGCCGAGTACCCGTCGAGATCTCCAAGGTCGTATCCAAAACTCCATCGGTCTTCCTCTCCCACAGGGTGCCCATACCAATTTTTGTATCCCCACCACATATTTCTTAGGGTGAAGAAGTTTTTGATGTAATCGGGATAGTCGGTGAGGTAACGGGAAGTGTAGAGCGGATCACCATAGTGAGGATTGTTGGAATTGCTTACGGCGTCTTCGCTATACAAGTAGTTTAGCAGCTGATGCCCTGTGCCGTTGGCGTCATACGCCGGTTCGGAATTATAAAGCAACAATGGTTTGCCATACCAGTAAAACCACAGGTCTTTATACTTTCCTTTGGCATAGAAAAGGTCATAGATTTCCTGCACAACGTATATTGCTTCGCCGTTGTAGCTCCAGAAACATATTTGCGGCACTTTGTTTCCTTCGCTTTTCATATCTTCGAGCACCTTGAACAGGGCATTCCATTCGTCCCAATACCTTACGGCGTTTGTAACGTCGAGAATAAGCACATCAACTCCCGCGTCGGAAAGCATGGAAACGTCGCGGCGTATCACAAACGGGTCGGCAGAGAGAAAGTAGCCCATCTCGGGTTCTCCCCAGTGGTAGGAATTGTAGTATTGCGGCTCCCACGCGGCATTGTTCTTTTCCATGCGCGCGTTGGGGTCTTTTTCCAACACCTTGCTCACGTCGGCGTTGTAGGGCGACTTCATTTTGAAAAGCCCAGATGTGTGCCAAGTTACATAAAATATGCCCACCGTATGTTGTTTGCCCATTTTGTAGTCGCCCACATCGTTATTGTCGGGTATCACACGCCCTGCGCCATCGGTGGCAACCCATGTATCGGGGTAAATGTCCCATTCGGGGGATTCGGGAATTTCACTTTGGGCAAATGTACCCAACGACAAGCACATTGAAAGGGCTGACAAAACGAGTCTTAACTTTTTCATTATCGTGAACAATTGTTGTATTGTCGCGAATTTAGCGATTTTTGTCAAACGCTATGTTTTTTAACGTGTTTAATTGATATATTGTTGACTAAACAGTGGCTAATTTTCATTTCTCATACCTTTTATTAGGGTGTTCAAATAATGTGGAAAAAACAACAAGGCATCTTGTAAAAATAATGTCGGATATCGTTTAAACAATGTCAGACATTATTTAAAAAATATCGGACATTAGAAAAACGATATGCGACATTGTTTTTACGGCATAGTCAAACCGTTTGATATTATAGCATAAAACCACGTCTAAGTGCTCTGAAATTCAAGCATAAAAGGTAGAAGACATACCGTGATGGCTATGCTGCAAAAAAAGATGGTTCGCATCCCAAGACGCAAACCACCTCAATAAGAATTAGTAGTAGAAATTTTCTATTTCACGGTTTTCACAATGCCGTCCCACGAACTTATTCCTATTACATCGAGATATGGGGCAAACACTTCGTCCTCTCTGTCGGTTCCGGCGGCTTGCCATAGATACCACACCGGTTTCGGGTCGAGATCCTTGTAATCTCCGTCGGCAAAAGCGCGCAATCCTATGCGCAATCCAAACTCTACGCGATTGTCCGCCCAGTTGTGCCACTGCATTGCATCGATACCGTCGAGTTTTTGAAGTTTTTTCCACATCCAAGCAGCACCCGCCGCCTGTTTTGCAAGGTCGCTCTCGCTATACGAAGGCGAATTGGTGCCCTGTTCCGAGAACACGAGGAAACGCTTAGCGCCTTTGTAATAATGAGCTTCGTCAAGAATCCAAGCATTGATTACCTCGGGATTGTAGAAGGTAACATACTGCGTATTGTTTGTGAAAGTAGCCCCACTCTTGTCGTCGTTCCAGAAAGCAGGCCGTGTCAAATCAATAGGATACGGGTGATAAGCCACTCCCCAACGGAAATCGCCCTCAGCTTTCGAGTATGCCACATTTTGTTCGAGCATCTTGCGCGGAGCATAATCGGTGCCCGCAAGATTCCACGAATGAGTGTAGGAAGCAAGTATCGATGCATTTTGATCATACTGGCGCACAATGTTGTAACACATACGCATGGATTTAACATATCGGTCATAATAGCGCATCTCTGGCTGGTTGCCCATGTTTGTCCAAGTATCGCCCTGGTCAACCTCGTTGTGCATAATCCAATGGTGAATGCGCCCGTAAGTGCCCGAGGAATAACGTTTGGCAAGATAGTTGAGCGCAGCCGCATAAAAGTTCACCGCCTCGGCAGTAGTCATGTTGGGCATAGTATAATAGCCACCCGTACACTCAGGGTCCCTAAATTCCGATTCAGCCGGCGTAAGTAAAATAGCTTCTACGATAATATCGCGTTTCTGAGCCGCTTTAAGCAAATTGTCTATGCCTGAAATCGCGCTTGGATTGATGTAATACAATTTTCCACCATATCTATATGCCGTAAGACCGCTATTACTCTTTGTGGAAATGAAACTGCTTAGCACAAGGTTCATTGTTATGCTATGCACATCAAGACTGTCGAAATCGGAAATGTATGTCGAGCCGCTTCCAGCAGCTATACCTTTTTTGCCTTTCAATATTCCCGGCTCGGCAACGTATGTGGCATAAACGTCGTCAGCATAGCGCGCATGGGAATCAAGTATATTCTGTTCGCCGTCAATCTTCACCACCGCCCACTTTGACAAAGCACGGTCGTATTTGAACTTCTGGCGCAAAACAGTGCGTGGCAGATGAATTTCAAAGGTTCCCGCTTCACCAATTTCGGTAAGCACTTCAAAATTCTTTGTTTCGGTTACATCTTCATAGGGCGCAATATCGGCAAGAGCAAACTTGCCTTCGCCGCTACACGTTCCCCTAACGACAACACTGTCGACTGTTACGCTAACACTGTCGATTGTAGAAACATAAGTCTTTTGCAAATAAGCGGTAAGGTTATCCGCCATCACGTATTTCGCATTTTCGATGCTGTCGGCCTCTTCTACTTGACGGCGTTCCTCATCTGTCATCGTTCGTATGCGTAGGTTGCGCAACGAAATATCCACTCCCGATGTCATTCCGAAGTCAAGGCGCAAACGATCTCCCTTCTTGCCCCATTTAAGACTATTGCGTTGCTTTCCGATATAGTATCTGTACGTCGCCCATTCGGTACCGATTGTTGCAGGAACCTTCCCGGCTTTTACAGAACGGCTTTCGGTAATAGGATCTGCGAAGAAAATCTGCAATTCACTAATACCTTTCGGACAACGATACTCAAACGACAAAACACATGAGTCGCTTGGTAAATTAGAAGTGAGCGTAGTGGTTAAAACATACGGATCGTAACCAGTAGTAGACATTGTGTATTCCTTACTACTGTCGTTGTAGCTCACCGTCATGTCATTGGTAGAATTAATATTTATCTCGGGATACGAACTCTTGTCATAGCTGCCACTAAATACCACACTGTCTACCTTGACACGCGTAGTAAAATAAATTTGTGTGCGTGCAGGATTGTAAATCTTGAACAATTTGCCCGTGGTGCCGTATGTTATGCTGTCTACATTCTCTACATTTGTTGTAAAGAGTGCTTTGCCGCTACCATAAACGGTTACTATTCTGTCGGCAGTTACTTTTGCCACGCCGATAACGAGCATCGCAACGAGGCTAAGCGGGAATATATTTTTACGTTTCAGGAATTTCATTTCTTACTTCTTTATTATTTTCTTGGAAATCCGTTGTCCGTCGACTGTTACCGCATTTACGATATATATTCCGGCAGGAATGCCGTGGGTTGACAGAACTAAATCAGAAGATGTGGGAGCGATGGTGGCGAATATGGCTCCGTCGCTTGTCAAAAGTTCGATACGGTTTATTTTTGAAGCATTGCAAACGCGCACCACTCCGTTTTCGTAGGAAATAGTTGGGTTTTGCGTTTTTGTAGTCTCGATTCCAACGGGAAGAGAAGTGCGATGGAATGTAATATAAGAGAAAGCGCTGTTTTCAACTACCACAGTGTCGCCCTTAGTTGAGATTAAGGTTGTAAGAGGGTCGCCGTTAATAATTTTCCGTATGTTTTCCAGCGAAGACACAGGCGTGAAATTTCCCGAAAGATAAACATACACGTCGGTTGCAGAGGCTTTCAGACATGCAGCAAGCATTGCTGAAGCGATTATTATTCTTTTGATTTTCATGTAACACCGGTATTTTCAAGCAAAAATAAGAAAATAGCCTTTACGATAGGACAATAGAGTGCGGAAATTTAGTGTTTTAAAAACAAAACCGCCCAGAAAGTAAATTTCGGGCGGTTTTATTTGCAGTTCAAAGTTTATGGTGTGAAGTTATTCCCAATTCCATTCAAAGCGGTCAATATCTTCTTCAACAAGAAGGTCTCCCGCCTGCACTTCAATGAATATGAGATCGCTTATAGCCTTTACGGCGTGTTTTGTTTCGCGACTTATGTTCACGGTGTCGCCTCTGCCAATTTTCGTAACCTTTCCATCGAGCACAAGAAGCCCTTCGCCGTCGATGAAAGTCCATACTTCGCTGCGATGATGGTGTACTTGATAACTTATATTCTTTCCCGCGTTGATGCGCAACTGTTTTGTGAGCATTTTGTAGCCGTCGGGCATTTCCAACATATCGATAACTTTATATTCGCCCCATCTGCGTTCTTCAAACATTGGTCGGCGTTTCAATTGGTCGGCATATGCTTTGATGTTTTCGCTTTTGCTTTTTTCTGTAACGAGTATACCGTCGTGCGATGCAGCCACAACCATGTTGTCTACTCCGATACACATTATCGGAAGTTCCAGTTCGTTTATCACATGTGTGTTCTTGCTGTCTTTATCAATCATCACGTTTCCCATGGTGTTGATTTTGAGTTCGTCGGTAAGCGTGTTCCACGTGCCGAGGTCTTTCCATTCTCCGCTATAAGGCACTACTGCCACCGATTTTTCCTTTTCCACCACTTCGTAGTCAAAGCTTATTTTAGGGAAGTCGGTATAGTGTGCGCGTACTTCGGCGAAGTTGTTGCCGCTTGTGTATTTCTCGATAATCTGTGTCATATATCCGAGCCGGAAAGCAAAGACTCCGCCGTTCCAAAATGCGCCTTCGTCTATAAGATTTTCGGCTGTGGGCACATCGGGTTTCTCTTTGAACGATTCTACTCGGCATGTGGTTTTGCCGATGTCTTCTTTTGCAGGAACGATATAGCCATATTTTGCCGAGGGATACGTAGGTTTTATTCCCATCAACACGAGTTGGGCTGCGTTTTCTTCGACAGCGCGAACCACTTTGGTGATTGTTTCAAAATATCCTGCCTCGGTGTAGGGATCACAAGGCATAACAACCACCACTTCTTCGTCGCTGCAATGTTTTTCATGCTTCAGAAAAGCTGCTCCGAGGGCTATTGCGGGAAAGGTGTCCCGTCTTTCGGGTTCGGTAACCACTGGAATGTTTTCGCCGAGCTGGTTTATTATTTCGTCGCGCTGTGTAAGACTTGTGGCAACGGTAAGTTGGTTGCCAATGCCTGTTTCGCGCAGTTGGCGCACCACTCTTTGCACCATCGACTCCTTTTCTCCGCTTGGCGATTCGAGTAGTTTTAGAAATTGTTTGGAACGTGTGTCATTCGACAACGGCCACAGACGTTTTCCCGAGCCACCCGAGAGTAATATTATTTCCATGTCTTAAAATAAATCTTTGTCATACGCAAAATTATAATTTATTCCCGACTACGGGCGACTATTTACAAAAATAATGGTCCAGACATCAGGGCGGCGGTTTGCGGCGGGGTGAGAAAACTGTTGCGTCTTGACAGTCTGGCATGGACTTATAGAATAGCTAAACAAAACATGAAATACTATAGAACTAATCCAAACAGATGGAAAAAGGTTTCGTGGCAGTCGGAACGAGATAACGAACGACAAGGATTGCTTACTTTTTGGCGTGTGTTGCGTGCCATGCGCGGCCATAACGCATGCGAGAGTTCCACAATGGAGAATTATGCTACCGCCGTGCGTTCGTTTTGCCGCTTTTGTGAGGGAAAGGATATGCCTGTTGCGCATGTCAACCATATGACAATGGTACGTTTTGAACGGTGGTTGCACAATTGTGGCGTGAGCGCAAACACTACGGCGTGCTATCTGCGTTCGCTTCGCGCGCTCTACAACAAAGCCGTGGAGAGATACCGCATTGCCGACCGTAGACCGTTTGTCGGAATTTTTACGGGCAATTGCAGAACGGCAAAACGAAGTTTGAGTTTTTCGGACATAAGAAGATTAAGGCTGCTCAACCTTCCCGCCAATTCTTTTCCCGAGCTCACGCGCGACATATTTCTTTTCTCATTCTTCACCATGGGAATGCCGCTCGTAGATGCCGTTAACCTAAGAAAGATGCATATTAGAAACAACAAGATAATATATTTCCGCCAAAAGACGGGGCAACAAGTGGTTGTGCCGCTCGACAAAAACATAATGGAAATTGTAAACCGCTACAACGACGAGGATAGCGAATTTATTTTCCCGGTAAAAGACAGACGCAACTACTATTCTTTTATCAGGCAATACAATATGTGTCTTAAAGATTTGGCTTTTATGGCAGATATCAGGGCTAACCTTACTTCGTATATGGCCCGCCATTCGTGGGCAAGCCTTGCCTATGGCTTGAATGTGGATTTGCCGGTGATTTCGCGGGCACTTGGGCACACCAATCCCAGCACTACGCTTATTTATATTAGCGAAATAGACGACAGGCGTTTGGCAGCGGCAAGCCGAAGCATTATACAGAGGGTTGTGGAGCGCTCAAAAGACTAATTTTATAGTATTTGATTTTCAGTGTATTGCGTATGGCGAAAATAATGTCGGATATTATTTAAAAAAGGTCTGACATTATTAAAAAAATATCGGTTATTATTTTTACAATATGCCTTGTTGTTTACAACATATACTATTTTGCCGATGCGAGCATAAGTTGTATTTTTGCCACAACCAAAAAAACAATGATTTCTCAGGCAAGATTTCCGGCAAGAATGTATTTATAGGGCAGAACAAACAATAATTGTCAATATGAAACTTATCAACATTTTGTTTTCTGCGCTTGCGCTGTCGCTCATGTCGGCAGGATTCTTGTCGTGCAGCGACGATGTAGACAACAATTCGCGCAATTCGGCCAACGCAATAGTTACGCTCAAAACCGATTCCGCACGCGGTGAATTCTATATGCAGCTCGACGACTCCACCACCATATTGCCTACCAATATCAAGGTATCACCGGCTGGCAAAAAAGAGGTACGCGCGCTCGTAAACCTAAAACTCACCAAAAAAATTCCGCAATACTACTCGCGTGAAGCCTACGTAAACTGGATAGATACCGTGAGAACCAAAAACATGTCGCAGGACTTTGGCACGAAAAACGACTCCGTTTACAGCAACAACCCACTTGAAATCGTAAACCATTGGACTACGGGCGTGGAAGACGGATATCTCACCCTACGGTTTCGCACATATTTCAGAAACGGAAGCATACACCGGCTCTCACTCGTGAAAACCGACGAACCATACTGCGTGCAACTGTTCCACGATGCGGCAGGCGACATCGTAGGAGTGGTGCGCGACGGAGTAATAGCCTTCAAACTCGACCAACTGCCCGATACCGAAGGAAAAACAGTAGATCTCACATTGAAATGGAACTCGTTTAGCGGCAACAAATCAGTGAAATTCAAATACTGCTCGCGCAAATAAACAGCGCACTCCGCCTACGGGCAAAAGTACATTGATGATGAATATTTTCGGCACCGACAAAGAACGCAGAATAGTCAGTCTCTTCAACCAAGGAGACGCTTCGGCCATGAGCATGCTCTATACCGAATATTCGGCGTGGCTTACCGCAGTGGCAGCGCGCTATGTTCCGGGCGACGACGACTTGAAAGATGTGTTGCAAGAAGGCTTCATAAAAATATTCACCCAAATATCGTCGTTCGAATATCGGGGCAAAGGCTCACTAAAAGCGTGGATCAGCAGAATTATAATAAACGAAGCGCTCCACTTTCTGCGTGGAAAATCGGGCGAAATAGTAAACTCCGTAGAAAATCTGCCCGACTATCCCGACGAAGACCCCGACACCGACAACCTTAGCGCAGAAGAAATTCAGCAAATCATAAAAAAGTTGCCCCAAGGCTATCGTGCAGTGTTTAATCTCTATGCAATAGAAGGCAAAAGCCATAAACAAATAGCCGAAATGCTCGGAATAAAACCCGATACCTCGGCCTCGCAATTCCATAAGGCAAAGAATATGCTTGCCAACATGATTAACGAATACAAAAACCAAAAGCGATGAACGAACAATGGACAAAACGGCTGCGCAACCGCATAGCGGAGCACCAGGAAACGCCTCCCCAAGGTCTCTTCTCCGACATTCAAGCAGAGATGAGCCGCCGAGGATTGGCAATGCCCAATGAGGTTCGCGCAAAAAGCAACTCAAAACGCACCAAATGGGTTGCCCCCGTATCGATATGCGCTTCGGTTGCAGCTGCTGCCGCATTTGTTGCAGGCGTTTTCCTATTTAATGGCAACGACAACGCTTCGCCTTCAAAACAAATGCAGGCTTCGGCAACACAGCAAACCATTTCGAACAAAGCAAATGCGCAAAATATCCCAACCATATCGCAAAGCGGCAATACCATAAGCGCAAACGTCAAGACCAAAGCCGGTAATGTGCCAGCCAAACGCCTTGTTGCCGTTGCAGAAACCGATATGCTTCAAACTGCAAGCGCAGAAAACGTAGCCGAAAAGGCTTCTGCCGAAAACAATATGCCGAAACTTGCAGCGCAAAACGGGAATGGCGCAGATGTCAAGGCTGAGAAAAAAGCCGTTGTGGGCAATGCAACAAAAAAATCAGGCACTTCGCCAAACGGCGGACGCATATTGGGCAACGAAGATGACTTTTCGGAGCTCCGCGCACGCAAACAATATGGCGGAAATGCGGGAACAATAAGCGTGGGAGCGTATTACGGCGGCACAACAACGCATTCCGGAAGCACGCAAGGCGTTATGCTGGCATCGGCAAACCCATTTGGCGATTATTCTACCGATATGAAAAGCGACGGAAGCGGCACCGCTGTAATGGGAACGTCTGAACTTAAAACCAAATCCCACCATAAACTGCCGATAAAGGTTGGCGTGTCGGTGAGATACAACATCACTCCGAAACTTAGCGTTCAAACCGGTGTGGATTACAGTTATTTGTCGTCTGATTTCGATTTCAGCGACGGAAAAACCGATATCAGTTCCGCGCATCAGGCACTTCATTATATCGGTGTGCCTTTGAAAGCTGCTTATTCCTTGGTAAAAAAGAAAAAGGTGAACTTGTATGTGGCAGCAGGAGGCGAAGTGGAAAAACTGGTAAAGGGAAAAAGCACCACAACATATCTTTACGACAAAAAACAACCCGAACTCTCCGAAAAGGTGAGCGAGAAGCGTCCGCAGTTTTCTGTAAATGCGGCGGCGGGGGTGGAATATAATTTTACCGAAAGCGCGGGAGTTTTTGTTGAACCGGGCATAAGTTATTATATAGACAACGGAAGCGACGTAGAAAACATCTACAAAAAACGTCCGGCAAACTTTAGCATCTCGCTTGGATTAAGAATTAATTTAAACAAATAAACAGATGAAACAAATTGCTTTATTTATTGGCGCAGCTCTATTGTTGCTCGCCTCGTGTGCAAGTAGCGGTGAAAGCGTGAAGTATACCGTTGCAAAAAACTACTTCGTAAAAAACAACGCCAAAGTTCCCGAGGGAATGAAAATCACTACGCAGCAAGAATTTGACGATTGTTTTGGAATGGCAACCACTATGGGACCCGACGGAAAGCCCACAGAAATCGACTTCTCTAAAAGTTTTGTGATAACAAAGATTTTGCCCGAAACCAAGAACGATACCGAAGTTTCGCCGGTAAGTTTGCAGAAAAAAGGCTCCGACTTGCTCTTATTGAAAAGCAACATAAAAGAAGGCAAAGCCATGAGTTATTCCATAAGACCGTTTTATATTATAGTGGTAAGCAAGGAATATGCCGGTTGCAAGGTAGAAGAAACGAAGTAGAAGCGTTTTACAGACATAACTTTTTATTATCGCAAATTTAGAAAGGCAAAAGAACCTTTGCACATCATTTTTGTACTTTGCCGCATCGGAGGCGTGATGCCTGCGGTGCGGTTATTTTTGTCCTTTTCCCCACAAAATATCGTCGAAATCCAAGGGCGAAAATCTATTATAGGATATCGCAAAAACAATGTCTGATATTTTTTAAAAAAGGTCTGACATTGTTTAAAAAATATCAGACATTAGAAAAACGATATGCCTTGGAATTTTTTCAAGATAAAATCAAGGCGGAAAAAATTAAAAATATGGCTCAAAATTAAATGGTTGTCAAAATATATTACTAACTTTGCGCCCCGAATGTAAAAACATAAACCCAATTAAAACTATAAAAGATTATGAGAAAAATCGCGTTTTTTGTCGCTGTTTTGGCAGCAACAGTAAGTTCTTTCGCACAGTCGGAAGTAGGTAGCTTTTCGCTAACCCCGAAAGTCTTTTTCAATGCAACGAATCTTATTAGTGATGATCTTACAAACGAGTATTCGTTCGAGAGTCTAAACGCTAAAATGGAAGCAGACCCAAGCTACAGAGCAGGATTTGCTGTTGGCGTAGAAGCAGGCTATCAAGTAGCAAGCAAAATCGCTATTACCGCAGGTCTTATCTACTCTCAGCAAGGTTTTCAGAGAGGTGAGAGTTTGGAATACAGCGACAAAACATTGTATATCGAAGACAATGGTAAAATGACGCTTGGCTATTTGAACGTACCTATACTTGCAAACTTCTATGTCTTCAAAGGTTTTGCTATCAAGGCAGGTATTCAGCCCGGTTTCCTTTTGTCGGCAAAGAGAAAAGATGATGTAACTGGCAAATACTTAGCTGCTGGCATGAGCAAGCACAAAACTGTAGATATTAAGGACCACTGCAACACCGTTGACTTCTCAATTCCCGTTGGTGTATCGTATGAATTCAAAAACGGCATAGTTGTTGACGGTCGTTACAACATTGGTTTGACCAATGTATCAAAAGACGACGACGTTAAAGCAACTAACAGCGTTTTCCAGATAGGTGTAGGCTACAAGTTCAACCTCTAAAAAACACATAACCGACGGCTGGCTTTTTCTGCCCGTCGCAATAATTACAACAATCCGCCCTGTTGCGAAAATCTCGCAACGGGGCGGATTGTTTTGCCTTACCCTACATTTATTATAGCCTTGAAAAACGCTATGTTGAAATCCAGGAAAAACAACGCAGCATACAAGCGCAATTGTAAGAAATCTACATTGCAACACAAGCTTTTTTGTTAAAAACAAGTAGGATTGCTATTTTTCACCCCCTCAAAGTTTGGTGTTTTTATACTATTTCGCATATTTGTATTTTGGAAAGGCGAAAACCTACTGCAATGTTTGTACATTGTAATTCCAAAAGAAAACGAACATATCAAATAATCCATGAAAAAAATCTGTTTAGTCCTGTTCACACTCGTATTTGCGACATTGGGCATGGTATCTTGTACCGACAATGTTGACGATTCAAACATGTATGTCTTTACCGGGAAATCTTTGACCGATTATGTTAAAGAAGATCCCGATTTAAGCTACTACCTTCGCATGTTGCAGCACACCAAGAG
>CAVIQL010000032.1:10238-24518 GCA_963644855.1 Clostridiaceae bacterium Marseille-Q4149 | reverse complement strand
CTGCAACTCCTTGTCAAGTTCGGTTTTCTTGCTAAGGAATTTTTCTTTTACCTCGAGAAGTTTTTTCTCCTTTATTACTTCGGCTTCTTTTTCTGCCTCTGAAATTCTTTTTTTATAATGCCCGTTTGCCACGTACCGCAATATTAAATAAGCAATACCGCAGCCCACAACGAGCGAGACTAATACAAATATTATTGTTACCATTTTCTATTGTTATGTTTATCGTTAAATGTCTTTTTTTCGCGCGACATTTATGGCAAACATAGACGATGTGTGGAAGTGTACCGAAGAGAATACGCCTACTCGGTTTTAGTCTTTTTCTCCGAGCGTTGAGAGTATCTCGGCTGTGAGATTTTTCATAACCGACTCATATGGTTCTGTGTCATTACGCCTTTGGGTACGCACAAGACTTACACTTAAATCGAGCAGGGTCATATATAAATATTGCTCTTTGGGCAGACTGGGAAAATTGTCTCTGTAAAGGTTGAGTTTGTCGTTTATCTTACGCTCTGCCTCCCGATATATTTCCTCTTCGTCTCGGCGTATATTTACAGGATAAGTTTGATTGTCTATCCTTAGCTGTATGAAAAATTTCTCACTTGCTTCTGCCATGGTGTGTCATGTTGTTATACATTCAACAAGGCTATACACCTATCCACTTGGCGTATGAGTGAATCTATCCTCTTTTTTGATTTCTCCACGTCGCCATCGTTTATTTCCAGCATCTTGGCGGTTTTCAAGGACTGATAGGCATCTTGCAGTCTTTTTATTTCTTCTTGCTGCTGTGATGCCTCGATTTCTTTTTTACGAAGGTTGTTTTGCAGTTCATCGCGCTGATTGCGTACTTTTTCATACTCATACATCAGCTGCCGCACCCTCGTTTGAAAGATTTCGATAGTTTTCTTGTTTTGTACCTCCTCAGCCATCGCCTACAGATATGTCGCTATGCAAATTTATCTATTTTATGCTTTACTGCCAAGTCGCAGCTTATTTTTTATCTGTGTCGGGAACATCTTTAGGCTTGGGTTCTTTTTTCGCAAGCATCACAAGACGGTAGACATATTCTGTCATCCAACTCTGAGAATAGCCCAAAGCGTGCTGGTATTTTCTTATCCCTACACACGTGCGCCTCACACCTTCGTCTTTCCAGTCGTTTTTCGTAAGAACATCGTTTATAGATTTCTCAATCATAATCTTTATCGACTTCTTAAAGATTGACGGCATACGGAATTTCCATTTCAAGATATTACCCATGAGCATGAGCAAATCTTGTGAGAATCCTTGAAACAAGAATAGATAGTTGGACACATCATTAATCTTTCGGCAGTGTGCTTTTACGCTCGAATCTATTTCACGAAAGAAAGTATCTGGCATGTCGTAGATTTCGCTTAGCATCTTCTTGCATTTGTTTTTCTCACCAAAGCCCAAACGGTTGTTCACTGTGGCTACATGCAAGGTTTGCTTAAACACCCTTAAATCGGGAAGCATCGAAAGATTTGTGATACCAAGGTTGGCAGCCATGGAGGCTTGAAAATAAACTCTGATAAGGGTCATGAAATCTTCGATTCCCCCCACACGGGTTCCATCGGCATTTTCTGTTTTTTTCTTGAAAATATTTGATAATAAGCCCATTTCGTATTGTTTGTAATTCTAATAGATTAATCTTTATTGCAAAGATACAAAACTATTCAGATTTTCATTCCTTTCGTTTGGGAAAAAACCTTTTTATATCGCTTCGCACCATGCGAAAAACAACAAGGCATATTGTTTTTCTAATGTCAGACCTTTTTTAAATAATATCCGACCTTTTTTAAAAAAGGTCGGATATTAGAAAAATAACATTTGGACAGGTTTTCTGCCTAAGTATTTTCGGAAAGCATTTGCCCTACTCTATCAGTTTTATCTGTACACAAACAGTTCCATTCCTGCGTATGCCTGTGCATCGGCTGGGAGATTGTTCATGCGATACAAACTCTTCAACTGAATTCCATAGCGCTGGGCTATTGTATACAAAGACTCGTTTTGCTGCACCACAATAAGTTTGCCTTTATAGGCTCTTTCGGCGTGCTTTTTCTTCTTTTCCATATAAAGCACATCGCCTGCCTGCAAAACGTAGTCTCTTGGGAGTTCATTATATTTCGCTATTTTGCGACGAGACACGCCAGTTTCCTTTGAAATACTCTTGAATGTATCTCCCTCGCGAGCTATCACATAATAATTGTCGTTGTTGAAATACACACTGTGTTCCGCTTTGTTTTCCAAACGCTGGATTTGGCGCGGATTAATATCCCGTGAGTTGTCGAAACGATACAATTGATAATCCTCTATAAGTCCTATCAACAAATCGGCATAGCGCGGATTTGTAGCATAGCCAGCACTTTTCAAACCATAAGCCCACGAACGGTAATCAGTAGGCGACAATTTGAAAAGGAAAGCGTAACGCGGATTTTGAATTAGGAATTTAGAATGGTCTTCATAGCTTTCGCGCGCGCTACTATATGAACGAAAACGTTCGTTTGGCATATCATCGTTTGCTAATACGTAAGGACCGTTCCAACCATGCGAGCATTTAATTCCAAAATGATTGTTTGCTTTGGTGCAAAGCATGCTTTTCCCCGCATTGGTTTCAATTATTCCCTGCGCAAGAGTTATGCTGGCAGGAATGCGATATCGTTGCATCTGCTCAACAGCCATACTCCAATATTGTGAAATATATAAATCGTATGCATGAGTTTGGGCAACCGTTTTCAACGTTACCAGCATCAAGAACAGGAGTATTGTTTTTCTGCGCATCTTTATCATAACAACAACTTATCGATTCAATTACAAAGATAATTGTTTTTCGCGAAAATGTTTATATACCACAAAATCACATCAATCCATGATGTTTTTGTAATCGGAGTAACAAAATTGTTTCAATACTTCGGTTTCTCCATTCTCACGTTTCAAAATTATAGCTGGGTGTTGTATACCATTAAACATTGTGGTCTTAACCGTAGTGTAATGAATCATATCTTGAAACTCAAGTTTGTCCCCTATTTTCAAACCATTGTCAAAAAGCCAATAGCCCATAAAATCTCCACTCAAACAACTATTGCCTCCAAGCCGATACACTTTGGAATCTCGTTTTTTAGACTCGTCGATATCAAAGCCCAAACTTTCCGCCCCAAGAACCTCGGGCTGGTAAGGCATCTCCAAACAATCTGGCATATGACAAGTAAAACTCACATTCAGAATGGCCGTCTTTATACCATTGTCCTCTACGATGTCAACCACGTCTGCTACAAGTTCCCCCGTTTGCCACGCAAAAGCAGAACCAGGCTCCATAATGATTTTCAAATTTGTATGTCTCTGTTTGAAATCCTTTAAAATTCCAACAAGATGGGAAACATCATATCCTTTACGGGTCATTAAATGACCACCGCCCAAATTCAGCCACTTTATATGGTTGAGCCATTTTCCAAACTTCTTTTCAATAGTATCAAGAGTCCTTTCGAGAGCAAAAGAATCGTTCTCGCAATGACAATGACAATGAAAGCCGTCCACTCCTTTGGGAAGCGGATAAGGCAATTGAGATGCAGAAATACCGAAACGCGTACCGGGCGCACAAGGATTGTATATCTCTGTGGTGATTTCTGACCGCTCAGGATTTATACGCACCCCTGCTGAAACGCGATGTCCTTTTCCACTTTTATTCCACTCTTCTATTTGCGGGTAAAACGTTTGAAATTGATTTAGGGAGTTGAATGTGATAAATTCCGAACATTCCAAAATGGTATTGAAAGTATGCTGTTCGTAAGCCGGAGAATATGTATGAGCAAGATGTCCGAACTCTTGTTTTGCAAGCAAAGCTTCGAATGGAGAACTTGCGGTAGTAGATTTGATGTATTCGCGAAAAATCCCAAAAGTCTTCCACAATGCAAAAGCCTTAAACGCCAAAATAATTTCAACATCAGCCTTGCACGCCACATCGCTTATTACGCCCAAATTTCGGCGCAATTTGCTTTCGTGCATTATATAATACGGAGTTTGAATGTCTTTGCTCATATATTTTCTGTGTATTAACTATAAATCCCGCAGAACACATTGTTTCAGAGTACTGCGGGATTGATTATATTTCTTTCAACGGCTATTTATTACATAATGCCACGCTCACGAAGAGTAAGCTGCCATTTCCATGCAGAAGAAAGAGCGTCTTCAAGAGTATGGACAGCCTTCCAACCCAAAACATTGTTGGCTTTATCTACATTGCCCCAAATCTTCTCGATATCGCCTGCACGACGCGGCGCAATCTTGTAATTCAATTTTACACCGGTACACTTTTCAAAAGTATTTACGAGTTCCATTACCGAAACGCCATGACCCGTGCCTACATTATATATTTCTACAGGTTCCTGGCATTTGTCTTCAAGAATTCTGCTCATAGCACATACGTGAGCTTTTGCCAAGTCAACAACATATATATAGTCGCGAATACACGTACCATCAGGAGTATTGTAGTCGTCTCCAAATATGCTCAACTCCTTGCGAATTCCAATTGCTGTTTGAGTGAGATAAGGAATTAAGTTTGCAGGAACACCGTTTGGCATTTCTCCAATAATAGCAGAGGGGTGCGCTCCAATCGGATTGAAATAACGAAGAAGTATAGCCTTGATAGGAGCACCACTCTTGATATCATCTTCTATAATTTCCTCGTTTATCTGTTTTGTATTACCATAAGGACTTTCTGCTTTCTTAATTGGAGCTTTTTCTGTTACAGGGAGGTTTTCTTTTTCCGGCTGCCCGTACACTGTGCACGAAGAAGAGAAAATTATACCCTTAACATCATATTTCGGCATGAGTTCCAACAAATTTACAAGCGAAACGATATTATTGCGGTAGTATTTCAACGGTTTTTCCACGGATTCTCCCACAGCTTTACTTGCTGCGAAATGAATTATACCGGAAATTGCAGGATATTTCTGGAATACCCCTTCGAGCGCAGGCATATCAAGACAATCTACTTGTTCAAAAGCAGGACGAATGCCCGTAATTTTTTCAATTCCATCAACAACATCGGCTTTCGAATTTGAGAGATTATCTACAATAACCACATCATAGCCTGCTTGCTGAAGTTCTACAGTTGTATGAGAACCAATAAATCCCGTACCACCAGTAACCAAAATTGTTTTTTTCATTGCTATTTACTTATGTAATTTATTACACATTCATAATTTGTCGCATTCTTCTTTCCACAAATAGCTATCCCCATCGCTCGGCATACGCCAATCGCCACGAGGACTCAAAGAGCAACTGCCAACTTTTGGTCCGTCAGGAAGACAACTACGTTTGAATTGTTGTTGAAAGAAACGATGAAAAAACACTTTAATCCAATGCTTTATTATATCATTGTTATATAAATTGTTTTTCATTCCCAAGAATGCTTTCTGCGCGAGGAAATATATTTTCGACGGAGAAAACCCATATCGAAGCGTATAATACAAGAAGAAGTCGTGAAGTTCGTAAGGTCCAACTTTGTCTTCTGTCTTCTGCACTATTTCGCCTTTATCGTTTGTCGGAATAAGTTCCGGACTTATCGGAGTATCGATAATGCTTTCGAGTGTCCTTTTCACAGCCACATTGGGAGTACTATCGGCAAACCATTTAATGAGGTGGCGTATCAACGTTTTGGGAATAGAGCAATTTACTCCGTACATACTCATATGATCTCCGTTGTACGTTGCCCAGCCCAAGGCCAATTCGCTCAAATCTCCCGTCCCTACAACAATACCTCCAACTTGGTTTGCCACATCCATGAGAATTTTTGTACGTTCCCGAGCCTGACCGTTTTCATAAGTAATATCGTAGGTCTGCAAATCGTGTCCAATGTCCTTGAAATGTTGTATACAAGCATCTTTAATGGAAATCTCACGAACGGAAATTCTTAATTCTTCCATCAAGTCTGTGGCGTTTGTATGAGTTTGAACGCTCGTGCCAAATCCTGGCATCGTAACGCCAACGATTCCCTTACGATCTAAATTCAGAATGTCAAACGCTTTTACGCAAACGAGAAGAGCCAAAGTAGAATCTAAACCTCCGCTTATGCCTACCACAACATTTTTTGCACAAATATGGGCAAGACGTTTCGCAAGTCCGTTTGCCTGAATGTTCACAATATCCTCGCAACGATTATTGTATTCATTGTTTGCTGGAACAAACGGAAGATGCTCTATATACCGAGTAAGATTTTCGTTAGAGTTAACTACGTCAGCCGTTTCAATCCACGTAAAACTATCAGCCACGATATTTTTTTTGGCGCAATGCCGAAATGTTGTGTTTACCCGCCTTTCATGACGTAGCAACTCAACGTCTATCTCGCTTACCGTCAACTGTTCTTCGAGCGAGAAACGTTTGCCTTCGCTTAGCAGTTTACCATTTTCATATATAAGCGAGCCCCCGGCAAACACCACATCTTGTGTGCTCTCTCCGAAGCCGCAGCTTGTAAACACGTAGCCAGAAATTGTGCGGGCGCTCTGTCCGGAAACCAACGACTTGACATAATCGTGCTTTCCCACGCATTCATTGTCGGCACTCAAATTAAATAGAATATCTGCGCCGGCAAGTGCGAGGTGTGAACTCCGCGAAATTGGAGCCCATAAATCTTCACAAATTTCTATACCGAATACAGCGACGGAAGTTCTGAACAAAATATCGGTGCTTACCGCAACTTTTTGTCCGCAACAACTTATTTGTTTGCTGCGAAGTTCGTCGCTCGAGGCAAACCAACGTTTCTCGTAGAATTCCTTATAGTTCGGCAGATATGTTTTAGGCACAATGCCGAGCACAACACCCTTTTGTATAACAGCGGCACAGTTTGCAAGATAGCCGTCTATTACTATTGGCAACCCAACGATTGAAATAATGTTCAGTTGCTTTGTTTCCTCTAAAATTTCGGCAAGGCTTTTTTCGGCTTCGTCAATCAGCAAACTACTTTCAAACAAATCTTGACAAGTATATCCCGTGATACACAATTCCGGGAAGCATACAATTTCCACGCCCTCACACTCTGCCTGTTTTATCAGGCTTATTATTTGCCGGGTATTGTATACGCAATTACCCACTTTCACCGTGGGAATTGCACTTGCCACCTTGACGAAGTTGTATTTCATTTTAAGTTTACTTCTTGTCGGCCTTAGCGTTTTTCGAAGATTTGTAGCGTTTGTTCAATCCGTTCAATACGTCTTCGGTTATGTCCATTTTCTTCTCGGCATAGAGGATATTGTTCTCCACCTTGCTAAGAATCATGGCATATTTGTGGTCTTTGTTGTAGTCGTTGAGGAAATTTTCAATAGAGTCTTTCATTTCCTCATTATATTTCTGACGTTCCTTTTCAAATTGCGCGGAATATTTCTCCTGCAGGTTTTCAAGGTCTATCTGTTGTTTCTGTAGCGAAGCCTGCATCTTCTGCGCCTGTTCTTGCGACTTTATTTCGCCCGACTGAACCTTTTGCTGGAAACTTATCGCCGAGTTCTGCAAAGCCTTGCCTTTTGCTGCGAGCGTAGCTTTTATATTGTTCATTCGCTTCTCGAGCACTTTGCTATGCTCTGTGCAGAATTCGTAATTGTTTATAATCGAATCAATGCACACATAGGCTATCTTATTGTTTTCGGCAACTTCTGTCTTGGCATCTTTTGAGTCTTCGGCTGTTGCAACGGCTTTTCCCGGTTTGGGGTCGCAACTTGAAAAACACACTGTTGCACCAATCATCATCGAAGCAACAAACATTTTGGTCAAAGGCTTATTCATTTTTGAATGGACTGTTGAAATTATTAATATTCTTGTTTGGCAGGAACGCAAAGAGCGTTATTGCTAACGCTTTGTTGTTTGCTAATTCCAAATTACTTAACTTTGTTGATGCAAAGATAAACATTTACAACGACAATAAATTTATCAATCGAATAAAATACTGACTTATTATGACAAAGGTAAAGATGGAACCCGCAGAGGTATTTGCTTGTTTCGCCGAAATAAACCAAATTCCCCGCCCCTCAAAGAAAGAAGAAAAGATGATAGAGTTTCTCAAAAACTATGGCGAGAAACTCGGACTCGAAACCAAGGTTGACGAAACCGGAAACGTGATAATACGCAAACCAGCTACGCCGGGATACGAAAACCGCGAGACAACAATCATACAAAGCCACATGGATATGGTTTGCGAAAAGGATTCGCATGTAGAAATCGACTTCGAAAACGACCCCATACAAACCGAAATCGTTGGAGAATGGCTCACGGCAAAAGGCACAACGCTCGGAGCCGACGACGGTATAGGAGTTGCCATGGAACTTGCCATTCTTAAAGACAACACCATTGAGCATGGACCTATCGAATGCGTATTCACACGAGACGAAGAGACAGGACTTACGGGAGCAAGCGGAATGAAACCGGGATTTATGGACGGAAAATATCTGCTCAACCTTGACAGCGAAAACGAAGGCGAGATATTTATAAGTTGTGCAGGCGGCGCAAAAACCCAAGCCACATTTAGTTTCACCACCGAGGCAGCCCCCGCAAACTATTTCTTTTTCAAGGTTGGCATCAAAGGGCTAACGGGCGGACACTCGGGAGATGACATAGAAAAGAAGCGCGCAAATGCCAACAAGCTCCTCATACGTTTCCTCTACAACTGTATGAAAAAATACGATTTGCGCCTTGCCGACATTCAAAGCGGCGGTCTCCACAACGCCATTCCGCGCGAAGGCTGGGCAATATGCGCTGTGCCTATGGCCGACAAGGAAAACATACGCATCGACGCCAATGTTTATACCGCCGAAATCGAAGAAGAATTTTCGGTTACCGAGAAAACAATAAACTTCTATGTAGAAAGCAGCGACCCCGCCGAGGTTATCGACAAACCGTCGTCGGTAAAAATCATAACAGCCCTGCAAGCCGTCGACAATGGCATCTATGCTATGAGCCAGGAATTGGATTGGCTGGTAGAAACATCGTCAAATCTTGCAAGCATTCACCGCAACGGCAACACCATCGACGTTATAAGTTCGCAGCGTTCCAACATAGGCAGCGCGCGCAAGAATATGAGCGCAACCATAAGGGCTGCATTCGAATTGGCTGGCGCAGAAGTTTCCACCTCCGAGGGATATCCCGGATGGAAACTCGACCCTAATAGTCCGCTACTCAAAATCACGGTAGATTCATACAAGAAACTGTTTGGCAAAGAGCCAAAGATTCTCGCCATACACGCCGGTTTGGAATGTGGATTGCTTAGCGAGAAATACCCGCATATCGACATGGTTTCGTTTGGACCTACATTGCGCGGAGTGCACTCGCCCGACGAAAAACTGCTTATACCCACGGTGAAAATGGTGTGGGATTTGCTGCTCGACATAATCAAAAACATTCCGGTGAAAGCGTAATCTGTTTCACCGCAATCCATTTTTGGGCGGCTTTGAAATCGTATCGGGAAAACTGCGTATTTTGTCTTTTACTTCCGATAGGTTTCAAAGCCGCCCTTATTGTTTGTTTTTCAAGAAAGATGCCTTGATTTTTTTAGGCAAACCAATATAGAGGAAAAAGGTTTGCAGATGTCGTAAATTTTCCCTACTTTTGAACTGCCGCTTTGCGGACAGCCGGCAAAGAGATGCCGACGAAAATCTGCCAAACAAGCGGCTCTATTTTTGAGAAAGGCGTTTACTACGTTTTCTTCTGGCAAACTGGAAATTAGGAACTTTCAAAATTGCATTCAGAGGATATATGCGGTGGACGTCTACCCATAGTGTGAATTTCGCACGGCATAAGTGCGCCCTTTCGTCAAGAAAGGGTGCATTGTGTGCGTATATCATACAATTGGCGTAGGCTTCATTGCTTCTGTTCCTTAATGTGATCGGTTTCCTAATACCGCAGTTTGCAAGGAATTTTGAAGTGATGATTCCTGCGCCAAATCTTTTTTATAGACAATACCATACTAACATTCACCGCTTGGGGAGTCGGCGGAACGCAACCAATGCCGCCGCATGAACAAACAGCAACTCATCAACAAGATAAAAAACATTGAAGGGCTTAGCAACGAAGAAAAAGCCCAACTCACCGAATTACTCAATAGCGAAAAGAAATACGGATTGGTTTGGGAAAACAAGCCCGAAGACATTGAGAAACGTTTGGAAAACGAGTTGCCCGTATTGCAAGAAGTAAAGGAACGCGCAATAATAAGCTCCGCTCCCGATGCGCCCAACCACATTCTTATAGAAGGCGACAACCTTGAAGCGTTAACTGCTCTAAGCTATACCCACTCGGGAAAGATTGACGTAATCTACATCGATCCGCCTTACAACACAGGGAACAAAGATTTTGTTTACAACGACAATTTTGTTGATCGCGAAGACGGCTACCGCCATTCCAAATGGCTTTCGTTTATGAACAAACGCCTGCGCATTGCCAAAGGTTTATTGAAAGAAGATGGTGTCTTATTCATTTCAATAGGTTTTGACGAAGTTGCACAGTTAATACTATTATGTAATGAAATGTTTGGTGAGCAAAACCAAATATCTATAATTTCTCGTATTCAGAAAAGAGGAAATGGAAAAGGTACATATTTTTCTCCTGCGGTAGATTATGTCTTGGTTTACGCAAATAACAAACAAAATGTAAATAAGTTCTTTGCTCCAAACACAGCAAACTTTCCTATAATGGAAAAAGAAGGAGAAAGAGCTGGAGAGTTTTATGAATGTAGCAAATCTTTGTATCAAAGTTCATTAGACTCTCGTCCTAATCAAAGATATTATATAGAATGTCCTGATCATTCTTTTATAATACCTCCTGGCAATATATTTCCTACAGAAATAAAAGATGCATCTTTTATTAAGCCACAAAGTAATGAAGATAAATGTTGGAGATGGGCTTGGGATAGTTATCTTAAACAAAAGCATCTGTTGGTTTTTAAGAAAGTCAAAAAATCTTCCCTTGTTGACGAGAATGGAAAAACCTCTAACTGGAATGTTTATACCAAACGGTATAAAAAAGATGCCGAAGAAAAAGGTAAAGTTCCACCAAATTACATTGAAGACTGCATTAATTCTCTTGGGACAAGTCGTTTGGGCGAATTATCTTTAGAATTTTCTTTTTCAAAACCTTGTGAACTATTGAAGAAATTAGTTAGGTTCTTAAATAAAAGTAGAAATATAATAATACTTGATTTTTTTGCTGGTTCTGGTACCAGTTTAGATGCCACTATGCAACTAAACAATGAGGACGGCGGAAAAAGGCAGTGTATACTTGTAACGAACAACGAGAACGGAATTTGCGAAAACGTAACCTATGAGCGCAACAAAAGGGTGATAAACGGATACACCACATCGAAAGGCGAAAATATAGCGGGACTTAAAGACAACACGCTGCGATACTACAAAACACATCTGCTGCCGCGCGAAAAAACTACGGTTAACATGCGCCGCCTAATGCTTCTTGCCACCGACATGCTCTGTATTCGCAACAACGTTTACACTCCTGCCCCACTCGCCGACAAATATCTTGACACCAACACCGCGCGCTATTTCAACGATGGCAAACACCAAATGCTCGTAGTATATAATGAAGAGAAAATTCCGGAATTGGTGAAACAAATTCTCAAATCTCCAATCACCGAAAACAAGATAAAAACCTACGTGTTCTCACCTAATTCCTACGCTTTTGATGATGATTTCGACGATGTGGCAAACCGCGTGGAACTTTGTGCTTTGCCCGACGCCATATATAATGCCTATCGCCACGTGTTGCCGGAACCGAAAAAACAAGCCGAAGAAATAAACGAAAACAACGAAACAACCGAGAAACTATGAAGTATTTGAAATATCAGCAAAAGGCAGTAAAAGAACTTGTAGAGAATGCCTTGGATTTTTTGTCGGAGCCTGGCAGCCGGCATGCGCTTTATTTTGAAGCTCCAACCGGTTCGGGCAAAACGGTAATGGCTTCGGAAATGCTCATGTGCCTCAACTCCGAAATTTCAAACAACCCCGAAATCCCCTATAACGAGGTGGCGTTTATATGGATTGCGCCAAACAAGTTGCACGAACAGAGTTACTTTAAAATGAAATCGTTTTTCACGGAAACCAAAGAGCTTCACCCCGTGGTTTACGACGATATCGACCATTCCACATCAGGTTTCATTCACGCCGGAGATATTTTGTTTGTGAATTGGGAGAGTATCAACAAAGACAACGCCATTATGGTGCGCGATTCAGAGCAAAACGCATCGCTATACAACCTTACCCGACGCACCCAAGAGCACAACATTCCGATAATTGTAATCATTGACGAGGCACACTTGTTTGCCGGACGATTGGCAAACAAAAGCGAAATGGTATTGCAGAACATCAATCCCAAGATAGAGATTAGAATTTCGGCAACGACTATCTTCATCAAAAAGCCCTACAAGTTTGTAAACATTCTGCGCGACCAAGTAATTGCCGAAGGCATGATCAAGGAGGGCGTGGTGCTTAATCCTGCGCTCGATTTCAATTCTCCCAACTCCTCGCTCAATCAACATCTCATTCATCTGGCTTTGGAGAAACGCGAAGAACTTGCATCGGCATACAATAAGCTCGGCGTAAATATAAACCCTCTGTTGTTGATACAATTGCCCAACGACAAAAGCGAAAACATGACCACCGAGGACGAAAGCATACGCAAGGAAGTGGTGGAATATCTTGACTTGATAAAAGGAATAAACACAACAAACGGGAAGCTTGCCGTTTGGTTGAGCAAAGAAAAGGTAAATCTTGACGGCATAGAGCATTACGACAATCCCACAGAGGTTTTGCTTTTCAAACAAGCCATTGCCATGGGTTGGGACTGCCCGCGCGCAGCGGTATTGCTTATTTTCCGCGAAATTAAAAGCTTTACTTTCACAACGCAAACAGTGGGGCGCATACTCCGAATGCCGGAACAACATTTCTATGAAGACGATATTTTGAACAAAGGCTATGTTTATACCAATTTGAGCAAAGATATCATACAGATAGTGAGCGATGACATGGACTATCTTTCAAGTCTTCACGCCGTGAGGCGCAAGGAGCTTTGCAATGTGGTGTTGCAATCGGAATATTGCGAACGTCCTGCCGAAAGCCGCAAACGTTTGGGAGTGGATTTCAAGAAAGTATTGTCCGACTGCTTTTGCGAGAAATATTCCGTGAAGAATTTGGGCAACATTTTGTTCACGCCCGACGAATTAGATGGCAAAGAAACACCCCAACCCGGCAAAGAAGCGCGCGAAAACCAGCAAATAATCAACCGGCGAACCGTTGGAGACAGACTGAAATTCCAAATCCAGGGCATAGGAATTGACGTTGTAGAAGACCAAAAGGTTACTGGCGAACAGGAGACTATTATTGTTGACAAGAAAAAGCATTATGTGCGCACCACGCAGGAATTGAACGCTGCATTCTTTGCTTTTTGCGCCAAAGCTATGGGCTCTCGTTTCGAGAAAGTGAGCATCACAACTTTGGCATATGCGCTGAAAGAAGTTCTAAATGGAATTTTCGGGCTCGAAGAAACCGATGCGTTGAAAATGGTGCTCTATCACGGCAATCGCCCCAAGATAGAAGCCGTGGTAGGTTTGGCACTCGACCGCTATTTTGAAATACTTGTAAAACGGCAAAAGACAAAATCAGAAAAATCTTTTGAGAAATACAATTGGGAAGTGCCTGCCGATAGACTTTACCCAGAAGACACTCACATAATAAGGAACGATGTGAAAGACCATGCGCTTGTTCCGTTCATACAACTCGAAAAAGCTTCAATGCCCGAGAGAAAATTCGTTGCGTTTCTCGAAAACAACCAAGAGTTCATTGACTGGTGGTACAAGAATGGCGATGCCGGCAAACAGCACTACGCTATAAGCTACACGGATATCTATGACCGAAAATCATTGTTCTATGTAGACTTCGTGATACGCATGAAAAGCGGGCGCATATTCCTTTTCGACACCAAGACAACAGGCAGCGATCCAAATGCAGCCCGAAAACACAACGCGCTAATCGACTATGTGAACAGCGAAGAGGCAAAGAAAATGAACCTTGGCGGTGGAATTATAATCGAAGACGGAGAGAATTGGAAATACAGCCCAATCAAAATATCCGACACCTATAACACGAGCAATTGGAAATGCTTCTATCCCGATGAAAATTAGGCATTTGACTACTGTAATAGCAAATCACAAAAACACATCGGCATATCGCAAAAACAATGTCAGACATTTTTTAAATAATATCCGACATTTTTCAAATAATATCG
>CAVIQL010000032.1:0-10228 GCA_963644855.1 Clostridiaceae bacterium Marseille-Q4149 | reverse complement strand
CAACAACAAACAAAGGCGGAAAGAAAACTTTCCGCCTTTGCTATATCACGTATAATTTAAGAAAATTACTCTGCTGATTCTTCGGGCTTCATGTTGGTGTACACATTCTGCACATCATCGAAATCCTCAAGAAGGCCAACCATTTTGTCGATAGTCTCTCGTTGTTCGGGCGTAACCTCTTTTAAGTCGTTTGGAATATAAGTAAATTCTGCGCCAATCACATCAAAACCTTTCTCTTCAAGATATTGCTGTATTTGTGCAAAACTCTTGGGGTCGCCATAAATGGTAATGGAATTTTCTTCCTCGTCTTCATCAAAATCATCTTCCACTCCAAAGTCAATCAAGTCGAGAATGAGTTCGTCCATATCCAAACCGTCCTTTTTATGGAAAGAGAAAACGCTTTTGTGGTCGAACAAGAATGCAAGCGAACCCATTGTGCCGAGATTTCCGGAGAATTTGTTGAAAATGGAACGCACATCAGCCACTGTACGAGTGGGATTGTCTGTAAGAGTATCAACGAATATGGCAATTCCGTGAGGGCCATATCCTTCATAAGTCATATTCTTGTAATCGCTCTGGTCTTTATCGCAAGCGTTCTTGATTGCACGCTGGATATTGTCCTTCGGCATATTTTCGCGCTTGGCATTGGCGATAATTGCACGCAAGTGCGGATTGTTTTCAGGCTCTGGACCACCCTCGCGCACTGCTATAGTGATTTGTTTTCCGATTTTTGTAAACGTGCGAGCCATATGCCCCCAACGTTTTAGTTTTGTCGCTTTACGATATTCAAATGCTCTTCCCATTGGTTTGGTATTTTATATTTTTATTTGAATTTTTGATTTATCTCTGTTGTGCTCCAATCTGACGAGTCAAGTTGTTGAGAATACTCTTCATCACCTTGTCAACACGTTCGTCAGTAAGCGTGCGCTCCGAATCCTCAAGCACAAAATTCACAGCGTAGCTCTTCATGCCCTCAGCAATATTCTTTCCTTCATACACATCAAAAAGTTCTACACTCTTGAGCAGTTTCTTCTCTGTGTTGAATGCTATGCTTTCGATGTCGGCAAATTTCACAGTGTTGTTTACCAACAACGCAAGGTCGCGGCTTACAGGCGGATATTTGCTTAGCTTGGAATAAACCACCTTGTTTTTGCGCGTAAGTTTCATAAGGTTCGACCAATTGATATCGGCATAGAAAACGCCGCCGTCAATATCGAATTTGCGGGCAATCGCTGATTTTACGATTCCAACAACTGCTATTGTCTTGCCATTGCGCGCCGAATATTCAAGAGCCTTTGACAGCAAATCGCCCTCGCCTACTTCTTTTATTACAAGGGCAGACTTTCCTACTCCCAAACGGCGGAATATATTTTCTACATGGGCTTTGAGTTCAAATACATTGACTTCTTCGTTAGCCTTTACCCAAGAATTGTGTTCACGCTTGCCTGCCAACCAAATTCCCATGTGATATTCTTCGCTGTAAGCCGACATATGGTTATCGCCATCGGCTTTAGCAGCGTTGTAATGGTAGCAATTTCCAAATTCAAAGAATCTTATGTCTTCAATCTTGCGATTCAAATTGCGCTGAACGTTTTCAAGTCCGCCGAAAAGCAGTGTCTGACGCATAACGCCCAAGTCGGAACTCAAAGGATTAACTATCTTCACGCCGTTGTCAAGAGACAATTGCTCCAAGGGTTCGTAATAAGAAATTTTGGTGAGCGAATTGTTCATCACTTCGTTGAAACCGTATCCCACGAGTTGCTCGCTAACAACATCTTTAAGTTTATGCGATCTGTCTTCTTCACCCTCGATCGTAAGTGTTGAGTTAATAGCCGAAGGAATCTCCACATTATTGTAACCATATATGCGCAAAATATCTTCAACCACGTCGCAAGCGCGAGTAACATCAACTCTATATGGAGGAACTGCGAGTTTTATTCCGTCTTCTCGGTCTTCAAGAATTTTCATCTCAAGACTTGTTACGATTTCCTTGACCACATTCTTGTCGAGTTGCTTTCCGATAAGATTGAAAGCGTATTCGTAATTAAGATCAACGATAAAATCTTCAGCGTCTTTCTGTTTTACGTCTTTTATCTGCATTGAAATTGTTCCACCGGCAAGTTGTTTTGCAAGAATAGCAGCTTGTTTCAACGCGTATATTTGACCTTGTGGGTCAATTCCACGCTCAAAGCGAAAACTTGCGTCGGTAGAAAGTCCATGACGTCGCGCACTTTTGCGAATCCAAGTGGGATTAAAATACGCACTCTCAAACAAAACGTCCTTAGTTGTCTCATAAGTTCCTGAACCTTTGCCGCCAAAAACTCCGGCTATACACATCGGTTCTTCAGCATTACATATGGCAAGATCTCTATCAGACAATTTATGTTCTACTCCATCGAGTGTAATAAACGGAGTGCCTTCTGGCATTGTACGAACTACTACTTTGTTGCCCTTTATCATATCGGCGTCGAAACAATGTAGGGGTTGTCCGTAAGCCATCATAATATAGTTTGTAATGTCTACGATATTATTAATGGAGCGCAAGCCTATTGTTTCGAGTTTCTTCTTCAACCACTCAGGACTTTCCTTTACATTGCAATTCTTTATGGTTACAGCGCAATATCTTGGGCAAGCCTCGAAATTCTGAACATCGATATCTATATTCAGTTCTTCGTTGTCTACAGCAAAATCATCTACATCGGGACGATGTAATGAAGTTTCGTAGCCATTACGTTTGAGCCAAGCATACAAATCGCGCGCAACACCATAATGCGAGCAAGCATCAGAACGATTAGGAGTAATATCAACTTCAATCACATAGTCGCTTTCCAAATTATAGTATTCGGCTGCAGGTGTTCCGGGCTTTACGTCTTGCGGAAGCACTATTATACCGCTATGATCATTGCCTACGCCAATTTCGTCTTCAGCGCAAATCATACCGAAGCTATCGACGCCGCGCAAACGCGACTTTTTGATTTTGAATTCCAGGTCGCCGTCATACAACACACAGCCAATGGTTGCAACCATTACCTTTTGTCCGGCAGCGATATTTGATGCACCGCAAACAATCTGCACGGGGTCGTCTGCACCAAGGTTCACAGAACAAACGTGCATATGGTCGCTATTGGGGTGAGGTTCGCAAGTGAGCACCTCGCCCACCACAATGCCTTTCAAGCCTCCGCGTATAGCGGCCACTTCTTCAAGAGAATCTACTTCAAGTCCCTCCGACGTAAGCGCATCGGCGACTTCTTGTGGAGTAAGTGTAAAATCAACATACTCCTTAAGCCATTTATATGAAATGTTCATAATCTGATTTTTGACAACATTGATTGCATGCCGTTCCCAACCTATAGTATAGGTACAATCATGCAAATTCGAACGCAAAATTACAACTTATTGAAATAACATTGAAACAATGACAAAAAAAAATCTGATATTACTCAAACAATGTCAGACATTATTTAAAAAACATCGGACATTGTTTAAATAATATCCAATATTATTTTTCTAATAAAGCATCATACAAAACAACTATCTGCCAATTACATTACAACAAACACGAGAAATATAGCAATAATACAAACTATATTTTGAAGACTTGGATAAATAGACTAACTTTGCCCTATATTATATGGTAAACCAATGAGACGAATAATTCTTTCAATAATAGTGTCCGTCCTTACCGCATCTTTTGTTTCGGCACAGTATTCTTCCCGCTACCGCGAGCGCGAAAAGAAACCTACATACAACGAACAGATTGTGAAAAAGTATATCGATTCGCTTGCAATAATAATAGCAATCGATTCTATCAAGGCTGCGATGAACGAGGACGAGACTATTTTGAACAATCCATACTATTATCCTCTGCTGCTCAACCCTACGATGTACAATATGCCCGTCAAGGACATAATGCAATCGCCATGGAAGCCATCGCATGTGGGAGAAGACAAAAAATACTTGCCATCGGCCTATTCACTCTACAACGACAGCGTGCAGCAAAGCATGATGAACACTCTGATGTGGGCTTATACCAATGTGCCATGGTATATATCCACCACACAAAAAGACATTGAAAACGCATCGGGCATAAGAAAAGAAATAATAGAGCAACCCGTAAAAGAAGTAACGCATATCACACCGCAGAGCAACGAGCAAATAGACCTCGGAATAGAAGACGCTTCATACAAAGTGATTACCCGTCGCCCAAATTTCTGGTCTTTCAACGGCAGACTCTATTATAGCATGGGGCAAAACTACTTTTCATCAAAAGGAACACCCAACTACAATACATTCAGACTGGAAACAGAATTGAATGCAAACTACAACAACCAAAAGAATCTTACCCTTTCAAACAACATAAAAGCCCGCTTGGGTTTCACAAGTCAAAGCAAAGACAAGAAGCACAAATATCTCACAAGCGACAACCGTTTGGAAATGACAAACCAATTAGGTTTGAAAGCTATAAAGCATTGGGAATATTCCTTGTCTCTATATTCGTGGACACACATCTATCCAAAATACGCAAGCAATAGCGATTACGTAACCGAAGACTTTCTTTCGCCCGTTAGCGGCAACATTGGTATTGGTATGAAATACAGTATTGATTGCAAAACAAAGAAACGTGGAACAGTGTTCCATATTGATGCAACATTTTCCCCTCTATCATATTACGCGGTTTATTGCGACAGAAAAGCACTAAGACATAATAAAGGAATTCCAGGAAATCATCACGCCTATAATACATTCGGTCCTTCTGTAAACATTAATTACTGGTGGCAAATTTCAAAAAACATCAGAACGGGCGGAACGATTTATTATTTCTCAAACTACCATCGTGTTGAAGCAAGATTGCAAAACACTATAAACTTTACAATAAACAAATACCTCACAAGTTCGTTATATTTTTATCCCACATATAATGACAACCGTTTTGTCAATGGAAAACGAGAGTTGTTTAATATCCAGGAAACCCTCTCGCTTGGCTTGACACTTTCATTCAACAAGTGATAAATTGAGAAAGACATGAAATTAAAGTCCAAATACATTGCGTTGCCAATATTGTTGATTTTGTTTTCGAGTTTCTCGAGCAAATCATGTCAAAACCAAGCCGCAGAAAACGCTTCTCTGACAGAAAATCACCAAGCTGTGCAGCCAGCAGAGCCAAGTTCATCTGTAAAGAAAGCAAAATCGGAAAAGACCGAGACCCAGAACAAAGAAAAAAAAGGAAATACAAAGCGTTTGATTGAGGTTCCGGCAAAACTTAGCGGAACTCCGGAACGCATGCTCTATCGTATGGCTTACACACTCTCTTTCAACCGCGAGACAAACCAGCCAAATTGGGTGGCATGGTGTTTGGAAGATTACGAAACCGACGGAAACATCGCACGACGCAATGAATTTTTGGCTGACGAAGACATACCTCTGCCCCATCGCGTGGAAACTAAAGATTATAGCGGCAGCGGTTACGATCGCGGGCACATGGCTCCTTCGGCAGACATGAAATTTGACGCACAAGCCATGAAAGAATGTTTCTACATGAGTAACATTTGTCCCCAAACCCATACACTGAACGCCGGAGCATGGAGCAAATTGGAAAGTGCATGCCGTAGATGGGCAAACAAATTCGGACGAGTATATATTGTTTGCGGACCAATTTTCAATACTGGCAAACAAAAACAAATAGGAAAAGAGCACAAAATTCCTGTACCAAAAGCTTTTTTCAAATGTATATATGCCGTAAACAAAGGCAGACCGCAAGCTATCGGTTTTGTGATGAACAATAATTCATCGAAACAAAACATGAACGCCTCGGCAATGACTGTTGACGAAGTGGAAAAGATAACAGGAATGGACTTTTTCCCCAATCTTCCCGACAAGATAGAAAACAAGGTAGAAAGCGAATACTCAATAAAAAGCTGGCAATAATAAAAAGGAAAACCTACCCTCTGAAACATTTGCCGTAAAACAAAGCGTATCGCTGGGAGCCCCCCGCGTTGAGCCACCTACTTTTTAAAACTGTCCATATTCCGACTGTTTCGACTGGCGCAAGCAGAGGTTTGTATTGCATAAGAACGGAGTTCGAATAGTGTCCGAACCCCGTTCTTTCTGTTAAGAGTGCAATATCATTTACTCTCCCATCATCTTCTCATCGTTCTCTGCGTCCCATTGCGTGTCAGTAATAAGTTCCAAACGGTTTATCTCGTTTCTTATCTCCTGTCGCTTCACTTTCCAATCGGGATATTCGCTCACGTCCTGTCCTTCAAAGGCTTTCAGTGCTATATAATCCGTTGCCGTGAGTTTTTCTTTCAGCGTCTGTATCTGCTGTGCGCGAGAGTTCCAAAGTGTGAGTTGTATTCCCAAAGCCTTGCAAACTTGGTAATACACCTTTTCTTCATCGCCCTCTGTGTACACTGCATTGAAACACGTTTGAGGCTCCAAGTTTTCCACTTCATAAGCCTGCCCTTTAAACACGAACTGCTCCATATTATTCTGTTAGATTTATTAGATATTTTGATGCACATCTACCGCTCCGTTACACCACGGTCTAAATCCATTTACACCACGGTCTAAACAATTTTTCACCACGGTCTCCCGAGCAAGTAGATGCGGGGAGTTATTGCCGTCTTGCGCTCCTCTATGTCGCGAGTATTCACATAGCCCGTCTCACCACCGTTCATCATAAAGTCGTGGAACATCTTCTGCGTCTCGTCATTCATATCGAGTGTGTCGTTGCGGTATTTCACAAACAACCACTTCATCACGGCGGGGTTCAACTTCATAAAGTTCAGATTGAAACGTATAGCATAGTTCGCTCCTTCCTTAACCCACACCATTGAGTTGCTATATAGCGCATCACGCAAAAAGTTACTTACCACAAAGTCCGGGTTACGCGTTGTGTAGAAAGCACTCAACTGGCGGTTCACACTCTCTGCCACATTAAGCATCTTTCCTATCGCTCCGTTCATATCGTTGTTCGGATTGGTCAAACCGTTCAACGCCTGCGCCGCTCTCGGACTGCCGTTTATGGTTAACACCACTGTCTTGCCATTTCGCTTAACCAACACTTGGTGCTGCGCCAAATCGCGTTTCTCAACAACTCTGAACGGTATCTCCGGGTGTTCCTTTTGACGCTTATACTCATCGGGATTGCTCTTGGCAAGTTGCTCCATTCTGTCGTTGAAGTCCTTTATCTTACGCTCCACTTCTGCCGGACTGTCTTTCTCGTCTATGTTGTCGGCAAACACCGGCTTCCACTCATCATTCACCGCGTCATACTGCAACCACAAATCACTAACGCTCACAAGGTCGCTCGGGTGGTTCATCACAAAGTTCAAGAACTTCTGCTTAACCAAAGTATTCCGGTTGCCTTGCATTATAGCACTCTCCGCCATAGCCTGCATATTGGCAAACGGGTCATCTGCCTTGCTCTTACGACCTTTCGCTGTCTTTATAGGTGATGCAAAACCGCCTCTGTCGTTGTTCAGATAAGCATAAGCCTCTGCACTCGTCTCCTCGTCAAAGCCACGCAAAGGTATATAGTTGTCATACATACTCCTTATGTCGTCATAAGTCTCCTTGCTTATCATACCGCTCTCGTAAACCTTGCGCAATGTAGCATCGTTCACGGCATTCACCTTGTCCCACAACGCGTCGGTCGCGTGTGCCTGTTCATAGTCAGCTACCATTCTCCGTGCCTCGTCTTCCGCATCAACCACATTGTCCGTCTCAGTCAACGCCGTTAGTCCTGCATAGTCCTTTTCCCTGCACTTGTCTATAAAGTCCTGCTCCGTCTTAGTGCCCTTCGGGTGCTCAGCTTTGTATTTCTCAAACTGTTTCTTCGCTTCCCTCTCTGCCATCACTGCGTTGCGCTCCAAACCGTGCTTAGCCATCATATAGTCTATCAACGCTGCACGCTCATCGGCTGTCTTGGCAAGTCGCGCCACCTCTTTAAGCATTGGCTTGAACAACGTGCGGGCAAACATCTCACACTCCGCTTGGTTCACACTCGATAATCTGTTCTCACCAAGATAAGCATTCTCAAAGCCTGCCACTTCTTCAATGTACATCTTCTCGCCCTCCGCTTTCAGTACCGCGTCCATAGCCACTTTCAACCCAAGCATACTGTCCTGCAAAGCCTCCTGCGTTTGGAACATTCCCCTTGCCACACGACGCTCATACATATCCCTTGCTTGAGCTTTCTCATAGTCCACACTGTCCCCATCACGGAAAAGTATATCGTTGTCGTCATTTTTTTCCTCCGAAAGTTTGGGATTTTCAAAATCTTCTACTATTTTTGCAGCAGAAGAAAGTCTTGAACTGCTGAGGGCTTCCGCGCGTAGTGCGGAGTGGTGCAGATAGTTGAGGGCTTTTTCTTTGTTTATATAGGTAGCATAACCTTTCTCTATCCAATCTACTATATTGTCCTTACCTTTGCCAAATACAGAAGACACTATATTAAAATCTATGTCCTCAATACCTTTGCCCAAGTCTATTGTAACAAGGAAATTTCCGTTTGCTGTCCTCAATTCTATAAGGATAGAGCGGTTTCCCTCCTCACCATAGTTATTGAACACGGCAATAGGATTAGCCACCGCGCGAGGCAAATCGCGAAGTTCGTCAAGCGTAAACCCGTGCTTGCGCATCTTCTTCATCACCTTATTACCATACAGTTTCATCGGTCTATCTTCCACACCTGCGGAAAGCAACACGTCAGACGGACTGCCCAACGAAAGCACTACCTTATCGGCGTTCTCCTCCGTCAAAGTCCCAAGTTGTTCGTTGAACTTCTCGTTCACCTTATCCAACTCTCCCTTGCTTTCCTTTTTAGCAAAGTTACCAACTCCAAGCTCTGCTTGCTTCACCACACTTGCAGCCTCGTCGAATATGGAATGTGCTCCACCATTCTTCAAGTTCTCGTAACTCTGCCATAACAAGTATCGAAGTTCGTTGTCCGACAAACTTACACCCTTATCTGCAAAGCCCTCAAAGCCCAAGTCGCGCAACATCGAGGTAAACAGTTCCTTCACCTTTTGCCACCAGCTTTGTTTCATATTCTCAAAGTCGGTTCTCTCTGCCAGGCTTGCAAGATATTCCTCCGTTGCAGTGCGTATGTTACCTTTGTATTTCTTTGCCAAAGCGTCTATCCGCGCACGCACTTCTGCATCTGCACTCTTATAAATGTTGTCAAGGAACGTGTCAAACTTCTCACCAAACAACTTGCGCAAACCATAGTGCGCCACCGCTTCATGAAGTAACGTCCTCTCAACGTCTGCCGCATTCATATTGTTCGATATTACTATCGTTATCTTACCAGTCCTGCGGTTGTAGAAACCTTTGGCGGTTGCCTTCTTACCTTCAAGTTGCGACGCATCGGTTACTATCTCCACATTGTCAAGATGCAGTCTTTCGGCTGTCTCACGGGCTTTCGCTACCATTGCATCAGTCTCGTTCACTTTCGCATCTTTCGATTTCTGCACACGGCTCTCCTCAACCCTTTTCTCTACATCGGCTTTAAGGCTGTCAATATATTGACCTGCTACGCGCTTGGCTTCTTCTTTATCCACTCCGTCATCATACCGCCGGGTCTTTTCATTAAGGTCTTTGTCCAACCTAACGTGTACTCCGTCAAGATTAACCCAATAACCATCTATGATATTCCCTACACGTATAGGCACCATCTCTGAACGATTGGCAACCACATTATCTGTAGCCTCCCGACGAGCCATTCTTTCGGTATTTTGCCTCTCCTGCCGTTCCTGCTCTCGCCTATTCCTATCCTGCCATTCCAACTCCTCCTTTTGGTCGTAAGCCTCCTTCTGCGCTTCGTCCATAGCGGCATAGGCAATAGCCTCGGGGGAATAGTAGTTCGTCTTGTTACCATACATTGACGTATGATGCCATTCGTTAGCATTAACGTTCTTGGTGATACGTTTGGCTTCTGCTATCGTGATACCTTCTGCACCTACACTTTGTAGTATTGTATTCACTTTATCTACAAAAGCCTGGTCAAAATTAGACACACTACGTTTCCCTTCTTTCTCAGCGCGGACTGCACGGTTGCTCTTTGAATACCCTACGTATCCTTTATTGCCGCCAAACACTGTGCGATACAAAATATCACCCTCTTCGCTTGCAGTTTCAGAGTTTTCCGCTACCTTTGCAGCAGACAAGACTTCCGAAAGGATTGACTTGTAGAGGGCAATACCTCCGTGAGGCTGAAACGCTGCGG
>CAVIQL010000031.1:0-25416 GCA_963644855.1 Clostridiaceae bacterium Marseille-Q4149 | reverse complement strand
AGAGCATCTGCCTTACAAGCAGAGGGTCGGCGGTTCGAATCCGTCAACGCCCACTAACAATACTCCATTTCCTGCTCACAAAATAGCACGGGCGTTTAGCTCAGCTGGTTCAGAGCATCTGCCTTACAAGCAGAGGGTCGGCGGTTCGAATCCGTCAACGCCCACTAACAATACTCCATTTCCTGCTCACAAAATAGCACGGGCGTTTAGCTCAGCTGGTTCAGAGCATCTGCCTTACAAGCAGAGGGTCGGCGGTTCGAATCCGTCAACGCCCACCAACGACAAAGACTGCAATTCAAACAGATTGCAGTCTTTTTGTTTTGCCTTCTTTCCACACACTTTCGCCACATGGTGTTTGCATAGCAGCAAAGCCCGAAAACAGAATGCGGCTTTTTTACAACAATAACGCCCGCGCCGCAAAAACAAGGCGAATGTTTTGAAACATAGCCGCACACGGCTCTGCAGATTTAGTTAACTTTGCATATATTGAAAATGTTGAGAACGATGGAAACGCTCCCTAAAATAATTTACGACCTTGCCCTTATCCTGATGCTTGCCGGCGCAGTAACACTAATCTTCAAACGGCTGAAACAACCGCTCGTGCTCGGATATATTGTGGCAGGATTTCTTGCAGGCCCCCACATGGCATATACGCCAACAGTCAACGATTTGAGTTCAATAGAAACCTGGGCAAACATAGGCGTTGTGTTTCTGATGTTCACGCTCGGCATTGAATTCAGCTTCAAGAAAATCATGAAAATGGGAAGCTCGCCGATAATCGCAGCCGTTACCATAATCTCGGCAATGAGCATGCTCGGTTCGCTATTAGGCCACGCCTTCGGGTGGGGCCGCATGGACAGTATGTTTCTCGGCGGAATGCTCGCAATGAGTTCCACTACCATTATATATAAGGCTTTTGACGATTTAGGATTGCGCAGCCAAAAATTTGCATCAAACGTGCTAAGCGTATTGGTGCTCGAAGATATTTTGGGAATACTCCTCATGGTGATATTGTCAACCCTCGCCGTAAGCAAAGACTTCGACGGAATGACAGTAGTTGACAGCCTAATGCGATTACTCTTTTATCTCGCGCTCTTGTTCCTTGTTGGGGTCTTTGTTGTGCCGTTGATTTTACGTAAAAATCGCAAATGGCTCGGACGAGAAACACTTTTGGTTGTAGCAGTAGGCTTTTGCTTCGCCATGGTAGTGCTTGCCGTAAAATTAGGATACAGTGCCGCTTTCGGAGCATTTATGATGGGCAGCATATTTGCAGAAACAATAGAAGCAGAAACAATAGAAAAACTCGTAAATCCCGTAAAAGATTTGTTTGGAGCCGTATTCTTTGTATCAGTCGGCATGCTTGTTGATCCAGGAATACTGACGCAATATTGGTTGCCGATACTTTTAATTACTCTAACGATACTTGTCGGACAATCAATCTTTGGCTCTTTTGGATTTATTCTATCGGGACAATCACTCAAAGGAGCAATGCAAAGCGGATTTAGTATGGCACAAATCGGAGAGTTTGCTTTTATAATTGCATCACTCGGCATGTCGCTAAAAGTGATAAGCGATTTCATTTATCCCATAGTTGTTGCCGTTTCTGTGATAACTACTTTCCTTACGCCTTACATGATTAAGTTTGCTCCGACAGCTTATGACAAAGTAAAGAAAATCGTTCCTGTAAAGTTGATGATGGTTCTCGACAAAAAGCCTACGCATCAAAAAACGGCACAATCGGGAAGCGCGTGGACGAGATTGCTCAATGCTTTGATAAAACAGATTGCGGCTTATTCCATAATATGTATTGCGATAATGGCAATAGCTCTTAGTTTTTTCCTACCGTTTTTCCGCCACACCATGAGCCATTGGATTGGTAACGCAGTGTGCGCAATTCTTACGATAGTGCTTCTCTCGCCGTTTTTAAGGGCTATTGTGATGCGCAAGAACCATTCTGAGGAATACAAACAATTGTGGCGAGAGGGCGGAAAGAACCGTATTCTTTTGCCGTTGACTATTCTCGTAAGATTTTTATGGGCAAGTGGAATGGTTTATTACGTTATAAATTATGTTTCTCCCTTTTCAAGTTTGCTCCATTATGCGATAGCGATGGTTGTTGTGGCTCTCACAATGCGTTCAAAACGCATCAAACTTTACAGCATTGCCATTGAAAGGATTTTCTTTCAAAATCTTCATTCGCGCGATTTGCAAGCTGAGGTACACGGAAAGGTTAAGCCTTTGTATGCGAACCGACTTCTTTCGCGCGAAATCCATCTTGCCGAGCTTGATGTGCCTGAGAATACCACTTGGGCGGGAAAGTCGCTTGCCGAACTCGATTTTAGCCGCAAATATGGCATTATGGTTTCGTCGATAATCCGAGGTGGGGTGCGTCATAACATTCCTACGGCAAACATGCAGGTATATCCGGGCGATCGTCTCGAAGTTATTGGGAACGACGACCAACTTAAAATTTTCGCTTCCAAGATGTCCGAGGCGGTAGAAACCGATGATTTCTTCCCCGAGCAGCATGCCATGCAATTGAAGTGTATATCTGTGAGTGCGGCTTCTCCACTTTGCGGTGTGAGCATACGCGATAGTGGAGTGCGCGACAAATATCGTTGCATGATTGTGGGCTTCGAGGAGGGCAAGGAGGCTCTTGGTCTGCCCAATGCCTCACGCCGTTTCTGCGATGGCGATTTGGTGTGGCTTGTGGGTGAGAAAGATTCGCTCAAAAAGTTGATTTCGGATAATGTGAAATGATTTCTGCGTTGTGCATCGGCATACGCGCACATTATAACATGCAAAAATCCCGCAAGCATTTGGCCTGCGGGATTTTTGTTCCCTATCGTATAAAAGTGTATTACTTTTCCTGGCTTTCCTTTACGAGTTTTTCAAAATCCTCGAGTGAAATTTTCTTGTGGTCGAGGGTAACTTTCTCCTTGTATGCGGCGATGAGTTTTTCGCTGAGCACTTCATAGAAAATTTCTTCTACCTGGTTGTTTTCCTTCAAGGACTTTTCAGCATATTGCTCCACGAGTTCGTCGGGAAGTTGCATGCCATAGGCTGCAAACTGGCGACGGGTGCGCACGCTTGCCATTTCGCGTATATCCTTGTCGTCAACTTTAATATCGGCTGCCACAGCAAGACGATCGCGTACGAGTTGCCATTTCAACTGTTCGGTAGCGCCTGCATAGTTGTCGTCGATATATTTGTCGTCTTTGTCGGGATTGTTTTCTTTCATGAGACGTTTGAGCAGAGGTTCTGAGAATTCCAGTTCGCCTGCTTTTTTGAGAGCATAAACACGAAGGTCTTCAAAGAACTTGTAGTCGGAATTGCCCGATTGTGCCTTGGTGTATTCCTCTGCAAGTTTGCTGCGGAATTCTTTCTCGTCTTTCACTGCATCTTTGCCGAACACGGAATCAAAAAACTCTTGATTCATCTCGGCAGGTTTGCGACGGTTGATTTCAGAAATGGTATAGGTGAAATTGCCTGCGTGGTTTTGAAGTTCTTCCTTCTTAATTTTCAGCATCGAAGCCGCCTGTGTTTCGTCGTTATAGAGAGTGGCGGGAGTGATGGTTACTACATCGTCTTTCTTAGTGCCGTCGAACAATTTCTTCTGGTCTTCGTTTTTGATGTATTCGGGCGAAATCAATACGCCTTCCACTTTAAGCGGTTCTGCTCCCTCAGCCGGAGCCACTTCCACGAGGTCTCCTTTCATGTAGTCGCCTTTTGCGTATTCGTCAACCTGTTCAAAAGTGCCGTGAGCCATGAGCATTTCGTTCACTCTCTCGTCCACGAATTTATCGCTTATCTCAATATCGTAGTAAGGCAATTTGTCGTTGTTGTCGAGAGCCACATTGATTTCGGGTTCAATGGCAACGTCCATAATATACTCAAAACTGTCTGCCATCTTATAGTCTTGTTCCTGCTGTTCGCTATTGGGGAGCACATGACCAAGCACATTGATTTTGTTTTCCTTGAAATAGTCGGAAATGCCCTTGTTCACAACTTTTGAAACTTCCTCTGCCTTTGCTTCAGGACCATAGAGTTTCTTAACGAGTCCCATTGGAACGCAACCAGGACGGAAGCCCTTCATCTGCGCCTTGCGACGAAATTCTTTAAGCGACTTTTCCAGTCCTTCGTTGTAGTCCTCGGGAGTTACGTTAACGGTAAGTTTTGCGCTTACCTTATCAATATTCTCGAATTTAATGTTCATTTTATGATTGAAATTATATTATTCTCGTTTGTTTCGCGTCTTGTTTCGGCGGTTCGGTATATGGTTATTGGTTTGCCGCAACATTCTCACGCCAAATTGCTTGCAAAATTAGTGCTTTCCTTTCACTTATGAGCTATAATACAGCGAAAAAATGAATATTGCAGTCCTAAGTAGGTGGCATAAGCTGTGTGTTGCAAACATTATGCTGCATAGCCCAAACCAACTGCCATTTGTGAGTTTCAATTTATGCTTGTTGCAGGCTGGGAGCGCATGCCGTTTTTGCAACATCAAATATCGTAAAAATAATATCGGATATTTTTTAAAAAACATCGGTTATTGTTTAAAAAATATCCGATATTAGAAAAGCCATTTCAGACATTGTTTTTCCAACAACGCAACACCCTATGCAACAAAGCCTTACAATATTATCAACAAAGCACGCAAAAATACTACAATTTGCTACGCAAAAATTTTGCCGTATAGCTTTCCTGACACTTGCACACCTGTTCCGGAGTGCCTTGCACTATGATTTTTCCACCTCCTCGTCCGCCCTCCGGACCAAGGTCTATTATATAGTCGGCACTCTTTATGATTTCCATGTTGTGCTCTATCACAATTATGGAATGCCCTTTGTTGATAAGCGAATTAAAGGCTGCAATCAACTTTTTGGTATCGTGGAAATGCAAACCTGTAGTAGGTTCGTCGAATATGAAAAGCGTGGGCTTCGATTTGCCTATTCCAAGATAATAAGCCAGTTTCACGCGCTGGTTTTCACCGCCCGAGAGAGTTGACGACGACTGTCCGAGCTTAATATAGCCAAGTCCCACGTCCTGCAACGGTTTCAGACTTTGCGCAATGCGATTTTCGTTATGCTCTTCAAAGAACTCGATTGCCTGATTCACCGTCATTTCCAAAATATCATAGATATTCTTCCCCTCAAACTTCACATCAAGAATATCTTTCTTGAAACGCTTGCCATGACATTCGTCGCACGTAAGCACAAGGTCTGCCATAAACTGCATTTCAACCTTTATCGTGCCTTCGCCCTTGCATGTTTCGCAGCGTCCGCCCTCTGCGTTGAACGAGAAATGCGCTGCTGTATATCCCATCTGCACTGCCAATGGTTGCGCAGCCATCAAGCGGCGAATTTCGTCGTATGCCTTAATATATGTAACGGGATTTGAACGCGAAGATTTGCCTATCGGTTCTTGATTTACAAACTCTACGCCCGAAATTTGCGCGACATCGCCACCCAAAGACGAGAACTCGCCCGGACGATCACAAACCTCGTCGAAATAACGTTTGAGCCCGCGGTAAAGAATGTCGCGCACGAGAGTGGATTTGCCCGACCCGCTCACGCCGGTAACGGCACAAAGAATGTTAAGAGGGAACCTTACATCGATATTCTTAAGGTTGTTTTCGCGCGCGCCCTTTATCTCGATAAAATTGTTCCATGCCCTGCGCGACAAAGGCACTTCTACTTTCTCTTCGCCCAGTAAATAGCGCAAAGTATAGCTGTTTGTGCCTTTTTTCAAATGCTTCATGTCGCCGGCATATACAATTTCGCCACCATGACGTCCGGCTTCAGGTCCAACATCTATGATATAATCTGCCTCACGTATGATTTCTTCGTCGTGTTCTACCACCACCACAGTGTTTCCAAGCCTTTGCAATTGGCGCAAAACCTTTATCAATCTGTCGGTATCACGACTGTGCAGCCCAATACTCGGTTCGTCAAGAATGTAAAGCGCCCCTACGAGATTACTTCCCAATGATGTTGCCAAACTTATGCGTTGGCTTTCACCGCCAGATAGGGTTTTGCTTGCACGATTTAGGGTAAGATAGCCCAGACCTACGTTTACAAGATAATCCAAGCGGCTATTGATTTCGCGCAAAAGGCGAGCTGCTATTTTCTGATCGGTTTCGGAGAGCGTGATATTGAGAAAAAACTTGCGCAAATCGTCAATCGGCATCGCCACAAGCTCTGTAATATCGCGCCCGGCTATTTTCACGTATCTTGCCTCGGGTTTAAGCCTTGTGCCGCCGCATACCGGACAAACGGTTCGCCCTCTGTATCGCGCCGACATCACTCTATATTGTATTTTATACTTGTTTGCTTCGACCATTTTGAAGAATGCGTCGATGCTTACCTGTTCGTTTTCGGGCAGAGTGCGCTCCTTGGCGCTGCCATGCCAGAGTATGTCTTTTTCTTTTTGGGTGAGTTCGAAATAGGGTTTGAATATAGGGAATTTGTCGCGCTTTGCGCGGCGGCAAAATTCGTCTTTCCACATTCCCATCTTCTCTCCGCGCCAACAAACTACCGCCCCATCGTAAACACTCTTCGACTTGTCGGGAACTACAAGGTTTTCGTCAATTCCAAGAGTCATTCCTATTCCTCCACATTCGGGACAGGCGCCCACGGGAGAGTTAAAGGAAAACATATTGTCGTCGGGTTCTTGAAAACTAATGCCATCGGCTTCAAAACGAACGGAGAAGCGGTTGATTAGTCTTGACGGATAAAATCTGAGCAGGCATTCCCCGTCGCCTTCAAAGAATGCCGTTTCAACCGAGTCGGTAAGTCGCGAGATTGCCTCCTTTGATTTGCTTACGCTCAGGCGGTCTATCACTACAAAGAGGCTTTCGGGCGGGGTGTTGTCGGCTTCGGGCGAATTGGCAAACTCTTCTGCGCTCACTACTTTGCCGTCTACGTCGATGCGCGACAAACCTTGCTGTACGTTTATCAGCAGTTGTTCTTTCAATGTTCTCTCACCGCGCACTTTGAGCGGAGCTATTACGGTGAATTTGGTGCCTTCGGCATACTGCAACGCACATTCCACTACCGTGGCGGGAGTATCGTGGCGCACTTCGAGTCCACTTACGGGCGAGAAGGTTTTACCGATGCGCGCAAACAGTAATCGCAAATAATCGTATATCTCTGTAGAAGTTCCAACCGTGGAACGGGGATTGCGCTGAGCCACATGCTGCTGAATTGCCACGGCGGGGGGCAGCCCATCTATGAAATCGCAGTCGGGCTTAGCCATACGCCCAAGAAACTGACGGGCATACGACGACAAACTCTCCACATAGCGTCTCTGACCTTCGGCATAGAGTGTGTCAAAAGCCAGAGAGGATTTTCCCGACCCCGACAATCCCGTTATCACCACGAGTTTGTTGCGCGGAATATCTACCGAAATGTTTTTAAGATTGTTTACCCTTACGCCAACGGCGTGAATGAACTGCTCCATAATTGTAGGTCTTTCAAATACATTGCGTCGGGCGCACAAAGCATGCTCACATCGGGCGCAAATGAACTACAAAAATAACTTTTTTCTGCCTATCTGCGCATAAATCCGCGGCTTATTTCCCGAAAGCCACGGCATGTTTTGCAAAAAAGTCCGCTTGTTTTTGCAGAAACATTTGATGTCTTTGAAAAAAGATGCGGTGGTTTTGACAAGTTGTTTTGATGCCGAAAAAACAACAAGGCTTTTCGCAAAAACAATGTCAGACATTATTTAAATAATATCAGACCTTTTTTAAAAAATGTCGGATATTGTTTTGGCAATATCCGACATCAATTTACGTACATTTCGTTTAGCTTGAAAAACAGGCTATTGCGCTTTTACATCGCTCCATTTCGGAGGCTCCACGCCAAGAAGGTTTTTCACGAAAAAGTCGAAGCGCTTGTGTTCTCCAAAACTCTCGCCCATAGTGTGGTGAACGCCAGGCAGCACAACGAGTTCAAAATTCTTGTTGGCCTTGATAAGCGCGTTGGCAACCTGCATGGTGCTCGCCGGGTCGACATTGTCGTCCATTTCGCCCACTACCAACATAAGCGGACGCTCCAACTTCGACGCATTCTCAACGTTGCTACATTCCACATAGCTTGAATCCACGGGATAGCTCAACCATAATTCATTCCACCAGATTTTGTCCATTCTATTGTCGTGGCAGCCGCAACTGCTATACGCTGCCTTGTAGAAATCGCCGTGGAGCAAAACCGCCGTAGTGCTTTCCTGACCTCCCGCCGACGCACCAAAGATACCCACATTGCCCGCATCAATCCACGGATATTGCTTGGCAGCCGCCTTAATCCAAAGCTCGCGGTCGGGAAATCCCGCATCTTTCAAATTCTTGTAGCATATTTCCTCAAACTTCTTGCCTCTCCACGCAGTTCCCATGGCATCGAGTTGCACAACAACGAACCCCAGTTCTGCAAGAGCCGTCATATTCCAATTGTAAGGCATGAAATCTTTTGGAGTATAGGCATCGCCCGGACCGGCATAGATATATTCTATCACGGGATACCTTTTCGAAGCGTCAAAATTGGTGGGACGCTGAATTATTCCCCACATATCCGTTTTTCCGTCGCGTCCTTTTGCCTTGAAAACCTCGGGTGCTTGCCAACCCGCCGCTTGTAGTTTGGAAATATCGGCAGATTCGAGCGTTTTGATGAGTTTTCCGTTTTCCGCATTGCGTATCACGGTTACGGGAGCTTGGTTTACTTTTGAATAAGTGTCTACAAGATAGCGGCGATCATAGGTATAAACAGCACGATGATTACCATCTTCGGGAGTGAGAGCCACAAGATTTTTGCCGTCCATACCTATTTTATAATAATGTATGAGGTAGGGATCTTCTTTTGCGTTCATACCGCAAGCCGAAAAGAATATTTCGCCTTTTTCCTCGTCAACGTATTGAATTTCTCTGACACACCATTCGCCTTTCGTGATTTGGCGTATGAGATTTGCCTTCTCAACGTCGTAAAGGTAGATATGGTTCCAATTGTCGCGCTCGCTCGTCCAAAGCAACTGCTTGCCGTTGTTGACAAACTGCCTCCAAATGCGCGGATAGTTCACGAATTTATTTGAAGACTCCTCAACAATCGTGCGCAACTTGCCGGAATTTGCGTCCATAGCCACAAGGCGGTAAACATGATGCCCGCGCTGATTGTATTCCAGGGTAACTTCTTTGCCGTCGGGCGTCCATTGTTGCCATTCAAGGGAATATTGGTTGGGCAAAGCGTTAATGTCGGCTTCAACCCGCTTTGCGGTTGCCACATCTATGATTACCGGTTGAAACTGCGGCAATTCGTCGCCCGGCTTTGCGTATTCCTGTTTGTGAAGAATGGGTTGCAGTTGGTCGGAAGGCGATGATTCCACATAATAAACGTAGCGTTTTTCTACGGGGCGGCGTTTGCACACAAAGATACGGCTTCCGTCGGGACTCCAAATTATTCTGTTTGAATAATAGTTTGCGATAGTTCCGTCCATAGTGAGAATGCGCTTGTCGTCATAGGATTTGCCCACCTCATGAACCACCACGTTGTAGCCTTCGACGTATGCTTCTTTTTTACCGTCGGGCGAAGTTACCGGCGTAAGCTCATTTTCTTCGTCCACTTCCATCCAATGTCGTTGACGTTGCCTACCCGGTTGCGGCTTATAGACAGGGCGCGGTTTTATGTTCATTGCTTTTTCAAACGATTCGCGATTTTCGAATGTGCGTTTCTCGTCGTTGTCAACATTATAGGCAATATATTTCCGCCCCTCGGGCGTGGAAATTTGATAATGCACCACATGCGACGAATCGCGCCAGGCAATGGATTGCGCCCAATGAAACACAGAATCGCCACTAAACTTTGCGCGCAAGGAATAAGCCCTGTTGTAATCGTCGATAGTGCCTTGGGCAAAGGCGGGAAGCGATATCAGGGAGAGGACTATTGATGTGGCTGCAAAACGTGCACTGCGAATTTTACCTAAAAGCTTTGAATTTATTTCCATGTCAGTTTGTCCGTAAAAGAGGTTTGCTGCAAAATTAAGATTTTTCCCGCAAACCATCTATGAAAGCGCATTTTACAGAAACCGCACGGCGTCGCAAAAAAAACATTGACGTATACCGCAAAAACAAGGTCCGACCTAATTTAAATTCCAAGGCTTGGTATTTAAATTAGATGCCATGGAATTTTTACGAGATGCCGACACGTTTTTAAAGCATAGGCTATGAAACATACAAAATACGCCAGAAGAATTGCTATTTACAGTTTTTTAATGCTCAAAACCCATGGAAATGGTTTATTTTGCCTAAGTTTGTATTCGAAATCAAGCAAACAACAAACACAATGATACAATCAATGCTCATCGGCGGTCTTGGAACGCCCGAACTCGTAATTATCGCAATTGTAGTGCTACTTCTTTTTGGCGGCAAAAAGATTCCCGAGCTCATGAAGGGTGTAGGAAAAGGCGTGCGCAGTTTCAAGAAAGGTCTTAACGAAGACGACCCCGAAGATACCAAGAAAGTCAACGGCAACAATGCCGACGGCGAATAAGTAAAGTAAATATCCTTTCCACATAAACAAGCAAAGGGCGCACAACAATGCGCCCTTTGCTTGTTGCCACCTTTTGCAGCAAAAAAATAATCCCTATAAACGTGCCCTTTCAAAACACTGTGAGCTTCACACCCAGCGAAATATTCACGATATCCCATAGGCTAACACTATGATTTGATGCAAACGAAACTATGTCGATATCACAAGCATTGAAATCGTAGTAGAACATCACATCGTTGAACCTACGGCGTTTTTCTACGGGAATGCGCAAATGCAAACGCTGACCAAGCGAAATCCCCGAACGTATTCCGGACGAAAATCCATAGTATTTGTGAGGATATCTCGCCGGCTCGCTCATCCAAAATTCGTGTCCCGTTATAACATTAAAGTACATCGCCACCGCCAAAGGCTGCATGCGTATTGCATCATAGAGTTTGAAATCAAAAGGCACATATGTCTCGCGCGCGGTAATCGTAAGTTTTCCCCTTCCAGTGGTATATGGCGGCACATAACCAAGCATAAAATCGGTTTCCCACGAGTTGTGAGCACCATAAACCCACCCCAATCCTGCCGAAACAAGTCCTATTCCGCCGGCATACTGCACCACCACGCGGCGAGGCGTCAACGAATGCCAAAACTGCATGAACCGTGCAGCGCGGCGCTCATATCGTTCACTTTTATCGGCTTGCCACACCTCGGCGGTAGTATCTGCGGGAAACACCAAGCCACACGCCACCGACTTAAACGGGAATGAGAGAAGCAAAAAAGCCGAAAGCAAACAATATTTACAGTTCCACCACATAGCGTGTAAAACCTTTTTTACCCACTTTGAACACAAGAATGCTACGACGGGCGGCATTGGCACAACCATAATATACCACGCCGTCGTTAAACAAGATATCGGACGTTACATGATGGGCATGGCCGTTAAGACAAAACATAAGATTCGGAAAACGCCTTATCCTCTCCTCAAAAAGTTCGGCAATATTATTGTCAAACTGCTCAGAGCCGGGCGCAGCGTGCATTGCAACCACCGTGTTTGCCACATTGGGCGGGAAACTGTCGGTTTGGTTTTTCAGAAAAGCGAAATCGGGCACGGCAGTAGTGTAGTCGTATTCACGGCTATTGGTATTGATACACACAAAACGCGTTGCGCCCGCCGTGAAAGCGAAATTTTCCTTGCCATAAATGGTGCGAAACACATGTTTCCCCGTCCCCAGACAATCATGATTGCCTATCAAACAAACGTAAGGCTTCTTGAGTTTGCCAAGCACGTCGCGCATCATAACAAACTCCTTTGTCTCGCCAAAATCAGTGATATCGCCGAGATTTATAACAAAGTCTACGCTATCCATACCGTTTATTGCGCAAACCAGTTCCTTTGTCTCGTCGTAATAACGCTGTGTGTCGCTAATAACAGCAAAGCAAACAGAATCTTTGTCCCGGCACGTTTCTTCGATTTTTGATATATTGCGCGCGTTAATGCCCGTCTGTCCACTGATACGCCCGTCATATGGGTGGTATTCGAATTTGCGGCAACCCAAAAGCAACAACAGGCAACCCACAAAGCACAAAGAAACAAAACTAAACGACAGGCGGCGCATTGAAAAGAGAATACGTTTACTTATAAAGGCGCACGCCAATGTCGGTAACGCCCGGAATAATTTCCCTACGCATTATGTGGCGAACAACAAACCGACCCATCTGCCCTTTTTGCAACTCTATTTCGCCAAGATGGAAATCATATTGATAAGTGTCGGTACCTTTGCCGTTTCTCAAACCATTATGGTCGACAAACATACACGACAATGTATCTGTAAAAGCCGTATCGGGATTCTGAAGTTCGGTATCGACAACAATCCAAAGCTTTTGGTAGGGAAAATCATTGGTTGTGCGCACACCGATATCCATTTGCAACGTTTCACTATCCCTTATCGTATCAACGGCAAAGGACAACGCATCGCTCTGTTCCCAACCCTCGACAGGAATATGGCGATAGGTATGCATCAAAACCGACCGCGAGCATGCCACAAACGCCATGCAAATACCTACAAGGCAAAGCGCCCTAATTCTTGCCTCCTTCATTTTTTCTGCCAGGCTTTGCACCTCCCTGACCACGCTCCGGACGTTGATTCTGAGGGCGCGGCTTGCGATGTTTCTTCTTGCGCGATTTAGTTTTATCGAAACGGGTCAAACTATCCTGCTCTGCCAAATCGGTAGATACTATCGTGCCCGTTTCTGTTGCCTCGTCGAGTTTATCAGGCTTCTCGCCATGACGATTCATAGCCAGAACTTCAAAAGCACGTTTGGCAGTGATGGTAACAAGATTGGACGCCGTGGCACGATCTGTGGTATAAGTAAGCAGACCTGCGAGAGGATCACTCTTGAAAAGCATATAAGTTCCGCTAATCGTATCAAGAGTTACATCACGTCCCGGCAATTTCTTCATTGCTTCGACATAAGTGTTCACCTCATAGTTCATGCAACATTTAAGTTTGGCACACTGCCCTGCAAGTTTCTGAGGATTTAGCGAAATATTCTGTACTCGCGCTGCACCAGTTGATACCGAAGCAAAATTCTTCATCCATGTAGCGCAACAAAGCTCTCTCCCACATGGTCCAATGCCTCCAATACGTCCGGCTTCCTGTCTTGCTCCAATTTGGCGCATTTCGATTCTTACGCGGAACTCTTCGGCGAAAACCTTTATCAGTTGTCGGAAATCCACTCTTTGGTCAGCAATATAATAAAATATGGCCTTGTTTCCATCGCCTTGGTACTCCACATCACCAATCTTCATTTGCAAACCAAGTTCCTTGGCTATCTGACGCGAACGAATCATTGTCTCGTGTTCCAAAGCCTTTGCCTCGTTAAACTTCTCAATATCTACCTCGCGCACCTTGCGATAGATACGTTTAATTTCCGTACCCGGTTTCAATCCCGCCTTTTTCATTTGCAACGGAACCAGTTGTCCTGTTAGCGTAACGGTACCTATATCGTGCCCGGGCGAAGCTTCGACCGCCACCATATCACCTTTTACGAGCGGAAGTTTGTTGCTGTTGTGAAAATAAGCCTTACGGGTATTCTTAAACTGCACCTCAACCAAATCAGTAGTGTCGTTGTTTCCCGGAATATCGGCCAAATAGTCGTAAGTATTCAGTTGTTTGTCCTGTGGTCCTACCCCTGCAGTACAAAGTCCGCGAAGTTTACCGCAAGGAAGGAATTTGTCGTTTTCTATATTGTCGTGCATTTTATATTGTCGTTTTTGTATCTTATTTATGTATGAGTATTATGACTTTCATTGCGAAGTCGAAGAGCACAATACCAGAGTTTGCATTTTGCGATATATCTCTTGCGGCGTGTTCGAGTTCCTGCATAAAACCTATCACATTCCTTTCGTTTATAAACCGTGCGAATTTGGTTGCGAAACCGCTTTCTTTTTGGTTCATATAGTTAATGTTGGGCGTATGAAGGTTGTAAACAAAATTTTCCCTCACAAGGCGCAGAGCATAATCGATGAAACTTTTCTGACGTTCTCTTCCCCAACCCGCAATTTGCTCGCTCCATTCCAAAAGTTTCTTTATATCCTTCATATAAGCCGTGCGCATCAGAAGAACGAACTCGTCGTAGAAAAGATCTTCGTCGGCATTTCTTTGAAGTATGCTCAGGGCTTCAACATAATTGCCTCTTGTCTGCCTTGCAATGCGCATAGCTTCTTGTGGATCTACGCCATGGCGAGAAACAAGTACGCTTTTCATATCTTCAACATTGATTGGCGGAACTATGAAACGCTGCATGCGGCTTACGATGGTAGGCAAAAGTTTTTCTGGCTCCTCGCTCACGAGCAGGAAAACCGTACCTTTTGGCGGTTCTTCAAAGAGTTTCAACATTTTGTTTGCTCCATCTTCTTTCATACGCTCCGGAAGCCAGACGATAACCACCTTGCGTCCTCCTTCGCTTGAATGGAGCATAAGTTTTTGCTGTATTATTTCGCTTTCCTTTGTATAAATCAGCGGTTGTTCCTTTTCTGCGCCCATTTCGTCAAGCCATGTGTCAAACGAGAAGTATGGCGAGCGTTCCACCATTGACTTCCATTCTTTGAAATAGCTTTGACAGGGTTGACTTTTTATTGTAGGATAAATAAAATGCAGGTCGGGGTGTTCGAGTATGCGGGTCTTTACACACGACGGGCAGGTATCGCAAATATCATACTCGTTGGGGTGATTACAAAGCAGGTAGCTGGCATATGCGAGAGCTATTGCAAACTTGCCGCTTCCCTCTGCGCCGCAAAACAATTGGGCATGCGCCACACGGTTTTCCTTAACCTGCAAAAGCAATCGCTTGCAAGTTTCAGTTTGCCCCACTACCTCGCTGAATTTCATAGAGATTTTTCGTTCAATATATTTCCTTGGCTATACGGCGTATGCTTTCAGACGCTCCCATTGTGTAGAAATGTATGCTCGGTACCCCGTGTTTCATAAGTTCTCTGCACTGGGCTATTCCCCACTCCACTCCAAATTCCTTTGCTTCGTCGTCGTTTTTACACTTTACGGCTTCGTTTACGAATTCTTCGGGAAGGTCGCAATGGAATGTGCGCGGAATTACGTTGAGTTGCGATAGTTTTGTGAACGGCTTTATTCCTGGAATTATAGGAACGTTTACTCCGTTTTTTTTCACGGCTTCCACAAAAGCGAAGTATTTGGAATTATCATAGAACATTTGGGTTACGCCGTAGCCTGCGCCGAGTTCTATTTTTTGTTTGAAATATTCCATATCGCTCTTCATGTTTGAAGCTTCTTCGTGCTTTTCCGGATAGCACGCCACGCCGTATGAAAATTTCTCGCCTATGAATTCGATATCCTCGCCATTGATGAATTTCCCGTTGTTATAGTCGTTCACTTGTTTTTCCAGGTCGGTGGTGTGGGCATGTCCGCCCTCGGTGGGACGAAAACGCTTGTCGTCGCGTCCTTTGTCGCCTCGCAGCAAAAGCAAGTTGGTTATCCCGAGAAACTGCAGGTCTATCAACACGTATTCTGTCTCTTCTTTTGTAAATCCACTGCACAAGATATGCGGCACAACGGGTATGCCGTATTTGTTCTGGATTGCCGCAGCCACAGCCACTGTTCCCGGACGTCGGCGCAGGCGTTCTGCCTGATAGAGTCCGTTTCCTGCATCGCGGAAATACACTTCGCTGTGATGCGTGGTGATATTTATATATTTTGGTTCAAACTCTCGCAGTGTTTCTATCGTTTTGTTTATTGTGTCGAGCCCTTTGCCTTTGAGCGGTGGCAACACTTCAAACGAAAAAGCTGTGGAGCCGTTGTTGTTTAGCAGTTCGGTGATATTCATATCTTTGTTACAAGCAGCGTTTCGAGGCTTTGTTTGCGTCGGAGTGGCACAGTTGCTTCTTTCGCGCTTTATTCCTAAATTAATATTTCTACAAAGATACGGATTTATCACTAATTTTATCGGCACAAGTGGGTATTTTGAGGGCGTAATGCGATATTTCGCGTCTTTGATAATGGTTATGTCTTGCAGAAAAACTATTTTCGTATCGAGAAATTCAAAAACAATCGAAACGAATATTATGGATAAAATTAAAGCAGCGGTGGTTGGTTACGGCAATATCGGCCATTATGTATTGGAAGCCCTTGAAACGGCTCCCGATTTTGAAGTTGCCGGAATTGTGCGCCGCAATGGAAGTGAAAACAAGCCTGCAAGTCTTGCTGGCTACAAGGTTGTGAAAGACATCACCGAGCTCGGGAAGGTTGATGTGGCTATTCTTGCCACTCCTTCGCGCAAGGTTGAAGAGAATGCCAAGAAATATCTTGCGCTTGGCATACATACGGTAGACAGTTTCGACATTCACACTCAAATTCCGGCACTTCGCGACACTCTTGACGAGGTTGCAAAAGCGCATAACGCAGTAAGCATTATTTCAGCTGGCTGGGATCCGGGCACCGACAGCATTGTGCGCGCCATGCTCCAGGCTATTGCGCCCAAAGGTTTGACCTACACCAATTTTGGTCCGGGCATGAGCATGGGACATACGGTTGCCGTAAAAGCCATCAAGGGCGTTAAGGCTGCGTTGTCAATGACTATTCCCATAGGAACAAGTTTGCATCGCCGCATGGTGTATGTGGAGCTCGAAGAGGAAGCTGATTTCAAAACGGTAGAGAATGATATCAAGACCGACCCGTATTTCGTGAACGACGAAACTCATGTGCAACAGGTGGATTGCGTAGACGATGTAATTGATATGGGACATGGTGTGAACCTTACCCGCAAAGGTGTGAGCGGAAAGACGCAAAACCAACTTTTTGAGTTTAACATGCGCATAAACAACCCTGCTCTCACGGGTCAGATACTCGTTTGCAGCGCACGCGCAGCCATGCGCCAGGCTCCAGGGTGCTACACAATGATTGAGATACCGGTAATCGATCTTCTCTATGGCAACCGCCGCGAATTGGTGGCGCATCTCGTATAAACGCACAACGAATTTTCAACATATAGGCGGCAACTTTTCACTGGGTTGCCGCCTATGTTTTTTCGTTAAGCCATGTCGCAAAAACAATATCCGATATTTTTTAAAAAAGGTCTGACATTATTTAAATAATATCAGACATTATTTTTCGCATTTCCCACATGGGTTGAAACCTTACAAATCTCAGACTTTTCATAACAAATGAGGATTGTTTGAAAAAAGGGCTTTATCTAATTTTGCAACGTTTTTCAAGACCCACATCATTACATGAACAAATATATTGCAGCCCTGACAATCGTTTGTCTACCACTCTCCCACAGTTTTGCCATACCCCACGACTCAAATCCCCTGCCCGCCGACTCGTCAAGGGTGATAGATATCGAAGAAGTGGTTGTTGTTGCTTCGCCAAAAGAGAATTTTAAGCTCAGAGAGCAACCCACAGCGGTTACACTCTTCTCGCGCGACAACATGAAGGAACTTGGCATAAATTCTATTAAGAATCTCACGAGCCATGCCCGCAATCTTTTTATCCCCGACTATGGCAGCCGCATGACAAGCGCAGTATATATACGCGGCATTGGGTCAAGAATCAATACTCCCGCAGTAGGACTGTATGTTGACAACATGCCGTGTGCCGACAAAAGCGCATTCGACTTTTTTATGCTTGACATCGACCGAATAGATGTGCTCAATGGTCCGCAATCCACGCTCTACGGTCGAAATGCAATGGGCGGAATTGTGCGCGTGTTCACCACCAATCCAATGCGAAAGCAAGGCACCACAATAAACATTGGAGCTACTGGCCGCACTACGGGACGAAGAATTTCTGCAATTACACATCATAAACTCAACGACCAATTTGCATTCTCCTTAGGCGGATACTACTCGGGAGAGAACGGTTTTTTTCGCAACGATTCCACCAAACACAAAGCCGACGAGGCAGAAGAAGCAGGCGCAAGGCTACGTGCAATCTACAAACCGCTGAAACGTTTGTCGTTCGACCTGCAATTCAACTACAACTACACCGACCAGGGAGCCTATCCCTATTACTACACCGGCAATACCCCGGCAACGCAAACCCAAGAAGCCTATCCGCAATATATTGGCAAACTCACGGCAAACCAAGAGGGACGCTATCGGCGCAATCTTTGGAACGCCGGGCTGTCAGGCGAGTACAAATTCAACCGAGCTACGCTCTCGTCTGTTACATCATGGCAATTCCTGCAAGATAGAATGTTTATGGATCAGGATTTTCTTGCCGCCGACATTTACACATTGGGACAAAGACAACGCAATCAGTCAATAAGCGAAGAACTAACCTATAAAACCACCGACAAAAGCCGTTGGCAATCCACCACGGGGCTTTTCTTTCTACACCAAAACCAGCATACCACAACGCCCGTCTCGTTTCATCAAGACGGAATGGACATGCTCAACAACAAATTCGCACAAGTGTTGCCAAGCATCTCGCAAGAAAATCCCTATACCCATCAGCAACAGAAAATCAACATAAATCTTGCGCTCACCGACCCATCAATGACATTCAACGGCAAGTTTCGCACACCCGTTACCAACTATGCTCTCTTTCACCAAAGCACAATAAAAGATTTTATCGACAACTTTTCACTCACTCTCGGACTACGTATCGATATGGAGCACCATAGTTTGGACTACGACATGCGGGGAAACAATATAAACTACCAATTTTCCACCACGATGAGCCAACCCGTAAAACTCTCGGCATACCCGCTCATCACCGGCCAACGAAAAGACGACTATATACAACTTCTGCCAAAAGCCGCCCTACAATATAATTTCGCAAACCACAAAGGAAACATTTATTTCTCCTTCTCAAAAGGATTTCGCTCGGGAGGATACAACATACAAATGTTTTCGGAGCTAATACAAACTCAAATGCAAGGACAAATGATGCAAGGAGTAAAAACCGAATGCAACACTATTTTCCAGAACCTTATCAATAATGCAAAAACAGAGGAACTGCGAAAAATGTTTACCGAGCTTAAAGAAAAAGTGAACAACAATATTCCCACCATAAGCACTCCCAGCGCAAAAACACTGCGTTACAAACCAGAATACTCCCTTAACTACGAACTCGGAACGCACCTAAATCTTTTGAATACGCTCCAAATCGACGCGGCAGTCTTTTATATGTCGACAAACAACCAGCAAATTTCACGTTTCTCGGCCAATGGTCTCGGCAGACAGATGATAAATGCGGGAAGAAGCGCATGTTGTGGAGCGGAACTCGGACTTCGTTCGTCTCTTATAGACGGGAAACTCGATTTGTCGGCATCATATGGTTTCACTCACTCGGAATTTCGCGACTACAACAACGGAAAAACCGACTACAAGGGTAAGTATGTTCCCTTTGTGCCGATGCACAACATGAGTGTTGCGGCAAATTACACGCAACCTCTGAAATCGGAAATTCTACGAGCCATATCGTTTGGCGCAAACCTCACCGGCGCGGGACGAATATACTGGACCGAAGAAAACACAGCGTGGCAAGATTTCTACGCATGCCTTGGCGCACACATCACAGGGGATTTCAAATTCGCGAAGCTTGATGTGTGGGCAAAAAACCTCACGAATTCCCACTACAACGTGTTTTATTTCGAATCCATGAACCGTGGTTATGAACAGCATGCGGCACCTTGTCGTTTTGGTGCAGACATTACTTTTGAATTCTAAGTATCAAGCCACAAACCGCAAAGGTCGGAATGCGCTGAAAAGCTCACGCATTGCGACCTTTTTGAGATATATGCATATTGATATCAAAAAAGTTACTCATTTCAGAAAATATTAGCAATTTTGCAAAGCAATTCCGCGCGACATTGTGCGGAAAGAAACAAATAACACATAAGCAAGATGAAAAAATGTCTTTTTCTATTGGCAACGGCAGCAATTATTCTCGCCAGTTGCTCCTCTGTTCCGGTAACGGGACGCAAGCAATTAAACCTCGTGAGCGACAGCGAAGTGCTTACGTCAAGTCTCACGGAATACCAAACCTACATGAAATCGGCTAAAAAGAGTTCAAACACACAGCAAACCGCCATGGTGGAAAGAGTAGGCAAAAGAATTGCGACAGCAACCGAAGCTTATTTGAAAAGCAACGGCGCAGAAAGCGAAATAAAGAATTTTTCGTGGGAATTCAACCTTGTAGAAAATAGCGAACTCAACGCCTTTTGCATGCCAGGCGGGAAAATAGTGGTTTACGAAGGGCTTATGAAAATCGTATCCTCGGACGACGAGTTGGCAGTAGTGCTTGGTCATGAAGTGGCACACGCTGTGGCAAAACACAGTAACGAAAGAATGAGCCAACAAGTGCTTGCGCAATACGGTTCGAGCATTTTGGGCACCGCACTATCGGGAAAAAGCGCTGCAGTGCAGCAAATCGCTGGTCAGGTTTATGGTCTTGGCGCAAACTATGGCGTAATCCTTCCGTTCTCGCGCAAACATGAGAGCGAAGCAGACAATATTGGACTGGTGTTTATGCGTCTTGCCGGATACAATCCCCAAGTTGCTTTGGACTTCTGGAAGAAAATGTCGGCATCGTCCACTTCGAGTGTTCCCGAAATAGCAAGCACTCACCCCAGCGACGCACGTCGTATTGCCGATATCGAGAAAGAGTTGCCCACGGTGCTGAAAAACTACCAGCCACTTGCGGAATATGCTACAACCACAACTACTACCGCAACAAAGGCTACAACAACAAAGAAAACTACAACTACAACCAAAAAGACTACTACTGCAAAGAAAACCACTACCAAGAAGTAATATGGTTTTCAAAACAGACCAAAGCATAACTCCAAGCCCTGCAAGCAAAACTTGCGGGGCTTTTTGATGACTTGCAAGGCACAAAAGTTTTCCAAAAAACGGACAACAGAAAACGGCTTTTTGACACAAAAAAAACAACAAGGCATATCGTAAAAATAATATCCGATATTTTTTAAAAAAGGTCTGACATTGTTTAAATAATATCAGACATTGTTTTTGCGATGTCGCATGTCGTAAAAACAGCATCGAAAACCACAGATTTTTCAAGGCCGACAAAGCATGCCAAATGCCATGCCGCGACTATTGCGAAAGCAATAAAATGCGCTATCTTTGCCAAAGTTTCACCAGTTTGCACAATGATATTTTATGGAAACGACAACAATCTTTGAACTCACCGCCGCCAACGAAACACATCTTAATACAATAAACAGACTCCTCGCACAACTTTCCACAAAAGGGCACGTGCTTTCTATGGAAAACCTTAAAAGCATTGCGAAATCAGACACTACCCATCTGTTTCTCGCTTCAATAAACGGCGAAACCGTCGGAATGCTCACCCTTTGCACATATCGTTCGCCCAGCGGCGCAAAGGCTTGGATTGAAGACGTGGTGGTGGATTGTCAACATCGCAGCAAAGGCATAGGAAGAGCGTTGGTGAAGCACGCCATTGCCTATGCCGGAAAAATCGAAGGCGTTACCCTAATGCTAACATCGCGCCCCACACGCACGGAAGCCAACAAACTTTATGCGAGCGAAGGATTTGAGCGAAAGGCAACCAATGTTTACAAAATGAACTTCTGACTTCTTGTTACGCTATGCTATCAAAGCAGATACATCTCTGTTTTTCAAAGATTATTGTGTAGCAAACAAATCGTTCCATTAATAATGCGTAATTTTGCAACGTCTGTGGTTCACGCAGGAGGCGTTTCCAAGCGTGATTAAAAGGGAAGTCGGGTGAGAATCCCGCACAATCCCGTTGCCGTGTGCCTTTCGAAATGCGCCGCAAGCGCATTAGTTATGCCCCAAAAGGGTAATTCTCCACCACACAACAGATGTGAAAGCCATTGCAGCCCAAGGCTGTGAGAAGGTGTGGGGAATGGCGAGCCGGAAGACCTGCCACAGTCTCATAGTGTCGGCACCTGCGAGAGACGGGAGCAGACAACGTGTTGAGGAAATGCCCGCAGCATTCCCCAATAGGCAGTGCGCTCCAATCGGCATTGCCTCTGTTGTTGTGCACATACTGTTTCTCCCCGAGACCAACCTTTGCAAGGCGAAACAGATGAAGATATTTCCGATTTATATGGCAGTGTTAACATTCTCGAGCGCAATGGCGCAAGAGCATGCAGCACCACGCGACACCATAAACCCGCAACATTTGCGCGAAACAGTGGTGAGCGCGCAACGAAAAGCCACCGATATGACCGCAACCCAAACCATAAGCGGAGAAAATCTGAGACAAGCGGCTTCGTATAGCGTGGCAGATGCCATACGTTTCTTCTCGGGAGTGCAACTCAAAGACTACGGCGGAATAGGTGGCTTGAAAACCATAAACGTTCGCAGCATGGGCACACAACATACCGCAGTGGCTTACGACGGTGTGGAAATAACCAACGCACAAAACGGCATTGTAGACCTCGGAAGGCTCTCGCTCGCAAATATAGGAAGCATTGTGCTGAGCAATGGCGGAAACGGCAACATCTTCAAGCCAGCACGCAGTTTTGCCTCGGCATCAAATGTGGAAATTGTGGCACGTCAACCCGAATTCAACGGCAAACCCTACAACATGCGAGCCATATTGGGCGGCGGATCTTTCGGAACATTCTCGCCCGAACTGCTTTGGGAACAAAAAATATCCCATACCACAGCGCTACAAATAAACGCCGCATGGCTCACATCAACCGGACGATACAAATATCGCTATCATCTCGACGGAGGATACGACACCACAGCCACAAGAAAGAATGGCGACATAACAATAGTGCGCGGCGAAGCCACAATGTTCGGACGCCTTACAAACGGTAACTGGAAAACGCGCGGCTACATATACTCTTCGCGACGCGGATTGCCTGGAGCTGTTGTAAGAAACCGCCTGTCCCACATCGACCGACAGAGAGACGTAAATTCATTTGTACAAGGCGCAATGCAAAAACGCTTCGGAAATTATTCTCTGCTAGTCAACGGCAAATTCACATACGACTATATGCATTATCTCTACGACTCCCGTCGCGACCAAGGGGCAATGTATATAGACAATCACTATCATCAGAGCGGCATTTACCTATCTGCGGCAAACAAATACGACTTCTCGGAAAAACTCCAGGCATCTCTTTCAGCCGATTACTCACTTGATGCCCTGCAAGCCGACTTGAGAAATTTCGCAAAGCCCATTCGCAACAGTTTATATGCGGCAGCAGCTCTAAATGCAAGGGTAGGCAGAACAGAAATACAGGGAAACGTCTTGCTCACACACGTTGACAATCGCGTAAGAAACCACAATGGCGGAAAATCCTCGGCACATACTGGGTTCACCCCCGCATTGTTTTTTGCCTGGCGACCGACATTTTTGCCCGGATTTACGCTTAGAACTTTCGCCAAACGCTCTTATCGCGTGCCAACATTCAATGAATTATACTACACATTCATTGGAAACTCAAACTTAAAGCCCGAATACGCATCACAAATCGACGGCGGAATTTCGTGGAGCACTATGAGAGAATACAAAACGCTCCGCTCACTCACAGCAAAGGTTGACGTTTACGCAAACCGGGTTACACAAAAAATAATTGCCGTACCTACAACCAACCAGTTCCGTTGGACGATGATAAATCTCGGAAAAGTTATCACCCACGGGCTTGATGCATCGGTTGAGAGCGCATGGAGTTTTGGCGAAGTGCATCTTGGGGCGAAAGCTACCTATACCTGGCAGCGCGCAATGGATTGTTCCGACAAAAGCAGCCCTTACTACAAAGGACAGATAGCATATATTCCAAAACATTCGGCATCGGTGGTGGCGGATATGGCTTGGAGAAAATGGAGCGCGAACTATAGTTTTGTCTATACCGGACACCGCTACGACGGAAGCGCAAACATTCCTGCCAACTACATACGCAGTTACTACATAAACGATTTTGCTTTGAACCGCGAGCTACAAATTTCGAAAGTCAACGCACGAATTTCGTTTGCAGTGAACAATATTTTAAACCGCCACTACGATGTGGTGAGATGTTACCCTATGCCCGGAAGAAATTATAAAATCACATTATTAATAAACTTATAACAAATGAAAAGTTTCAAAAGATTGGCACGTTTAAGTGCCACAGCCGCATTATTAGTATGCGCAGCGTTTCAATTCACAGCCTGCTCCGACGACGACTCTACGCCAAAAATCGAAATCACAGGCACACAAGTAGGCACAGCTCAGAAGAATTTAAGCGAAAAAGGCATTTGGGTGCTCAACGAAGGTCCGATGAGCTCAAACAAAGCCTCTATCGATTACTACGACTACACCAACGGAAAATTCTACCTCAATCTTTTCCCAACCATAAACCCCGATGTTAAACTCGGTCTTGGTGATACAGGAAATGATATTCAAATCTACAACGGCAAAGTGTATGCTGTGATCAACAACTCAAACCTTGTTGAAGTGATGAGCGCAAAGACGGGCAAACACGAGGCTTCGATAGAAATTCCCGCCTGCCGTTTCATCACCTTCAACGGCAACTATGCTTACGTTTCCTCTTACAGCGACCCCACCGACAAGACTTCAACAGTAACAAAAGGCTCGGTGTTCAAAGTAAACCTCAACACAAACTCCGTTGAAAGCACAGTGAGCGTGGGATATCAGCCCGAAGGCATCGCATATGCCAACGGAAAACTTTTCGTAGCAAACTCGGGCGGATACATGTACCCCAACTATGAGCACTCAGTGAGTGTGGTAAATCCCCAAACCATGACCGTTGAAAAAACAATCGACGCTGGTTTGAATCTTGGCAAAGTTGCGCTCGACAATAGCGACAACCTCTATGTGATATCCACCGGAAACTACTCCACAGTGAGTTCCAAGGTTTATGTAATCAATACCAAAACCGCAGCATTGAGCGATTCTATCGACACACGCGTTTCTTCTTTCGCCACATCGGGCGACAAACTCTATATAATAGGCGTGGAATACAAGGCTCCCACCTACGAGGCAACCAACTCCTATTCCCTCTACGACATAAAGACCAAAACGCTATCCACACAAGGTTTCATCACCGACGGAACAGGCGCACAAATTGCCTCTCCCTATGGAATTGCTGTAAATGGCGAAAGCAAGGAAATCTTTATCTGTGATGCTAAAGACTACAAGAACCCCGGAGAATTGCTTTGCTATTCTATTGACGGCAAACTCAAATGGAAAGCAACCACCGGCCTTATTCCGGGACACATTGCCTTTGCCTACACCAGTCTTAAAGGCTTGAAATAATCTAATAGCTATAACTTCCAATCGGGTCTGCATTTTGTTTGATGCAGACCCGATTATTTTTTGCCCATATCAGCCGCCAAAAAAACAACACGGCATATCGCAAAAACAATGTCAGACCTTTTTTAAAAAAGGTC
>CAVIQL010000030.1:0-25986 GCA_963644855.1 Clostridiaceae bacterium Marseille-Q4149 | reverse complement strand
GTTGTCTAATGTCTGATATTTTTTAAATAACAAGCCACCTTTTTTAAATAATATCCGACATTATTTTAACGATATGCGATTTCGAATAAACTGCAATATAATTGGGGCAAAAACGTCCGCATCATATTGCCTTTTTTCTCGCCTATTTTATGTCGAGATAGAAATCTTTTGTCAGTTGCTCGTATTGCGTAGTTTTTTTGCCATCGACAGTTTGAAGCACAAGTACATCACGCACCGTAGGGTGGGGAGCCTTGTCGGCTTTTATGAATTGCATCAGTGTTCTTTTGGCTTGTTTTCCTTCTATTGTTACAACATCTGTTATATGCATTGGGAGCAAATCCACTTCCCAAGCGTCGTATTCCAAATTGCTTGCGATATCCGATGGTACAACTACCGCCAAACTTCCTCCAGAAACAAGCAAACCGTTTGCTGCAACTATTAGCTGTTGAGGAGTAAGGGTTTCAAAACTTCTTTGCTTTGAGCGTGCCGATCCTTTTTCAAGACTTCCGGCTGGGAAAAAGGGCGGATTGCTCACAATCAGGTCGAATTTTTCGGAAACATCAAATGTTCTTATATCACTATGGGTGAACATCAACCTGTTTTCCCACGAGCTTTGCGCAGCATTCGTTTTGGCAATCTCCACAGCCCCTGCGTTTATATCAATGCCCATTACCAAAGCGTTCTTGCAACGTTGCGCAAGCATCATGGCAATAAGTCCGCTGCCGGTACCTATATCGAGCATACGCATAGCCTTTGGCGAAATTTCAGTCCACGCTCCGAGAAGCACACCGTCGGTGCCCACACCCATTGCATCGCCTCCGCTTTGAACCGAAAAAAGCTTGAACCGAAATGTTTTTATAAGCTTATCGTCTGCCTTCATATGTTTTTTGAATTGAAACCGAGTGCAAAAATACGAAAAGCCGTTTAGCTTTCGTAAATTATAAGTACTTTTGCACCTTGAATAATTAGGCTTGTGAGCATAAGAAAGTGTAAAATCATACAAGACCTTACTGAATTCATTACCTAAGCAACAGGAAATAATTATGAGCAATATAAACGACAACAAACAATTTCAATTGATTGCCGACTTTGACGGGGACATCGACAAAGTGTTCAACGTAGAAGTAAACGAAGAAATAGGCATTTTGCCACTGCGCAACATGGCACTCTTTCCAGGAGTGGCCATACCTTGCACCATTGGCAGAAAATCGAGTCTCCGTCTTGTGAAACATGCTGACGATAACGATGAATATATAGGTGTGTTGAGCCAAAAAAATCCCAATGTTGAAGTTCCCCAAGCAGACGATATCTACGAAGTGGGCACATTGGCAAAAGTTGTGAAGGTATTTGAATTGCCAGACGACAACCATACGGCGATACTACAAGGCTTTGCGAGATTTAAAATCAAAAAAATCACCGCTACCGAGCCTTTCATTAAGGCCGAAGTCAGTGTGCTCAAAGAACAACTGCCTACAAAAACCAACAAAGAGTTTTCTGCACTCGCAGCCGCCTGTCGAGAAATCACCGAGCGCTATATGTCGCAGAATTCTATGCAACCCGATCCGTCGTTTGCACTGCGCAATATATCCAACGACTTCTTTCTAATCAACTTTATTTGTACAAATCTGCCATTTCCCCTAAAAGAGAAAAACGATTTGCTACAAATAGGATCGCTCGTAAAGAGAGCCTACAAATTGGTAGGCATTCTTAATCGCGAAGCACAATTTGCCGCATTAAAGGCTGATATACGCAACAAAACACGCGAAGATCTCGACAAACAGCAAAAGGAATACTTTTTGCAACAGCAAATAAAGAACATTCAAGATGAACTTGGAGAAAATCCAAGCAATCAAGATGTAAAAGATTTGCAGGACAAGGCTTCGAAAAAAGATATGCCCGAAAATATCAAGGCATACTTTGAGCGTGAATTGAAGAAATTGGAGCGCATTAATCCGCAAAATCCCGACTACAACGTACAGTTGAATTATTTGCAGACGCTATTGTCGTTGCCATGGAACACTGTTACAGAAGATGACCTCGATTTGAAACACGCCACTCGCGTATTGAATAGACAACATTACGGCTTGGAAAAAGTAAAAGAGCGAATACTCGAACACCTCGCCATACTAACACTGCGCCGCGACCAAAAATCTCCAATAATATGTCTCTACGGACCTCCGGGAGTAGGCAAGACTTCGTTGGGGAAAAGCATTGCCGAAGCTTTGAAACGGAAATATGTTCGCATTTCTTTGGGTGGTTTGCACGATGAGTCGGAAATACGCGGACACCGACGCACATACATAGGCGCAATGCCCGGCAGAATTATCAAAGGAATGATAAAGGCGGGAGCAAACAACCCTGTTTTTATTCTTGACGAAATAGACAAAATTTCTGGAAACAATTATAATGGCGACCCAGCCTCTGCTCTTTTGGAAGTTCTCGATCCAGAACAAAACAATAGTTTCCACGACAATTTTCTCGACATTGACTACGATTTGTCGCAGGTAATGTTTATCGCAACAGCCAACTCTTTAAGCACAATTCCATCGGCTTTGCTCGACAGAATGGAACTTATTGAAGTAAGCGGCTATATTACCGAAGAAAAAGTAGAAATAGCCAAACGTCATCTTATACCAAAGGAAATCAGCGCCACTGGTCTTGATAAATTGGATAGCAATTCGGGAGTAAGCATGAGCAAAAAAGCGTTGGAAACTTTAGTTGAAATGTATACCCGCGAGAGTGGTGTGAGACAACTTGAAAAGCAGATAAACAAAATAATGCGAAAAGTTGCCTACCGAAAAGTTGCCAACATTTCTCCATCATATGCAGGAAATCCAATAGCTCCACGAGATTTAAAGGAACTTATAGGTAATCCTCCATACAACCGAGACAAATATCAAGGCAACGAATACGCCGGAGTTGTAACAGGATTGGCATGGACTTCTGTCGGCGGCGTAATTCTTTATATAGAAACGAGTCTTAGTCGTGGCAAAGCGTCAAAACTTACTCTCACAGGTAATCTTGGCGACGTCATGAAAGAATCTGCCGTTCTTGCTTTGGAATATATCAAAGCTCATGCCGACCAATTGGGTATCGACAGTAGAATTTTCGAGAATTGGAATATTCACGTTCACGTTCCCGAAGGTGCAACGCCAAAAGATGGTCCGTCGGCAGGCATTACTATTGCAACATCTCTTGCTTCGGCATTGACCCAAAGAAAAGTGAGAGAAAAACTCGCAATGACCGGAGAAATCACACTTCGTGGAAAAGTTTTGCCTGTAGGTGGTATAAAAGAAAAAATACTTGCGGCAAAACGCGCAGGAATTACCGACATTATCATTAGCAAAGAAAACAAGAAAGATATAGAAGATATTCCTGCCATTTATATCAAGCAGTTGACTTTCCATTATGTAGAAAACGTAATGGACGTACTTGATTTTGCTTTGCTTTCAGAGAAGGTTAGTAATGCTGTTGACCTTACTGTTGATACAGAAAAGAAAGACGAAAATAAAGGAAATTCGCCGGAATGATATGAAGTTTACTCTGGAACATACCGACTCTAAAAGTTCTGCAAGGGCTGGAATTATAAAAACTGCCCACGGCGATATTCAAACACCTATTTTCATGCCCGTTGGAACTCAAGCCACAGTAAAAGGTGTGCTTGTGCCAGATTTAAAAGATAGTGTCAAAGCTCAAATAATATTAGGCAACACTTATCATTTATATCTTCGGCCAGGAACAGAAATCCTTGAAAAAGCGGGAGGCTTACACAAATTTTCTTCATGGGACGGTCCGATTCTTACAGATAGCGGAGGATTTCAAGTTTTTTCCCTCACTGATATTCGAAAAATTACCGAAGCAGGTTGCGAATTTCGTTCTAACATTGATGGCAGCAAACATTTCTTTTCGCCCGAGAAGGTGATGGACGTTCAAAGATCGATTGGTGCAGACATCATTATGGCCTTTGATGAATGCGCACCTGGAGATTCCACGTATGATTACGCGCGAAAAAGTCTCGCCCTTACAGAAAATTGGTTGGAGCGTTGTTTTGAGCGTTTCAACAATACAAAACCTCTGTACGGTTACGAACAATCGCTATTCCCGATAGTACAAGGTTGTACGTATGACGATTTGCGCAGAGAGAGTGCTAAAAATGTTTTGCAATACAATGCTGACGGTTATGCGATAGGTGGTTTGGCGGTGGGCGAACCCACAAATGTTATGTATCGCGTTATAGAAGTTGTGAACGAGATACTTCCCGAAAATCGTCCGCGTTATCTTATGGGCGTTGGTACACCTGCCAATATTTTGGAGGCTATAGAACGTGGTGTGGACATGTTTGATTGTGTGATGCCAACTCGTAATGGGCGCAATGCAATGCTTTTTACATCGCAGGGCATTATGAATTTGCGCAACAAAAAATGGGAAGATGATTTTTCGCCCATAGATCCAGAGAACATTAGTTATGTTGACACGCTTTATACCAAGGCTTATTTACACCATGTTTTCAAAGCCAAGGAACTTGTGGCACTTGAAATTGCTTCAATTCATAATTTGGCTTTCTATCTGCATCTTGTGGGCGAAGCTCGCAAACATATTTTGGCGGGAGACTATGTGGATTGGAAAAACGAAACCTTGTCGATAATAATGCGTAGGTTATGAAAAAAGTTGCCATTGGATTAGTCAAAACCATGCGGTTGTTTGTACGCAAGTTGCAAAAAATTTTTGCAACAGACTCTGAAGTGGCGCAGATACTTACCAAGGAAAAAGAGAAAGAAGAAAAAAAAGGACGCAAGCCTTTTGTTGGGAAAATTGATAGATATATAATAAAGAAGTTTTTGGGCACATACTTCTTTTCTATCGCTTTGATAATGGCTATTGCTACGATTTTCGACTTCAACGAAAGGATTGACAAGTTTACTTCTTCGCACGCTACATGGCATGAAATCATTTTTGACTACTACTTGAATTTCATTCCTTATTTGGCAAACTTGTTCAGTGCGTTGTTTGTTTTTATTTCGGTGATTTTCTTTACAACCAAACTTGCCGACAATTCCGAAATAATTGCCATGCGCTCCACAGGAATGGGTTTCAACCGTTTGTTGCGCCCTTACATGATTTCTGCAGGGGTTATTGCGGTGTTGACTTTTACATTAGGTGCGTTTGTAATACCTCACGGAAATGTAGAACGCCTTAACTTCGACCAGCAATACATACACAAGAAAAAAATAACTACGGCCGAAAACGTTCAGTTGAAAGTTGACACAGATGTGGTAGCTTACATTCAACACTTTGACAACGACACGAAAACCGGATTTAATTTTTCGCTCGACAAATTAAGCGACAAAAAACTTGTGTCCCACCTCACAGCGTCCTCCATACAATATGATACTTTGGCACAGAAACGTTACAAATGGAAGATACGCGACTACGAGGTAAGAGAACTGCATGGTTTGCGCGAGAAGATATCTAATGGTTCCGAATTGGATTCTATTATTATGATGGAGCCTTCAGATTTCATGTATTCGCGCAATCAGCAGGAAACGTTAACGTCTCCGGAATTATATGATTTCATACAGAAGCAAAAGTTGCGCGGCGCAGCAAATCTAAGTATGTTTGAAGTAGAATTCCACAAGCGTCTTGCTGCTCCGTTTGCCGCTTTCATTCTAACAGTAATAGGTGTTTCGCTTTCATGCCAGAAACGTAAGGGAGGCATGGGGCTTTCGTTGGGAATAGGGCTCGCATTGAGCTTTTCATATATACTTTTTGAAACGGTATCTTCCACATTTGCAGTAAACGCAGGTTGGCCTCCGATGCTTTCAGCCTGGATTCCTAATATATTGTTTTCGATAATAGCTTTCGTGCTCTACAAAAGAGCTCCGAAGTGATTGGCTTTTGCAAGAAAGCAATCAGATATTGTTGAAAACATATAGAATTTTAATATATATAGGATATGGACTTTTACGATTTAGATTTAGACGATAAGATTCTTGATGCTCTCGACGCAATGCGCTTTGAAGAGTGCACTCCGATACAAGAAAAAACTATCCCTCCGATATTGGAAGGACATGATGTCATGGGTATAGCTCAAACTGGTACAGGTAAAACTGCTGCCTATCTGTTGCCGATAATAAATCAACTGTATGTGGGTGATTATTCCAAGAGTTCTATAAATTGCATTGTAATGTCGCCTACCCGGGAACTTGCACAACAAATAGACCAGGCAATGGAAGGTTTTTCGTATTTCGTACCAGTTTCTTCGGTTGCCGTTTATGGCGGAAACGACGGCATTCGTTACGAACAAGAAAGCCGCAGCCTTCGTTTGGGAGCCGATATGATTATTGCTACTCCCGGCAGACTGCTTGCGCACATTCAATTGGAGCACCCTGATTTCTCAAAAGTAAAATTCTTTGTGCTTGATGAAGCCGATCGCATGCTTGATATGGGATTTTACGACGACATTATAAACATAAACAAACTGTTACCGAAAAACTGCCAAAAGGTTATGTTCTCGGCAACTATGCCAGAGAAAATCAAACAACTTGCCAACGGAATACTTAACAATCCCGTTGAAGTAAAGATAGCGGTATCAAAACCGGCAGAGTCGATAAATCAGCGTGTTTGTTTCTGTGCGGATACACAAAAAACTGCGGTGATACGCGACCTTTTTCAGAAGGACAAAGATTTAAGCCGGGTTATCATTTTTTCTTCGTCAAAGAAGATGGTGAAACAATTGGCTATAGAGTTGGCTGGAATGCATATAAACGTGGCTCAGATGCATTCTGATTTAGACCAGGCTCAACGTGATGAAACAATGATGAAGTTTCGCAACAACCATGTATCGGTGCTCGTTGCAACCGACATAATTTCGCGCGGAATAGATATCGATGATATTGAACTGGTGATAAATTACGATGTGCCTGCCGACCCTGAAGATTATATACATCGCATTGGTAGAACTGCGCGGGCGGGTAGGGGAGGTGCCTCACTCACTTTGGTTAGCGCAAAAGACCGTTTGCGCTTTCGCAATATCGAGAAGTTGATGGAGAAAAAGGTTGACAATTATCCGCTTCCTGAAGGTATGGAGGTAATAAAAGAAAGGGTTGCAACCTATCAACCACGTGGCGAAAAGCGCAACTACAAACACCACAGGAACAATTCTAAATCTCACAACGACAACCATAACCGGCGTAACAATCGCCGAAATGGTAATAAGCCTACCAACAACAAGAAAAACAATGTCTGATATGGCTAAAATAATGTCTGACATTATTTCAAAAAGATGCCTTATTGTTTAAAAAATATCAGACATTAGTAAAAGCCTATATGACAAAGAAATAAAATATCCCCGCAACAAAACGTTGCGGGGATATTACGTTATATCAAAAAGCGTATTCTGCTATTTCTTCAAGTTAGGCTCTTCGAGTTTGTAGCCATATTTTTTGTCGGCAACTCTGAGGCAAAATGCAATTACAAGCGAGAGCACTGCTATACCGGTAAATACACACATCGGAAGGGTGTAGTTGTAGAGATTAGTAGTAACTCCGTTTTCGGTAGTTGTGCCTGTTATGCAATATGCTTCGAGAATGTATCCTATAAGCGCAGGTACTCCCCACAAACCAATGTTTTGAATGAAAAATATAAGCGCATAGGCTGTGCCAAGTTGCTTGACAGGGAAAATCTTTGCTACACTGGGCCACATCGCACTCGGAACAAGCGAGAAAGCTATGCCGAGAATTATCATGAGAGCTATTGCTACCCACGCCGAATGAATGAACGGAAGAGCATAAACAAAGTGTACACATATCAACATGAGCGAACCAAGCATCATAATAGATGCAGCTTTGCCCTTGCGGTCAATCATTCCACCAAATACCGGAGTGAGAAACAATGCGCCAAGTGCAGGCAGACCGGCAAACATTCCCGCAATGTCTTCGTTTACTCCATATTTAGTAATCATAAGTTCGGTAGCGAATTTCTGGAATGGGAACACACAGGAATAAAACAATACGCAAAGCAAAGCTATGAGCCAAAAGCCAGGATTCTTTACCACTGCAAGCACGTCTTTGAAAGAAAATTTATCTTCGTCAGAACTCTCAACCGAAACCTTTACCTGGCTGTCCAACTTGCGATCCATAAAGCTGAAAGCAATAAACGAAATCATTCCGCCCACGAGCAACACACCGCCAATTAGCAACGGAGTGTCGAGTTGGAACTTGCGCGCTATAGGAATAGCCAAAGCATATGCCACTTGGGAACCTATTCGCGCCAAAGCAACCTGCACACCCATTGCAAGAGCAAGCTCTTTGTCCTTAAACCATTTTGCAATTATCTTGCTCACGGTAATTCCTGCGACTTCGGCACCTACGCCAAACACGGAATAACCTGCCGATGCCATGAACACATCAAGTTTGTATCCCATGAACATCTCGCTCGTCCCACCATAGGTGGTAATCGCAGCATATTCAGCAACAGTTCCACCAACCATGAGAACGGTTGCAAGTATACCAGTGAAACGTATGCCAAACTTGTCGAGAATAAGCCCACCCCAAATAAGCATGAGCAAAAAGACATTGAGGAAACTATATGCTCCCGTAAACATGCCAAATTCTCCACTTGTCCAATGCAACTCGCCCTCGAGCATTCCTTTCAAAGGCGCCATCACATCGTTTACATAGTATGCCGCCATCATCGTGAATGCCACGATGAATAGCGCTGACCATCTGGCAGCGGCAGAGTCGTTGAGATGCTTTGTAGTTTTTGTTATCGTACTCATATCAATGATTTTTATTTCTTGAGCCATTTATCAAGCCAACGGAAGAAGGTACGTTGCCACATTATCCCGTTTTGTGGTTTCAAAACCCAATGGTTTTCATCGGGGAACAAAAGCAACTGGGCTGGAATTCCACGCAGACGCGCTGCATTGAAAGCCGACTCGGCTTGAGTATATTCTATACGAAAATCTCGCTGACCATGAATGCACAAAATAGGAGTATCCCATTTGTCAACGGAAAGGTGGGGAGAATCCGAAAATACTTTCTGTAACTTTCCATTAGGCTTAACCCACGGAGCAGTACCCATATCCCAATTGGCAAACCACATTTCTTCGGTTTCTACATATTGTTGCTGGGTATTGAAAATACCATCGTGGGCAATAAAACATTTGAATCGTTTGTCATGATGACCAGCAAGCCAATAAACACTATAACCTCCAAAACTTGCTCCCACACAACCAAGACGATCCTTGTCCACATAGTTTTCTTTGGCAATATCATCAATAGCTGCAAGATAGTCCTGCATGCAAAGACCAGTGTAATCGCCCGAAATTTCTTCAAGCCATTCTGTACCAAAGCCCGGGAGTCCGCGACGATTAGGCGCAATGATAATGTAGTCGTTTGCTGCCATTATTTGAAAATTCCATCGATAACTCCAAAACTGGCTAACGGGAGATTGCGGACCGCCCTCGCAGAAAAGAAGCACAGGATATTTTTTGTTGGCATCGAAATGAGGCGGATAAACCACCCAACACAATTCTTTTTTGCCATCGACAGTATTCACCCAACGCTCCTCAACTTTGCCAAATGTAGTTTTGTCGTAAATATCTTTGTTTACGAACGTAAGTTGAGTGTTTTTGCCGTTCTTGACATTCACATAATATATTTCATCAGCTTGACTGATGCTATGCCGTTTAACCAACAAATTACCATTGGCAGAGTTGTATCCAACAAGACTGTAATCGCAGACGTCATCTGTGATTTGCTGCACTTTACCTTTTAGATTGGTAGAATAAAGATTGGTACGTGCATGCCAAACACCCGCAAAAAACAATTCTTTAGAGTTGTCCTTCCAACAGTAGTTGTCGACACCGCTATCAAAAGTCTCTGTTACGTACGTTTTGTTGCGCGTTGCAAATTCATATACGCAAAGACGCGTACGATCGCTTTCATATCCGTCGTGTTTCATGCTCGTCCATGCAATATATTTACCATTGGGAGAAAATTTAGGATTATCATCATAACCCAAATTACAATCTTCACCATCGTAAACACGCTGATCTTTTAGCGAACGAGTATAGTCTATTTTCCTTGGCTGTTTTATATCACGTGTTACCGGCTTGCACAAATTCAATGTAGCTCCGCTTTCGATATCATACAAAAATATATCGCTATCCGTGCTCACCGCATAATCTCTACCTGTCTTTTGACGTAAAACATAAGCAAGTTTTTTGGAATCTGGACTCCATGCGAATTCTTCCATGCCACCAAACGGCATCATTGGGCATTCATAAGGTTGACCTTCCAATAAATCCTTTGCATTTTCAACCTTACCATTGATTACGTTAGCAAGAAAAGGGTGAGGAATAGAACGAACATATTGATCCCAATGCTTATACATCAATTCATTTATAAGCATACCTGACGCCTTGGGAAGATCTTCATCATTCTTTGCAATGGAAACTTCCGTAGGAACTTCATGTATCAGAATGACATACTTTCCATCTGGAGAAAACAAGAAACCTTCGATATCATCTTTCTCTTGAGAAATACATTGTTTGTTTGTACCATCGGTATTCATTGTCCAAAGTTGATTTACTCCATCTTTAGCAGACAAATAAGCTATCTTGTTTCCATTATCAATAAAAGCAGGCTCCGTCTCACTACTTTGGGCGGTTGTACTTTTAATCTTGCCGCTTTTCAAATCTTTTATATAGATAGCCGTATGCCCTTTGTTCTCCTTAATGTCATAAGTGGTAACGGTGTAAACAATTTTGTTTCCATCAGAAGAAGACACGACATTACCAATTCTTCCCATTGACCAAAGACGTTCCGGTGTGAGACGATCGTCATTATTTGCCGCTTCAACAGATTGTGAAAAACTAATGGAAAGCATAGCTATTGCAAGTGAAAAAATAAATTGTTTCATTATCTTATTTCTTATGCTTTTGACGTTCTTGCTGTAGTTTCATAATTTCTTCTTGTTGCTTCTGTAAAGCTTCAAGACGTGCAGCCAAACCACTCATCTTCTTTGGTTTTTCTTTGTTTGCCTGATAATTTTTCTCAAGCTTTTCAAGAAGTTTTTTCTCGTCTATAGTACGACGAAGATACCACATGGTAAGCGCACTAAAAAGAAGTGAGATGAAATAATAATAGTTCAAACCTGCAGAGTAATCATTGAACACGAAGAAGAAGAATACCGGCATAAGATACATCATCCATCTCATTATCTTCATTTGACTTTCTTGCTGTGTGCTCATCATATCTTTCTGCATACGCATACTCATTACGCTGTACACGACGTTCGTAACGCAGAATAAGATACAAAATGCGCTAATATGATCTCCTATAAGCCAAATCGGATGCGAGAATTGTATTATAGGATCGTATGTAGAAAGATCGTCTACCCACAAAAAACTTTGTTGTCTAAGTTCTATTGCGTTAGGAATAAAGTTGAACATAGCAATCCAAATGGGCATTTGTATAAGCATCGGCAGACAACCACCCATTGGACTCGCACCATATTGACTGTAGGTTTGCATTATCTCCTGCTGTTTTTTCATATTATCGGCAGGATCTGGGTATTTCTCGTTTATTGCATCTATTTTGGGTTTGAGCACACGCATTTTTGCACTGCTCAAAACGCTCTTGCGAGTAGGTATATACACTATAATACGCAGGAGTATTGTAATAAGAAGCAATACGATGCCCATTGACAATCCCAAATCGGTGAGCCAATCGAACACATAAATCGTAAAGTATCGATTAATGTATCTGAACAAAGGCCAACCAAGATACACAAGATGTTCAAGTTTCAGATCTTTGTCGGGATTTACAATATCGTCTATTTTCTGAAGGGTACGGAATTTATTGGGGCCTAAATAGAGTTTGAAAGACGATGCTTTGTTCCCAGATGGGTCGAATGTGGTTTCTGCATTTGCTTCATATTGTTTAAGAAATCCTTTATCAAGGTCCTTTTCCGGTTCGCTTTTGAGATTTACTTTGCTAAATTGTGCATCTGCAATTAGAGTAACCCCAAAGAATTGGTCTTTAAATGAAATCCAGTCAAGATTTTCTTCCAAGTCTTTGATTTCTTCTTTTTGAGGATCGAGACGATCAGTACTTCCGTTTGCTTCCTTATAAGTAAGTGCGGCATATTGGTTTTCAAATTTATAGCCGCGTTCTTGTTGTTTCAAACGTTCGTTCCATTCCAAATTCATTGTTTTTACCGTAGGCAAAAGATACTCTTGCATTCCTTCGGCTTTCAAATCCATATTCAGAACGTAGCTGTTGTGTAGCTTATAATCAATACTAAGTTTGCCACCATTCGCAGCCTGCGCAACCATTGTTACGGTAGAATCTGTGATATTTTCTGGAGTAAACAATAGGGAAGAAGTATTGATATTTTGTTTTTTTCCTGCTATTGTAAATGCCATGTTGGCATACTTGTCGCTATAAAGTAAAAGAGGTTTCTTGTCTTGTCCCTTGTAATTTTTCAACACAACTTGACCAATCACACCACCTTGCGTGTTAATTCCGATGGTGATGTCGTTGTTTTTCAAAAACACGAGTTTTGATTTTGCGTTGTTGGCAACAAAAATGCCATCGGAATCTTTTGCAGTGCTAATAGTTTCAGCGTTAGCAGAAGCAGTATTTTTGTTTGTTTGTTCTGCTTGCTTTTGTTGTATTGCGCTTATGGAATCTTGGGTACGTTTTTGCCTTATCTGTTCCTCACTTGGTCTATTGAAATAGCTGAAGCCTATTATTACGGCTATAATCAACAAGAAACCTATTACGGTGTTTTTATCCATCTGTTATATGTTTGGTGTTATTGTTTTTTTGCCTTACATGCTTTACTTGCTTTCGGGCGTGTTGTCAACTATTGTTTTAATGAAGTTCAAGAACAATGGGTGCGGGTTAAGCACGGTGCTGCTGTATTCGGGGTGAAATTGTGTGCCCACATACCATTTCAATGTAGGAATCTCTACTATTTCCACAAGATTGGTTTCGGGATTTGTTCCATCGCACATCATTCCAGCTTTCTCAAATTCTTCACGGTAGTCATTGTTGAATTCATAACGATGACGATGGCGTTCCTCTATAAGATCGGTGCCGTATATTTCGCGAACTTTACTTCCTGCTTTGAGTGTACATTCGTAAGCACCAAGACGCATTGTGCCACCAAGATTCGTGATATTTTTTTGTTCCTCCATAAGGTCGATGACATTATGAGGCGTTTTCTCGTTCATCTCTATGCTATCAGCATCGTTATAGCCAAGTACGTTGCGAGCGAACTCAATTACCATCATTTGCATACCGAGACATATTCCGAATGTTGGTATATCATGTTCGCGGCAATATTGAGCGGCAACAATTTTTCCTTCGATTCCACGCTGACCAAATCCCGGGCAAATCACGATACCTTGCATACCTTGTAATTTCTCGGCGATATTATCTTTGTTAAGGTATTCGCTGTTGATGAAGTGGGCCACCACTTTGCGATTGTTGTATGTACCAGCTTGGGATAGAGATTCGAGAATGCTTTTATATGCGTCTTGCAAATCGTATTTTCCTACGAGGCCTATGTTTACTACTGTGGTAGCTTTGTGGCGACGTTCGAGGAATGCTCTCCAAGGACCGAGTCCCGGAGTTTCGCCTGGCTCTATGCCCATTTTTCGAAGTATTGTTGAATCAAGTTCTTGCTCTTGCATTCTCAGAGGTACCTCATATATTGTAGGTTGGTCTATACTTTGCACCACAGCATTGGGATCTACATTGCAGAAGTTTGCTACTTTTTTGCGTATGCTGGCATTCAGATCGTGCTCTGCTCGCAAAACTATGATATCCGGCTGTATTCCCAAACTTTGCAACTCTTTAACGGAGTGTTGGGTTGGTTTGGTTTTCAACTCTTTTGCAGCCGAGAGGAATGGAACATAAGTTAGGTGTATGCAAAGAGCGTTTTTGCCGAGTTCCCATTTGAGTTGGCGTATAGCTTCAAGGAATGGTAGTCCCTCAATATCGCCAACCGTTCCGCCTATTTCAGTGATTACGAAATCGAAATGGTATTTGTTTCCCAAATATAGGATATCACGTTTGATTTCGTCGGTGATATGGGGTACCACCTGAATGGTTTTGCCAAGATAATCGCCGCGACGCTCTTTTTCTATCACATTCTTATATATACGTCCTGTGGTGAAATTGTTGTGGCGTGTGGTTTTGATGCCGGTGAAACGTTCGTAGTGTCCGAGGTCGAGGTCGGTTTCCTGTCCGTCTGCCGTAACGTAGCATTCTCCGTGCTCATAGGGATTAAGAGTTCCCGGATCAACATTTATATAAGGGTCGAATTTCTGAATGGTTATGTTGTAGCCACGGGCTTGTAGTAGTTTACCGATCGATGAAGAGATAATTCCTTTTCCTAACGACGAAGCAACGCCGCCTGTTACAAAGATATACTTGGTTTCAGCCACGATTATATATTTTTAATGATTTAACTTCTGAAGGGGTTGCCACACCTTTGCAGCTTTTCCAAAGTCTGCAATACACAAAAGAAAGGCTATTTGTGCGGCTTTGCATGATGTTCAAATTCGGTAAGAAATAAACCGCTTGCAAAAATACTAAATTTCCGCCGTATTAGTTGTGTGTTTAGTTGTAAATAATTTCTTACTCTCCCAAAAGGTTCGTTACATGTTTCTTATGCTTTCTTGATATGACAACAATGCGTTGGCGAAAATGTAGCAAGCCTTTTCAAGCCGTAAAATATTGGCTTTTCTATGATGTTGGTATTTAGAAAAATACAATGTCCGATATTATTTAAAAAATAAGCCTTCTTGTTTAAATAATATCCGACTTCGTTTTAACAACATCGGATATGTTTTTGGGGGGCTGTATTTCTAATTACCAAGGCAGGAGTTTGAGCAACTAATAGTACGAGTTTTGAAAACGAAGGCACGGTTTGGGAAAGAGACCATGGTGTCTTTGTAATTACACCGTGGTGTAAATAAATTATGATGCCTTCATAATAAATTATCGTCCGCATCAAAATAAATTATCGTGCGCATCATAATTTGTTTTGATCGGACTATGAGGGAGAATGTACTTTATTATTTATCGTATGGTGCGAAAAAAAGCGGGGGAGCTTTGTGTTGCCCTCCCGCTTTATGAATTTGGGTATGCTGAAGTTAATACTGCACCCTATTGTTTATCATATCCTCTGTGTTCCATGGTGCCGGAGCGCCACCGAGATATTTGTTGAACCATTCAAGATGGGCGTTGTAGTATACCGGCATGGAATTGAGTGTGCTTGGCCAATGACCATCGTTTTTGAATACAATCAAGCGTGATGGTATGCCCAAAGTTTGCAGCACAGAGAAATATTGCAAACTCTGGGTGTAGGAAACTCGGTAGTCTTTCTCACCGGTGATTATAAGCGTAGGCGTTTTGAAGTTCTTTACGTATTGCGAGGGCGAGAATTTCTTGTATAACTCCGAGTTCCACGGCTGTCCTTGCAAATCAAAGTTCGGAAACCATAGTTCTTCGGTTGTTCCCCACATAGATGGAAGGTCGTAAAGTCCCATCATCGAGGCAAGACATTTGAAGGGGTGCTTTTGCCCCTGCAACCAGTTCATGAAATATCCGCCATACGACCAACCCATAGCTCCCATTCTGTTGGCATCTACATAGGGAAGTTTTGCAAGAGCCTCGGTAGCAAGTATTACGTCCTCGTAGGGTTTGCCGCCCCAATCGCCCGAAATCGCCCGCGTGAATGCTTGACCATATCCCGTGGAACCATGAGGATTGGGATAAGCTACCACATAACCGGCGCCTGGATAAACCTGCCAATCGCCACGGAACGAGTCCATCCACTGCATTTGAGGACCTCCGTGCACGTTAACTACGAGCGGATATTTCTTTGACGCATCAAACCCATGAGGTTTTACAATGAAAATCTCCACACTATCGCCGCCTGCGCCTTTTATCCACATAGTCTCGGAGGGACGAATGTCTACTTCCGCTTCAAGCTCCTTGTTCAAGAAAGTGAGTTGCTCCTCTTTCGCATTCTTCTTGTTCAACTTGCGACGATACAACGCCGAAGGTTTACCCGTAGACGAGTAGGAATAATAGACGTAACCGTCGTTGCTTATGTCAAACGAACCTATGGCGCGGTTTGATATAAGTTCGTCAATCTTCTGTGAATTGATGTCAATGGAAAACAAAGGCTCATATCCTCTCTGTTCGCCTAAGAAATAAATGCACTTGGAGTCTTCACTCCATTTGTAATCGTCCACCCAATTGTCGAATTTCTCTGAAATGATTTTCTTTTCTCCCGTTGCCCGGTTGTATAAAGCCAATCTGAAACGATCACTTTCGTAGCTCTCTACCTTTTGCAGGCGATAGGCAATCCATTTTCCATCGGGAGAATACTGCGGCGAACCGTCCCACGCTGGATTGTCGGGAGTAAGGCATTTGGCTTCACCTCCATTGACCGAAACAGTCCAAAGGTCGCAGTTAGTATTCGCTTCGGGATTATCGGTATGATTGCTCACGTAGCAGATTTCCTTAGAATCGGGCGAAAAACAGAAACCTCCGTCTGCCCCGCTTGGAGAAAATACCGGAGAAACAAATTTGCCAGGAGTAACATCGGTGTAGGTCTTGGCGTTCACATCAAACACAATGATGTGCTGGTAGCGACCGTCGGAATAGCTTGTCCAATGACGATAAAGCAACTTGTCGGCAATATGTGCCTGCACAGGACCTTCGGCTTTCTTTTTCCTTAGTTCCAAATTCTTTTTCCCATCAGCCCCAACCTCGGGATAAACATCGGCCACGAAAGCAACATAGTTATTGTCGGGGGAAACAAGGGGAGAACTTACACCTAATTCAAAATCTGTAACCTGGCGTTTCTCTCCGCTTTTAAGATCCATGTGAAACAGTTGCGCTTTGCCGTCGGCATATCCTGTATAGAATACACCGCTTCCGTCTTTATCCCAAACGGGAGAATAGCTTACGCCGTCATTGCTTTTAAGTTCCAATTGAGGAGTTTTGGCTTTCAAGTCTATTTGCGCAATGTTCGATTTAGAACTATGTTCGCTAAGACTCATGCTACTCTGCGCCATAATTAGTTTGTCTTTGTTGGGCGAGAGCGAAAATCCATAAACACTCTTTATCTTGTAGAGGTCCTGGATTGTAAACGCGCGCTTTTGTGCATTAGCTTGTGGTAATGTAAAACACAAAGCGATTACAAACAAATGTAGTTTATTCATATTGGCTTTATCTTGTTGTTTTAATTCTAACTCGTTTAGGAGAGAAGAATAATCTCTGCCAAAAACAAAGTCTATAATGTCGATTTTGCAGTTGCAAATTTAGCACTAAATGCAATAAAAAGACGCATCAAACAAATATTGGTGCGTCTTTTTACTATCAGTGTTGCGAGATATCTATTTCATTTCAAGCTTTTGCTTTACGGAAATATCCTCACCATTGGTATCTACAAATTTGTATTCGAGAAACGGAAGACTTTGATCGGGAATAACTTTGGCTCCGAACTTGGTATATAATTTCCACTTGGTTTTCATGGAAAATAAACCTGCGGAAATATACGCATAAACGTATGGGTGTACGTATAAAACAAACTTCTTCACTCCCGAATCGTATAGAGCTTTTAATTTGCGGTCGAGAATATCAGCCAAAAGCAAAGATGATTTTATTTTGCCGGTTCCTCCGCAAGTAGGGCAAGTTTCTTCTACTGCGACTTCGGTTACTGGACGAACTCTTTGTCTTGTGATTTGCATCAGTCCAAACTTTGATAACGGCAGAATGTTGTGTCGGGCACGATCTTTTTGCATTGCGAGATTCATTCGTTCGTAAAGTTTCTGACGATCTTCTGCAAGGTTCATGTCAATAAAGTCAACAACAATAATGCCTCCCATATCGCGCAATCGTAACTGTCTTGCCAATTCATCGGCAGCTCCAAGATTTACTTCCAATGCGTTTGCCTCTTGTCCGTCAGGATTCTTGGCTCGGTTACCACTGTTTACGTCTACTACATGTAGGGCTTCGGTGTGTTCGATAATGAGATAGGCACCATGTTTATAAGTAACGGTTCGTCCGAAAGCCGATTTTATTTGTTTGGTAACTCCATAGTTGTCGAAGATTGGAATTTTACCATCGTAGTATTTTACAAGATCTTTGCTTTCAGGTGCTATAAGATGAAGATATCCTGATATTTCATCGGCAATATCTTTGTCGTTTACAAAAACATTCTCGAATGACGGATTATACATGTCGCGTAATAAGGCTGACGCTCTTCCTATCTCTTCGTAAACAAGGGTGGGGCGTTTTTGCGTGTTGGCTGCTTTTCTAAAGGCATCGTGGCAGCGTTTAAGCAAGGCTTTCATTTCGCTGTCGAGTTCTGATGCTCTTTTTCCCTCTGCTACTGTGCGAATGATTACACCGAAGTTGCGCGGCTTTATGCTGTATACAAGTTGTTTAAGTCTTGCTCTCTCTGCATCGCTTTTGATTTTTGACGAAACGGAAACTTTATCGCTAAAAGGAATTAGCACTATGTTTCGCCCAGCAAATGAAAGTTCGCCACACATACGTGGTCCTTTGGTGGAAATAGGTTCCTTTGCCACTTGTACAAGTATTTCAGAGCCGGCTTGTAGTATATCACTGATTTTTCCGTTTTTTGGAAGGTCGGTCTCAGGGCTTAGTTTTACTTGTTCCAAAGGTTTGTAGTTTCCTGCGGCGATATTTTTTTCGTATTGCAATGCTGTGTTGAAGTGAAAGCCGAGGTCTAAATAATGCAGAAATGCCTCTCGTTCGTAGCCTACGTCTACAAAACAGGCATTTAATGCGGGTAACAATTTCTTTACCTTAGCTATATATATATTGCCTACTGCATTGCTTTCAGCGCGCTTTTCGCTTTGGTATTCAACTAATCGCTTGTCTTCGAGAAGTGCTATAGATATGTCTTTGGGGCATACATTTACTATTACTTCACTTATCATTTTCATTGTTTATGTCGTAAAGAGAACTATTTGTATTCTTCACGGCTGTTTCTTCTTTCTTTTCGTAAGGCATTTATATCCCTGGCATGAGTTATAAAAAAACAAGAACAAACTAACGCTCCGCACTTTCCTGCTGCAAGCGAGTAGTTTGTCCTTATTTCTTTTAGATATTGCGGAGAATAGACTTATTTGCTCTTGTGTCTGTTCTTACGCAATCTTTTTTTACGCTTGTGAGTTGACATCTTATGTCTTTTCTTCTTTTTTCCGCTTGGCATTGTGATTAAATTTAAAAGTTCTTGTATGTTATATTTTCAGTTTGTTGGCAATCGCTTCTTTTGCGGAAACTTATTGCTTAACAGAGCTGACAAATGTCTTTGCCGGTTTAAAAGCTGGGATATTGTGCTCGGGGATTTCGATAGTTGTATTCTTCGAAATATTACGTGCAACCTTTTTTGCGCGCTTTTTCAAAATAAAGCTGCCGAATCCGCGAAGGTAAACGTTTTCACCGCTTTCGAGCGAACCTTTTACCGAGGTCATGAACGCTTCTACCGTTGTAAGAACTGTAGCTTTATCTATACCAGTCTGTTTCGAAATTTCATTTACAATTTCTGCTTTAGTCATAACGAGTATCGTATATATGTATGTTTGTAATTATTGTCTGTGAATTTTGAATTTGCGTGCAAAGTTATATTTTTCTCTTGATATATAGAAATATGCACTCTCTATTTTTAGGCTATAATAACGTTTTATGCCTATTTTGCGTGAGAAAATCCGAACCGTTTATGATTTTTCTTCTTGGTCGAAAACTTTGGTGAACGATTCGGGGGCCGGTGTCTCAAATCTTAGTGGCTCGCGGGTGCGTGGGTGAAATAGGCACAAACAGTATGCGTGTAGACACAGACGTCCAGCGGGATCGGGGGCGTTTCCGTATTTTGTGTCTCCGCATACGGGGTGCCCTATGTCTTGCATGTGAACGCGTATCTGATTTTTTCGTCCAGTGTCGAGTTTTAGTTCTACCAAAGAGAAACGTTCTGACGATTTCAAGGTGCGAAAATGTGTCAAGGCGTATTTCCCGCCATTGTCTATTGGTGAACTTTCCGTGATGTAATCATCGTTGTCTTTCAACCAACTTTCGATGGAGCCTTGTTTCTGCTCCATTTTTCCCTCTACAAGCGCCATGTATCGACGGTCTGTAACAATTTGCTTCCAGTTGTGCTCAAGTATTTGCTCGGTTTCTATGTTTTTGGCATAAACCATGAGTCCCGATGTATCTCTGTCGAGTCTGTGAACCACGTGGGACGTACATTTTTGATGTGATTTCCTTAGATGGTCGTCCAACACGGTTTTCACGTTATAGGGGTGGTGGGGCGCGGGAGCAGAGAGTATTCCCGGATTTTTGTCAATTATAATAATGTCGCGGTCTTCGTAAACTATTCTTACAAATTTACTGTTCATCGTTCCGGTATGCTTATGGCGGCTTATTTCAACGGTCATGCCTGGAGTTAGAACAAAGTTGTGCTTGGTGGTAATGTTTTTGTTCACCATCACACCTCCGTTGGTAAGAATGGCCTTGGCCTTTGTGCGACTAATGCCAAAGAGGGCTTTTTCTACAAATGGCAGAAGTTCGTCGTCTTTCTTTACAGTGAACGATAAATATTTTGATTGTCTGTTACTCATACGTTAGCATTATTACGGGTTGCAAAGGTAAGAATTGTTTTGCGCACTTGGTGAAAATAATGTCCGATATCTTTTAAACAATATCCGACATTTTTTAAAAAAGGTCCGATATTATTTAAACAATGTCAGTTCTCGTTTTTCGGTAAGTATATGCCAAAGACAAGATAGCAATAGTAATAAAGTTAAAATCTTATAATAGTGCTGTTTTTGTGCACATAAAAGCAGTATAAGTAAAATTTAATCGCTATATTTGCAATGTACGATAACTAACGGTCGGGAAACGGCCATGAAAATCAATGAATTTACGAAATAGTTTATATTCCATTATAGGGTTGTTCGTTGTTTCTGTAACACCGATAGCAACTCATGCACAGGATCTTATTGCGCGCCAGGCTCCAGTGGACAGAAGAGTAAAGGCGGCAGATTCAGTATCGCTCAAACATCTGCTCAACGCTGAGCATGACGAAGAAATTCGCGGGTTGTATCCGGACTTCAGTAACGCATCGGTTCATAATTACAAAGGTGTTGAAGTTCCGGATTCTTTTCGTATAGACCTGCGCCATTTTTGTATGCCTACGCCTTCACGACAAATAACATCGGGATACGGATACCGTAAGGCGTTCCGTCGTATGCACAAGGGACTTGATATAAAAGTATATATCGGCGATACGATAAAGGCTGCATTCTCTGGAAAGGTTCGTGTGGTGGATTACGAGTCTGGAGGTTATGGAAATTATGTAGTGATTCGCCATAGCAATGGCTTGGAAACGGTTTATGGTCATTTGTCCAAACAACTTGTTGACGAGAATCAGGTTGTAAAAGCCGGAGAACCTATCGGACTTGGCGGAAACACGGGATTATCTACGGGGTCGCATCTGCATTTTGAGTGTTTGTTCCTCGGTATTGCCATAGATCCGTCGCTTATGTTCGACTTTCAGAACCAGGATATAGTGTCTGATTTCTATACTTTCCATAAAGACGGAAAACAACCCGATACTCATTACGCATCAAAATCAGAAGAGAAACAAAGCGAAACCACTCAAGTTACAGAGACTATTACTGATGTGAAATATCATAAAGTCAAACGTGGAGACTCTCTGTATTCTATTGCTACAAAATTGGGAACTACAGTGGAACGTATCTGTGAACTCAACCATATATCCAAACGTCAACGTTTACGTCCTGGACAAATTTTGCGTTATGCCGAGTAAAACACGAGGATAGGGGTATGAAAGAAACAGAAAAGCAGTTTAAGGAAATCGTGGCGTCATGCCGTGAACTTTTTGCAAAGAAACTCAACGACTATTCTCCATCATGGCGCATCTTGCGCGTGTCTTCTGTAACAGATCAGCTACTTAATAAAGCCAAACGCATTCGACAGATAGGCGAAAGCGGTGTGGCACTCGTAAACGAAGGTATAGAACCCGAATTTGTGGGGCTGATGAATTATAGTATAATAGGATTGATACAAATAGAACTCGGTCCAACGCTTAATCCCGACGTTTCAAACGAAGAAGCATTGGTGCTCTATGATAAATATGCCCAAGAGGCTTATGAATTAATGGAGAAAAAAAACCACGACTACGATGAAGCGTGGCGAGGTATGAGAGTGAGTTCCATGACCGACCTTATCCTTGTAAAACTTTTCAGAATTAAACAAATCGAGGACCATAATGGAAAAACCACGGTGAGTGAAGGAATTGCCTCCAACTATTTTGATATCATAAACTATGCGGTGTTTTCTCTGATAAAACTTCGGTATGCTGCAGAAGCGTAAATATCTTAATGTAATAGTAAATTTTTGCAGCTTATTATTGGCTGCAATTTTTATTTTCTCTGGTTTTACAAAAGCAGTAGACCCTATCGGTGGCGCAATAAAAATCGGAGATTATCTTACGGCGTTCGGTCTAAACACAATAGGGCACGAGACATCTCTTGCCGTACTTTCTGTGATCGAAAGCACATTTGAATTTTTGTTGGGCGTACATCTTCTATTGGGAATAAGACGAAAAATCACTTCCATATCAACCTTTGTCTTAATGATATTCATGACGTTGCTCACGTTGTATATAGCCGTTACTGACATTGTTAGAGATTGTGGGTGTTTTGGCGATGCTATACACCTAAGCAATACTGCAACGTTTCTGAAAAATCTTGTTCTCCTGCTTGCAGCAATATGCGTAATGATTTTTCCGCAGAAAATACACCCTTTGATATCATACAAACACCAATGGATAGCCCAAGTATATTCCCTGATGTTTGTTTTGCTTGTAAGTCTATACTCATATCATTATCTTCCAATCGTAGATTATCGTCCTTATCATGTGGGACAAGATATATCGAAAGCTATGAGTATTCCGTCAGATGCCAAAGCACCAGTCTTTGAAACGACATTTACACTTGAGAAAAACGGTGTGAAGAAACAGTTTACCCTTGAAAATTATCCCGACTCCACGTGGACTTTCGTTGACTCTAAGACAACGATGATTGAAGCGGGCTTTCAACCCGAAATCAAAGACTTTGCTTTGTACACTTTCTCGGGAGACGAAATTACGAACTCTATTCTGAACGAAAAGAACTATGCTTTTTGGCTTGTGCTTCCGCGTATAGAAAATACAGATACCGGTGTAATTGATGCTATAGAGGACATATATGATTATTGTCTTCGTTATGGTTACAAACTTTACGGATTTACAGCTTCTGATTCTGCGAAAATTTCCGATTGGCTCCATGCAACGGGTATTTCTTTTCCTTTTTATAATGCCGATGATATTGTATTGAAAACTATGGTGCGTTCAAATCCTGGTTTGTTGCTTGTAAAGAAAGGAATTATACTTAATAAATGGAGCAAAAACAATCTACCAGACGAAAGTAAACTAACTGCTGCTTTGCAAAAGTTATCTCTAACTTACGGAAAAGGCAGTTATGGACTAAAACATACATTAAAATATATAATAGTCTTCCTTATTCCGCTAATAATTATTATTTTCGCGAGCAAAACGCGGAATAGGCGCTTTATTAAAAGTACAAATGTCGGCGTGGATAAAGAACATATAAAAAATAAAATACAATGAGAAAGAAAATTGTAGCAGGCAATTGGAAAATGAACAAGAACCTGCAAGAAGGTGTTGCTTTGGCAAAAGAAATCAACGAAGTTTGTAAAGCTGACAAGCCCAATTGTGGTGTAGTTATCTGCACTCCATTCATTCATCTCGCAAGTGTTGCGCAGGTTTTGGACCAGGAAGTAGTAGCTTTGGGTGCTGAGAATTGCGCTGATAAGGAGAAGGGTGCTTATACTGGCGAAGTTTCTGCTGAAATGGTTAAAAGCACAGGAGCACAGTATGTAATCCTTGGCCACTCCGAACGTCGTCAATATTATAATGAAACTCCCGAAATTCTCAAAGAGAAGGTTTTGCTTGCTTTGCAGAATGGTCTTAAAGTAATCTTCTGCTGCGGAGAAACTCTTGAAGAGCGCGAATCGGGAAAGCAGAACGAGGTAGTAAAGGCTGAGCTTGATGGTTCTGTATTCAATCTTTCTGCAGAAGAGTGGAAGAACATTGTGCTTGCATACGAACCTATTTGGGCTATTGGTACCGGCAAGACTGCTACGTCTGACCAAGCAGAAGAAATGCTTGCTTACATTCGTTCTATCGTTGCTGAAAAGTATGGAAACGATGTTGCTGAAGATACTACAATTCTCTATGGTGGTAGCTGCAAGCCTTCTAATGCTGCAGAACTTTTCGGCAAGCCCGATATTGATGGCGGACTTATTGGTGGTGCATCTTTGAAAGTTGATGATTTCAAGGGCATCATCGACGCTTGGAAAAAGTAATATTATAAAACGATAAAAGCCGCTCCGTGTAATGAATTGGTTGCAGGAGCGGCATTTTAATTTTATGAACAGACGGATTTTGTTTCTTATAGTTTTGTTGCCAGTTGCGGTTGGTGCACAAACCTTGCAGAATGATTTTGTACGTGAGGTGCAGAAAGATGTTGCGGGGTGGGGCAAACTTGTAATAAACCAAGACTCCCGTCTGACACGACTTGTTAATAAAGATACGATTGTTGCTCCTACTAACAAGGAGGAGAAAGAAAAGCCTGCCGACTCTACTAAGCAGAAAGTCCCTGCCAAGATACCGAATGTTTCAGAAGAAAGCAACGAGACGGTTTCGCGCCCGGCTAAGTTGAGGCGTTACAAAATCAGTGGCTATCGTGTGCAGATTTATGCCGGGAACAATTCGCGTAATTCGCGCATTGAGGCTGAGAAGACTGCGCAACGTTTCAAGGGATATTTCCCAAAGGTTCCGGCATATACTCATTTCTATCCTCCGAGATGGGTTTGCAGAGTAGGGGATTTCAAGACTTCAGAACAGGCTCAAGCTTTTATGCAGCAGGTGCAGCAGTTGAAGGCTTTCTCGGGACTGACGGTTGTAAAGACGGCTATACAAGTTGTGTATCGCAGCGAAGGCGAAGAATAATATCTAAATTGCATGATGGAAAAATTGACGCAAGAGCAAATCGACTTGGAACTTCAAAAAAATGTGAGGCGAACTCTTGAACTTATTGGCGAGAATCCCGAAAGAGAAGGATTGGTTAGAACTCCGCTACGTGTAACAAAGGCATTGCAAAAGCTTACGTGTGGATATGACATGGACCCAAAGGCTGTGTTGAACGCGGCGAAATTCAAGGAAGATTACTCTCAAATGGTGATTGTAAAGGACATTGATTTCTTTTCATTGTGTGAGCATCACATTCTTCCTTTTTATGGCAAGGTTCATGTGGCTTATATTCCCAACGGATATATTACGGGCTTGAGTAAGATAGCGAGGGTTGTTGATATATTTTCCCATCGTTTGCAGGTTCAGGAGCGTATGACTTGTCAAATCAAAGAGTGTATTCAAGAGGCTCTTGATCCGCTTGGAGTGATGGTTGTTGTTGAGGCGCAACATATGTGCATGCAGATGCGTGGCGTGGAGAAGCAGCATTCCGTAACGGTTACAAGCGATTTCACCGGGGCGTTCAACCAGTCGAAAACGCGCGCTGAATTCCTGGAATTGCTTAAAGTAAAGCATTCCAACCAATGATTTCCTGAGATTATCCCATTCTATTCCTATAAAAGTTGTCTTGGTTTCAAGGCAACTTTTTTGTGTCTGTCCTGTTTTGTGCGGGGGTGTATAGGGCACAACTGCAAGGAGACCACGATGTCCTGGCAAAGAGACCACGGTGTCCTGGCAAAGAGACCATGGTGTCTTGGCAAAGAGACCATGGTGTCTTGACAAAGAGACCACGGTGTCTTGACAAAGAGACCA
>CAVIQL010000029.1:0-28286 GCA_963644855.1 Clostridiaceae bacterium Marseille-Q4149 | reverse complement strand
CAACAGGAAGAAACTACCCAAGCGTGCGAAACTACAACCGTAGAAACAAATGGAGAACCCGAAGCTGAGAAAAAAGTTCTTGTTGCTCCCGAAACGAAGCAGGCAGTAATCGAAAAACTGCAAGAACTGTCGCATGCCGACAAGGCTCCTGAACGCGAAGAAATCGATTTCCTGAAGAAAATATATTATCGTTTGCGCCACGAAGAAGTAGCTGCGCAACACGAAAAATTCATAAACGCCGGAGGAAACGAGGAAGAGTTTGAACCTTTCCCCGATGCCGACGAAGAGAAATTCAAAGCAGAACTTTCACTCGTAAGAGAGAAACGCGCAAAGGAACACGAGTTACAAGAAAAACAAAAGCAGGAAAACCTGAAACGCAAACAGGAAATCCTTGAACAGATAAAGGCTTTCTCGGCTTCGCCCGAAGAAGCAAACAAAAACTATGACGCTTTCCGTAAACTTCAAGCAGAATGGAAAGAAACCAATCCTGTGCCTGCCGAGAACTCCACAGAACTTTGGAAAAACTATCAGTATCTCGTAGAAAACTTCTATGATATGCTGAAACTCAACAATGAGTTTCGCGAATACGATTTCAAGAAAAATCTTGAGGCAAAGACACACCTTTGCGAGGCTGCCGAAAAACTCGAAGACTTTGCCGATCCTGTTTCCGCCTTTCATCAGTTACAGAAACTCCATCAGGAGTTTCGCGAAATTGGTCCTGTGGCAAAAGATTTGCGCGAAGAAATATGGAATCGTTTCAAAGCGGCTTCTGTGATAGTAAACAAGCGCCATCAGGCATACTTCGAAAATCAAAAAGAAAAAGAAAACGAAAATCTTGAGAAGAAGACTGCGCTTTGCGAAAAAGTAGAAGCGATGGATTTTAGCAATCTCAAAACATTCAACGATTGGGATAAAGTTACTCAAGAGATAATTGCGCTGCAAGCAGAGTGGAAAACTATTGGCTTCACACCACGAAGCGTAAACACCAAGATATTTGAACGTTTCCGTCAGGCATGCGATAATTTCTTTAAGCAAAAGGCTGATTATTTTAAGCAACTCAAAGCATCTCTTAATGAGAATTATGCTAAGAAGATTGCACTTTGCGAGCAAGCCGAGGCTTTAAAAGACAGCACCGAATGGAGTTCTACACTTTCAAAGCTTAATAAGTTGATGGAAGAATGGAAATCTATCGGCTCTGTGCCCAATAAAGTTTCCGACAGCATATGGAAACGCTTCAACGAGGCACGTAACTCTTTCTTTGACGCACGTAGAAAAGCCAATGCTTCACAACGCGAGAGCGAAAAGCAGAATTTGGAGGAAAAACTTCAAATCATAGAAAAACTCAAAGCTATCACCGCCGAAGCAAAAGAGGAAGGCGTGAAAAAAGTACAGGAATTGATGGCTGAATGGCAGAGTATAGGGCATGTTCCTTTCAAGGTAAAAGAAAAAGTGTTCAAGGAATATCACGAACAAACCGACCGCCTTTACAAGGAACTGAACATGGGACGCGCTGCACGCCGTGTGGAAAATATAAAAGCGCGTGCCACTGCAGCGATATCCCGTGGCGGAGATGCAATGTATCGCGAACGCGAACGCTTGTTTGCTTTGTTTGAGGCTAAACGCAATGAAATTCAAACTTACGAGAATAATCTTGGATTCTTGAACGTGTCTTCGAAAAACGGCAACGGTTTTGTAAACGACATTAAGAACCGTATTGCGAATTTAAAGGAAGAACTCGACGGCATTCGCAAATCTATTGAAGAAATCGACTTGAAGTCGAACGCTGCAAACGAAGAGGAAAACGCTGACTCCGGGGCGCAGGAAAACAAAGATTGATTTCGCGTAAAAGTAATATATAGGCAATCGGAACTAATATGGTTTCGGTTGCCTTTTAACTTCAAATAATCTCAACCAAATCATACATGAATCTTAGCAAATTATTTTCCGTAGCAAAAATATCGGGACTATTAATGGCAATGGGGCTTGTGGTTTTGTTTACATCGTGTGAAAACAAGACCCTCTCCCCTCGCGCAGCAAAAAAAGCCCTTGAAAAAGAAACGGCATTCCGCGATAGTAGTCAGGTAATAGCTTTCAATGTTGGATATTACGAAGTAGATTCTGCGGCTCGAAAAAAACTCGAAGCATTGTCGAAAGTGGGAGTTATCAATTGCAAGATAAGCGAAATTACAGAGCATCACCGTTTTGAAAGATACACTTGGTGGGAAGGCACAAAGGTTTTCTTTAAGGATGTAAAGCATTATTTTGCCGAAGTGTCGCTTAGCGAAGAGGGCAAAAAGTATATCGTGGCAAATCCGCCAGTAAAGCCTTTGGGGGAAGACGATATTCCGGGATATGATGACCATAATATGAGCGATACATTATATATTGCGTCAGACACAGGCGAGACTGCTGCTGATTCAGCCGAAGTTGTTCCTGCACAATCAGAAGAAACGGCTACAGAGGGGAATGATGATTATAGCAAGGCATTGAAAAAAGTAAAGTTCTCAACTGTCAACGTTTTGGTGGGCTTTTACAAAATAGAAAAAGTGTTTGACGTTTGTTGTCCGGAGAGTTATAAGAGAGCAGGAATAGGCAAATGTAATTTTGTTTGTGTTTTCAAAGGCATCACTCCGTTTGGCGCAGAATTTACGTCTCATAAAGAAGGTGAGCGCACGCTTGGAAATGCCGATTTTGTAAGGTATGAAGACAAGGGCTGGCGAGTTGATATCTACAACACCAATAGTGGAGGCTCTCCTTCCCTACCTATGCTTGTTACTGACTGACAATAGTAGTATAATAATTTGTTTTGATTAGAAGGCAAGCCCTCTGCATTTGAAAGCTAACGTTTGGTGCAGAGGGTTTGGGGTTTTGAATGAGCAATATGCCGCTTGTTTTTGAAACAATGTCGGATATCGTAAAAATCCCAAGCCATGTAATTTAAATGTCAAGGCATCTAATTCAAATTAGATGCCTTGACATTTTTTGCAGTCTTTTGCGGCTTTTATTTCAATGCTATCGTAACCACTGATTTTGCTGGCAAATTAACGGTAAGTTCCTCGTTTTTCATTTTGTATCCGTCGAATTTCTCCAATTTCACAACATCGGGTTTTTCAAACGAATTGTAGTCGGTAACATTTGCTGACGAAACTATTTGTCCGCCTATGGCCTGGGGACTATTAATGCCTCGGATATGACATGTTACCGCAACATCGTTCTTAGGGTCGACATTAACAAGCGAAACGTGCACCACATTATCCTTGTCTTTCGAAGCTGATACACTCACTTGGTCAAGGCTTATATAATTATAGGTATATTTCCCGCATTTCAAGTTGGTGGGCAAAAGAGTTGCGTCTTGGTGCACTTTATACATGTCGAAAATATGAAACGTAGGCGTCTTTATCATCTTTTCGTCCTTGGTGAGGAAAAGAGACTGCAAAACGTTCACCATTTGGGCTATATTGGCCATACGCACTCTGTCGGCGTGTTTGTGAAAAACATTTAGCGTCAATCCAGCAAGTATTGCGTCGCGCATAGTATTCTGTTGATACAAAAATCCTGGGTTGGTGCCCGGCTCACATTGATACCACGCTCCCCATTCGTCCACTACGAGCGCCGTATGTTTGTCGGGGTCGTATTTATCCATGATGTTGGAATGTTTTGTAATGAGTTCGTCCATATAGCAAGCCCGGTCGAGGGTTCGAATATAGTCGCTTTCCGAAAAATCACGCGAGGGCCCCTTTTTATCCCAACCATTGGGATAAGAATAATGGTGGAGCGAAACTCCCCAACGCATGCCATTGTTGGTTTGCCGCATAAGCACGTCCATCCAATTGTAGTCGTCCACATTAGGACCACCGGCAATTTTTTGCAATTGGTTGCCGCTGTAGTTGCGACAGAATGTTTGGTATTGACGATAGCGATCGGCATAACCTTCGGGCGTCATGTTTCCGCCACACCCCCAGTTTTCGTTTCCCACACCAAAGAATTTAACTTTCCACGGCTTTTCGCGTCCGTTTTCCTTGCGCAACTTTGTCATAGGACTCTCTCCGTCAAAAGTCATATACTCTATCCATTTGCTCATTTCCTCTACCGTGCCGCTGCCCACGTTTCCACAAATATATGGTTCTGCTCCGAGCGATTCGCAAAGGTTCAGAAATTCGTTTGTTCCAAAAGAATTGTCTTCAACAACGCCTCCCCAATTGGTGTTTACCATTTTGGGGCGGTCTTTCTTGGGTCCAATTCCATCGCGCCAGTGATATTCGTCGGCAAAGCAGCCTCCCGGCCAGCGCATGTTAGGCACTTTGATTTGTTTGAGCGCTTCGATGATGTCGTTTCTCACTCCGTTTGTGTTTGGTATCGGAGAATCTTCGCCCACATACAGCCCGCCGTAAATACAGTGTCCCAAATGTTCAGTAAATTGTCCGTAAATGTGGCGGCTGATAGTGGTTTTGCCCAAATCGGCATTGATTACGATTTCCGCCTTGTTTTGTGCCGATAATTTTGCGGGGCATGCCATCAATGCACTTAGCAAAATTGTTAGCAATGCTTTTGTTTTCATTGTTTTGAGGTTGGAATTTGTTACTTCTGCAAATGTAGTAAAATTGATATAATTACGACTTTTGCCGTTTGTTTGTTTTGATAGATTTTTTCCGAGGCATACCTATTTTTATAACAAGCGATATGCTTTAAATAATGTCAGACCTTTTTCTAATATCGGACCTTTTTTTAAAAATATCCGATATTAGAAAAACGATAAGCCATCATGTTTTTTCGCCTTGAAAATAGAGGGAAAAACAACGGCATTAACGGTAGTTAAACACCATTCTCGATTTTTACATATATAGAAAAAACGTTCAAAAAACAAAAATCGCACAGTAAATATCAAAAAAGCGATTTTTTCTTTGTTTTTTTGTTTGGCGTTTACTCGAATATGTTATCTTTGCAAACAAATATTAGCAATATAAAGGAAAAACAAAACACAAATATTCATGAAAACATTAAAAGCAATATGTTTGTTCATGCTCGTGGGAATGCTTTTGAATGCGTGTAAAGACAATGTAGACGAAAGCAATTTGTATGTGTTTAAAGGACAGAGTGCATACACATTCCTTGAATCCGCAGAAAATCTGTCGAGTTACGCCTATCTTTTAAAGAGGGTGCAGATTAGTAAAAAATCAGATTCTCATTTTTCTGAATTGCTTTCGGCACGAGGAAACTATACGGTTTTTGCCCCTTCTAACGAAGCAATACAGACATTTATCGACTCTGTTTATAGCACAAAAAACTTTGATATTACCCAAGTTGAAGACACTGTGGCCGATTTTATCGTGAGAAACAGTATTGTAGACAATGGCGAGAGTGAAGCTTACCTTTCTACCCAATTTACCGAAGGCACTTTGGGAGAATCTAATATGAACGATCGTTATCTGCAAGTAAATTTCGGCTACGACAGCGTTGCAGGTAAGGCAAACATTTATATAAACAATAAGTCTAAGCTTATATCCGAAGACAACGAAGTATCAAATGGATACGTACATATTATTGATCGTGTTATTGATATGAGTGATTCTTCCCTACCCGACCTTATAAAGCAGACTCCCAACCTAAGAATTTTTGCACGAATGCTTGATGCTACTGGTTGGGCAGACTCTTTGGTTCAGTACATAGACCTTGTTTACGAATACGATCACCCGGAATATGGTTCTATCGATCCGGGAAATACTTCCGGCGGTGAAGTAGGTCCGAGCCCAGAGCACAGATATATTGGCTATACGGCATTTGTTGAACCCGACAGTGTATTTGAAAGTCAATGGGGAATTCCTGCGCCTATTCTTGATGAGAATGGAAACGTTACAAACTATGACGAAATAGACGCTAAGTTTATTGAGAAATGCAAGGAAGCATATCCCAATGCCAAAAGCGATGATCTTACAAGCCAAGACAATGCTGTGAATCAGTTTGTTTCTTATCACTTGCTCCCGGAACGTATAACATGGAACAAACTTGTGGTGCACCACAACGAAATGGGATATTCTTGGAAAAACCCTACGGCATTAACCATCAATTGTTGGGAATATTATGAAACTATGGGTAAACCGCGCCGTTTGATAAAACTCACGGAAGGAAAACAAACCGATGGTATTCGTATTAACCGCCACTCCACATACGACAATGCGTTCTTCGGAACATACGATGAGATAACGGTAGATCGTCCCGGCGCATTGGTAACACAACTTAACGGAGGTAGTTCTACTAATGCTTTGAATGGTTTCTATTATCCTATAGACGAAGTGCTTGTATACGATGAAGATGTTCCAGGAAAGGTTCTCAATGAACGTTTGCGTTTTGACTTCGCTGCTATTTGCCCTGAACTTATGACAAATGGTATGCGTCAAGTAGAAGATGACAGATGGAGATTTATTCCTACTGGATATTTGTCAACTTTTTGGTATACCGATGATACAAAGTGGCGTTATGTGCCTTATCATACCGCTAACCAACATAACATGCAAGGCGATGAGATAAACATTATCGGACAATATGATTTGACTTTCAAATTGCCGCCCGTTCCTTTCGATGGAACTTGGGAACTTCGTATGTGTGCGCCGGAAATTCAGCACTTCGGAATGTTCCAGGTTTATCTTGGTACCGACCGTTTGAACCCAACTCCTATAGGTCTTCCACTTGATTTCCGTGTAGCTGCTTCCAATCCCAAAATAGGTTGGAAAGCCGACCCCCAAGATGGCGACTTGGACGAAATTCGCGAGATAGACAAAACAATGCGTTCTCATGGATATATGAAAAATAACAAACATAATGGTTGTCCAAGAAGTGGTGGCGTTGTAACATCTTCTTTGCGTAGCGCAGAAGGCGACTATATCCGTTTGCGTAAGATTCTTTGGAACGGCACAATGTCTGCAAACGAGACATATTACATTAGAATAAAATCTGTGCTGAACAATACCCGTACGTGTTGTATGCTTGATTACTTTGAAATGGTTCCGAAATCAGTTTATAATGGTTCGACTGGAGAAGATCCGTGGTAAATACAAGTTACATTAAGCATAGAAATAAAACAGAGAGAAAGCAAAAAGTTTTCTCTCTGTTTTGTTTTTACTATTATTTGTGTGATTTATTCTCGTTTTTGCTTTATTAATTGTAATTTTGCAGTAAATCAACAAAGATACAGAAACGAACGTCATGAATAGAATAATAGAGAAGCAACAGTTTTCTACGAATGTATTCAAATTGGTGGTGGAAGCACCGCTAATCGCTAAATCAAGAAAAGCAGGAAATTTTGTTATAATCCGTGCAGACAAGGAAAGTGAACGTATACCTCTTACGATAGCTCAAGCAGACAAGCAAAAAGGTACGATTACTTTGGTAATTCAGAAAGTAGGTTATTCCACAACAAAAATTTGCGAAATGCAACCAGGAGATTATCTTGAAGATGTTGTGGGGCCTTTGGGCAAGCCTACAGAAATTAAAAACTATGGAACTGTGGTTTGTGCAGGAGGTGGCGTTGGAACTGCTCCTATGCTTCCTATTGTAGAGGCTCTTAAAAAAGCAGGCAATAGAGTTATAACCGTGATTGCTGGACGTTCAAAGGAACTTATCATCTTGGAAAAAGAAATGCAAGAATTTTCCGATGAAGTTATTGTAATGACAGACGATGGTTCCTATGGAGAAAAAGGTTTGGTTACCCAAGGAATTGAGAAGGTAATAAATCGAGAGAAAGTAGATAAATGCTTTTCAATTGGTCCTGCTATAATGATGAAATTCGTTTGTCTACTAACCAAGAAATACGGAATTCCTACCGATGTTTCTCTCAATACAATTATGGTAGACGGAACAGGAATGTGTGGAGCCTGCCGCATAACAGTAGGTGGAAAAACAAAATTCGTTTGTGTTGATGGTCCTGAGTTTGATGGTCATGAAGTTGACTTCGACGAAATGATGATGAGGCTCAAAGCATACAAGCCACAGGAAACAGAAGAAATGGGATTGCTTGAAGTGGCAGAAGAAAGCGATGACAGAAATGCTCAATGGCGTGCAGATTTACGCAAATCAGTAAAGCCCAAGGAACGTATGCAGATTTCGCGTGCAGAAATGCGAGAACTTCCGCCAACTTATAGAGCGCATAGTCTTCGCGAAGAAGTTAATCAAGGTCTTACCAAAGAACAAGCGCAAAAAGAAGCTATGCGTTGTTTGGATTGTGCTAATCCGGGGTGCGTTAAAGGTTGTCCTGTTGGGATTGATATTCCTGGATTTATTAAACACATTGAGATTGGAGATTTTTTAAAAGCTGCGCAAGTATTAAAACGTACAAGTTCTCTGCCGGCTGTATGTGGACGCGTTTGTCCCCAAGAAAAGCAATGCGAATCCAATTGTATTCATTTGAAAACTGGCGGTAAGGCTGTTGCTATTGGTTATCTTGAACGTTTTGCAGCAGACTATGAACGTGAGAGTGGTCGTGGAGAATTGCCTAAATGTAATTCTGCGAACAATATAAAGGTTGCTACTGTTGGTTCGGGGCCTTCTGCACTCTCTTTTGCCGGAGATATGGCAAAGAAAGGATATTCCGTAACCGTATTCGAAGCTTTGCACGAAATCGGAGGTGTATTAAAATATGGTATTCCAGAGTTTCGTTTGCCCAACAAAATTGTCGACGCCGAGATAGAGAACCTACAAAAAATGGGAGTAACTTTTGTGAAAGACTGCATTGTAGGAAAGACCATAAGCGTGGAACAACTCGAAGCCGAAGGCTACAAAGCAATTTTTGTGGGAAGTGGCGCAGGACTTCCAAGATTTATGAACATTCCGGGCGAGAATTATATCAACATTCTTTCGTCTAATGAATATCTTACCCGAGTAAACCTTATGGACGCCTCGTCTAAAGATTCTGCAACTCCTGTTCCTTTTGGCAAAAACGTTGTTGTTGTTGGTGGCGGAAACACTGCTATGGACTCTGTAAGGACTGCTTTGCGTCTTGGCGCAGAAAGTGCTACGATTGTTTATCGCCGTTCTGAAGCCGAGATGCCTGCACGTAAAGAGGAGGTTAAGCATGCAAAAGAAGAGGGCGTGAACTTTATGACGTTACATAACCCTATCGAATATATTGCAGATGAAAACGGAAAGGTAAAAGCCGTTAAATTGCAAAAGATGGAACTTGGTGAACCCGATAGTTCGGGTCGCAGAAGACCGGTAGAAGTTCCCGGAGCTATAGAAACGTTGGATGCAGATTTGGTGATTGTTAGCATTGGAGTGCGTCCCAATCCTATTATTCCTAACTCGGTGAGCGGATTGGAGATAAGCGACAAGGGTACTATCATAACCGACGAAAATATGCGTTCGGCAAGACAAGATGTGTATGCCGGCGGAGATATTGTGCGTGGTGGTGCTACCGTTATCCTTGCAATGGGCGACGGAAGAAAAGCTGCAGAGGCTGCCGACAAAGCGCTGCAAGAAAAATGATACCGGTTCAACTTATATTTTCCGTTGGTCAAAAAAATCTTCGTGCAGATGTAGAAACTGCATTAAGAATAGGATATAAGTGGATACAACTTCGAGTGAGTGATTCTCCGAAAAAGAAAGAAGAGAAACTTATTGAAGACTTGAAGGAGGTTTGTCGCAATAACGAGGCAACGCTTGTTGTTGAAGACAATATCGAACTGGTTAAGAAATTAGAGGTTGACGGCGTGCATCTTGGCATAGCCAACGTTGCCGAAGCTAGAAGAACTTTGGGTGAAGGCTTTATTATTGGTGCAACGATAAAAGACGTTTCTGAAATCATTGTGGCAAAGAAAACAAGTGCAGATTACGTTGCTGTCAAAACTGATAAGGATATTGAAAATATCCCAAGCACTCCCCTACAATTCTATACCGATATTACAAACGAGTTGCTGAACAAAGACATAAGGATTCCCGTTGTGGCATGTGGCAAAATCAACGTTGCAAATCTTCTATCGATTATCGATACAGGTATAAACGGCATTGCCGTAACGGCTGACGATATCGAAGGCGGAATAGCAGACTTGTTTGCGGAATGTGAGAGATACTGATATTCTGAAACTGATAAAATCAACGATATTAAATTAGAAAACAATGGTAAAACATATAGTAATGTTCCGGTTTGACGAAAAAACACCTGCAGATGTTCGTAAAAAGGCTGCAGAGCAATTTCGTGCCGGAATATTGGCTTTGAAAGCCATAATCCCTACAATTCGTGAAATCGAAGTGGGTTTTAATACCAATCCGGTTGAGCAATGGGACATTTGTCTTTACAGCAAATTCGAAACATTAAAGGATGTGGTGGAATATGGTAAACATCCTGAGCATGTAAAAGTGGCTTCTGCATTAAAACCATTGCTTTCCGGACGAAGTTGTGTGGATTACGAAACAGACAACTGACGTTTGAAACTATGTTTTCGGCATTTGTGTTTATAACAAGAAACGTCATAACTGCCAAATACCATATCGCAAAGCGGGGAATACGAGAATTTTCTTGTATTCCCCGTTCTATTTCACATTAGAAATACATCAATAAAAAACATATCCGATGTTGTTAAAACAAAGTCGGATATTATTTAAAAAAGATGCCTTATTATTTAAATAATATCGGACATTGTATTTTTCTAAATATCAACATTGTAGAAATGTATTACTGTCCGGCAAAACTCAAAACATAGTAATTCTCCTATCCGCAATGCTGATAAATAGGTGTTGCGGATATATTTTTGAAAAGCCAAGCCCCTTTATTCAAACAATATTGGTTCCAGTAGCATCTCCTTGTCGTTATCAACAAAGATATTAGTTTGGGTTTTATCGGAAGTAATATAAAAAATACTCTTGCTTTTCTATGAAGCAAGAGTATTTTGTTTTAGTCGAATATGTCTTCTCAAAGAGAACTTGGTATATCAAAACCAACGTACATAGCAGAAATCCTGGCGATGAGGAAGCATCGGATTGCTCGGATACATGCGGAACGAGGTCTTGATGCGTCCTATGAAACTTATTGTGTATTTCAAATTGAAAGTATAGAGATTGTTGTCTCTCTTCACCAGTTTCAAAGGAATTGATTTGAGGAACTTTTCGCTGCCGTTCTCTTCTACGTTTACTACCACGAGATCTATTCCGATAGCATTATCAAGTCCTTGTTCGTCAACCACAATATTAATGTCAATCTCGCTACCACTTTCCAACTGACCGGTTTTAAGATTCTCACTAAGTTCTTCGCTCACGATTTTTACAGAATCCCAACGTTGTGCTACCGTTTCTTTCCACGCTGCAATTTCCTTTGCTTTGCGATTATTTGATGCCGATAAAGCTTTGAAACGTTCGCTTTCCTTGTTGTAGAATTTGCTGTAGTAATCATCAAGCTGACGTTTCATCGTATAGTGAGGCGCAATCTTGGCAATCGAGTTCTTGATTACGCGCACCCAGTCCTTGGAATATCCTTCTGAAGATACAGAATAGTAAAGCGGTATGATTTCGTGTTCAAGCATACTATAAATGGTTGAAGCATCGAGATGATCCTGCTGTCCTTGGTCTTTGTATGTTCTTTTCTCGGTGATAGCCCAACCTGCACCATCGCGATAACCTTCCAACCACCAACCATCAAGAATGGAGAAGTTTATCACGCCATTCATCAAAGCTTTTTCGCCAGAAGTTCCGGAAGCCTCCATTTTACGTGTTGGAGTATTCAACCAAATATCCACACCCGACACCAAACGACGTGCAAGTTGCATGTCATAATTCTCTACGAAAAGAATTTTGCCGAGAAATTCAGGACGTTGCGATATTTCGTAAATCTGTTTTATAAGTCCCTGTCCTGCACCATCGGCTGGGTGAGCTTTTCCAGTGAAGATAAACTGTACGGGAGCAGAAGGATTGTTTACAATCTTCGCGAGACGTTCCAAATCAGAGAACAACAAATGGGCACGCTTGTATGTTGCGAAGCGTCGACCAAATCCGATAAGCAATGCATTTGGATTGATTTTCTCGAGTAAGGAAATGATACGCGTGGGATCGCCTTGATTTTTTAGCCAACTGCTCCGGAAACGGGCACGCATGTATTCTATAAGTTTTGTCTTTAATCTTACGCGAAGATTCCAAATTTCATCATCGGGTACATTATATATAGCTTCCCAGATATGCTCATTGCTTTGGTCGTTGACAAAATCTTTATCAAAATATTTATCGTAAAGAGCTTTCCATTCGTTGGCTGTCCAAGTCGGGAAATGCACACCATTAGTAACATATCCTACATGACTTTCTTCAGAGAAATATCCTTTCCATATTCCGTTGAACATTTCCTGGCTTACAATGCCGTGAAGTTTGCTAACGCCGTTTACTTCCTGGCATGTATTGCAAAGGAAAGTCGACATACAGAATTTCTCGTTGTGATCGTCGGGATTTGTACGCCCCATTCCGATAAATTCGTCCCAAGATATTCCGAGTTTGGCAGGATACGATCCCATGTATTTACCAAACAATCCTTCGTCGAAGTAATCATGTCCTGCCGGCACTGGAGTGTGTACTGTGTATAACGAAGATGCTCTAACCAATTCGAGGGCTTCGTTGAAAGACAATCCTTCTGAAACGTAGTTTACGAGACGTTCTACGTTGCAAAGCGCAGCGTGTCCCTCGTTGCAATGATATATGTCCTTTTGTATGCCGAGTTTTTTGAGCATAATCACGCCGCCTATGCCCAATAGATATTCTTGTTTCAAACGGTTCTCCCAATCACCGCCGTAGAGTGTCTTTGTTATGTTGCGATCGTATTCGGAATTCATGTCATTGTCGGTATCCATCAAATAAAGACTGATACGACCAACATTTGCTCGCCAAATGTAAGCGTAAACAGTATAGTTGGGGAAAGGAACTTCAACTATCATTTGTTTACCTGTTGCGGGATCTATCACCTTGTCTATTGGCAGTGTGTCAAAATCCTGTGCTTCGTAATTGGCAATCTGTTGTCCGTCCATGGCAAGCGTTTGGCTGAAATAACCATAGCGATAAAGAAAACCTACGCCGCACATATCTACATTGGAATCGGAAGCTTGCTTGAGATAATCCCCGGCAAGAATTCCGAGACCGCCCGAATATATTTGCAAAACATGGAAAATGCCATACTCCATACAGAAGTAAGCAACTGATGGACGGCTTTTGTCGGGACTGACATTCTTGTAGAATTCGAACTTTTTGTAAACGTTGTTCATTCGTCCAAGAAAATCTTCATCGGCAGCCAATGCGTTCAGTGAGTCATAGCTCATGAGGCTGAGCATCTTGATGGGGTTTTGTCTGCAACTTTTGAACAAGTCTGGACTCATGGAAGAAAACAATTCCAATGCGTCGTTATTCCACGTCCACCATAAATTGTGGGCAAGTGTCTCAATTTTTTTGAGAGCATCAGGAATATGCGATTTTACAGTTAGGGACTTCCATACAGGGTCGTTCGAATTGTAAGATTTCAGTTTCATCTTTTTATTTTGTTTTGTTTGATGATTAGCTTATTTTATTGATGGCGTAGTCGAATGCTTTCTTATAGTTTGCGGCAAATAGTTTCCAATCGGCATTACATGCTATTTTGTACGCATTGTTTCCTATTTTGTTGCGTGTGGTCTTGGCTTTTTTCGAGAAATTCAAGATAATGTTTTTCAATTCTTCGGCAGAGTCGAAATAATTGTCGTCGTTTCTCTCTATTATAGCCACTCCGTCTTCTATTACCGGTTTTTTGTTGAGCAGTTCTTCCACCCAGCGGCCAAAGCCTGCAAGATTGGTTGTAATAGTAGGTATTCTATATGATGCACTCTCCATGGGAGTATATCCCCATGGTTCATAATAAGAAGGGTATGCCGTTAGATCGCATGCTGCAAGCATATCATAGTAATGCTCGTTGAAAATTCCGTCTTTGCCATCAAGATACGATGGAACGAGTACTACATGTACATTGCCCGAAAGCGTTGAATTGTCGAGTTCGAGGCTTCGTATGGTGTTTACAATGCGATCGTAGTCAAAATTGTGAAGTTCGTGAGTGATAAAAGGTCTTTCCAACGCTTCGGCAGGGCGATTCTTGAATTGCAAACGCTCCAACAAATCTTTGCGTGGCTCTTTCACCCAGCATGGAACTTCTAATAGCGCAACGATTTCGCTTTTCAGATTTTCATCGTTCTGCAATCGTTTCAATGCTTCCAGATAAACGTCGTATCCTTTGGGTTTGTAGTCGTTTCTACCGCTTGTTGATATAATCAAAGTGCTTGCATCTTCGAATTTTCTGCCACACAAAGCTCCTGCCACCGCAAGAATTTTTGCGCGCATCACGCTTCGTTTTACTGCGAGATGCTTAGGCGACGGAATTTCTGAGGTTACAAAGCCGTTTGGCAGGATAATGTCGGCTGGCTTTCCCAATAACAAACTACATTCTGCGTTTGTGGTTTCGCTAACTGTGGTAAAGCAATCAGCATATAATGCGGCGGCTTTTTCTGAAGTATGTTTGGCGGCTACATTAAGTTCGTGCGCCATCACATCTCCGTTGTATTGGTCAAAGTATTTGTACAAACATTTTCCATTGTCGCAGATAGAACGCCCCACAGTGGTTGCGTGCGTTGTGAAAACAGTTGCAATGCGCTTGGGCATATGCTTTTTTGCGCACAATAGTGCCATTGCAGATTGCCATTCATGGGCTTGCAACACCACTTTACTCTTATCGTCGATACAGTTTGCGGTTATGGTTTCCACAATTTTGCCACAAGCATAAGCCCACATAGAAGAATCGTCATAATCTCCGTAGGAATTCAAGGAATCCACCTTGAATTCGTCCCACATCATGCCATATATTTCGTTCTTCTTGCCAAAAAACTGATGAATATCAACCACAATGGCTATTGGTTTTGAAGAAATGTTCCAACGCCCTATGCGATATTTCAATCCGGCAGCATTTAGGGCTTCTTGCCAATCGGTTCTTACGGAATAGTCTTCGATAAATTCTGATGTACATAGGTCGGGACCAATAAAAGCCAGGTTTTCATTAAAATTGGAATGGAGTGTGGGAGCTAACGATTCGAGAACGGTGTGAATGCCTCCTACCTTGTTACACACTTCCCAACTTACCTCAAACACATAATCAACTTTCATCATCTCGTCTGGTTGTTATATACATCTTTTTGAGAGTGCAAAATTAACGATTATTTTTGAAGAGTACAAAAAACAAGATATAAAGAAGCCAAAAACTGCTCGATACTTTACTTCTACAATATCATAGCATTAACCTTTGCTATATACGATTTACAAACAGCCTTTCACTCCTTGTTACAATATATATATGAGTGTCCCGAAACGTTGTGAAAAAAGGTAGGTCAAATATCCTTTTTACGATGTCAGACTTTATTTAAATTACAAGGCATCTTATTTAAATAAAGTCTGACATCGTTTTCACAACATCGCACCTCGTTTTTACGACAACAAAATAGGCATTACAAAAGTTTTTTCACGATTGCCCTACGCTGTGTCATGCGCTCACATTTTTTGCTTAACTTTGTAGTCGCAACCACCAATGGCAAGTAATGAAGTTCAGAACCGAAGTTGAATTCTATACCAGCGGTTTCACCCTTGAACCGGGAGACGGAATCGTGTTGTTGGGCTCATGTTTTTCCGACGAAATAGGGAAAAAACTGTACGAAGACAAATTCAACTGCTCAATAAATCCTTTCGGAGTTCTATACAATCCCGCTTCAATACTTCAAGCCTTGGAAATATTGGCATCTACTGCCAACGGCAACAAAGTGGTAGACGATGATTTCATAGAGAAATATTTTTTTCAAAGCAATGGGCATTGGCTAAGTTGGTTGCATTCTTCGGCTTTTACCGCATATAATCTCGAAGATTTCACCAAGTTGATACGCCAAAGCATAGCCAATGCTGCAGATTGCCTTGCAAAGGCGAAAACACTGATTATAACATTCGGAACAAACCGCGCGTATCTGCACAAAACGAGAGGAGAAGAAACCATAGTGGCAAACTGCCACAAACAACCGGGTAAGGATTTTTCGACAATCGACCTGGAACCAATACAAATAAAAGAAGAATTCGTGAGAATGGTAGACACACTCACGAAAATCAATCCAGGATTGCACATACTCTTCACTGTAAGTCCTTACCGGTATACAAAATACGGATTGCACGGTTCGAATCTCAGTAAAGCCGCATTGCTATTGGCCGAAGACTATATCATAAAATCGCGTCCGCATACGTGTCAATATTTCCCTTCATATGAAATACTCAACGACGAATTGCGCGACTATCGTTTCTATGCAGAAGATATGGTTCACCCATCAGCGCAAGCCGTAAACTATATCTACGAAAAAGTGAAAGCCACACTGTTTGGAAACAAAGCCAAACAATTTGCAGAAGAATGGGAACCATTGAAAAAAACACTGCAACATCGTCCGCTATTTCCTAACAGTAATGATTATAAAACACTAATGCTCAAGACGCAAAAGGATATAATTGAACTTAAAAACAAATATCCGCGCGTGAACTTAGAACACGAGTTAAAATTGACAGAACAAAAATTATCCCAACAAGCATAACAGGAATATGAAATACAAGATTGAAGAAATAGTAACACTTACCGGCGCCCACCGCTACGGACATGCCGCAACGGAAGTGGAATGGCTTTTGACCGATAGCCGCTCACTCGTATATCCGGAAAGCTCGTTGTTTTTCGCAATAAAGACAACATCGGGCGACGGACATGATTTCATACCTGAATTATACCAAAGAGGAGTGCGCAACTTTGTTGTTACAACCCTTCCCGCCAATCATGAACAAATCTATGCGGGAGCAAATTTTCTCCAAGTACCATCTGCGCTGAAAGCTTTGCAACGTCTTGCCGAACGTCATAGAGAACAATACAATATTCCCGTAATAGGAATAACTGGCAGCAATGGAAAAACAATGGTAAAGGAATGGCTTAACCAATTGCTCGCACCTACTGCAAAAATTACCCGTTCTCCACGCAGCTACAACTCACAAATAGGAGTTCCAATGTCGGTGTGGTATTTAAACGAACAAACACAAATCGGAATATTCGAGGCAGGAATTTCACAACCCGGCGAGATGGAAGCACTGCGAGACATCATACAACCCACAATAGGCGTTATGGTGAGTTTGGGAAGCGCCCATCAAAAGAATTTCCGCAGTATCGAAGAAAAATGTCGCGAGAAACTCCGCCTTTTCAAGGACTGCGAAATACTTGTATTCTGTTCCGACGACGAAACAATTACTCGCAACGTAACATTGGGCAAGATTGCGCACAAACTACTCTATTGGTCAAAAAACAATAGGGAGGCGCCATTGTTTATAAGCAACATCTGTAAAAAAGAATGCTATACCGAAATAGAATACTCGTACAACGGAACCACGAGCACGTATTCCATTCCGTTTGTTGACGATGCTTCGATAACCGATAGCATTCATTGTCTTGCGGTATGCCTTTATCTTGAAATAAAACGCGAAATCATTGCAACAAGAATGCAGGGCCTCGAAACTATAGCAATGCGTTTGGAAGTGAGTCGCGGCATAAACCATTGCACAATCATTAACGACACTTACAACTCAGATGTCAATTCGCTCGATATTGCTCTTGATTTTCTAAACAGGCGTGCCAGTGAAAGCGCAAGCAAGAACGTTGTGATTTTGAGCGATATATTGCAAAGCGGAATGGAGGCTGACGATTTATACTCCAAGGTTGCCGAAATGGTAAACGCCCGAAAACCGCATTTGTTTATTGGTGTAGGAAGAAAGATGTGTGCGCACGCCGAGATGTTCAATACCGATGCGAAATTCTTTGTTACTACCCAAAATCTGATAGATAGTGGCGAAATAGAAAAGTTCTCTGGCGATACCATATTGCTCAAAGGTGCCCGATTGTTTGAGTTCGAGAAAATATACGACCTTCTTACTCAAAAAGTGCACGAAACTACGCTGAACGTAAACCTTGGTGCTATCGTTGACAACCTTAACCATTACCGTTCGTACATGAAACATGAAACCAAAATAGTTTGCATGGTAAAGGCTTCGGCTTATGGTTGTGGCGCATTGGAAGTTTCGCGCACTTTGCAGGAACATGGCGTAGATTATCTCGCTGTAGCTGTGGCCGACGAGGGAGTGGCTTTGAGAAATGCGGGGATTACTGCCAATATCATGGTGATGAATCCCGAAATGACGGCATTCCGTACCATGTTGCAGTATCATCTTGAGCCCGAAATATACAGTTTCAGAATTCTCGATGCCATGGTAAAAGAAGCAAAGCGCGAAGGAGTTACCCACTACCCTATTCACATTAAGATTGACTCGGGAATGCATCGCCTTGGCTTTATGCCCGAAGAAATTGACGAGTTGATATCACAACTTAAAGCCCAAAACGCCGTTGTGCCTCGTTCAGTTTTCTCTCATTTCGTAGGAAGCGACGGCGAAGGTTTCAATGATTTTACACAACAACAGTTTGATGTTTTCAACGAAGCAAGTTTGAAATTGCAGCAAGCCTTTCCCGACAAAATTATACGCCACATCTGCAACACGGCAGGCATTGAACGTTTCCCCCAATACCATCTCGACATGGTAAGGTTGGGACTCGGATTGTATGGTATCGATCCGTTTACAAACAAAACCATAAACAACGTGGCCACATTGCGCACTACCATTTTGCAAATACACAATGTAGGGAAACAAGATACTGTTGGTTATTCGCGCAAGGGACATCTTGACCGCGACAGCCGTATAGCCGCAATTCCCATAGGATATGCCGACGGATTGGACCGACATCTTGGTTGCGGCAAAGGTTTTTGTATTGTGAATGGCAAAGAAGCGCGGTATGTGGGCAATATCTGCATGGACGTAGCCATGATTGATGTTACCGATATAGATTGTAAAGAGGGCGATAGCGTGGAAATATTCGGCGATAACCTGCCCGTTACCATACTTAGCGACCAATTGCAAACCATTCCGTATGAAATTCTAACATCGGTAAGCGATCGCGTTAAGAGAGTTTACTATAAAGACTGATAAACAAGTGTTTATGGCTTGACAATACACAAGTTTTTCACAGCAACGCCATAGCAAAACAAATAGTATCGGATATCGCAAAAACGATGTCCGATATTTTTTAAATAATATCAGACATTGTTTAAAAAATATCCGATATTGTTTAAACCAAATCCCTTATGTTTTTTCCTATAATGTTCACCTCGAAAAAAACGACGGTTCGGCATAACAAGAGAAGCCACATTGAAAATCGAAGAATATATGCAAATTGTCGCATTTCTTTAATATTGTGTAACAATTAAACTGCTGATTTTTCGAGGAAAATCTATATTTTTGCAAGTGCTAATTTGTAGCCGCACAAAATGTCGAGGAAAAAACAAATGTCTTTAATCAAAATACTGCTTTTTGTAATGGCAATGCTGATTGCCATTCCTTCTTTTGCTGACGACAAAAAAACACGAAAACATCACAAGAATACAGAAACCGTATTGCTGATACAGCCCGACGAACTCCCACAAAAACCTCTTCAAGCCCGAACAATAAAAACGCCCAACGAAGCTAAGATTCATAGCAACGCAGGTTGGGCGGGACTTACCAACGAGGGAATCGACGTTTCACACTATCAAGGCGAAATAGACTGGAACACCGTGGCCCAAACCAAACTTGTGAGCTACGTTTACATAAAGTCTTCGGAAGGAGAAAGCCTTGTGGACGACTACTACAGAATAAATCTCGAAGGAGCACGCAAGGCGGGACTTAAAGTGGGCAGTTATCACTACTATCGCCCCGATGCCAACGCCGATATGCAGTTCACAAATCTCACATCACAGATAAAACGCAACGAACAAGACCTTGCGCCTATCATAGATATAGAAAAGCGAGGTACAAAATCAGACGAAGAATTCATCGCAAGTTTTCGCGATTTTCTGCAAAGGGTTGAAAAATATTACGGCTGCAAACCTGTGATATATACATTCCACAATTTCTATAACCGCTACCTTAGCGGACAATTCAAAGGATATCGCATGATGATTGCACGCTATCGCGATGACGAACCAACGCTTGATGACGGACAATTATATACAGCTTGGCAATATACTCAGCGTGGAAAAATCGACGGCATACGCGGCTATGTTGACCGTAGCATGGTAATGGGAGATTTCTCAGTATCTGATTTGTCAATAGAAGAATAACACCACGCACTCTTTGATTATGGACAACAAAAACACGCATGGCAATATATCAGGACTGCTTGCTATAAGTCCGATGCTGTTTTTCATTCTTCTATTTATAGGAATAAGTTTGCTGACGGGCGACTTCTACAAAGTTTCATTGTCGGTGATTTTTACAATATCCTCCATCTATGCACTGCTAACCCTTCGCCACCGCACAATATCAGACAGAATAAAAATATTCTCGCGCGGAGCCGGTCAGGAAAACCTAATGCTGATGCTTTGGATATTTGTTCTTGCAGGAGCTTTCGCACAAACGGCAAAAGACATTGGAGCAATTGACTCTGCTGTAAAGGTAACGTTATATTTTCTCCCCTCACAACTTGTGTTGGCAGGCTTGTTTATAGCTTCATGCTTTGTATCGTTGAGCATAGGAACGTCGGTGGGCACAGTAGCCGCATTAGTGCCTATCGCAGCCGGCATTGCTTCCTCTACAGGTGAGCCAACAGCATTAATAGTTGCGGCAGTAGTGGGAGGAGCATTCTTTGGAGACAATCTATCGTTTATCTCCGACACCACAATAGCCTCTACCAAAACACAAGGCTGCAAACTAAGCGATAAATTCAAGGCTAATTTCCTATTAGTGTTGCCTGCCTCAATAATCACATTGATTATATATATTGCCATAGGCAATGCGTCAAGTTTTACAGAGCATATCAGCTATATCGATTTCGTAAAAATGTTGCCGTATATAGTTGTACTCGTTACGGCAATCTGTGGAATGAATGTGTTTGCCGTTCTTGCTATTGGCAATCTACTTGCTGGACTGACAGGAATTATTATTGGTGCCACAGGATTGGAAGACTGGCTCATTTCGATGGGTAATGGCATTCTGTCGATGGGCGAACTTATTTTGATATCAATGCTCGCAGGCGGAATGCTTGAAGTTATACGCGAAAACGGCGGAATTAATTACATAATATACCGGCTATCGCGACATGTTCACGGGAAACGCGGTGGAGAAATCGTTATAGGAGCAATGGTGAGCGTTACGAATTTGTGCACAGCCAACAATACCGTAGCGATAATCTCTGTAGGAAAACTTGCAAAGGATATAAGCAAACGCTATAGTATAAATCCGTGTAAAACAGCCAGTATACTTGATACTTTTTCCTGCATAGTGCAAGGATTGATACCATATGGAGCACAAATATTAATGGCTTCGGGGCTTGCAGCAATAGATCCGGTAAGCATAGTTCCTTATATATATTATCCCATGATTCTTGGAATAACAGTTATAATAGGCATCTTAATAAGGTATCCCCGAAAATATTCCTAAACTCCCTATATCATGAAACGTATAAGCATTTTAATTCTCATATCATTTTTCCTTGTTCCCTCAATCCAAGCCAACATTACAGAATACAAGGAATTTCAAATAGACTCAAGTGTAAGTTCGTATAAACCTCAAAGCAACTTTACACTATGGTACACGTTTCCCGCGACAGCCGCCAACGTTTCGAACAAATGGATGGAATATTCCCTGCCAATAGGTAATGGGCAATTGGGAGCAAGTATAATGGGGGGAATAGCGAGAGATGAAATACAATTCAACGAGAAAACATTGTGGAGCGGTAGTAATAATATCGGTGAAAACTACGGACATTATCAGAACTTCGGTAGTCTTTATGCCGACTTTCTTGACAATGATGCAGAAATATCCGACTATCATCGCGCATTAAGTCTTGATAGCGCAATTTGTAGTGTTGGTTTCAAAAACAAAAAAGATAACGTATGCCATACGCGGCAATATTTCGTCAGTTTTCCAGACAAATGTATCGTTGCACACTATAAATCTTCCAAAAAAGGCGGTCTAAATCTTCGTTTTACGCTTGAATCGGGAAAAGCAGGCGTTAACGCAGCCACAACATACCGCAACGGAGAAGGATATTTTGTCGGGAAATTAGATGTAATAAGTTACAGCGCGCGTTTTAAGGTTTGTGTCCCCAAAGGAAAGGGGAATATCACAACAGAATCAGATGGAATTACCGTAAAAAACGCAGATGAAATTACAATAATTCTCACGGGAGCCACAGACTTTGATCCTTATAAAGAGAATTATATATCTGGCACAAATACGCTTGAAAGTAAAGTGAAAAACATTGTAGCCAAAGCTGCTGACAAGGGTTGGAAAAAAATGTTCAAGACTCATCTTTCTGACTATATGCCGCTATTTGCTCGCATGAGTTTTAAACTTAATGGCGCGAAGAATGATATTCCAACCAACATGCTTGTAGACGAATATGATGAGGGTAAAGGCAAATACGCCAAGGCATTGCAACAATTATATTTTGCGTATGGTCGTTATCTTGCCATAAGTTCTTCACGCGGAATTGACTTGCCTTCAAATCTTCAAGGCATTTGGAGTAATTATCCTGCCCCGCCTTGGAACTGCGACATACATTCCAACATTAATGTACAGATGAATTATTGGCCTGTTGAGGCTACTAATCTTAGCGAACTGCATTTGCCTTTTCTAAACTATATAATTAACATGGCTATGAACCATAAAGAATGGCAAAATGTGGCAAAAGAGTCTGGGCAAACACGTGGTTGGACGATTTATACCGAAAACAACAACATGGGAGGCATGGGAGCTTTTGCTCACAATTATGTTATTGCCAATGCATGGTATGCAACGCATTTGTGGCAGCACTATCGTTATACGCTTGACAAAGATTTCTTGAAACGTGCATTACCTACAATGTGGAGTGCAACAGAGTTTTGGTTGGAACGTTTGGTTAAAGCTAAGGACGGAACCTATGAATGTCCGAATGAATTTTCACCCGAACAAGGTCCGGACGAAAATGCTACGGCTCATTCCCAGCAATTGGTTTACGAATTGTTTGACAATACACAAAAAGCAGCAAATATTATTGGAAAAGATTGTGGCATTAGTAATGATTCGCTGAACATTCTTGATGAAATTCTAAGGAAACTTGACAAAGGTCTTGCTTCTGAAATTTACGATGGCAAATGGGGTGTTGATAGAATTGATTCGGGTGCTGAAATATTACGGGAATGGAAATATAGTCCCTATTCTGTTGGTGCCCATAACCATAGACATGCATCGCATTTAATGTGTCTTTATCCTTTTAGCCAAATTACTCCTGGTAGTCCCTACTTTAATGCTGCCGTAAATTCAATGAAATTGCGTGGAGACTTTTCTACGGGTTGGTCTATGGGGTGGAAGATAAATTTGTGGGCGCGTGCTTTGAATGGTAACAAAGCCTTGCATGTTCTTTCCACGGCTTTGCGCCATAGCACCAGTTATGGCGTGGATTCTCGTTATGGTGGAATTTACTACAACTTATATGATTCTCACGCTCCTTTTCAAATAGATGGAAATTTCGGTGCTTGTTCCGGCATTGCCGAGATGTTGATGCAAAGTCATACTGATACCATACAAATACTTCCTGCACTACCCGATGATTGGAACGCAGGTAGTGTAAAAGGAATGAAAGCTATAGGAGATTTTACGGTAGATTTCTCGTGGGAAAACGGTAAGCCGAAATTTATTAGTATAAATTCGTGTAAAGGTATGCCTCTTTATGTAGATTGCAATGGTATATGTTCCGCCCGAATATCTGTAAATGGCAAACGTGTAGTAGGGAAACAAATTTCAGCCAACACGTTATTTATCCCCTCTAAGCAAGGCGATAAAATCAATATAGGATATTGAAAAAACGAAAAGGCGAATGATTTAAAAAATATCCGATATTATTTAAACAATGTCGGATATTATTTTTGCAGTCTCTTATTGTTTGGTTTCCTGATTGTTAGTCCATGTCATATATAGCATTATCAGTTGTCTGAGACCAAACGCTTTCATTCTATCGTTGTAGATCACATCGGCAGCAAGGTGAAGAAGGTCTTTAACGTCCTCTTTTGACGAACCGATAATCGACCGCACGTTTAATTTCAACTTATCCATCACTGCTTCGTCGACATATCCGTTTGAATCTATGAGATCACGAAACAGCGCATAGCGTTTTATGGTTTGCAGATGTTCGTCGGTGATGTTAATAAAATGAGTTCCAGTTGAATTCAATTGTACTTTATACATGATATCTATTTTTAATTGGTTATTTTTCTGCTAAAAGAAATTTTGCAAGTTTCAATATTACTCTTTTCTGCGTAGCCTTGTCTTTTATACTCTCTAAGGGAAATCCCAAAGTGGCACATCTGTATTGCGTGCCTTGATACAATACTCCAGCCGAAGCACCTTCGGAATATTTGAATGCAACTTGTGCCCCATTGAGTGGACGCAAACAGTCCATAGACTGCACGGCATACGTTTCTTTTCCCAAGTCCTGCTCAACAGAAAACACTTCTTCTGCTCCGCTTATATTTGTCTTATTGCGAAGTTCGCCCGAATATGTACAATGTAATTGCTGACTCAAGAAAGTACGCTCCGCAGTAGATTTCATATCACACCCCAAATACGCACCACTTGACAACAATGCACCGCCATTCGACAAGTACGCATTGACTTTGGAACGCAAGGCAGAGTTGAACGTCTTGAAATTTCTGAAATCGTAATGCGAAGATTTCTGCAAACCGAAGATTAAATCTACCATTGGATATTTTGCAAGATTTACGCTACCATTTTCAACTGATTTACGACTGCACGAAACGAAAGAATAACGTGAAGACAACGCCATGCCATGTTCAAAGACATAATCAAAGGTATTTCCGGCAATCATTGTATTTGCGAGTTCGTATCCACTCTTTCCCAATCCGGTTTCCGAGTCATCGCCACCACGATTAATGTCGAAATATTTTTGTTCTCCCGAATATTCTGGCGTTTGAACATAAGGAACCCCAATGTCTTTGTTTATATCAAAGCCAACACTGTCATTGTTTTCTACAACGGCAGGTCCCGATAGTCTGTCAAAGCAATTCACTACCAGCAATGGGCGGGACGGAGTGTTTGCTCTGCAAGCAGCGAGAATTTCCGATGGGAAACTTTCTCCGCCTTTATTCACAGCGGTTACACGGAAACTATAAACAATTCCGGGAGTAAGCTTTTGGGTAAAATGATTCTTCTTTACGAATTCGCCATTGTCAAAGTCTCCATTCCCCATACGCGTATATACGATAAAGCCAATAGGGTCTGCCGAAGGCTCAAGACTATCTTTAACTGCATTCCATTTGAGAGTAACCTCGTTTGTCCCGGTAAATTCTATACGGAAATTGTCGGGAGCCAACGGAGATACCGTAAACTTTTTACCATGTTCGAAACTAATGAAACGCAGAATGGCCTTGTATGCACTGCGAGCCAGATTGAATTTAAACCATGGGTCGTGGGCATAAACCATATCGTGGAAGTTTTGATGCGAAAGCATTTCGAGTATTGCCGATGGTATTGCTGGACGATTGCTCTCGCTATAGTTTTTGTCATGTACTTCACGCCGCGCCCATTGTATGCGATATATTTTTGACAATTCGGTTGCTATTCCATCGGTAAGCATGCTTGCAAAATCGAAAGATGCTTTACGGCTTACTCCTGATTGATATTGTGTTTCTCCTGCTAAGCCATTTGTCGTAGCAATCCCCATTGTGCCTACAATCCCATGGCTTTTGTATCCGGCATCACTATGAACTGCAAGAGAAAGTTCAAACGGAACTTTTTTCCCTTCTGCATTTGGTAGGAAAACCGAGCCACCAGCAAGATAATTCACCGCATACGAGCGTGCGTTGATATCGTCTTTGTAATCGTCTGTGCCGCTATAAGAACTATAAACATTGTTTGGCATTCCATACCATTGGGCGGAATATCTTGCACCTTCGAGATATCTTGGCAAACGACTTAGTTGCGGTTCCCCCGTTTCGGCATTTTCTCCACGTGAGATATTTCCCATTCCGCCGCCAAAGCGTACTGCATCGGCTGTAACAACTCCGTTCTTGGTAGAAAAGTTTGACAAAACCACACAGTTTCTATCGCTTTCTCCTTTTTCAAAATAAAAAGTCCCGAGATATACCCACGTGCCGCTGCCCATACGTTGGTTTACCTTGAAGTTTGTTACTATTCCTGCATGGTGTACCGAATAGTTTGCATCGTCTATTGCGTCTGTGGCTTGGGCGTAACTTATATAAACGGGATAGTTTCCTGCGGTTTTAATATTGGGAGTCCATTTTATTTGTGAGGCTTTTGATTTGTTTGAAATGCTTTTGGCTATGCGTGCAGTGCCCATTTCAAATGGATTCTCATTGTCGTAAATCACGCTCTTTGTGCAGCCCCAACCGGGACATTGCGTTTGTTGCCATGGATTCTTTGATTGTTTTTCCATGTAGGTGCCGTTTGCTGCCGGGGCGTCGTTGTCTACTATGATTTCGCTGCGTTGCCAACTCCTTTCTCGTGGGGAATATACTATTGCTCCGGCGTTTTCGAGCATTGGTATTAGGAATGGTACGACGAATGTCTGGGTAAGCAAGTCTTCTGTGGTAGAAAACAGATAGGGTCTTTGCCATCGCCACGCGTTTTCCGAGTGGCTGTAATATCGTCCATGACTTGCGCATATTGCCAAGTGATGGTTTTGAAGTCCGGAGTTGAAGGTATAGGGCTTTGATTCGTTAAACACCCACGGCTCACCATTGTAGGCTTTGCCGTTGAACATTCGGGTTTTGTCGTGTTTGTTGCGATATGGATTGGGTATGAGTGTCTCGATGTTGCGTCCTTCCGAACTGAGCATCAGATTGTAGGATTTGTAGTTGTCGGGCAAAGTGTTTGAAATCGAAGCGTAAATGGATTTTACTATCTTGTCGGTGAATGGTTGTGCTCCGAAAACGTCGTTTGTGTTTATGCTTATGGTCTTGTTTTCTTCGTCAATATTGTATTCCATTAGCTTGCACACGCCGGTAGGTTGGAAATTCGGCGCGTTGTAGTGCTTGAAATAGTCGCTCAATATGGTTTCCAACGTATCGGTTTGCGCCAAGCCGACCATTGGCATAGCACAAATCATCAATAATATATATATGTATCGCCGCATTGTTTACTTAGAATTGGCAGAATAATATTTGCAGGCGGCGGCTATTCTGCAGCGTTCGCATTCGGGTTTGCGGGCTTTGCATACGTATCTGCCGTGTAGTAATATCCAGAAATGTGAAGATGATATCAAGTGGTGCGGAATATTCCTAAGCAGTTCTTCCTCTACTTTTTGCGGAGTGTTGCACGAAGGCGGAACGAGCCCTACACGTCGGCTCACACGATAGACATGAGTGTCAACGGCGAGGGTAGCTTGCCCGAATGCTACGGCAAGAACTACATTGGCTGTCTTGCGACCCACTCCCGGAAGACTTGTTAGCTCTTCGAATGTTTGAGGAATGGTTCCATGGAATTGAGTGCATACTTTTTGTGCCATTTCCATCAAATGTTTTGCCTTGGAATTGGGATATGACACGCTCGATATGAAGGGAAATATTTCCTGTGCATTGGCTTCAGCCAATGTTTCCACGGTGGGAAAGGCGGCAAACAATGCGGGGGTAACGGCGTTTACCCGTTTGTCGGTGCATTGTGCCGAAAGCATCACCGCTACTATCAGTTCGTAGGGCGAAGCATAGTTTAATTCCGTCTCGACGGGCGGAATGTTTTTCTCGAAATAATCAAGCACAAAATTATATCTGTCTTGCTTTTTCATGTGTGTGGGTGTGGCGGATAGGAATATTGCCTTTGCTTTATTGCAAAGTTAATAAAAGCGCGCAACAGCACAAAGCCTATGGTGAAAAGACGATAAGCCATTTGTGTTTTCAAAAAATGTTTGATGGTTTGGTAATGCAAAGCCCCCGGGGGATACAACACCATGTCTTAACGCCCTTGATCTCATCTCCCTATCCGTTACACCACGGTCTAATTTCATTTACACCGTGGTCTCTTTGCCAAGACACCGTGGTCTCTTTGCCAAGACACCGTGGTCTCTTTGTCAAGACACCATGGTCTCTTTGTCAAGACACCGTGGTCTCTTTGTCAAGACACCGTGGTCTCTTTGTCAAGACACCGTGGTCTCTTTG
>CAVIQL010000028.1:0-30502 GCA_963644855.1 Clostridiaceae bacterium Marseille-Q4149 | reverse complement strand
ATATGAAAATTATAATGCAGAACAAATTTTATTACAATATATTTTCATTCAATTTAAGTTTTACGACAACAGGGCTGTTCTTCGTGATGTTGTGCTTCTCCAAAATCTTCCGTCCAAATGAACCGGGTTCTGCATATTCAGGATAAATCAAAGCATAAAAGTCCTCTTTATTTGCCCCCATTACATAAATTCCGATGTCTGTGCCTTCTTCTCCAAATGCGTATTTGCCGTTGTGCTTGTTGATGAATGCGCTATAATCTTTGAGTTTAAGTCCGCAGAGATTAAGATACAGCCAGTCGGAAGTTTCGTAAGCACTACCAATGAATTTGAAATGTTCGGGGGAATTCCATACTGCGTCAAATTCTTCGTCAGTCTTCGGCAATACATCGTCTGGCAGTGCTTCTGAACCCAAGTCTATTTTGTAGAGCATTTTGAGTTTGCCATCTTCGTAATTGTCTATGTAAAAGTCTCCAAAATCAGAAACAACTCTTATGTTTCCATCGTATTTGTAAAAGAAGTCCACTCCAAAATGAAATCTTTTACTTTTTCTAAGCCCTGTTATCCCTTCGGGGCTGTCTAACACAATACTGTTATCGTCCCCATTGTTTGTGGAACATAAATAATCAGATTTATCAAGAGAAATGAAGGTCATATAATTTTGTGGATCTGATGATGTCATATTTTTTCGCTCTACGAATTTTCCATTATTTACGTCATAGCATACGACTCCACGGTCGTCAAAAACCATTACTTGGGTATTGTCATCGTTCATGCATATATCTGCTATTCTCATATACTCCGCTGCGGAATGTCCCATACGACCAATTTGGCAAAGGAATTTTCCGTCATACGAAAAAGTGTAGATCTTTTTTGCCTTGTAGTCGCTGAAAACGATGCACTTGTCTGTAAAAATACACTTTTGGGCGTATGACATTAGGCAACTGTCGTTTTCCTGCAACTGCGCCACGCTCACTACATTCAGCAACTTTGCCCAATCTTTGTAGTCTGTTTTCTCCAGTTTGAATTCCTTGACATCCGACGATGCTTCGCTACCGCAGGATGCTGCAATAAGAATTACAAACGCCAAATGAAACAAAAAGATAAGTTGTTTCCCGATTTCTTTGAATGTAGTCATTGTAATGTTTTTATGATAAAATACAAAGTCAATGTAATCAAAATTAATCTCACTCAATTTTGGTTTGCGACAACGGTGTGTGTTGTAATCGCATAAATTTCTTATTTTGCGATAATTGGGATTATTTCATCGAAAACAAGATCCTCGCATACTTCGTTGTCCAAAAGGTTGTCAACATATACTGCTATTGCATTTGGCATCGCACACCAGCCGTGGAAATTGCTGTACCTTTTCTCCTTAAGCAGAAATTCCCCTACAACATTGAAATCTGCATCCATAAACGAAACGTACAACTTGCGCGCATCAATAATAGAGTTTCTGTCCTTGTGTTTGTTCGCATCAATGCCGCCGAGCATGAGTCTTGCATATAGTCCCTGTTTAGGGAGATATACTACCTCGAAAAAGTGGGCGTTGCCCCAATCGTAGTTAAGCCAGTCCTGCATATTGTCCGCCCCTTTGTAGGGTTTGAGGCTGGAGTCGGCAAAGCGCGAGGAGGCTTTGTATTTGCGTCGTTCACCCGAAGTCAAGTCAATTGTCATAATGCCAGAGTCGTAGGGGTAGTTATAAATCACCTTGCTGCCCGAGAAGCTGACGTTGGGGTACTTCATGTCGGCATATAGGTTCTTGCCGTCTTTGTTGCAGTCAGGGAAGTCGAGTGGAGTCTCCTTTATCACTCTCTTTTCTTTCAGACTGTAATGTTCAATATAGAACTTGCCCTTAACGTCCACCGGGTAAAGCAGCACGTCCCCGCCGTACCAACCCATGCTTGCCGTCTGCATGGCATAGTTCGCGTCAAGGAATATTAGTCTATCGTCTTTGTGCTTGTGGAGAACCCTCCCCTTGCTGTCGATGAGGTAAAACGCAATGCGGTCGTATAGCCAAATAGAGTCTGTGTTTATCGCGGTGATTGCCGCTACCCTTCCTGTAATGGCGTTTTCCCCATGATGGTCAAGTTGTATTCTTTCAATGGTTACGGAGTCGGTAAATATGTCCAAGGCATGAACTTTGTCGTTATAGCCCATAATGGAAAAACCGCCGCCATACGGGTATGGGCAGCTAAGGTTGTATGACAATTCCAAAATAACGGAGTCAGCTGGAGCAATTATTTTTGTGGAAACTTGCAAAGAATCAACGCGGAATGCGACTTGGCTGTTTTTGCTGTTTTTGCCGCACGAAAGCACGCAGAAAACTATTGCAATCAACAATATAATACTACTAAGGCGAAGCAAATGCGAATCGCCTGAAATCCTTGCTGTTGTACAGTTTGCTTTCATGGAGTTTGTTTTATTCTGTTTGTAATATCTATTTCGCAAATGTAAGAAAACTAACAACATGAAGCAAATGTTATTGCGAAATATTATAGTTCAATTTTTTTAGTTTCACGACAATAGGGCTGTTCTTTGTGATATTGTACTTTTTATCAGAGTTTTCGATTGCTTTTTCTTTGAAATCTGCATTCCAAATAGGAACTTAATAAAAAGCTCGTGTCATAAAATTCGGCTAAAATCTTTCGAGAGGTGTAATGTGGTGATATTCAAAATTATATCTGTTTAAAATCATTCTTGATAACGCTTTGTTTGTCAGGGTGTTGTAAGAGGCGAAACAATATCGGATATTGTTTAAATAATGTCCGATATTATTTAAATAATGTCTGATATTGTTTTTCCTATATTGGACATAGTTTTTTCTGTGTTTGATGTGGAACTTGTTTCGGCTTTTATGACGAAGAAAGAATCTGCTGTTTCTTGTCCAAGATTCTATCTTCATACTTTTTGGACGTTGTCCATTCTTCGGCCTTGTAGCCCGCTACACTTCCTTTAAACTTTGATGGCATGGATGTCCCATGCCATCAAAATAATATCGTAATATTATGAAAAAAAAGCCCTCGTGTCCTTTACAATTCTACCGGTAGGTCAAATTGTCTCAGTTTGCTATTATCGTCAAGCAAATAGAGTTTGCTGGTTCTCACGTCAATGTCGAAGCAACTGAAATGTATGTTTGGCTTCAGCTCACCAAGCGCCTCCCCATTCCATTTGAACAGGAGTATCGAGGGACTGAAATCTCCGCCTTTTTGGTATGTGATGTCGTTCGTGTCGAATTTCAGCACTGCAAAGCCGAAATCGTAGGTGCGCACGTCGGCAAACATATATTTTCTTTCGGGTCTTGGCGTTGCCAACGCATCGCTCAGATTGTCGAGCCTGCTCCCGCAGCATATTGTAAAGCCCTCTCCGCTGAATGGCGAATATACGTTGATGTAGTTGAAGCCCATCATCGCCTCCACGCATTTTGTGCCGTCGGGAGACACACCGATTAGGGTGGATAGTAGGTTGTAGTCTGTTTTTGGGGGTACGGTGAAACCATCGGCGAAGCCCATGTTCTTTATGTCGCTTATCTTTCCGTTTTTTATAAGTATTCTTTTTTGGGCGGTTTGTCCATCGGCTATCACCCTTGCAATTATGGTGGAGTCTGCCAACTGCTTTACCCAAAAGGCGGGCTGGAGTATCTCCACGCCACTGCATATTTCCACCATGTCGGCTTTCCCGCCGTTCAGCCAGTTGCTTATGTTTACGGAATATATCTTTCCTGCGATGTCATAAACAGTCGCGTACAACGAACCGCCCTTTTTCGTGAACGTGGTGTTAAGTGTAAGATCTATATTCCAAGTTAGTTCGCCCGAAGCTTTGCCCTTGTTTATGAAACTGCCTTTTGAGGGAAAATCGTCAAGCGACAACACCCCCACCATTCCGTTGTCGCGCATGGTTGCAACAAACATAAGGCTGTCAACTATTACAAATTCGTTGGCAACGGCAGACGATGCCACGATTTTGCTTTTGCTGCTGTCCAGAATGCACTCCTTGGGCGGTGTCTTTTGGTATATCACCTTTTCGAACGCCATGTTCTCCCTCGCCACGTCGTATTTCTTCTTACAACCAGTCAGGAGAAAAGCCACAGAACAGCAAATCAATACGCAAAGACTTTTTGTAGATAATTTTGTTCTCTAATAATTAATTTGGGCTCCGAAAACAGAAAGGTAGTGCGAGGCTAAAAGCCTTACATCTGTACTACTTTTTCCGTTATCGTTTTTATTTGATTAGATTAGATTGCAAATCTATAAAAAATATAATGCTGAGCAAATGTTAGCGCAAAATATTTTCGTTCAATTTGAATTTTACGACAACCGGGCTGTTCTTTGTAATGTTGTACTTCTCTAATATCTTCTGCCCCAATGAACCTTGCTCTGCAAAATCCGGGTAAATCAACGCATAAAAGTCCTCTTCATTTGCCCCCATTACATAAATCCCAATGTCTGTGCCTTCTTCTCCAAATGCATATTTCCCGTTTTGTTTGTTGATAAACGCTGTGTAATATGTTTGTTTGGGACCTGCGAATTTTAGCCACAACCATTCCCTTGTTTCATAAGCTTTTGTAATGCATTTGAAAAATTTTGGCGAATTATCTACCGCCATAAATTCCTCGAAAGTTTTTGGTTGTATGTCGTTTGGTAGTGCCTGTGCCCCCAAGTATATCTTGTACAGAGGGGTGAGCTTGCCGTCTTTATAGCTATCAATATAAAAATCGCCATAATCGGAAATTACCCTACACTCACCATTGTATCTGTAAAAAGATTCTATGCCGAAATGATATCTTTTACCTTTCCTAATACCAATTTCCCTTTTGAGCGAATTCAGCGAAACTATGCTATTTGGATTTTCATTGTTTGTAAGAAACAAAAAATTCTTCCCTACGGAAATAAGTTTCATATACTGTCTAAAATCTATTTCAGTAGATTTCAGACGCTTTATATATTTCCCATTATAAGGGTTATAAAAGATGATACCACGACCATCTAATATCATTAGTATAGAATCGTTTTCACTTACACATATATCTTTTATTTTTACGTATTCAGCAGCAGAATGTCCCATACGACCAATTTGACAAAGGAATTTCCCATCATACGAAAAAGTGTAGATCTTTTTAGCCTTGTAATCATCGAATATTATGCGATCGTCTGTAAAAATGCACTTTTGGGCGTATGACATTAGGCAACTGTCGTTTTCCTGCAATTGCGCCACGCTCACTACATTCAGCAACTTTGCCCAATCCTTGTAGTCTGTTTTCTCCAGTTTGAATTCCTTGACATCCGACGATGTTTCGCCGCCGCAAGATACAGCAACAAGAATTACAAGTGCCAAATGAAACAAAAAGATAAGTCGTTTCCCAATTTCTTTGAATGTAATCATGGTAATGTGTTTTTATGATGAAACTTTACTTTTATTAGGGGCATCAGAACACTGCTGCCCCTAATTTTTTTCAGCAACAATCAGATGGATAACATTCTTCCTTACCGCCACTTTCGCAGCTTACGCTATTTTTGTATTTACATGGTTCGCTACATGGGTGAACTTCCCGATTATAAGATCCGCTGAATTCCCCTTGTGTTAGCGCCTCAATGTTCTCATCAAGAAGGAGATCTGACATTGATTGTTTCGGTCCAAAGGTCTTGTAGCCTGTGAATGCTGTCAGTGCCATTGCTGCAATGGCGAACGTGGAAATGATTGTTTTTTTCTTCATAGTAGATTTGTTTTGGAAAAATAATTCCTACTTCTAACGATTTTCGGATTATTCGCCTTTTGTTATAGCAGTGTGGTCTGCTTGGTTTTTCAAGTTACATATTATAATAATGAGGGCTGCTATCCATAATGCGCCACCTCTTCGGAGAAGCCCTGAAGGTAGAACAACTTGGAAACGCCGGACAGCAGCAAAACCATAGCAAGCATCTTTCTGCCCACGTTACCAATCCCTGCCGTTGTTCGGGTCGTTTCATGCTGTCTGCCTTATTGATTAGTTTTGATTGCAAATCTATAAAAAATATAATACGGAGCAAATGTTATTGCAAAATACTTTCGTTCTATTTGAGTTTTACGACAATAGGGCAGTTCTATTCGTATTTCAATTCAATGCAAACGCCGTCTGAATCATCTTCTTGTATGGCGATGAACCGCTTGTTGTTCTCGTCAACAGCGAAGCATGTGAGCCGCGGCACGCGGTAGCGAGCAACAGGGCTGCCGTCCCATTCAAAAACAAGAATGCTCATTTCGTCCTTATTCTCGTGGTCGTCATACAAGGCGTAAATCCGCTCCTGCGTGGAATACATGTCCTGAAAATAAAAATCGTTGTCCATGTCGCTTTCGCTGCTGTACTTGGGCAAAGTCTTTCCCATTTGCACCGTTGTGCAACTGCTGCCGTCGCTGTTCATTATGCATAGCAGGGGGAACGAGAAATACGCAACGGCAAGTTTTCCTTGACCATCATTATACGCTGACAATGTTTGGGACAATCCGAATTTGTCTGCCGTGAATATTGCCGGGTCTATTCCCTGCGGCAGTATGACTTCCGCCTTTCCGCTGCTTTTGTCATATACGAACAAGTCGGTCTGTTCCGCCTGTTCTGCCCCTAAGAAACTGTTTTCGCCGGTTTTGTAGGCATAGCTTATGTCATTAAGGTTTTTGCTTTTGAAATCCGTCAGCCAGATTCTTTCGGAATTCATGTCGTTGAGGTTTACCGCGTATAGGGTGTGGTTGTTTCTTTCAATCACACAGGCATACTGCTTGCCGTCTAAGGTTATTTCCTGCCCTGTTACCGAAGGGGCGTACCATTCGTTGTGTCCGTTTCCCTTTTTCAGCGTGCAGCCAAATGGCGTGAAGTCTTCGTTGTAGATGTACAGGAACTTTTCTTTCTTTTTTACCGTGAAAACGAATTTATCTCCAAGTTTGGTTACGGCATACGCTGTGTAAAGAGTGTCTAACGTGGCGACATGCCGGCTTTCAAGTTTCTTGTCAATAGGGAACTTTGTTACAACTTTAGTGTGTTTGGAGCAGGAAGTGCCCAAACATACGCAAGCGGCAAGCCCTGCGAGCAATGTTATTACCGCTTTGCCAAGTTTTTTGATATGCTAATTGTCCTCATAATAAAGTTATTTTACGTTTCTCTGTTTTCAAATCATAAGAATACCGCTTGGGTTGATGTTTGCGCTCAAACCGCTTTTATTGTAAACGCATTTTTTCGATGTCGTAAATCACGAGCACCTGGTCGCACGTATCGCTTTTAATAATCTCTTTCATATTCTCGGTGAATTTGCCTTTGCTCAGTTTGGTGATGTTCTCTATCGTGCATTTGGCGTAAGTGTCGTTCATCTTCCGATAGATTGTTTCCTCGTTGGTGTTGTCAAGGATTGTCGGAAAAGCGTTCTTGATGAAACGGCACGACGCCCTTCTGTCCAAGGTGTTCAGGCGAGACCAGATGTTCCAAATCAGATGGTAGAAGTCGATGGGGCGCAAGCCTTTGGTTTCGTCGACACCTATCATAATAGGTGTGCATCGTATGATGCCATTGGCGTAGTCATCCACAAGTTGAAGCAAGTTGGACTTGACCGTCTCGGGAAATAATGGAGCAATCACCTTTTCCATATAGGCCTTGCACTCGGCTTTTGCCTTTTCGACGGTTGCTTCGTCCTTGTCATTTGCCTTCTTTGTGCCAATGTCAACGGGACTTTCGCTCCCATCACGCTTCTCTTCCTTTCGCTGTTGCGTGAAATCAGCAGCGGATTTCTCTTGTATTTCCTTGCTTCTGTTCTTCCCATTGGTAATACTCAACAACACCATGTATGTCGTATATGCCAACACCACATTGGTTGCGACACTGCAAAGTCCCAGAGCAGGACTGCATTTCAAACCATTGATGACATAGATGTAAGAGATTGCACAGGCAAAGAGTGTCATCATCACATAGAGGCAGGTGCTTATCAGTCTTGAAATGTTCATGGTTGCTTGTATTTCGTGAGATTTGTTGACACAAAGTTATCGGGCATACAAGCAAAGGATAGAACAAACTATCAGATAACCGCCTTTTTATGGGGCAATAAGCGGAATTGGTTCTAATCGCAAGTGCAAATAGAACCAATAAAGAAAGCCCAAGCCGTTTCACCATCATGGTGGAAAGACTTGGGCTTATGAAAAACAAGCAGATTTATTTCAAGGTAATCCTGCCGACCGTCTCACGCTTCTTGTCATTCACAAGGTCGGCATATATTTGGGTGGTTGTCACATTCTTGTGTACGAGCATCTTGCTGACCGTATAGATGTCCGTGCCGGAGGCAATCTGTAATGTAGCGTAGGTATGCCTGAAGCAATGGAAGGAGAAGTGTTTCTTGATGCCGGCAGCGGCAATCCATTTGCGAAGCGGATGGTTCACCATGCTTCGGGTGAGACCACGAAACACCTTGCCGTCGGTATGCTCGCCGCAGAGTTGCAAAGCCTCGTCGCTGATGGGAAGCATTGTTTCCGTGTCCGTCTTTTGTATCCGGATGCGGACACAATAACCAAGGTCGGGGGCCAACTGGATGTCGTCCCATGTGAGATTGAGGATGTCACTGATGCGCAGTCCTGTGAGGCATGAGAACAGCGACGCTTGCTTCAACACAGGGATGTCGCACGGAGTGACTGCCAGTTTCTTGAGTTCTGCAGACGTGAGAAACTCCTTGCGGACATCGTCAGTCTCAATCTTCTCCAAGAAGTCGTTCACATTGTCCTTGATCATCTTCTCACGGTAGGCCATACCTAAGAATCCACGGAATGTAGACCTGTAACCGGCCGCCGAGTTCTTGCTGATTTTCAGGTGGGTAAGCCGCAGCTGGTTTGCTCTGAGCAAGTATTCTCGAAACTTCTTGCAGAGGTCAACGGTCACCTCTCCACAAGTGCAGTGTCCCTGTACGAAGTTGTGGAAGTGCTTGTACACAATGTCCCACTTCTGGTCTTGTCCTCTACACTTCTTTTTATAGTAGGTGAGAAAATCGCTTTTCATCTTCTCGTGGTCAAGAAAGTCGAACTTCTCGTTGATGAGCGAGGTGACCCGCATACAGCGGATAGCCTCTGCCCGCTCAATCATCGAGCGGTTGAACTCACGCTCGGCATCGTTCTTCGGTTTGGCGAAGATGTAGATGCCCAAATACTCCCGACGTGTCATCTTCATCGTTTCTGGATTGCGGATGGCTGGATAGAAATCAAGATACAAGGACAAGCGTCCGTTGGTGATGGGGCGTCGTAGCAACGACACCGTGGTGCATGTGTGATGGTGTGGCATGATATGTTTGTTTTTATGATTTATACTTGAATGTGGGTGCAAAGGAAAGGGATTGCGCTGCCTATGCTTGGTTATTTGTGAGATAACCGCAGACAAGTGGGATATAACCGTAACCTTACCGCTCAATGGTAGGCGGCGCAAACAATTCGTCCAGCTCTTTCTTGGACAGCTTGACATACTTCCCCTCTTGCACTTTGGGGATGTTGTAGGTCTTGGCATAGTGATAAAGCTGGTCTCGGGTGACATGGAATTTGGCCATTGCCTCCTTTACCGTGTAGTATTGTGGCGCTTCCGGCTCGGCCACGCCTTTGGCAATGTCCACATGACGCTTGGAGTAGAGCACTTCCTTGCCTGTTCTCTTCTTGGGTATCTTGAAGTTTGATACAAACGTATAGACGGCGGTCGTGGTCATGTGGAACTTCTCCTTTATGTCTGCCACCGAGTACCATTCTGTGATGCTTTCGTCTGCGGCTTTCTTGGCAAAGTAAGCGTCAATGTGCTTTTTGCTCCAATAGGACTTGCCACGCTGAAACACTTTCGGAAAGTTCTCTCCCTTAGCAATCTTGTACAGGCCCGACTCGCTGATGCCGTACTTTTGCAGGATTTCAGCGGTGGCGTAGAACTCGGTGATAGGAGTTGTCTCCTTCTTGTGCCGTTTTTGATAAGGAGCCGCTTCATCAAACATCTTTTGAATGTCGCTTTTGCGGATGAAGGTCTTACCTTTGAACTGAACGCACGGGATGTCACCATTCGCGATGTATCTGTAGAGGGTCGATCGCCCGATGCCAATATAATGTGCAGCTTGGGTTGGGGTTAGAAACAAAAGGTTGTCTACGTCTCCGTATAGGTTCAACTGATTCTGTCTCGCCATTTCGGATTGACATTGTGAAATCCTGCTCGTTCGCAATTTATCCTTGTACGCATGGCTATTGCATTGCTTGCAACAGAAACGAGTTGTCACCTTGTAAGCGATGAAGTCCTTGCCGCACCACTCACATTTCTTTTTGATTGTTACTTTACTCATCATTCTATAGTATTTTTGAGTTTGTGCCTTCACTTATTATGTCGCCAAATCTGTATCAGTGCGTCCCAAGGTGTCTCATGGAGTCCCATTCCTCCATCACCTTGTTCACGCTCAGAGCCTTCCGTTTCCCTCTTGGTACGAGAGCGGTACGAAAAAGGACGCAAAAACGGTCACCTCCGATTATTGTCGAGAGTGACCGCAAACAAGAAAAGCACTCGTGCTGAGTGCTTTAACTATAGAATGTGAGATTTTGTGACTGTTGTTAATCGGCAATTATTTGCCGATGCAGAATTTGGAGAAAATATTATTGAGTACGCTTTGGGGAGTTGTTGCTCCGTTGATTTCAGTAAGATTGAAGTCTACTTGGCGCAGGTCAAGGCTTACGATTTCGGCGCTTTGTTCTGATTTTATGCCTTCTATTACTTTTGACATATTTATAGAGGCTTGCGACAATGCTTCATAGTGTCGTTTGTTTACAATTACTGTATCGGACGAGAACGAAGTGTTCATTCCTTGTACCTCAACGAGTGTATTTTTTAGCTGCTCTATTCCTGTGCCGTTTTTGGCAGAAATGTAAACAGTTCGGGGTGTTTTTCTGATTATTGCTGTTATTTTTGTAGCAATGTCTTCTCCTAACTTGCGCAGATTGTCTGTGTTTTTCGCCAAATCAGTCTTGTTTATAGCGATAATAAGTGGTGTTGAATCTGCCACGCTTTTTAATGCTTCGGTATCTATTTCTGGATTTTCTGCATTCACGATATATATCATCGTGTGTGCTTTTTTTATTGCATCGATTGTTCGATTTATTCCGAGGTTCTCAACTTTGTCGTCTGTTGTTCTTATTCCTGCTGTATCGATAAGGCGGAATTCCAATCCGTCGATGTATATTTTTTCTTCGATAGTGTCGCGTGTGGTACCGGGAATATCGCTTACGATTGCGCGGTCGTCTTTTAGTATGGCATTCATGAGTGTGGATTTTCCAACATTGGGACTACCTATAATGGCAACTGGAATACCATTCTTTATGGTGTTTCCTGATGCAAACGAAGAGGTCAGACTGTCCATTTGTTCCTTTATCTCGTTTGCCATTTGCAGTAGTTGTGGACGTTGGGCAAATTCCAAGTCATCATGGTCTGAAAAGTCGAGTTCCAACTCAAGCATTGAACGCAGGTCAAGGATTTTGTCGTGCATTTGGTCAATCTGTTTTCTGAATCCACCTCGTAGTTGGTTTATGGCAATGCGATTGTATCTTTCCGAATTGGCTGCAATTACATCTGCCACTGCTTCGGCTTGACTAAGGTCCATTTTGCCGTTCAAGAAAGCCCGTTCAGTATATTCTCCAGGCTTGGCAAGACGACAACCGTTGCTTATTAGCAATTCTATTATACGCGACAGAATATATTGTGAGCCATGACATGAAAATTCTACTGCGTTTTCTCCTGTGTATGAATGGGGGGCGGAGTAGGGTGTGGCTACAACTTCGTCAACCACTTGTCCTTGACTTTCGATATAGCCGAATGTTGCGTGGTTTGCGGCAATATCGTTAAAGTTTTTACCATTGTATGGAAAGAATATCTTTGAAGAAATGCTCACTGCTTCGTCTCCCGAAACTCTTATTATACCCAAAGCTCCGCCTGCTGCAGTAGCTATTGCACATATAGTATTTGACATTTATTATGCGTATATATACTTAAATTTTTTCTAATACTAATTTTATCAATTCATTCATTTTCTGCGTATAATTGGTAAACGCTTCTTTTTGCCGCCTGTTTGCCACCACCATACAGATACAAGCAGCTTTGTGTCCCAATACAGAAGCTAAACCTGCCATTGAGGCACTTTCCATCTCGTAATTGGTTATACGCATGCCGTGGTATGTGAACGATTCTACGTTTGGATTTTGTAGCAAATCGGCTGGCTCTCCTCGCAGAAAACGACCTTGTGGGGCAAAGAATCCGCCTGCTGAAACCGTTATGCCTTTCACTGCATCGTTTCCGGCAATTCGTGCGGTGAGTTCTTCATCTTCTTTTGCCACATATGGGTAGGAGGCACACCGCCAGTCGTTCCAATGCATGTGGGTGGTGAATGCTTTCTCCAAATCTAAATCGCAAACTTCCGAACGTTTATGATAAAAGTTCAACAGTCCGTCAAGTCCAATTGATTCTTGCGAACATATAAATGTTCCGAGCGTTGTGTTTTCCTGCAATCCTCCGCAGGTTCCTATTCTTACGATTTCCAGACTTGTTGCCTGGGGTTTGTCGGTGCGCGTTTTGAAATCGATGTTGCAAAGTGCGTCAAGTTCGTTCATTACAATATCAATGTTTCCGCAACCTATGCCAGTGGAAATTGCACTTATATTTTTGCCTTTATATAATCCTGTAATAGTGTGAAATTCGCGGTTTTGTATTTCAAATTCTACGGAGTCGAAATTTCCTGCAATAAGATTTACTCTTTCGGGATCGCCTACCAATATTATTTTGTGGGCAATTTGTTCGGGTTTGACGTGAAGGTGAAAAACCGAACCGTCATCATTTATTATCAGTTCTGATGGTGCGTAATATCTTTCCATTGCGTATATGATATTGTTGTCTGATTTTTGTTTGATATCCAATTTGTTACAAAAGTTATGACCGATATTTCGAAATACGTCCTATATCGCAAAAACAATGTCTGATATAATTTAAACAAGATGCCTTGAATTTTAAATTATGTCTGATGTCGTTTTTTGACAACCTACATGCCTATGCCGACAAATGTTTTCGGATTGTTTTTTAGTCGCGAAAGACGGGAAAAATCATTTCAATTCTTCCTGGCGAATGAGCTTTTCCAATTTGGAAATGTTGTCAGAGAGTTTTTCAAGTTCCTTCTCTTCGCCAAGAATCTTCGCCGACATTCCTTTCTTGCCATTGGTATCGGCATTTGCGTACGCATCTCTGTCGGCATCCAATTGTTTGCTTTGAGCGTCATACATCTTTTTTGCCTCTACCCATTGCGTGGCATACCCTTTGGCTTTGGCGTTTTTAAAATCCTGCAATGAATGATATGTTTTAGCATCGTTCACCACAAAAAGGAATTCGTTTGAAATTTGCTCAGTTTTGTTGCCTGCAAAAACGTTTTTAAGCCTTTCTGTAGCCGCTTTCACTCTGTCGTTTTCGCCTGCCCATGTGGCTTTTATTGAATTGATTTTTGCAAAACTAGGAATCATTTCTCCGAAATTGTCTTGGTCGTAAGTTTTTCGCGTCTCGTTTGGAATAAACACATACACACAAACCATTCCTTCGGGCTGTCTGCGATCTGTAGCGAACCACCCTAAATTATTTGCCTCATCTATAACATAAAGATAATCGTTTGCCGGAGAATTGAAAGGCATACCAATATTTTCTGGTTTGAGAAATTCGCCTTGGTCTTGCGAATATCTTGACATAAAAATATCATATCCGCCAAGACTTTCCTCTCCTTTTGCTGCAAAATACAAGGTAGCTCCATCATTTAGCACAAAAGGCGTAATTTGGTCGTATCCGAAATCTTCGAGTCCTTGGGCTTGTTTTGCTTCGCCCCAATTATCGTCCAAACGATCTCGCACAAACAAGTAAAGAGCGCTGTCTTTAACGTCGCTGTAATATATTTTGTCGAGCAATTGAGGTGTATAAGCAATGGTATTTCCCACTTCCTTCGAAAGTTTCCCGCTTTTGAACAAATTCTTTAGGTAATCAATTTTTCCTGCTTCGTTACCAATGCGATAAACTTCCAATGCTTTTTGTTTTTCTACTACAATAGAGTCGATAAAAACGATATCTTCCGTACTTGCGAGCATGTTTTGTCCCATGTTTGCCGTTGCGAGTTGCGCATCAAGTTTATCGGTATCGAGTTGTTTGCGTTTTGCTGTTTGAAGTTCCTTGTCGATTTGCGCAGCAGTCTCTTTGAATTGATAAGATTCAAGTAGCTCTTCAATGCTATGCTTTGGTGTAGAAACAATAGCTTTTTTGTTTTTGTTTTGCGCCTGAATTCCGGAGAACAAAAAGCATGCAATTACAAATAATATGACCTTTCGCATAAATGATAGTTATTTCACGCTAAATTATACAATATTTGTTTTGTGGCAAAACCTATTGGAACAAATCTCTATCTGCTTCTGAAATCATCTTGCGAATTTTCTCTGAAAACAACTTAGAGTGTTCCAAATCTTCAATTGAGAGATGCATTTTGTAACGCCAATACTGTTTGCTGTTTGCAGGGTCGTTGATTTGTTCAGAGTCCACGTTGTTTGCACGTGATTCGTTGCAAATAGAGCTCCAATCCTGAAAAGACAACAAGCAAAGCATCGATGGTGATTTTAGGTGGCTTTCGATTACTTTTGTACAGATATCTACGCTCGCATCTTGGGGAACATCGGAATGCAACCCCAATATTTTCTCGGCATAACGCTTTGCGGTTTCAGGATATCTTTTCCACCACAAACGAAACGAGGGCATGTCGTGGGTTGTAAGCGTAGCAACCGAACGATAAGGGTATTGCTCTGTTTTTGCAAACTCATTGCCGCTTTGTTTGGGCATACTTTGTATTTCGAGCGAGAGAATGTTCAATTGTTCAAGCACATTGCCCACACACGAAGGCAACATGCCCAAATCTTCGGCGCATGTCAGCATGCCGGTAACGCTTGTTATTTTACCCAATTTCTCAATTGCGCCAGATTCCCACAACTTTTCGTTTCTGTGTCCATAGAAATCGTTGTGAATATTATTGAATGCGTTGCGTTGCTGCTCGTTCAAATTAATGTATTGTGCCACATCGTGCGCATCTATAACGGGAAGAAATTTATCGTTATCGTTTTTGTCCTTAAAGAAAAGGGTATCAATATGCTCGGGTTTTATGTTGAAGCCATAATTTAGCAATTCGTTTTCTGAATACGGGAGGGCGGGGGAGAAATGCCCAAACTTTGCGCTCGTGTATTTGCGGGGAATTTCCCAGATTCTGAAAAATCCGAGTACGTGGTCTATTCTGTATGCATCAAAAAAGAGAGACATTATTTCGAGTCGGTTTTTCCACCACGAATATCCATCTTTGGCCATTTCGTCCCAATTATATGTAGGAAATCCCCAGTTTTGTCCGTCTTTTGAAAAGTAATCGGGTGGCGCGCCTGTGGACATGTCTTTGTTGAAAAGCGATGGATTGGTCCAAACGTCGCAGGAATTTAGGTTTACTCCTATTGGTATATCGCCTTTGAGGATTATGTGTTTGCTTTTGGCGTATGCTTTTGCGCTGCTTATCTGAGAAAAGGCTACGAATTGTACGTATTTATAGAATTCTGCTTGTTCTTGCAGTTCATGATCTTGTTCAGCTTTTTTGCAATCATATTTTTCGTAGCCTTCCCATTCTGCAAAATTCAAACTGTGGTGTTTATCCCGCAAAGCACAGTATACAGCATAGGAATCAAGCCAGAAAGCGTTGTCTTTTTTGAATTTATTGAACTTCTTGTTTGCTTGTAGCGTTGCTTTCTCTTTCTTGTATAATTCGCTTAATGCGTTTGCTTTATATTTATATACTGCCTCGTAGTCAACTTGGGTGTCGTCGTCGGTTTTGTATGGTTTTGAAGAAACATATCCAGCGTTGCCAAGGTTAATGTATATGGGATTGAGCGCGAAAGACGAGACGGTGTTGTAGGGATATGAATCGCGCCATGTTCCAAACGTGGTTGTGTCGTTAATCGGGAGGAGCTGAATTGCTGTAAAACCTACTTTTGAACCCCATTTTATGAGCTTTTTTAGGTCATAAAAGTCTCCGATGCCATCACTGTCTTTGGAATGTAAAGAGAAAAGCGGAACAACCATGCCACACCCACGCCAATCTGTGAAAGATGGAATTCTAATCCAACCATCATTTACGGTAGTTGAAAATGCTGAATTAATGATTTCGGTAAATCGGTTTTCTCCGTTCTCCCACAATGTATTATTGTTTAACAATATGACGTATTTGTAACGAAAGGCGTTGTGCGCAGAATAGGGTATACTTGCCGCGTATTCATAGTTTGACACGCGTTTCATTTCAATGCCTTGGGCGGGATTCCAATTCCCTAAAACGTCGTTTTCGCCAGTTATTACAACCTTGAAATCGCTATTGCGAGGGGTGAGAACACATATCTTGAAAACGATATTATTTGGGCTTTTTCTAATGTCAGATATTTTTTCAACAATGTCAGACTTTATTTTAATAATATCGGACTTTATTTTTGCGATATAAGGAAACATTATTTTCGATAGTGCAGAGCTGTTGTAATTAGTCTGTCGTATATCATATCTCCACGTATCGTAGAAGCAAAGCAAACCGTTTTTTTCGTTCGGCAAAAAGGAACGCTCGGGATAAATCACCTCCCTTATAACCTCTTTGCCGTATTCAAGTATAATATAATTGTAGGAATACAGAACTCCTGCGGTTAACGGCATTTCTATATCGCCACTCCATGCACAGGCATCGGGTGAAGAAAGATTTACAGTTGATGTAGCCCTACCTTTGTTGCCAATAATTTCCACGGCAACCGTTTGGTTGGCATTTGTATGATAGTTTATATGGAAACTTAACCGATAGATCATTGTTGTTGACGTATTTTATCGCCTAAAAATCGTTGTTTAGGTTTTAAGTAGTTGAGCGGAAATCGCAATATGGGTTATGAAATGCAGCAGAATAGATATGAGAATATTATTTCCGCAATGAAGCCCAACGCTTTGCCCCGCTCGAATAACTTGCAGCAAAAGTAATAATAATATATGGAGAAAGACTAAACTTTTCTCCCTTTCTGTTTTGGGTTTATGTGGTTGCCATCATTCAGCATCGGCAATTGTTTTGATTATTCCAGCCTTGTTCTTTATCTTACCGGCAAAAAAATATCGGTACAAAGTTCGTGGGCTCAATATATATAATGACGTTAACAAACCATTGGTTACGCATTTTTCAAAAATATTTTGCGCAAAAAAGTTTTTGCATAATAGAGGATTTATATATCTTTGCGTAAAGAGTAGCGGCTATTTTGCCCGCACTGTTCAGAAACTCAAAACAAAACATCAAAACATGACCGTTAAAGACGACTTCAGAAACTACGCCGTCAAGCACCTTGGCATAAACAGCATGGTGGTTGACGATGTTATAAAGGCGCAAAGCCAGTATCTGAACCCTTACATTCTTGAAGAACGCCAGTTGAACGTAACTCAAATGGACGTCTTCTCGCGTTTAATGATGGATCGCATCATTTTTCTCGGTACACAGATTGACGATTACACAGCAAATACATTACAAGCACAGATGTTGTATCTCGACTCTGCTGACCCTGGCAAAGACATATCTATATATATCAATTCACCGGGCGGCTCGGTTTACGCAGGACTTGGTATATACGACACCATGCAGTTTGTGAATTGCGACGTAGCAACTATCTGTACAGGCATGGCAGCTTCGATGGCTGCGGTGTTGCTCGTGGCGGGAAAAGAAGGCAAACGTTCTGCACTCAAACATAGTCGGGTGATGATTCATCAACCGATGGGTGGGGCACAAGGACAAGCCTCAGATATAGAAATCACTGCACGCGAAATCCAAAAGCTCAAAAAGGAACTCTATACCATAATAGCCGAACACTCACACACCGAATTCGACAAAGTGTGGCAAGATTCCGACCGCGACTATTGGATGACGGCACAAGAAGCCCTCGACTACGGAATGGTAGATAAAATACTGGTGCGCGGGAAATGACGAAAAAAAATAACGAGATACGTTGTGTGTTCTGCGGGCGCACAGAAGAGCAGACAGAGCTCCATACTATTGTTGGAAATGGGCTTGGAACTTCGGTTTGTGAAGACTGTGCAAGAGAAATCATCTCAATTTACGACCAAATTCGTAAACAAAAAGGATTGCCCATACCGCAAAATACAGAAACCTCCGCAACTGCTGCCGAAGACGTGAGCCTTACGGATATTCCCAAGCCCAAAGATATTAAAGAATATATCGACCAATACGTAATAGGACAGGAAGACGCAAAACGAACTTTGTGTGTGGCTGTTTACAATCATTACAAGAGACTTACACAAAAGAATGACGGCGACGGAGTAGACATTGAAAAATCAAATATATTGATGCTCGGTCCAACGGGTACGGGTAAAACCTTACTCGCACGCACTATTGCCGAAATTCTTAACGTACCTTTTACAATTGTAGACGCTACAGTTTTCACCCAAGCGGGATATGTGGGCGAAGATGTTGAAAGCATTCTTTCGCGTCTCTATCAAGCGTCGGGCTATGACGTGGCAAAAACCGAAAAAGGCATCGTGTTTATTGACGAAATAGACAAGATTGCGCGCAAAGGCGATAATCCTTCAATCACTCGCGATGTAAGCGGTGAAGGAGTGCAACAGTCGATGCTCAAACTCCTTGAAGGAACAATGGTAAACGTTCCCCCTGCTGGCGGACGCAAACATCCCGAGCAGCAGTACGTACATATTAATACCCATAACATATTGTTTATATGCGGTGGGGCTTTCGAAGGAATAGAAGACCGTATTGCTCAGCGCCTAAATACTCATACCATTGGTTACGACTCAGTACAAAGTAATATGCAAATAGATCGTTCCAACCTAATGAAGTATGTGGCTCCGCAGGATCTCAAATCGTTCGGACTAATACCCGAAATAGTAGGGCGTCTACCAATTATCACGCATCTTGATCCGCTTGACAAAGAAGCATTGCGCCGAATTCTCACAGAACCAAAGAACTCTATCATAAAGCAATACACAAAGTTGATGAAAATAGACGGAGTGAAACTAACTTTTGATGATAATGTTCTTGATTATATAGTAGACAAAACATTTGAATTCAAACTTGGTGCACGCGGATTGCGGGCTATAGTAGAGGCAATAATGAAAGACGTAATGTTTGAATTGCCATCGAAAAACGTGAAAACCTATCGCGTGAAATTGGAATACGCAAAACAACAGGTTGAAAAGTCTGAAAACCTGGCAGGACCGGCATTAAAAACCGCAGGATAAGCGAAAGACTGGCACTAAAAGCCGCTGGATATGTTTTTTGTGCCGCTGTAGCATGGGAGTTTGAAATAAATAGTTATTTTTGTCTATACGACTTGGTAACTTATAACGAAAATGGCAAACAAAGAGATAAATCTGACAAACGAACTGAAACGTTATTTCGGTTTCGATAAGTTCAAAGGCGATCAAAAGGCGATAATACGTAATGTACTCGCCGGGAAAGATACCTTTGTGCTTATGCCCACAGGCGGAGGCAAGTCTCTCTGCTATCAATTGCCTGCACTAATTATGGAAGGTATGGCAATTGTGGTTTCACCTCTCATTGCGCTGATGAAAAACCAGGTTGATATGATACGTAATACCTGCGAAAACGACAGCGTTGCGCATTTCCTAAACTCAATGCTCAATAAGCCGGCGATAGAACAGGTAAAAGACGATATAAAAGCAGGTAAGACCAAATTGTTATACGTTGCCCCAGAATCGCTAACAAAAGAAGAAAACGTAGAGTTTCTTAGAAATGCAAAGATTTCTTTTTTTGCTATCGATGAAGCTCATTGTATTTCAGAATGGGGGCATGATTTCCGTCCGGAATATCGTAACTTGCGAAACATAATAGACAAAATTGGTCGTGCACCTATTATTGCGCTCACGGCAACGGCTACCGACAAAGTAAAAAGTGATATCAAACGCACGTTGTCGATAGAAGACGCCACAGACTTTAAGAGTTCCTTTAATCGTCCTAATCTTTACTATGAAGTAAGGCCCAAGACGAAAAATATAAACAAGGAAATCATTAAGTTTATCAAGCAAAACGCAGGCAAGAGCGGCATTATATATTGCTTGTCTCGAAAGAGTGTGGAGGAACTTGCTGCTGTGTTGCAGACTAACGATATTGCTGCCGCGCCCTACCACGCAGGAATGGATGCATCGGCTCGTTCCAAAACGCAGGACGACTTCATTATGGAGAAAATCGATGTGATTGTCGCCACGATAGCTTTCGGTATGGGAATAGACAAGCCCGACGTGCGATTTGTTATTCATTACGACATGCCAAAGAGTCTTGAAGGATACTATCAGGAAACGGGACGTGCCGGACGTGATGGGCGCGAGGGTAAATGCATTGCCTTTTATTCGAAAGACGATTTGCGCAAGCTAGAGAAGCTTATGGAATGGAAACCTATTGCTGAACAAGATATCGGAAGGCAACTCTTGCGTGCGACATCGAATTATGCCGAAAGCACTGTGTGTAGACGCAAGTTGTTGCTCCATTATTTCGGAGAGGAATACGACAAGGAAAACTGCGAGTGCTGCGACAATTGCCTCCACCCCAAGACAAAGATAGAGGCGGGCGAGCAATTGCTGAACGTGTTGCTTACGGTGCAGCAGACTAAGGAGAATTTTAAAGACGACTATATAAAAGATGTGCTCTATGGACGCGAAACGCAAGACACTATGGAGCGTCATCACGATGAACTTGAAACATTTGGAATCTGTGAAGAGGAAGACGAACGTATTCTCAACGCTGTGATAAACCAGGCGGAACTTTCGGGATACCTGGAGAAGAACGTGGAGGATTATGGTGTGTTGAAATTGACTGAGAAAGGACGCAGATTTATTAAAAAGCCTACAACTTTTATGGTAACAAAAGACAACGAATTTAACGAAGAAGAGACTGACGCTACCATGCACGATGGTGGAGCAAACGCTGTTGATCCGGCGCTCTACCAAATGCTATGTGATTTAAGGAAGGAACTGTCAAACAAACTGGATATACCGCCCTATGTGATTTTCCAGGATCAATCGCTCGAAGCGATGGCTACGCTTTATCCCGTAACCGCTGAGGAGTTGCAAAACATACCCGGAGTGGGCGCTGGCAAAGCACGTCGATATGGCAAGGAGTTTTGTGAGTTGATTAAACGATGGTGCGAGGAAAACGATATAGAGCGCCCCGAAGACATGAGTGTGCGCACGGTAGCCAAGAAATCGAAAGTAAAAGTGGCGATAATCCATGCCATCGACCGCAAAGGAGACCTTAACGATATTGCTATGGTGAATGGATTGGAATTTAACGAACTGCTCGACGAAATGGAAGCAATAGTTTATTCCGGAACTCGTATCAATATCGATTATTTCCTGGTGGAGAATATGGACGATGACCGCATTGAGGATATATATTCTTATTTCAAGAGTTCAGAAACCGACTCTATTGATGAGGCAATGGACAATCTTGACGAGGACTACACCGAAGAGGAAGTAAGACTCGTGAGAATTAAGTTTATATCCGAGATGGCAAACTAAATTTACAGACAACACAAGAGTCCCGCGCTTTGTTTGGAGTGCGGGACTTTTTTATGCCCATTCTTTGGTGTGTTTATCACGAAAACAATGCCAAATTTCGTTTTTACGAAGTATGATATTGCTTAAAAAACGTGAGTTCAACGAGATTAGGTCATTGTAAATTTGGTGGTTTTGCGAACAACTTTTGTGAAAAGTACGCACATCAGCATCATAATGTTATTTACACCACGGTCTCCTCTCAAACTAGTGCCTTGAGTTTTTGAGGATAAGCTGTATATCACTTTTATTTCTTATTTGCAGAGCATTACAATGCTACCACTTGTTATCAACAATGCTCCTATAATTACCTTGGCATTTACGGGTTCTTTTAGGAACATGAACGAAAGGAGTATTGTGATAACTACGCTCAACTTGTCGATAGGTGCCACGCGTGATACATCGCCTAACTGCAATGCCTTGAAGTAGAAAAGCCATGAAAGTCCTGTGGCAGCTCCCGACAGTATAAGAAAAAGCCACGTATGCGACGGAATGTTTTTCACTTCGTTCACATGGTTGCCCACCAAAGCAATGCCCCATGTAATGCAAAGAATAATGGTGGTACGAATTGCTGTGGCAAGGTCGGAATTAATGTCTTTCACTCCGATTTTGGCGAAGATTGCCGTTAATGCGGCAAAGAAGGCTGAAAGTAGTGCGTAATACTTCCACATAATGCTTGATGTTAGAATATGTGCAAAGTTATAAAACAAATTTGTGGAAACTTTGAAGAAATGGGTTTCATTTACAAAAAGCACAAACTACAAGATGTCCCCAAAATCACTTGCTACATTTGCCGCGAGAAATTCAGAAAAGACGATTACGTAAATATTAATGTACGATATGAGCATCAAAACATTTATCAACCGGCCTATCATGTCGGTAATGCTTTCCATTGTTATTGTTATCATAGGTGTTATTGGGCTGATGAGCCTTCCGATAGAGCAATATCCCGACATAGCTCCGCCTACAGTTAAAGTTAGCGCAACTTATGTGGGCGCAAACGCCGAAACCATCATGAAAAGCGTGGTTACTCCCTTGGAGGCTTCAATAAACGGCGTGGAAAATATGCAGTACATGACTTCCAATGCTTCAAACAACGGCACATGTACCATAACAATATATTTCAAGCAAGGCACCGACCCTAATATGGCAGTGGTTAATGTGCAGAATTGTGTGGCCTCGGCACAAGGATTGTTGCCCGCCGAAGTTACAAAAAGCGGTGTAACTGTTCGCAAGACGCAGAACTCTAATCTGAAGTTCATTACATTATATAGTCCTGACGAACGCTATGATTCTAAATTCCTCACCAATTACATGAAGATAAATATCGAGCCTCGATTGGCGCGTATTGCAGGAGTGGGCGAGGTAAATGTTTTTGGAGCCGATTATGCCTTGCGTATATGGCTCGACCCTGCAAAGATGTTTGCCTATGGGCTTGTTCCGAGTGATATCGACAATGCTTTGGCGGCACAAAACATAGAATCTCCAACGGGTAGCCTGGGCGCAGAGTCGCAAAATACTTTTCAATACGTGCTGAAATATCGTGGACGGTATCATGATGTTTGTGAGTTTAGAAATATCGTTGTTAAAGCTTCTGACAACGGAGATGTTTTGCGTCTTGGCGATGTAGCGCGAATTGAATTGGGAACTATTGACTATAATATGAGGAGTACGACCAATGGTAAGCCAGGTGCTTCTGCAAGTATCACACAAGTAGCAGGCTCGAACGCCAACGAAATAATAAAACAGATAGATAGGGTAGAGAATGAAGTGAGATTGTCGTTGCCTCCCGGCATGGTGTTGGAAGATCAAACCAGTGTGATGGATTTTCTCGGAGCATCGATGCGCAATGTTACCGAAACACTTGTAATAGCTCTCGTTCTCGTTGTTCTTGTAGTCTTTGTCTTTCTACGCGATTGGCGTTCGATGGTTGTTCCCGTCATTGCGATTGTAGTTTCACTGATAGGAACGTTTGCTTTTATGTATTTCGTGGGGTTTACTCTTAACTTGCTCACGCTCTTTGCCCTTGTGCTTGTTATCGGAACGGTTGTTGACGACTCTATAGTGGTTGTCGAGGCCGTACAAGCAAAGCTTAGTCAAGGCTACTCCAATGTATACAAGGCTACGATAGATGCTATGAAAGAATTAAAGTCTGCCCTTGTTACCACAACCATTGTCTTTATGGCAGTATTTATCCCCGTGAGTTTTACAAGCGGAACAACCGGCGTGTTCTACAAGGAATTCGGACTGACCATGGCTGCTGCTGTGGCTATATCGCTATTTAATGCATTGACGCTCTGTCCTTCTTTGAGTGCCATAGTTTTTCGAAAGAAAACTGTAGGTACAAAATCAAAACAAAGTAAATGGATTGCAGCCTATACGCGTTGTGTGTTGAGCATGATGCGGCATCGCAAGTTCGTTGTGCTTTCATTGCCTATAGTTTGTGGGTTGTTGGCTGTAATGATAGCCACGACAAAGACAAGTTTAGTGCCTCAAGAAGATATGGGAACCATTGACGTTGGAGTGCAATGCCACCCAGGATACAGCCTTGCGCAAACGGCAAAGGTGATGGACCAAGTGGAGACGGCTATTAAGGATATCCCGCAGATTAAAATACATACTCGCATAGATGGACGCGATGCGCAATCAAATCAAACCTCATCTGCCGGATTTTTGTCCGTTCGTCTAAAAAATTGGTCGGAACGTACCGCCCGGGCAGATGATATCGACAGCGTGGTTAATGAAATATATCGGCGCACGTCGTATATTAAGGAGGCTACAGTGCATTGTGCTACTTTGCCGACTATTCGTGGTTATGGCTCGAGCAGTGGTTTTGAACTTTATGTGCAGAATCGTTCGAGCGAAGACTTCCAATCTCTTTCGCTTGTAGCAGAGCGTTTTGTTGATGCCTTGAACCAACGCCGTGAGATAGCCAAGGCGCACTATTCTTTCAAGATGGATTATCCGCAATATATAGTTGAGGTTGATGCCGCAAGGTGTATGATAAAAGGAGTGTCGCCAAAAGATGTGCTTAGTGCTATGTCTGCTTATATAGGAGGCGACTACGCTTCAAACATAAACAAATACACAAAACTTTATAGGGTTATGGTGCAGGCCGAGGCTGCTTACAGACTAAACGAGAGGGCTTTGGATAACATGTATGTGAGGAATGCTGACGGAGTGATGTCTCCATTGAGCGAATATGTTACGTTGAAAAAGGTGAACGGTGCTGAATATCTCACTCATTTCAATCTTTTTCCAGCCATTCGTGTAAACGGAACGGCTGCCTCGGGTTATAGTTCCGGTCAAGCTATACAAGCGATAAGCGAAGTTGCGGCACGGACGTTGCCACAAGGCTATGGATACGAACTTAGCGGACTTTCGCGCGAAGAATCATCACAAGGCAATACAACCAGTTTGATACTCGTGATAAGCGTTGTGTTTATCTATATCATTTTGAGTTGCTTGTACGAAAGTCTTCTTGTTCCGTTTGCCATTATTTTGGTTGTTCCGTTTGGACTGTGCGGCAGTTTTTTGTTGGCCACAGCATTGGGCATCGAAAATAGCGTCTATATGCAAATAGGACTTGTAATGCTTATCGGCATGTTGGCAAAGACAGCAATCTTGTTCACCGAGTATGCCACGGAGCGCCGCAAGAACGGAATGTCTATAGTTCAAGCCACACTGTCAGCTGCAAGCGTTCGTCTGCGTCCTATTGTAATGACAGCGAGTGTTATGATTATAGGAATGATTCCGCTTATGCTCGCCCATGGTGCAGGAGCAAGAGGAAATGTTGCCATAGGAACATGCGTTGTTGGCGGAATGGCCGCAGGTATAATGGCTATACTGTTGTGTATTCCAGTACTTTATAGTATGTTTGAAGCATTACACGAAAAGGTTATGCGCAAGCGATAAATTTTTCATCTGATTTCGTTTTTGCAATGTCAGACCTTTTTTAAATAATATCGGACCTTTTTTAAAAAATATCCGACATTATTTTTATTATATCTGTTATTGAAAATAATGATTCCAATTTATTGCAACAAGCGAGAGAAATTTATAATCCCAGAGTTAGAAAAACAAGAACTTAATTTTTAGCGGACACTAATAAAACTAAGATTTCTCCTGAACATTCGATTTATGAGTACACTCACCTTTGGGACAGAATTGTACAACATGGAATATCGCAAAAATGCGGTCCGACCTAATTAAAAAACCAAGTCATCTTGCTTAAACAAGATGACTTGGCGTAAAAAGCATATTTTATATCATTATAATGCCTCGAAAAAGTTTTTCTTCGGAGCATTGTTGTTCAAAAAACTATCGACAGATGTTGCCTTGGTTCTAATTCGTAGAACTCACGTTTTCTTATTACGAAAGAATAATACCTATTGCCAGCAGCAATCCAAATATTGCCATATTGCGCGAGGTCATTCCCAACACTCGGTTAAGTTCTTTCCCTTTGTTGATTTCTACCATTGTACGCCATGTCTTGAAATGTGGTAAAAGATAAAGCAACGGCAAAAAAGCGGCAAGGTATCTTTGCTGAAAAACAAGCGTAAGGGTGAGCAAGCAAGCAGCTATTCCCAGAAACAAATAAAACCATTTGCCGAAATTCTCGCCAAACGTAACGATGACAGTACGTTTACCGCTAAGTTTGTCGGCTTCGCGGTCGCGAAAATTGTTTAGAACAAGCAAAGTGTCGATAACCACGCCACACGCCAAGGCACATATTATTATGGAAATGCTGATTTGCCCGGTTTGTAAATAGTATGTAGCTGTAACAGGAACGAGCCCGAAAAAAACGAGAACCAATATATCACCCAAACCAAGGTAGGAAAGTAGGGTAGTGTAGAGAAAAGCGAAGACAACACACGCTCCACCCAAAGCAACAAGCCATATGCCTGCCGTATTTACAAGCAAACACCCAATGACACACGCAATGGTTACCACGACAATTATTCCAACGCGCATAGCTGTGGGAGTAATCCACCCTTGAGCCGTTGCCCGTTTGGGACCAAGGCGATCTTCTCGATCAGATCCTTTTAGAAAATCATACAAGTCGTTTATCAAATTAGACGCAATCTGCATTAATCCGGCAAAAGCACAGCATGCCACGGCAGGAAACCATTTGAATCCTCCGTCGGCATATGCCATTGCGCAGGCAATAACCACAGGAATCATTGCAGCTGTCAACGTTTTGGGTCTTGCCGCAAGAACCCACGCTTTGAGGGAATTGCGCTTCACACTTTCTTCGTTCATGCTTTCAAAATACTATTGCTTCATATCAACAACCGTAATGCCGCTTCCTCCAAATTGAACATGCTCGTCGTGATATGACACATTGCCCGGCACAGTGCGCAGATATTGTCTGATAACTTCGCGCAAAGCTCCGGTGCCAGTACCATGCAGGATTCTTATGCGTGCCACGCCAAGCAATTGGGCATCGTCGACAAACGCCATCACAGTACGCAGCGCTTCGTCGCCTCTCATTCCACGCACATCAATATCTGGTTTGAAATTGCTCTTGCGCTCGTCAACCGCCATTCGAGTAGAGCGACTCATATACGCAGCATCTTGCAAAACTTTCTTTTCGGGTGCATCGGTGATAGTCAATCTTGCCGAATCAATTACCACTTGCATTGCGCCAAATACTACAACGGCTTTCTTTCCCGATAATTCTTTGAGTCTTCCTACCGAAGTCTGTCCTTTAATCCTTACATAATCTCCCGGCTTTGGTATTCCAACTTCTTTTGTAGCATTGAAATCTTTTTCGGGTGCGGTTGTTTTTTTATAGCCAACCTTTTGACGACGCTCTTCTCTGCGTTGTTTGCGCCGTTGAATTTGTTCCATTTTTCGCTTTATGGCATCTTCTTTTTCTTCTGCATTTACACCCTCAACTTCTTTCTTGAATTCTTCAAGTTCTTGGCGCACCTCACGAGTTTTCTCGCGTTCCGCTTGAATTTCGCGTATTGAGCGTATTGTATTTTCTATTTTTGCGTTCGATGCATCAAGCAGTTGGCGCGCATCTTCCTTTGCTTTGGCGATAACTTCCTTACGACTCGTTTGGAGTTCCTGCATCTCTTTTTCGTAGCGGGCAATAATCTCTTCCAAACGCTTTTCCTGCTGGTGTACTTTCTGTCTTTTGCTTTCCCAATACCGTTTGTCGCGCACAATGTCAAGCAAGTATTTATCACTGTCGATATATTCTTTTCCCACAATCTGCGACGCGTCTTCAATAACGTCTAACGGAATACCGATCTTACGTGCAATTTCCACAGCAAAGGAGCTTCCCGGTTGTCCAATCTGTAATTGAAATAAAGCTTGCATTTTCTCGCGATCGTAAAGCATTGCACCATTCACAACTCCGGAATGTCCGTCGGCGTAACGCTTTAAGTTTTGGTAATGAGTTGTTATCACGCCATACGTACCGCTTTCAATAAAACGTTTAAGGATTGCCTCGGCAAGAGCACCGCCTATCTGTGGCTCCGTTCCACCTCCAAATTCATCGATAAGCAACAGACTACGTGCAGAAGCATTCTTCATCATCACTTTCATGTTTTGAAGATGCGAGGAATATGTGCTAAGTTCGTTGGTAATGCTTTGCTCGTCGCCAATATCAATAAAAATGCCATCAAAAACGCCAGTCTTGGAGTTTTCGCGCACAGGTATTGGCAATCCGTTTTGTAGCATATATTGTAAAAGCCCTACCGTTTTAAGACAAACAGATTTTCCACCGGCGTTAGGTCCTGAAATAATAAGAATTCTGCGGTTTGACGATATCTCTATATCAAGAGGCACAACTTTTCCTCCACGACGTTTTAACGAGGTGGCAAGTATTGGATGTATAGCCTGCACCCAGTCAATAACAGGATTGTCGCTAACTTGCGGTTCTACCGCATTGAGACTCTCACCAAGCAATGCTTTTGCACGAATAAAGTCGATCTCTCCCAAAAAATGATAGCTCGGAATGATCTCTGCAATTTGTGGACGAATCCAATCAGTCAGTTCCTTGAGAATTCTAATTATCTCGCGTTGCTCCGCACTTTGCAGTTCACGAATACGATTGTTCGACTCCACAATCTCCGTAGGTTCGATAAAAACAGTCTTTCCCGTTGCAGATTCATCGTGTATGATACCTCGGAATTTGCGTTTCAAAGCAGGCATCACCGGTATCACAAGTCTGCCATCACGTATCGTTGGAGTAACATCCTTATCAATGATACCATCTTTCTGTGCCGAAGAAATAATGGAACGAATGGAATAAGAAATACCACGCTTGGCACTTTCTATTTCAGAACGTATGCGTGCTAATTCTGGCGAAGCATCATCTCGAATGCGTCCGTATTTGTTAAGAATAGCGTCAGCCCTCTTTACAATATCAGGAAACACCACCACACCATCAACAAGTCGCAACAGAGTAGGGTAAATAGGTTGACTGTCATCATTTGTGCCACGCTTCAAAAAGTTTACGATATCTGCAATAGTCGATAGAGAACGTTTCAAGTCGAATACTTCTAATTCTTCAAGATGTGTTCCTTCAAGTCTAACACGCATGAGCGATTGACGGATATCAATGAAGTTTTCAACAGGGAAATCATCTTCCTCTCTAAGCACCTTACGCATCTCACTAACCTGTTTCAAACGCTCACGAATCTCATCACCCTCGTAAAGCACCTCCATTTGGTTGATACACTCTACGCCAAGTTCCGAGAGACACCGCCCTTTGAGCATCGTCCGTATTTCATTAAATCCGATTTTTTCCTCGAATCTTTCGGGATATATCATTATATTATAACTTATTATCTAAAAATTAGCACCTTATCTTATTGCAAAATTACCAAAAAAGCATCTTACCTCAAAAAAACTTGGTCATAATTTGCCCAAATGCGTAAGTTTGCTTAATTTTGCAGCGTCAAAAGTTCAGAGCCTCGCTTTAACTTGATAATAGAGTCATAAAACTAAACTTTCGATAGAGAGATTTCTTAATTTCATGACTAAAAATTGGAGAGATGGTAGAGTGGTCGATTACACCGGTCTTGAAAACCGGCATACGGCAACGTATCGGGGGTTCGAATCCCTCTCTCTCCGCAGAAGTCAGCGTAATAAGTTGAAAATCAACAAGTTACGCTGATTTTCGTTTTAAGAGTGCGCCAAATCTGCGCCAGAAATTTTTAGGTGGTAGAACGAACGTCTTTAATCCACCGCGCATGGAAGCCGCATGCCGTATTGCAGCAAGTCTTCACGAAATCTATTGCTATAGACGAATACAGTCACACCCTTGGTACCAGTTCCGCCACAAAAAAGAAAAAACCTTCATCCTGCGACAAAGCGTAAGCCAAAGGAGTGAAAAGAGTTAACCGCTTAGGCGGCGAAATTACTACATTGGCTCGTATTCGTCCAATTCATTCACAAGTTTGTAAAGAGGTGTGCCGTCAATGCAAAAATGCTCCAGGGCATCATTGCCGTTTGCAAACTTCTTAATCATTGCAGTAAAATTCTCATCCGACAACCAAACACAATCTGTGTCAACCATAAAGTAGTATGGCTGATCTTTGTATTTGAACATCAAATCATACCCTTGTACTGCGAAATCATAGAACAAACACTCCTCTGCTGGAGTTTTGTACCCATGATATAAACTGCCAGGCTCGTTGGGTAGAAACTTGTCGTTGTGTGGATAAATAGGCATGGCATTTTTTGTTTTACCACAAAGCCACTCTACCAATGGACCCCATATCTAAACTGGCTTTTATGTTCATGGCTTTGAAAATCCGAGACATGGTAGCGAATGTAATGCCGTGACCACGTTCCAAACGTGATATTTGCGCTTTTTGCACACCA
>CAVIQL010000027.1:4182-30852 GCA_963644855.1 Clostridiaceae bacterium Marseille-Q4149 | reverse complement strand
GGTGTCTTGACAAAGAGACCACGGTGTCTTGACAAAGAGACCATGGTGTCTTGACGAAGAGACCATGGTGTCTTGGTAGAGATACATAATGTATTGATAGGGAGACCACGGTGTCTTGGCAGTAAGACTATGATGTCTTGACAAGGAGACCACGGTGTAACGACAGGGAGACCATGGTGTAAATTTATTATGATAGCATCATAATAAATTATCCTCCGCATCAAAAAAGTTTTTCGTGCGCATCAAAAGCGCAGCATACGGCTTCGTTTGCTCCACACCGTCTGACAGCTGTACGCAATGCTACTTGCAATGCCTTTACAGCCTTGCCTCAAAACACAATTGAAAGGGAGTATATCGCAGAGTTCACCAAACCTTCATTCCGAAATCTGCCACAAGCGTATCGTATTCAAACAAAAAAGAACTACCTTTCAGTAGTTCTCTTTGTGACGCTGTAGGGATTCAAACCCTAAACCTTCTGATCCGTAGTCAGATGCTCTATTCAGTTGAGCTACAGCGCCAGGTGCTTTATTTCTCAAAAGCGATGCAAAAGTACGTATTCTTTTTTAAAGTACCAAACTTTTTCGTCGAAAACTTCAATAATTCGTACTTTTCCCACAAAACGGGCTTGATTTGCGGAGAATTCAAAGCTTATTATTCTTCTTTTTCCCTTTGGAATGGCCGAAACCCGACGACACTTTCCCGTTGAATATGTTAAGGCGCAAAATCAAATGCAGCATAAAATAGCTGTAAGACGAATCGTTTTCGGAGTCTACACGGCTTTGCGCGCTAATAGTACGGGAGATGTTACTGCGGTTGTGCAATATGTCATAGAGTTGCAACCTTACGATAAGAGGTGAACCTTTGAAGAAGTTTTGCGAAGCCGTGGCATTCCAAACCAGCTCATCGGTATTCATACTCTTGTTGGAATATCCTCGCCGGCTGTTCATTTTCCAAGAAGACTCTACTGTCATCTTCCAAGGCAGCCTCACACGCGCCGATGCCTGGTAACTATAGTTGTAGGTATCCATATTGGATTGCGGACGCAGCTTGTTGTCGGTATGACGATAGCGCAGCGATGCGCCAATCTTGGCTTCAAGAATATCATTATGGTATCTTAGATTTACGCGTGGGAATATGCTCGTGGTTCTTGTGGTGTTCTTTTCGCTGCTCGCCTTGCTGCCCGTGCTGATATATCCCACAGAATTGTCGTAGTTGGTAGTTATTGAACTGTTAAGGCGGAATGCTTTGTTCTTGCCAAACCCTGTGGTGAAGGTAAAGTCAGTGCGCGCCGACCAATTGCCATTAATGTTCTTGGGCTGCGTAGTGCGCCCACCCGTAGTCTCATCATACAAAACGGCGGTGCTGATATTGTTGGAACTTTGCTCAAACTGTGCGTTCACGTCCCAGTTCTGTTGGCGTTTGGTAATGAATTTGTTGTAGCCGAACTTGATTCTATTGTTCCAAGCCGGTTTAAGGCTTCCCCCCGGCAGGCGAATGTTGAGAGGATCTGAGTTGTCGGTAACGGGAATGCGGTTTGTCATCGAAGGTTCATTGTTCCAACCGCTATAACCAAGCTCTACCCTTTCGTTTTTTGAGACTCTATACCTAAATTTCGCCGATGGAGAAAAACGTAATATCTGCCTGGTCAACGCCGTGTCTACTGTGCTGCGCTGATAATAAAGATTGGTTGTGCTGTAGTTCATTTTGGTTGCTACAAAAGCGTTTATCTTTTTGCTGTTGTAGGTTAGGTTTGCGCTCCAAGAGTGATTAAAATTGTCGTATGTGGAATAGTGGGAGTTTTGTATGCTCAAAGCAGCCTGCATAGAGTCCACCCCTTGCGGCAATTCTCCAAGTTCGTGTTCGCCGTTACGCCACCCGTCAAGCGAATCAAGCTCGTAGAGCAAACGATCACTGCGACTGCGCGAACGTTCAAAGCTATAGCTTGTTTGCAAGTGCAATCTTTTCACAATAGGTTCGCTATAGCTTATCCGCGCGTTGTAATTCCAATTATGTGTAGGCGAGAAAACGTATTGATCTTGGAATGTATGGCGTTTGTCTTGGGCTTTCTTGTAATAATATATGTCGGAGATTCTAAAAGTTTTGTTTTGTGCGTCGCTGCTTGCCATATTAAAATCAAAACTTGCGTTTCTCCCCCTACTATTAAACCTATGCACCAACATTCCCGTGAGAGCAAACGAATAACTGTCGCCGTTTCCTTTCGAAGAACTTGCTTTCCTATTGATTGTAGCCTTATAGAGTTCAGGCATTGTCTCTTCAGAGAAATCATCGCTGAACACATTGTCAAGCGGATCGTTGTCGGTGATATTATAGGGGTCGTTGTTGAAATTCACAGAGCGCGAACGACTGAATGTTCTTGTTTTGGAAAACGAAAGATTTGTGCTTGCCGTTACAATGGTAAGTGTATCGGGGTGCCATTCCATGCGGAGATTTCCGCTAAGCCCTGCCGATTTGTTTTTGTTGTAGCTATTGCTGTTTGAGAATTGTGAAGTTTGTCCGGTGCCCTTATAGTTTTCGGCGTTTCTCCATGTTTGGCTATGCGAATGGTCGTTGTGTCCTCCAATATGTCCGCCCAATTCAAAACGTCCGTTCTCTTTTTTCATCTTTCCATTGTTTGTGCTGAAATCCGCTCCAAAAGATTTATTGTTTGAACGGGCATCGTCGTCGTTCATATTGCCTGTAAGCGTAAGTCGAGAGCGATCTGTTATGCGGTTGGCAAATATCTTTTGAATATATCGCCCATACGAGCCAACTCCGGCGTCATAACTTGTGGTCCAGGTTTCGTTGAGTTCTTTTTTCAACTCTATATCCATCACAGTTTGCTCATTTCCGTCGTCTATTCCCGTTTGTTCGGCATAATCGCTCTTTTTTTCGTAGGTTTTCACCTGTTTTATAAGTTCTACGGGCAGGTTTTTGAGCGCAATGCGACGGTTGCCTTTGAAAAAGTCCTTGCCATTGATTTTAAACTCCGAGATAGGTTTGCCGTTATACGTAATATTAGTGCCGTCTATCTCCACTCCTGGCAAAAGTTTCACGAGTTCTTCGAGCGACTCTCCCTCGGGCACATTATATTCTGCGGCATTAAAACTCGTGGTATCTTCTTTCGTAACCATGTCGGGGCGTGTACCTTTCACCACCACGCCTTTCAGCGCCGACTCGTTGTAGGTTAGGAATATTGTATCCAACAACATCTTCCCCTGTCGGTTTTTGGCGATGTTCACATAGTGGCTTTTATAGCCAATCATCGACAGGCGCAATATATATTGCATACGTGTTTGAATGCCGAGCTTGAAAATTCCTGCCGTATCGGTAGCCACGCCTTTTATAAACGAACTGTCGGTATTGAAAAGCACGGCATTTACCCCCGGAAGAGGTATACGGGTCAAACTGTCAACCACTACTCCACTCACGGCACGCTGCGCCCGAGTTTGGGGAAGAATGGAAAACAATATTATTGTCAACGCGACTATTATATATATATGTCCACGTTTAAGATAGCTCATTACTTAGGTTTGCAAAGGAGTTGCATTTGTTATTTCCGACCATTTTATCACACACAAGGTTAGTGGCCACGCAAAGTTACAGATATTTGACAACAAGCACTGCAAAACCTCACGGCAAATTGATTATTAAAAGCGCATTTTCAACTACCATAAAAACAACAAGGCTTCTCGCATAAATTCCCGGCCATGTAAATTAAATTAGATGCGTCGTAATTTTAATGAGGTATGACCTCGTATTTCCTATATCCGACCCCATAAAAACAATGTCAGACATTTTTCAAATAATGTCTGACATTGTTTAAAAAATATCGGATATTATTTTTGCAATATCCCATGTCCTACAAAAGCCAATCGCAGCACGCATTTTTTAAGACCTCAAAAACCTCTGTTTTGCTCGTTTTATCTATCTTTGTAAGCATATTTACATCAAAGCAAAGCATAAACTATGAAAAAAGGACTTTTCAAACTTGCAATCTCGGTTTTATCCCTATCGTTTGTTGCGTATGCAGGCACAAACACCTATGCGCAAAAACGCCACTCCAAGAAAATAATCCAGGCTAACTCAGCCTTTGTTGTGGTAACAGAACACGGCGTGGTTGCCGACGGACAAACCGACGTTGCCGAAGCAATACAGAAAGTTATTGACGAGAATCCCAACAAAACAATTATATTCCCCGACGGCGTTTACCTTGTATCCCATTCCATAAATACGCCCGCCGACCCAAAGAAAAGCGTTTCGCTCGTGCTCGGAAACTATGCCGTGATAAAAGCCACCGACAACTGGAATGCAGGAGAGGCTATAATTCGCCTCGGCGCCATACACAAGGCCAACAATATATACGAAAACGGTAGCAACTACGGACTTTCGGGCGGAATTATCGACGGCTCCAACGTTGCCGACGGAGTATCGATTGACGGAGGACGCGAAACAAAAGTAGAAAATGTATCGATAAAACACACACAAGTAGGTCTTCACGTAAAATACGGGGCAAACAGCGGTTCGTCAGACGCTGACATCAGCGATGTAAACATCACAGGAAATGGAAAGTCAAACTCCATAGGACTACTCGTTGAAGGATTCGACAACACATTCACCAACATGAGAATTGCAGACGTAAACATAGGCGCATATATAAAGACTGGCGGAAACAGTCTGCGCAACATTCACCCCCTTTTCGTATTTCGCGAAACCCAAACCTACGACACAAGCTGCGGCTTCATAATCGACGCCACCAACAACTGGTTCAATTATTGCTATAGCGACCAGTTTGCCACTGGATTCAAAATCACAAAAGGCAAAGCCGTCAACCTTTCCGACTGCTTCTGCTATTGGTACACCGGCAAAGTATCGTTTCAAACCGCAGTAGAGTGCGACGGAAAACTCGAGTCCATCATCACAGGTCTAAGAGTGGGCTTCAAAAAAGAATGTACCAACCGCACACTGCTCAAAGCCGAAAAAGGCGGTAAGGGAATGCTCGCAAACTTTATCATGCCTGGACTCGGATCAACCGGCGACGATGCAAGCAACGATTATATAAAATAGTACACACGCAATAGCAAATACAAGGGCTTTGCAGTTTGGGAATATCAAGCTGTCAAGCCCTTGCTTGGTTATTATGTAAAATTTTGCTATCTTTGCAAAGCAAGTAATAAAAACTTAAATGAACGTAAAGAGAGTACTATTCATCAACCAAGGCATCACCCCCTACATACCGGAGACAACAATGTCTACATTCGGGAGGAAACTCCCGCAAGCCATACAGGAGAGTGGGCATGAAATAAGAACTTTCCTTCCTCAATGGGGGTGTATCAACGAGCGCAGAAACCAATTGCACGAAGTAATCCGCCTTTCGGGAATGAATATTATTATCGACGGCAATGACCACCCGCTGATTATAAAAGTAGCATCACTACAACCGGCAAGAATGCAAGTTTACTTCATCGACAACGACGACTATTTCGACAAGCGCGGAATGGAATGCGATGAAAACGGCGAAGAATACAACGACAACGGTGAAAGAGCTGTGTTTTACGCACGCGGTGTGCTCGAAACCGTAAAGAAACTACGTTGGCGCCCCGACGTAATACATTGTCAAGGCTGGATTTCCGCAGTTGCGCCATTATATATAAGGACTGCATTCAAAGACGAGCCGTCGTTTGAAGGAACAAAAATAGTTTTTGAAATAAACGATGCCGCCTTAAAAAACAACCTACCCGACAATTTTGCTTCATGCCTGCTCACACGCAACGTAACAAAGACTTTCCTCAAAAAAGAAAACCTGAAGTTTGAAAGCGCAGAAGACTTGCTTAAACTCGGAATAAACTACTCCGATGCAGTTGTCGTAAGTGGTGCAAACGTGAACAAAGAACTTGCCGACTACGCAGAAAGCCTCGGAAAACCCGTACTACCATATCAGGAAAATCCCGATTATGCCCAATACTACGGCGATTTCTACGAAACGGTTTTTAGCGGAAAATAAGATTTAATATAGTAGCTGTATAATATATTATTCGTACTTTTGACACCAAAACGAAGGCACACTATAAACGTGTGCCACGTTGCGATGTATTTATAGTTACAAATCAAATTCGTAAATTACTTCTTCCAGTGAGAACCAATAGTTTGCTAAAAGTCTTACTTGCTTGTGTGGCAATGGTGATTGTTGCAACATCTTGCGATGACGAAACCGGAAATATAGGCGGAAACGTTATGCCGGGACACGATGAAATGGAAATTTCACAGAATATCTACAGTGTATTGTCTCGTTCTGTAAAAGCAGATAGCGTGCTCGGTGCAACTTCTATGAGTTATTTGGGCAGAATAACAGATCCCGAAACAAAAGCAACCACTTCCTGCGACTTTTTGGCACAATTCCACGCACTTGAAAACTTTTCTTTTCCTGATTTAAACTCCTTAATAATGGACAATGGTGAAGTTGAAGCCGACTCAGCCGATATTCGTGTGTACATAAAGAATTGCTACGGCGATTCACTAAGTTCCATGAAACTCGGAATATATGAATTAGATACAGCAAATGCCCTAAAAGAAAATATGGCATACTATTCCAACATCGACCCTTGGCAATATGTAAACAAGAAAGACGATGCCATTCGTAAAGAATTATCTATTTCGGCAGTTGACAATACGCTTAACGATAGCGTGAAGAACAATTATCAGAAAAACATACGCATTAAATTGCCAAAAGAATATGGTACTTTCTTGATGAAAAAGTACTACGAAAATCCCACAAACTTTACCAACTCCTATAACTTCGTTCACCATGTTTGTCCAGGCTTTTATTATCGCATTATATCTGGCAATGGTGTAATGATGAGCATTGATAAAATTTTGATGCGCGTATACTTCCGCTACAAAGACCAAGATACAATATACGACGGTGTACAAAAAGTAGCTGCAACCGAAGAAGTTTTGCAAAACACACGGGTTGAGAACAAAAATATCGACAAATTGCTCGACAACGACGACTATACTTATCTTAAAACGCCTGTAGGTATATATACTGAGGTTACTCTGCCTATAGACAGCATATATAATGATGACCACGAAAGCGACACAATAAATAGTGCCAAGATTTCTTTCTCACGTGTAAACGACAATCAACAAACCGACTATAATCTTCCACAACCCGGCACTTTGCTTATGCTGAAATCGGCAGAACTTTATGATTTCTTCGAAAACAGTAAAGTTGCAGACGGACTTACATCATATGTTGCTACTTACACCACGAAAGAAAACGCTTATACTTTCAACAATATAGCTTCGCTTGTGTCAAACATTTATTCTACAAGAAAAACCGGCGCTGGTGTAACTTCTACCGACACGAAAGCAACTATCAAAGCTAAATATGCCAAATGGGAAGCGGCACACCCCGATTGGAACAAAGTATTGCTCGTGCCTGTTACCACATCATATACAACACAAAGCAATGGTTATACCACCCAACAAGTACTTTCGCGTGTTCGTAATGATTTGTCGCTAACTTCTACACGACTTGTTGGCGGCAATACTGGAGACATTAAAATTTCGGTAATATATAGCCGTTTCAAGAAGTAATTACTCCCCATAAAAATAAGAGACAATGAAAGGCATAGTCTTAGCAGGCGGTTCAGGAACACGTTTGTATCCCATCACAAAAGGCGTAAGCAAACAATTATTGCCAATCTTTGATAAACCAATGATATATTATCCTATATCGGTGCTTATGTTGGCAGGGATACGTGATATTCTTATTATATCAACCCCATATGATTTGCCTGGTTTCAAACGTCTTCTCGGCAATGGTGATAATTTCGGCGTACATTTTGAGTATGCCGAGCAACCATCGCCCGACGGATTGGCACAAGCATTTATTATCGGCGAAAAGTTTATTGGAAACGATAGTGTATGCCTCGTACTTGGAGACAACATATTCCATGGTAGCGGTTTCACAGGAATGCTACGCGAGAGCGTAAAGTATGTAGAAGAACAGAATTGCGCCACTGTTTTCGGCTATCACGTTAACGATCCAGAACGTTATGGTGTTGTTGAATTCGATAAGCAAGGCAACGCGTTAAGTATAGAAGAAAAACCTGCCAATCCCAAATCCAATTATGCCGTAGTTGGACTTTATTTCTACCCTAACGATGTTGTAGAGATTGCCAAGAATATCAAACCATCGCCACGCGGAGAATTGGAAATTACGACGGTAAACGAATGCTATCTCAAAGCACAGCGTTTGAAAGTGCAGCGTCTTGCACGCGGTTTTGCTTGGCTTGATACTGGCACACACGATTCTCTTTCCGAAGCTTCCACTTTTATTGAAGTAATAGAGAAACGTACCGGGCTCAAAGTGGCATGTCTCGAAGATATTGCCTTTACCAACAAATGGATTGACGCAGAAAAATTGCGGCAAGTGGCTCAACCTATGAGCAAAAACGAATATGGGAAATATTTGCTACGCAGAGCAAACGAAGCATAATAAAAACAAGGATAATGAACGTAATCAAGACAGAAATCGATGGCGTTGTTATAATCGAGCCTCGGGTTTTCAATGATGCTCGCGGATATTTTTTTGAAAGCTATAGCGAGCGCGATTTCAATGCTCAAGTAGGCGAAATAAAATTCATTCAAGACAACGAGAGCCGTTCACAATATGGTGTTTTGCGTGGGCTTCATTATCAAAAAGGTGAGCACTCACAAGCAAAATTAGTCCGTGTTGTGAGAGGAAAGGTTTTTGATGTTGCCGTTGATCTTCGTAAAAGTTCCCCCACATTCGGGAAATATGTAGGCGTAGAACTGTCAGAAGACAACCATCGTCAGTTTTTCATTCCCCGAGGATTTGCACATGGTTTTGCTGTGATGAGTGATGTTGCAGTCTTTCAATACAAATGTGATAATTTTTATGCTCCGCAAAGCGAAGGAGCTATAATGTGGAACGATCCGCAACTGAACATAAAATGGCCTATTCCCGCAGACAAAGTAATTCTTTCTGAGAAAGACCAGCACCACCCTTTTCTCAAAGACGCCCAAGACCTTTTCGATTAAATCAAAACCTTTGAATGTGGCATAAAACTGCGGACACAATTATAATATAAGATAAACAACCAACGAAATAACGACAAACGCTTATTCTCCTCCTTAAGAATAAGCGTTTGTTGTTTAATATAGGGTTTTAGATACGTATGAACATTAAACAATGAAACCCTGAGAAATACAAAACGCACTGTTGACGTATATAGGAAAATTATCCGCAACATCTTCCGCAAAACAAACAAAAGTTGGGCGAGATGTCCGCCCTTTGTTTTATACCTTTTTACGCCCTACCAAACTCCTTTGAAAACAACAAGGCATAACAGAAAAATAATGTCAGACATTTTTTAAACAATATCCGATATTTTTCAAAAAATATCAGACATTATTTTTGCGATATACGACTTCGTTTTTATAGCAGCATTTTTCTTCTACATTATAGCGTTGTCTGCAAAAAAAAGATGTACTTTTACACACAGAACACCATCTAACAATAAACAATGAAGAAATACTTTCTAATTCTTTCGTAATTACTTTTAGCTATTGGTGTACAAGCCAACTACCAGTCCGCATTCTCGACAGCCGGTTTCTTTCTGCAGCCAAACACCGGACGTTAAGAAGAAAGTGAAAAGAAGAGGTTTGCAAAGAAGTTGAAGATTAATTGATATAATATATGACTAGTTGTTTTTTAATGAAGAAAGAAACATTTGCAAAGGTAATCATCTTTGCAGCTGCTATTGTTATAGCCATGCCGATATACGCGCAAAATCACCTGAATCTTCCGCACAAATATAAAAATCCAACAGGAAAAGAATTCCCAATAATGGCATGGTATTCTGTTCCAAGTGGAAAAGCTACAAAAGAGCGTTTTAAAGAATTGCGTGCCGCAAGCTTCAACTTATCAATGCACCCTAGTGAGGACGAAGAAGCCTTGGGTAAGAATTTAGACTTAGCTTTGGGCACAGGCGTGAAACTAATGGCATCGCATTATAAAGATTTTTGTGGTAATCCTGCTCCTACAGTGAAGAAGTATCGAAAACATAAAGCATTGGGTGGTTGGTTTTTGAAAGATGAACCCCAAATGCCAGAATTTGCTTCATTGGCAGAAGCTGCTCGCAAAGTGCGTGCTGTAGATGATAGTCATATACTCTACCTAAACCTATTTCCTTACGTATATGACCACTCTCGCCCTAATGTTGAAATACCTTGTTTTGGAGCAAACAGTTATGAAGAATATGTACAACAATTTATTGACTCTGTTAAACTAGGAATGATATCCTACGACATGTATCCTGTTATTACAAACGGAGGGCAATTACATCTAAAGCCAGAATACTATCATAATCTTGAGGTAATATCAGCTAAGGCCAATAAGGCTGGTATACCTTTTTGGGCATTTTCTCTTGCAACCTCGCACAATACCAACGTTGACCAATATCCTGTGCCGACGCGCGAACATATACGCCTACAGATATTCAGTGATTTGGCTTATGGCGCACAAGGCATACAATATTTTACATATTGGAATCCTGTCAATGCTGATTTTGAGTACAAAAACGCTCCGATAACTAATGGAAAACGTACAGAGGTATACGATATTATTAGCGATATAAACCATGAAGTACAACGTTTGAGTTGGGTGTTTCTCGGTGCAAAAATGCACGATGTATCTCATATTGGCGATAGTATTGCATGGCGTGTTAAGCGTCTTGAAACTTTACCCAAACAATTTCATGAAGTGTCAACCCAAGGTAGTGATATTGTGGTTTCTCAGTTCACAAATGGCAAGCGTCGCTTTTTGATGGTTGTGAGCGCAGATATTGTAAATCGCCAAGTTGTTACGGTGAAAGTAGATAACGGAGTGAAGCGAATTCTTTCCGATGGAACTTCTGTCAATGCAAATGACTACAATAGTCATTTATTGTTGTCTCCCGGTGATTACCTTCTGTTCGAGTATTGACGAATACAAATCTCTTTGCTATATACTCATTAACAACATGCTGCGTTGTTGACGTATATAGGAGATAATCCGCAACATCTTCCGCAAAACAAACAAAAGTCGGGCAAAATGTCCGACTTTTGTTTTTACATTTTTACGCCACATCAGACCCCTTTGAAAACAACAAGGCATAACAGAAAAATAATGTCAGACATTTTTTAAACAATGTCCGATATTTTTCAAAAAATATCGGATATTATTTTTACGAAATACGACATCGTTTTTATAACAGCATTTTTTCTTCTACGTTATAGCGTTGTCTGCAAAAAAAGATGTACTTTTACACACAGAATACCATCTTACAATAAACAATGAAGAAATACTTTCTACTCCTTTCGATATTACTTTTAGCTATTGTTTCGCAAGCCAACTACCAGCCCACATTCTCGACAGCTGGTTTCTTTCAGTTGCCCAACACCGGGCGTGCTGCTTTTTCAATGAACCCCGCTTGGAGAATGTATAAAGGTCATGTAGAAGGTGCTGAGCAGAAAGATTTCAACGACAAGGATTGGCGGCTTTGCTCTTTGCCCGATGGTACAGAGTTTTTGCCGAGCGAAGCAAGCGGTTGTGTGAATTATCAGGGCGAAACTTGGTATCGCAAACATTTCAAGCCACTCGAAGAATGGCGCGGCAGTAGGTTGTCATTGTATTTCGAAGCAATTATGGGCAAATCCAAAGTTTGGATAAACGGCAAATTAGTTAAGGAGCAAAAAGGTGGTTATCTGCCCGTTATAATAGATGCAACCAACGAGCTAAACTATGGCGAGGACAACGTTATAACCGTAGTTTCCGACAATAGCGACGATGCGTCATATCCTCCCGGCAAGTTTCAAGACGTACTCGACTTTACCTACGTCGGAGGCATTTACCGCGATTGTTGGATGGTGAAACATGGCGATGTTTTCATTACCGATCCAAACGAAGAAGACCTTGTTGCCGATGGCGGACTATTTGTGGCATACGACAATGTATCGGATAAATCAGCTGACATAATTGTCAAAACCAATGTGCGCAATGCAACCGACAAAAATTTCGCAGGAAAAATACAATTTGAGCTAATCGACAAAAACGGAAAGAACGTAAGTTCGTTTTCTATGCCAATACAAATTTCTTCGGGCAAAACTTCCACAGTTTCAACAAGAAAGACCATAAAAGCAGCGCATCTTTGGTCTCCCGACGACCCTTATCTGTATAAATTGCGAGTGTTTGTAAAAAACAAGAAAGGCAACATAATCGACGGATACTATCAGCGCATCGGCATTCGTAGTTATGAATTCAAAGGGAAAGACGGCTTTTGGCTCAATGGCAAACCCTATCCCGAACCTCTCATAGGGGCAAACCGCCATCAAGACTATGCCGTAATTGGCAACGCACTTTCAAACAGTTTGCATTGGCGCGATGCAAAAAAGCTCCGTGATGCAGGGCTCAAAGTGATACGTAACGCACATTATCCGCAAGACCCGGCGTTTATGGACGCTTGCGATGAATTGGGTCTCTTTGTTATTATCAATACTCCCGGTTGGCAGTTTTGGAACAACGAGCCACAATTTGCACAATATGTCTACCGCGACATTCGAAACATGGTAAGACGCGACCGAAACCGCCCGTCAGTTTGGATTTGGGAGCCTATACTCAACGAAACATGGTATCCCGACGATTTTGCAAAAAAAGTAAAGGATATAGTATACGAGGAATACCCCTACCCTTCTTGTTATTGTGCCTGCGACCTCACGGCCAATGGTCATGAAAACTATGACATTCTTTTCACTCACCCTTATGGAGGCGATCCTACCTATTCTATCAAAAGCCTTGACGAATTAAAGGAAGGTAAAAACTATTTCACACGCGAATGGGGCGACAATCCAGATGATTGGAGCGCACAGAATTCTCCCAGCCGCGTGAGCCGTGCATGGGGCGAAGTACCAATGCTCGTTCAAGCCGAAACCTACGCCCATCTTAACTATAAATACACAACATACGACGTACTCTACGACCAACCGCGCCAACATATTGGCGGTTGTCTATGGCATTCGTTCGACCATCAGCGCGGCTATCACCCCGATCCCTTCTATGGAGGACTTATGGACAATTATCGCCAGCCCAAACTGTCGTATTATATGTTTTGTGCGCAACGTCCGCCCTACAAAAACGAAAATCTTATATCCGAAAGCGGACCAATGGTATATATTGCCAATGCATTAACCCCATTCTCTCCCGCCGATGTTACAGTATACAGCAACTGCGACGAAGTGAGACTCACCTACGCCACAATGGGAAAGACATATACCTATCAGAAAAAGAAAGAAAAAAACAAAATGCCATCGCCTATAATTGTATTCAAAGACGTATTTCATTTTGTAGACGACAGAAACCTTGCAATGAACAACAAAGGCGATCAATCATACATGATAGCCGAAGGATTAATTGACGGTAAAGTTGTAGCCACGCAAAGAATAAGCCCTACACGCCGTCCCACAAAACTAAGCCTTACTACCGACAACGAAGGAATGGAAATGGTTGCCGACGGCTCCGACATGGTTACCGTGATAGCGTCGGTAACAGATGACAAAGGAATGGTAAAACGATTGAACAACCAAAAGATAGTTTTCAATATAGAAGGTCCCGGTATTATAGAAGGTGATGAAAAAACGTTTACCAATCCGCGCGATGTACAATGGGGCACAGCTCCAGTGATAATTCGAAGCACCACAGTTCCCGGCACAATCCGTGTGCGCGCATCGGTGGTGTGGCAGGGCAAAACCACTCCAATTGACGACGAAATAGAAATCAAAACCACCGCTCCGAAGATTCCTGTCGTAGCAGACGAGAATGAATTGGAAAAAATGCCCAAGACACCAACTTTACACAATCAGGGAAATACAAAGAACAACAATACAGACACCCGAGAGCGACTTAAAGAGGTGGAAAAGCAGCAAAAAGATTTCATGTAGCAAATTCCTTGTTCTATTTAACGCCAATCCCGGCATTGCTTCGGTAATGTCGGGATTTTTTTGTATTATGAGAATAAAACAACGAATAAGTTTTTTATCACACTAAAACATAGACTGTTTTGATACTCCAATCTGTAAAAAGCACTAACTTTGCATTCGTGTGTCTCAAAAACGATGCACAACATAAAAACAAGACAAGTTAATATGATCTCTTTTACAGTAAGTTTGGTAGCCTTGATAATTGGTTACATAGTTTATGGACGATTCGTTGCCAAAGTTTTTGGCTCCGACAACCGCTCCACCCCAGCATACAACATGCAAGACGGCATGGATTACATACCTATGTCTACTTGGAAAATATATATGATACAATTTCTAAACATTGCCGGCACAGGACCTATCTTTGGTGCAATAATGGGCGCGCTATATGGTCCTTCTGCTTTTGTATGGATTGTTTTCGGCTGCATCTTTGCAGGAGCAATGCACGACTATATGAGCGGAATGATTTCTATAAGAATGGGCGGCTGCTCACTCCCCGAAATAATTGGCAAATACTTAGGAAACACAGCTAAACGAATCCTTATTATATTTACCCTTGTGTTGCTCATACTCGTGGGAGCCGTGTTTGTAAGTTCACCCGCACTTATTCTAAAAGACATTACCTCTAACGTGCCGTTCATGAACTTTTACTTCTGGATATGTGTCATATTTATATATTATATTGTAGCTACACTATTGCCTATCGACAAAGTTATAGGCAAAATCTATCCCCTCTTTGCCTTTGCACTACTTTTTATGGCAGTAGGATTGGTAATAGCGCTCTACATACATTGGCCTTCAATTCCCGAAGTAACCGACGGACTTAGTAATCTACACCCACAAAAGGCTACCCAACCAATATTTCCTTGTCTGTTCATAACCATAGCATGCGGTGCAATCTCAGGCTTTCACGCTACACAAAGTCCACTTATGGCAAGATGTATAAAGCATGAAAAATATGGCCGCCCTGTATTTTATGGTGCAATGATAACAGAAGGTGTCGTGGCATTAGTGTGGGCTGCTGTTGGAAGCTACTTCTTCTTCGACCCAGCAAGCGGGAACAACGACCTTACAGTGCAAGCTCCACAAGTAGTAGAAATAATGAGTAAACGTTGGCTTGGATTATTCGGCGGAACTCTTGCTATTCTCGGTGTGGTTGCAGCTCCAATAACAACAGGCGACACTTCTCTTCGTTCGGTAAGACTAATGATTGCGGATTTTTTGAAATTCAAACAAAAGAAACTAATATCGCGTCTCTACATTTCAATACCTATTTTTATTGTAGTGGCACTGATAATTTGGTTTAACTTGTCTGACGAATCAGGATTCTCTGTGATATGGAGATATTGTGCGTGGGCAACCCAAGCACTCTCTGTTTTTACGCTTTGGGCAATAACTGTTTATCTTGTACAAAATCACAAGCTATACATCATTAGCCTTATTCCGGCTCTGTTTATGACCACAGTGAGCGTAACCTACCTTTGTATGGCTCCTGAAACTCTTGCTATGTCTAAGTCTATCGGCTATCCCATAGGTGCTGCAACTTTTATAGTAGCAACAGTCTGGTTCATTATATGGAAAGTCAAATACACTAAAGTTCATTCCAACGAACTAAAATGACACGTTACCACAATCATATCATTATTTTTAATATCTCCACGTTGTTGTTGTGCTTCATTGTTGGAGTACTAACCGCATGCAATAACAATAACACTTGCGCAGAAAAATCAAGCGAATACCCCAATATTTTCCCTGACTATATCAATACAACCATTCCACAAAACATAGCTCCGCTGAATTTCAAAATAAAAGATGCTACGAGCATCAAAGCCGTAGTAACCATTGACGGTAACGAAATGTTCAAACTCAATGGTAAATCTACAATAGAATTTCCTGAAAAAGAATGGAAAGACCTATTGAAAAAAGCGGTAGGGAAGAAAATACAAATAATCGTAAGCGTATGGAATAACAAATATCCTGAAGGAATAGAATATAAGCCTTTCGATATTTCGGTATCAAAAGATCTTATTGACCCATGGATTGCTTACCGACTTATTCCTCCTGGCTACGAACTTTGGAACCGAATGGGAATTTACCAACGAAATCTTGAGACTTTCAAGCAAGAAGCAATAATAACAAACCGACAAAACAATAATGGTTGTGTAAATTGTCATAGTTTCTGCAATTATAGTTCAAAGAATTGGCTTTTCCACGCCCGTGGAGAAGGTGGCGGTACTGTTATTACTTTGAACGGCAAGACCGATAAGTTTGCTATCGAGCAATTGGGACCGAAAAGAAGTGCAACTTATCCTTATTGGCACCCTTCGGGAAAATACGTGGCTTTCTCTTCAAATGCTACGCGACAGACTTTCTACGGCATAAGCCGCAACAAAATAGAAGTCTTCGATATGAATTCCGATCTTATTATCTACGATGTAAAAAATAATAAGATCATTACAGACTCACGCTTTTTCGGAAGTTCCGATTGGGAAACCTTTCCTGGTTTTTCTCCCGACGGAAAATATTTGTACCTATGCGTAGCCCACTTGGACATTTCAGAACAACAACGTCAAAAGATGCAGGCCTATTTCGAAAAAATGAAATACGCTTTAATACGTGTGCCTTTTGATGCGACCTCCGGTTGTTTAGGAAGCAAGGTAGATACAATATATAGTCCGTCGCGTGAAGGTGGAAGCGTATCTTTCCCCAGAATATCACCCGATGGAAAGTTTTTAATGTTCACCAAAGCTGATTGCGCAACATTCCCTATTCAACACGTAGAAGCAGATTTGGTTATGAAAGACGCAAAAACCGGAGAAACTATCAGCACAGATATTTTGAACAGTAACTATTCTGATAGTTATCATTCTTGGAGTTCCAACAGTCGATGGGTTATCTTCAGTTCGCGACGAATCGATGGCAAATACACACGATTGTTTATATCCCATTGCGATGCAAACGGAAAATTCACAAAGCCTTTCTTGCTGCCCCAAAAAGACCCAGAACAGAATAATACTTTGCTATACGCCTACAATATTCCTGAATTTATAAAGGAAAAGGTAACGCTTGACAGAGAAAAAACTGCCGATTTGTTTCGCATAAACTAAGATATCGAATGAAACGTTTCTATATTTTTTTGACGGCGTCCACTATCATTACGTTTGTAATGTTCCTCGTTTATTTTCCGAGCACATTGCAAATCATGGAAGGTGAAGATCTTTTTCTTCTTACCAAAGAATTCACGACTGAGGTTCTGACACGACACCAAGGAATAACGGCCTACCTACAGGACTTCCTCACGCAGTTTTTCTACTTACCATGGATTGGAGCACTTATTTACACGTTAGTTATATCCGCTTCGATTTTGCTCGCTTTTCTAACGCTTAAAAACCATGGCAAAAGCGATTTGTATTGGATTACATTCATTTCAGCGCTGGGTATTGCCTATTTTTCATTCCCTTTCTTTGACATACAACTCAACTTCTTGTTTTTTACGGGATTTCTATACGTTCATTCTATAATAAAATCCCCTATTGCCCGCAGCATATACATTATCCTACTACCACTACTTGCTTTCGGGTTTATCACATGGTATGAATGTGCGCTCTTGTTTGTTATATTCCTTACTTGGGAGTTACTCAATCGAACCAAGACGTATCCTTGTATTATTGCAGCCGTTACCTTGATATTCTGTTTCTTTGTTCCGCGTTTATGGTCTGATTTCATTAAATTCGTTCCGTTTACAGAGCGTCCGTTTGCAGGACTTACCGATCCGCTTAACGCAAAGATTCTTACGGCATTCTTGTTAACGGCTTTCGCGTGTATAATTCCTTTGACAAAGAAGCTACCCAAACTTATCGGATATGCTATCACGCCAATTGCTATAATAGGCTTTGTTGTTCTGATGTTCTCACACAAAGATCTCAAGTTTGCTGAGCGAACAAATAAGATTTCTTTATTGGCAGACCAAAAGGATTGGTACGGAATAATTTCAGAAATTCCATACGAAGACGCTATTGAGAGCAAAGTTTTGATGGACTATATGCTTCTTGCATTGAATGCCACAGGAAACATGGCGCAAAATTTATTTTCCTATCCCATAAATAGTCCGGAGCTATTTCTGTTTCGTCATGATCAACGGCCTTTCTATGTTAATTTCAATAGGCAGTTTTATGAAAACATCGGAATTTGGGACGAGGCTTTCCATCAAGCTTTCGAGTATGGAGTAACTCAGCGAGAAAATGAGTGTTTCAAATCCCTGCGTTTCAAGACTGATTATGCGCTGAACTCTCATGATTTTGGCGTGGCGCGATATTATATCAATCTGTTGTCCAAAAGTCTTACCAATACGACGTTTGTGGAAAGCAGGAAAGCACTTCTTAAGAAACTCGAAGCCGCAAATTCAAAAGGGAACTTCAAGTTGCCGCCTTATCGAAGCGATACTTTTGTTGGAGCCTATCGCATGGCGTCAGAGATGTTTCGTCTTTTCGAGAGATACCCACAAAACAAAAAATTGCTCGACTATGTGTTGTGTAGTTTGTTGTTGAACAAGGAAATCGATAAGTTCGGAATAATTTTGGGTCATTTCAATCTGTATAAAGGTCAAGAACTTCCCCGTCCATATGCCGAAGCCATTGCCGTATTAGCGTCGCGCGATTCAACAGCTCATACAATTGCGGAATACGATCACACTCTTGATCAATATTTCATGGACTTCGTGGAAAAAAGCAAGCAGAAACAAAACATCAGTGAATACGCTTCAACATATTGGAGCTATCTGATGTTTCGCCAAGTAGCCCCGCTACCCGACTATTCTAAATGACAAAAACAAACCGTTCTATTTTATGAAACGTAAAGCTATTATCATTGCCGCTATTGCGGTTGTTGTTTTATTGTTTGGAGTTTACACTATGTTTGCTCCTATGCTGAAAGGAAAAGAAACTGCTTACGTATATGTTGACGGCAATGATACAAAAGATTCCGTCGCCACACAACTTTCCTCGATAGCTTGTTGGCCACAACGTTGGGGCGTTTCGCTCATGGCAACTTTGACTAATTACGACAAACACCCGCTCACGGGTAGATATGCCCTGCAAGTTGGCGAAAGCGCATTCAAGTTCTTTCGTTCTTTACGCGGCGGACATCAATCACCAGTTGAATTGACAATCCCTTCGGTGCGAACTATGGAAGACATGGCGGGTTTTGTTTCCCACAATCTGATGATTGATTCGCTTGAATTTATTAAAATGGTGAAAGACTCCGAGAAAGTTTCGGCATACGGCGTTGACACGGCAACAATATACTGTTTGTTTGTTCCCAATACCTACGAAATTTATTGGAACATCTCATTAGAAAAATTCATGCAGCGAATGAAAAAAGAGAACACTGCTTTTTGGACCGACAGCCGACTTGCAAAAGCCAACGCCATACCGCTAACTCCAAACGAAGTTTACACATTGGCATCGATTGTTGACGAAGAAACTGCCAACAATGGAGAAAAGCCAGCTATAGCAGGCATGTATATTAACCGTTTACGGGCTAAGATGCCACTACAAGCCGACCCCACAATAAAGTTTGCATGGAAACGTTTCGAACTACGCAGAATTTATCACGACTTGCTCAACATTCAAAGTCCCTACAACACTTATCGCAACATTGGGCTTCCTCCCGGTCCTATTCGTGTGGCAAGTGTGGCAGGCATTGACGCAGTGCTCAACTATGTTAAGCACAACTATATGTATATGTGCGCAAAAGAGGATTTCTCGGGCACACACAATTTTGCACGTACCTATTCAGAACACCTTGCAAACGCCGCGCGCTATTCCAAGGCCCTAAACGAAAGGGGGATTAAATGATTTTACCCGAAACATATACCATTACCCTTGACAGCATGCACTTTTATGTGCAAATAGGTGTGGGCGATGACGAAAAGACAATTGGCGAACCAATTGTTGTAAGCGTAAAACTTACAGCCAAAACCCAAGCCCGTGCGTTTGTAAACGATGATTTCACCGGTTCTCCCGACTACTCGGAAATCTATGGTCTGATACGCGAAACCGTAAAAGCCCCGGTAAATCTTCTTGAACGTCTTGCCTATAAAATAGGTGAGGTTGTTGTAAAAACAAATGGCATTCTCGCCGCAGAAGTAACCGTAACCAAACCCAATCCCCCCGTTAGTTCCGACGGAATGAACGCTTCGGTTACGCTCACAGTGGCAAGATAATTCTGTGAAAAATGATACGCAAAATCGCATACGGCATATCGTAAAAACAATGTCTGACATTTTTTGAAAAATATCGGACATTGTTTAAAAAATATCCGATATTATTTTTACCGCCAAAACGTCCGCCCAAAAAGCCACCTATCATTTATTTGTTTCTATTGCTTTTTCGTTTATTCGATATTATAACAGTCCGCTAAAACCCATTATAGAAAAGCGCATCAAAGGCAAGAAATTATATTCGTCAAATATCGCTTTTATGAGGTCAGACCTAATTTAAATTACATCGGACCTCGTTTCAACGAAAACCGCATCTTTTTTACCAAGATACGGTTTTATTATTTTTTCGTCAAAACATCATTATCATACTACCCTATTCCACAAACACATACATGCTTTTTAATAAAGTAACTAACGATACGATTTAAAATACCAACGCTCGGTTTACGACTTTTTTCTGTAACTTTGCAACAGATGAACGAATTGTCGAGAAATATTATTTGTCTGTTGGCGGAGAATGACTGTGTTATTCTCCCTGGTATTGGTGGGTTTATAGCTCACTACAAATCTGCCAATTACAACACAAATAATAAAGAATTTGTTTCACCTCAGAGAGTAATTGGATTCAACTGCGCGCTCACCCTAAACGACGGGCTTATGGTGCAAGCCTATATGGAAAGACACGGGCTCAACTACCCCGACGCCTCAAAACTGGTGGACAGCGAAATTTCCAAAGTAAAGCAACAACTCTGCGACACCGGAAAAGTTCATTTCGAGAGCCTCGGCATATTGGTAAAGACCTCCGACGAAACATACAGCTTTGAAACCTCGGCATCTCAGGCAGTAACTCCGGAACTCTTCGGCTTGCCCAATTTTGAAGTATCGGCATTACCCCAAAAAGGAAAAATTTCGCCCCAAACAGACGAAGCCCCCACCGAATACGAACAACAAGACGAGGAGAACAATACCTACAACATTTCGTTCAAGAAATCGTTTATCCACAAAGCCATTGCCATCGCAGCAGCTATAATATTGTTCTTTGCATTCTCTTCGCCAGTCCACGACAATAGCATGGGCACAATGCAAACCTCGTCGATGCTCGGAACATTCGGCACTTTGTCAAAACAAGAAGTGGCAAAACCCATAGCCAAACCCGTGGCAACGTCCGTCAAAAGCAAGCAAGAAAAAGCACCTGCAGAAACCATGGCGAAACAAACGGCTGTCTACACAATAGTATTGGCAAGCGCCGTAAGCAAACGAAACGCAAAAGATTTTGTATCCTCGCTCAACTCACAAGGATACAACGATGTGGAAATTCTTGAGACAAAGAGCATGCGCAGAGTGGTATACTCGCATTTCGAAAACGAGAATGATGCAAGAACTGCACTCAACAAGATAAACGACAAAGACTTTGCAAAAGAAGCCTGGATATTAAAGTTGAAATAAAAATAACATGAAACGCCTTCTTATCCTTTTTGCAATAACTATTGCCGCATTTGCCTCTACCGATGCCCAAAACCAATCACTGTTCAAAGGGCTGTTTTACAACACCGAGACAAAAATGCAACTCCATCTGGACCTTGATTCTGAAACAGTGAAGGTTCCGGGATTACCTTTCCTTGGCGGAACAAACGGATATATGAGCGGCGGTATAATCTACGGCACATGGTTTATCACAGATTTCAAAAAAGATAAAAACTCAGCCACAATACGTCTCACAAATGACTTTGGCGCAGACACGCAAGTGCTTAACATCACACAGATAAAGGCAGATACTTTCAACATAGAGCTACAACAGCCGGTGGTTATCAAGAAAGTGGTGAAAAACAAGCTCGTAAAAATAGGCTCAAAATACACTTTCATAAAAAGATAAGCACCTACGACAAATAATAAGCAAACAAAAACGAGCCGCACCCAATATCGTGCGACTCGTTTTTGTTTAGCAGATTACACTACCTCACTTCACAGTTTCCTTATCCGATTCCTCTTTCGCAGCCTGCTCTTGACGATGGCGGCGTTCCTGTTCCATAGCTTCGGTAACAACTGGATTGTCTTTGAAACGGTTGGTATAAAACGAATAATCTGGTATCGTATGCTTGTATTCCGGATCTGTAAACAGAGGACTTGTTATAATGTGGTCGGCAGAACTTCTGTTACAACAAAAAACAATATTCTCCACACCAGCCAAGCGTGTCAAAGCTTTGATATCGGTATCGTGAGGCTGCACCGTGAGAGGATCGGTAAAGAAAAACAAATAGTCGATATATCCTTCCACAATACGCGAACCCATTTGTTGGTCTCCACCAAGCGGACCGCTTTTAAGAATCGTAAAGTCCCAAACTACATCAGGATGCTTTGCCTTCAAAGCTTCAAGAATAAGCGTACCTGTAGTTCCGGTGCAATAGAATTTATGACCTTTCAAACGTTCAGAATTCCATAACACCCATTCAATAAGATCTTTCTTCTTTGCATCATGCGCCACAAGCCCTATGCGACGAACTGCTACCTGCTTTTCCATAACCTATAGATTTTTATTGTTGAGAATACCATGTTTCTTGTGTCAACAAATTTACCAATTATATCCTTTACCCGGCAGTTTTATTCAGCGGAATAACGTAATTTTGCGCAATAAACAAAGGGAACAAACAAAATGACAAGTATCGCTGCATTGTTATCAGGCGGAGTTGACAGTTCGGTAGCCGTCTATCTACTGAAAGAGCAAGGATTTACTCCCGACCTTTTTTATATTAAAATAGCCAGCAATGATTCCGAAGATTGGGACTGCACCGAAGAAGAAGATTGGGAAATGGCAAATCTGATAGCACGCAAATACGGCTGCAAACTTGAAAAAATCGATCTTCACCGCGAATACTGGGACAACGTAGTGGGATATTCTATAGAACGTCTGCGTAAAGGACTTACTCCAAACCCCGATGTGATGTGCAACAAGCTTATCAAATTCGGAGCTTTCTATGAAAAAATCGGGCACAACTATGATTTTGTTGCCACAGGGCATTACGCGTCCACCGAAAAAGATACCGAAGGAAACGTTTGGCTTACCACAAGTCCCGACCCCGTAAAAGATCAAACCGATTTCCTTGCCCAACTCGACAGTCTGCAAGTTTCACACGCAATGTTTCCTATCGGAAAAATGATGAAAGAAGAAGTGCGGCGAATAGCTCACGAACAATCCATAGCCTCGGCTGACAGAAAAGACAGCCAAGGAATTTGTTTTCTCGGCAAGATAGACTACAACGATTTGGTGCGCAAATATCTCGGCGAAAAAGAAGGATTAATTATAGACCGTCAAACCGGCAACATTCTCGGGCGACATAAAGGTTATTGGTTTCATACTATCGGGCAACGCAAAGGTCTTGGGCTTGCAGGAGGCCCGTGGTATGTTGTTGGAAAAGATATAAACCGAAACATTGTTTACGTGAGCAAAGGATTTCAAACTCCCGACGCCTACGGAAAAGAATTCTGCATTACTTCTCCGCATTTCATAACATTAAACCCGTTTGAAGAAGATGGAGACTATAATATAACTTTCAAGATTCGGCACACCCCTATCGTTTTCCCTGCCATTATGCAGAAACGGGCAGACGAATACAAAATAATTTCCTCTCAACCTGTTCAAGGCATCGCACCTGGACAATTTGCCGTTGTATATGACCAAAATTTCCATTGCTGTTACGGAAGCGGCGAGATTGCTGGAGACAATGGCAAGAAACATAAAAACTACAAAGCATAATGTACGATCAAGAAAAGATAAAACCATATTCCTCTGAAGGCAAAAAAGGGATTCAGGTAGCAAAGATGTTTGACAACATAGCCCATTCCTATGATTTCCTAAACCATTCATTGTCTTTTGGAGTTGATAGAATATGGCGAAGAGCTGCTATAAATTCACTGAAACCATACAATCCCCAAGAAATTCTTGATGTTGCAACCGGCACAGGGGATTTCGCTATTCTTACAGCAAAGAAACTCAAACCAAGAAAGCTAATCGGCATAGATATCTCCCATGGAATGATAGAAGTAGGGCTAAAAAAAGTAACAAAAGAAGGTTTGGACAAAACTATAACCCTACAAACGGACGACTGCATGCACTTATCTTTCCCCGACAATAGTTTTGATGCTGTTACCGTGGCTTATGGCGTTAGAAATTTCGAGAATCTTGATTGTGGACTCAAGGAAATGCATCGCGTGTTACGCCCTGGCGGCAGATTGGTAATTATAGAACTTACCGTTCCCTCCAAATTTCCGATGAAACAGTTGTTTTCAATTTATTCCAAAATCGCATTTCCTCTTATCGGCAAGCTTGTTTCTCACGATGACAACGCATACAAATATCTTCCTGCCACGATGAAAGCCTTTCCCCACGGACCTGAAATGAAAGAGATACTAATACGTGCAGGATTCAACAATCCCTTGTACAATGATTTCCTTTTAGGAATAAACACTCTATATACTGCCGAAAAATGAAAACTTCAAAACTTTACGGTTTAATAGGATATCCGTTGGGGCATTCCTTTTCTGCGAAATATTTTGCGGAGAAATTTTCAAAACAAAACATAGATGCCGCGTACCAAAACTTTGCTATCGAAGACATAAACAAGCTACGCGAAGTTTTAAACGACAATCCAACGCTTCAAGGTCTCAACGTAACTCTGCCATACAAGCAGCAAATTCTACCCTTTCTCGACGAAACAGACGAAACAGCAAAGAGAATCGGCGCTGTAAACGTAGTATGTGTAAAGCACACTGCTAATGGAATAAAACTTATCGGACACAATGCAGATGTTATTGGATTCAAAAATTCCATTAGCCCTCTCATCAAACCTCATCACAAGAAAGCATTGGTTCTTGGTACTGGCGGAGCGTCAAAAGCCGTAATCGACGGGCTACACCAGCTTAATATCGCCACGCAATATGTTAGCCGCACAAAGAAAGACGACATTATTGCCTACTCCGACCTTACGCCAGACATTATTGAAGAGTTCAAAGTTATTGTAAACTGCACACCGTTGGGCATGTACCCCAAAACAGATGCAGCACCAGACATTCCATACCAATATCTAACCGAAGCGCATTTGCTATACGATTTAGTTTACAATCCAGAGGAGACTTTGTTTTTGCGCAAAGGCAAAGAGCAAGGAGCAACTATCAAAAACGGGATAGAAATGCTGCATCTGCAAGCCGAAGCTTCATGGAATTTTTGGAATGCAGAATAATAGCCGCCAGCCCTTTGCTGTTTAAGCAAAAATCAGTAATATTGCAATAACTAAAACCACTATTGTCATGATCAGAGTAAATTGTTTTGCCCAAATTAAGGACAATGCTCACAAGAGCGATGTTATTGAAAATGCAAAGAAACTTACCGAAGCTTCCTTGAAGCATGCTGGAAATATTGCCTACGACATCTTTACCAGCGAAACCCGTGCTGATGTCGCAATCATTTGCGAAACATGGAAAGATGCCGATGCACTTAAAGCCCATATGGCTACCGAGGAATTCAAACTCTATGTAGGCAACATCGAAAAGTATGCTACTTTAAAAATAGAGACTTTCGAATTCTAAAATAAAAAAGCTATGCGGATTCTACACCCAACGATGTAATTTCCGCATTTCTTTTTGCTTTCACTTTGCCCCAAACAAATATTTTGCGGCAAAAAAGTGGGTTGTTGCACAAAAACAACGCATATAACTTTGCTTATCAAAATAAAAGAGCTACCTTTGCAGCGCTTTTTAGGCGAATAATAAAATAAATACAATATACAGCAATGAAAAAAGGCATTCATCCTGAAGATTACCGTCCTGTGGTATTCAAAGATATGAGCAATGGCGATATGTTCTTGTCGCGCTCTACTTGCAAAACAAACGACACTATAGAATTTGAAGGCGAAACCTATCCTTTGGTTAAGCTCGAAATTTCCAGCAGTTCCCACCCTTTCTATACAGGAAAGAACAAATTGGTTGACACTGCAGGACGTGTAGACAAATTCATGAGTCGTTACGGAAAGGTAAAGAAATAATTTTACATCCAGGACAAACACGAAAATTACAAAGAGGAGAGTTTGAGAAAACTTTCCTCTTTATTTTTTTCATTTTCAAGTCTTTGTCATTTCTCCATCGGTCAGTTTTATACCCTATCGATTTTTCGTTTTCCTAATGTCAGACCTTTTTTAAAAAAGGTCTGACATTATTTAAAAAAGGTCGGATATTGTTTTTACAATATCCCTTTGTTTTTTCACAACCTCATATAGCCTCGAAAAAACAACAAACAAATAAACGCAAAACAACGTCCAAACCTATTATAAAACGCAACTCTATTACGCAACATATAGCTAAATCTGCGGAAAAATTGCACACATACCCAACAAAAACCAACTAATCATATGGTTTTCAGA
>CAVIQL010000027.1:0-4172 GCA_963644855.1 Clostridiaceae bacterium Marseille-Q4149 | reverse complement strand
TCAGAAAATTCAAAAAGGAAAATATAGTTTGTTATATTTAAATTTCTACCTTTGTAGACCTATTCATATTAATTTAATTCTATGAGATATCGATTTTACTTATTGCTTGTTGCCTTACTTACTGTATTCAACAATACTTCGGCTCAAGAAACAGACAGTACTACATTAGCGATAAACCAGGAGCGACTTACAAAAACCCTCCTTGAATTAAGCGGAGAAGATTTCTCGGCGGTTGAAAGCGATGACCCTATTCTTGACAGCACTTATTTGCGCGTAGGACCCAATAATGTATTCTCCTCAACAGGAAACAAAAACACAGAATACAAAATTACTCCGCTTCTTCCAACTTGGGAAACAACAATTACAGAGGAAAACGATTTCACACATTCGCTCGACATAAGTTATCTTTACTCCATATGTAAAGCGGGACATATAAAGGGGGCAAGCGATGTTGTGTTTAATGTGTATTTCAACAAATCACAATATCAGATAGTAAAGACCGATATCGACGGAAAGATTACGAATAAATCGGGAGTGTTTGGCTATACTGAGTTTCAAATTCCCGATATCACAGACCAATACTTCATTAATTCTCTACGCAACTCGTCGACAAGCGATATGGACATCATAAATGGCTATGTTTCCAACAACACTCGCCGCAACGAAGTTTTCCAAGGTTTTATAGATATCAATACGCTTGACTACAATGACGATGGTACAGACGATATATTCCTTGTAGTGGGAACAAATCTGTATGTGTATGACGGCAATACGTTCGAACAACTTTTTACATACCAAATAACGTCGTTTAATGACCACAACAATAGTCCCTCGTCTGTAATAGCCGACTTCAACGGCGATGGCATAGACGACTATCTTTGTCTTGAAGCTACTTTGTCAACTTACGACCCACAAAACACCGAGATAGTTGGACTTTACATCGGCTCGGCTTATAATGACTCTACTAAAAATTTGACTTATTCTGCGCGCAAGGTATCAGTAAACGCCAGCGATGTAGCACGACACGACAAAAGCACAAAACGCGCCATGCTTACTACGCGTATTTTCTATCCTTATGGCAAGAATAACGTTGCCAAACTACTAATCGCGCTAACCGAAATAAATTATTACAGAATAGACTGGAATTATTACAACTACTTCGATCATACCCTAACTTGTTTAACGGTTTCGGGGCCAGACCTTGAGGCGGGAAATGCAAATTGGTATACTGTAGACGCTTCCAAACAAGAACGTACCCTTTGCCAACTCCAAAGTTCCGATGGTTATTGGTTTGGCTGCAAATTCGAGCGCAGACGTCCTTTCTATTTTGGACACCCTGCTTTGGGCACGGCTTTTATTGACGGTATCAATAATCCTCAACTTATATTTTGGATAAACAAAGTGTACGAAAGCAACGAAAAAAACCAAACTTTCACAGAACTCTACGAGATACCAAACCTACACGAAAACAATGATTCAGGATTCGACCGCGTAGTAGGCGGACAAGTTGAGGCAGAAAAAACAGAAAACAACATCGAAAAAGGACGCGAGATATTTGTATTCCATCTTGCCGACTCTGAAAACAAACAAGATATCGGCACGCTTTACGATGATTTCGATTGGCGCGATACAAATTATAAGATAGCGTGCGTATGGCGCAGCGAAAGATTAAAATCTGCCACATGGAATATCGTAGCTTCTAATCCTTTAACCGAAACAAGCGGTTCGCCACTTACACTTAGCCTTACGGCTATACACAAAGGCAAGGGAGCACTCCTTAAATTGACGAGAAGAGATGTGATAAGCACAAATCCAGTAATAGGATATGTTTTGGCAGCTCCTCCATACATCAATGGACGAACCATAAAGCCAGGCTCCGTTGCCTTTACAAAGAGTTCGTCGTCATCGTCAAGCTATACCGATGCAACAACGTGGAGAATTGGCGGCGGAGTGGATATAAACGCAAAATTCGGCGGCATCTTCACGGTGAGTTCTCACACAGCAATTGTACATAGCTGGACAAACCAATTCAGATCGACTGTAACAGAAAGCGAAAGCCGAGGTTCGGGAACTCAATCGGGCGAAGATTTTGTGGTGTTCTATTATATGCCGGCAGATCAGTTCACCTACAAAGTTATACAGTGTGCCAACGTTCCAAGCATGGTAGGCGAAGAATTCAAAATCGTCAAAGTGCGCAGCACTGGTATGCTTCAAAAAGGAATGTCTGTTGCCCAATACAACGAAATGGTTAAAGGAACAACTTGCAGACTGATTGGAGAAAATGTAATCTCACACACCGTAGGCGATGTAGGGTCATACAAACACGGAGCCTATGATGAAGCTGCTATGCGAAGCGCTTTCAAGGTTGACAAAACCGACTATTTCAGATACAGTACGGCATTCGACACTCCGGAAGAAGATGCAGACGAAACGGTTTCGCTATCCTACAGCAAAGGTGGGGGCGAAGACCGTTCAGAGGCGACAAGCATTGACGAAACAGTCTCATTCGGTATCGGCAATCAGGAATGGACGTGGGGCGGCGGTGTGTTCGCCACCGGAGGTTGGACAACAAGCTGGACACAAAGCAAGTCGTGGGACGATACATACCGCATCGACGCAAAACTGCCTAATGTATACAATCCGAAAGAAAACAACTATACTTATTGCCTCGTATGGTATCGCCATCGCGCGCAGGATTCAAGCGGCAAAGACCTTGAAAATTATATGGTTGCCAATTGGTATGTGCTCGAAGACAATACTACGCTAAAACGTTCCCTTTCGGAAATCATAAAAGAAGGGACAGAAAACGGAATGTATACTGTTACCGACACCCTGACAGCTGCATACAAATCGAACGACGGCAGTATTGTTTTTGCTAAAGACAACAATTGTTATACTCCACGGCAAGAACGCGGAACCAAGGACGACCCATATTCAAACGAAGCGTTCGACCAAAGCAATTGGATTCGACTTAAAGGTGTAGAAGGATTGGCTTCTGGAATGAGCGACTCGAAAGCAATCATACCGGGTGGCACTTTAAGAGGATATCTCACACGCGACGAGCAAGGCAATCCCACTTTCAACATCCTTACCAAGGCAATATCATTCTCCAATGGCAATGCGTTCACCGGGAATAAGGTTAACATGGCAAATTTCGCCCTCACGCAGAGCGAAGATGCGCAAAACGTGTATCTCGTAAGCCCCAAACCATACGAATACGTGTATGTAGAGAATGCTATACTCAATGACGACAAAACTACATTCTATATGCCATCTGCTGCAACAGGTCTCAACGACTACAATCTTGTAGGAGAGGCAAAAATAGACTGGAGTATGGAAAACGACATAGAGAATAAATTCAACACAACAGGCGAAAAAACTCTATATAACTTCTACGCCATTGCCTATCGCAACAAGCAGCGTCCAACGATACTTCCTACCGAAGCAACATCTGATGGCGGTTGGACACTTATTCCTATCAATGGAACATTTGTGGACAACACCCCAACTCAAATAGTTCCCATTGACACCCAAAGCAAAACCATTGCACGGGTGCGCTACTTCAATCTCCTGGGTATTGAATGTACCAATCCTACGACAGGTATCTTCGTTAAGGTAACCACATATACCGACGGCACAACGAAATCTGAGAAAATCTACAAATAATAGTTTTTTGTTATACACGCCAACGGAGCAGAGCCACCGCATAAGAGCCCTGCTCCGTTGTTTTTTGTTGGGGTAATAATATATATGAATCCTCCTTTGATTGAAAAGTGCCTTACACCACCCTAACTCAAAGAAAATCAAAGAATTATCTATATTATTTGTAAGTACATACTAAACACCTGATACTGAACAAAATAGACAAGGCTTTTTTGCGTTTTCACGAAGTCTGATATTATTTAAATAATAAGGCATCTTTTTTAAATAATATCGGACATTATTTTTACAAGATGCCTTATCTTTTTTCGCGATATCCACACGTTGAAAAAAAACGATCTTAGGACTTTCAACAATGCGCAATATTTTGTGCGCGATTTTCTGTAAAAATCTTTGGTAGTATCAATATTTTTCGTACTTTTGCACTGCTTTTACAAAGAAGCTATACATGGTGGGTATAGTTCAGTTGGTTAGAGCGTCAGATTGTGGTTCTGAATGTCGTGGGTTCGAGT
>CAVIQL010000026.1:0-34052 GCA_963644855.1 Clostridiaceae bacterium Marseille-Q4149 | reverse complement strand
CTTATCCTTGTCAGCATAGCTGCATTTCTTTGCAAACTAAAAATGTCAAAAAGCGGAAGTTGTCAAACCTAAGACTTCTTTTTAAGAATTGTTTTCTTTCTCTCTCAAAATTATAACCTTGTTAGTTTCAACGTTATCGGGAAAATGGGTAATTTTGTGTCGTAAGTTGAACTACTGGGCAAAAGTCCAAGGTAAACAGAAAAAACAATTAGTATAATTCATAAAATCAAACATTATGGCAAGATTTCAGAAGTCAGATTTGGAAGCAAAATATGGAATCACCGGTACAACCGAGGTTCTTTATAATCCTTCCTATGAGGTATTGTTCAACGAGGAAACAAAAACCGAACTCACAGGCTACGACAAAGGTCAGGAAACTGAACTTGGCGCTGTAAATGTAATGACTGGTATCTATACCGGACGTTCACCTAAAGACAAATTTATCGTAGACGATGCTAATTCTCACGATACTGTGTGGTGGGATTCCGAAGAATATCATAACGACAACCATCGCGCAAGCCAAGCAACTTGGGATACCCTCAAAGAACTCGCTAAAAAAGAACTCTCAAACAAGAAGCTCTATGTAGTTGACGGTTTCTGCGGTGCAAACAAAGACACCCGCATGAAAGTTCGCTTCATTGTTGAAGTAGCATGGCAGGCACATTTCGTTACAAACATGTTTATCCGTCCGCAAAGCGAGGAAGACTTCGAACAAGAACCCGACTTCGTGGTTTACAATGCGTCGAAAGCTAAAGTAGAAAACTGGAAAGAGCTCGGACTTCACTCTGAAACTGCAGTTCTCTTCAATGTAACTTCGAAAGAACAGATTATTCTCAACACATGGTATGGTGGCGAAATGAAGAAAGGTATGTTCTCAATGCAGAACTACTTCCTTCCTCTCAAAGGCATCGCTTCAATGCACTGCTCTGCCAATACCGACATGAACGGCGAGAACACTGCAATCTTCTTCGGCCTTTCAGGAACTGGCAAGACCACTCTTTCAACCGATCCAAAGCGTAAACTTATCGGCGACGACGAACATGGATGGGACGACAACGGCGTGTTCAACCTCGAAGGTGGCTGCTACGCAAAAGTTATCAACCTTGACGCACAGGCAGAGCCTGATATCTACAACGCAATACGCCGCGATGCTCTTCTCGAAAACGTTACCGTTGACGCAGAAGGCAAGATTGATTTCGCAGACAAGAGTGTAACCGAAAACACCCGCGTATCATATCCTATCTATCACATCAAGAATATCGTTCGTCCCGTATCTCACGGACCCGCTGCTAAGCAAGTAATTTTCTTGAGCGCTGATGCATTCGGCGTACTTCCTCCCGTGTCAATCCTTACACCGGAACAAACAAAATATTACTTCCTCTCTGGCTTCACAGCTAAGCTTGCAGGTACAGAACGCGGCATCACCGAACCTACTCCTACTTTCTCGGCTTGCTTCGGTCAGGCATTCCTCGAACTCCACCCAACAAAATATGCTGAAGAGCTCGTTGCACACATGGAGAAGAGCGGTGCTAAGGCATATCTCGTGAACACCGGTTGGAATGGAACTGGCAAGCGTATCTCAATCCGCGACACTCGTGGTATTATCGACGCTATCCTCGACCACTCAATTGACGCTGCTCCTACAAAGACTATTCCTTTCTTCGACTTTGTTGTTCCTACACAGCTCGAAGGCGTAGATCCCAACATTCTCGACCCGCGCGATACATACAAGAGCGCTTCTGAATGGGAAGAGAAGGCTAAAGACCTCGCTGCACGCTTCATCAAGAACTTCAAGAAATACGAAGGCAACGAAGCTGGTAAGGCTCTCGTAGCTGCAGGTCCGCAACTCTGATTTCGCAGTAAGAAGAAATTATAACGTAAATCCCCGTAACCCAAGTGGTTGCGGGGATTTTTCATTTCTCATAGGAACGCGCAAAAAAAAGATGCCTTATTGTTTAAACAATATCGGACTTTGTTTAAATAATATCTGACATTGTTTAAATAATATCGGACATTATTTAAATAATGTCTGATATTATTTTTAGAATAACGCTTATCGTTTTTTTGATAAGCATCACCCGTTTTTAGCAAGCCATTACGAGATGCTGCATACGCCATTTCAAAACAGTTTTTCCCAAGAAATTTAACAGACAATAAAAATATTTTGTGTTTTTTACTCCGCGTATTCTCTAAAAATATATATTTGCACTAAGATCAATACATGAAAATATGAATTTCTTTGAAGCGTTTTTAGGAATCAAGGTGTTTGACAAACTGTTCAAGCACAAGAAAGAGTCGAGACGGTTTACCGAATTTGGCGATACCGGCAACAATGTAGACTATAACTACGAAGACTACGACGGCGACGGATTGGATTACATAAACGACGATTACGATTTCGACGGCGACGGTTATGCCGACAATCCCGACAACTACAATCACCACAGTTCGGGCTTAGGCTCCGCCGGCAACAACTTTAGGTTTGGCGACGACAACTACCGCGACAACCATTCGAGCTATGGCTACGGCGACGACCGCGAAGACGACTGGTGAAACCATTGCCCGCCCTACGATGCCCTAAAACATAGGAACACCGCCGCATCTCTTCTTCTCCCTAAGATTTCATAGCCTGGGAATACCCTTTGCCATGAAGCATATATATGATATCGTTTCTACGACATCACGATGTTTTTATGGCAATTTGCGCTTTTTGTGCAAAAATTATGGCAAAAAGTTTGGAGTTTGTCAATAAATGAGTAATTTTGCCACAGCATCAAAGCTAACTAAAAGTAAAGACAATGTTTGGAATGGTCAATAATTTTTGGTGGTGGCGCTTGAGAATCAATGGTTCGCAAGTGTAAAGGCTCGTATGCATAATTCAAGAAGAAACTACAATACAATAGAGGCCCGCTGCACTTGCAGCGAGCCTCAAATTTTATAATCAGAATAACAACAACAAAAAACATAAAGAAATGGCAAACTATTCAGTGGACGAAAGAGGCTACTACGGCATATATGGCGGAGCGTATGTTCCGGAAATTCTTCACGGCTGCGTGGAAGAACTTCGCCGCAACTACCTCAACATTATTGAGAGCGAAGATTTCAAAAAAGAATTCATGGGACTCCTGCGTGATTACGCCGGCCGCCCTTCACCCCTCTATCTTGCCAATCGTCTGAGCCAACACTACGGCTGCACCATATATCTTAAGCGCGAAGACCTCAACCACACGGGAGCGCACAAGATAAACAACGCATTGGGACAAGTGTTGCTCGCTGAGAAATTGGGCAAAAAGCGAATTGTGGCAGAAACCGGTGCAGGACAACACGGCGTTGCCACAGCTACGGTGTGCGCACTCCGAAATCTTCCGTGCACAGTCTACATGGGAGCCACCGATGTGGAACGTCAGCACCTCAATGTAGAGAAAATGAAAATGCTCGGGGCAACTGTGGTGCCTGTAACCTCGGGCAACAAAACTTTGAAGGACGCTACCAACGAAGCCATACGCGATTGGTGTTGCCACCCCGAAGATACGCACTACGTTATCGGTTCTACCGTAGGCCCTCACCCTTATCCCGACATGGTGGCGCGTTTGCAGTCGGTAATAAGCGCAGAGATAAAATACCAATTGCAACAACACACCGGCAAAAGCAATCCCGATTATCTCATTGCTTGTGTGGGAGGCGGTAGCAACGCAGCCGGTACAATTTATCACTATCTCGACGACGTTGACGTGAAGATTATTCTTGCCGAAGCCGGAGGAAAAGGCGTTGATACCCCCTACTCCGCCGCCACAATAGCACTTGGTCGCCCCGGTGTGCTCCATGGTTCATATTCCCTCGTGATACAAAACGAAGATGGTCAGATAACGGAGCCCTACAGTGTGTCGGCAGGTTTGGACTATCCTGGAGTGGGACCAATGCACGCCAATCTTGCGCGTGAACATAGGGCTACCGTAGTGCCGATAAACGATGACGAAGCATTGAAAGCCGCACAACTTCTCACAAAAATCGAAGGCATCATTCCCGCACTCGAATCAGCCCACGCCCTTGCAGCTCTCGAAAAAATCAACTTCAAGAAAGATGATTTGGTGGTGCTCACCGTTTCGGGACGAGGCGACAAGGATATGGAAACATACATGAAATATTTTAAGGACTAAGGCTATGAACACATTCAAATACACCACTACGGTAAAAGTATTGCCCGGCGACATTCATACACCCGTTACCACATATCTGAAAGTGCGCGATATATTTCCGCAAAGCGCACTCATGGAAAGTTCCGACTATCACGGCGGAGAAAACGGGCGTTCGTTTATAGCCCTCGACCCTATCGCAAAAATTTCTGTAAACCATGGCTACGCTACCGCCGTATATCCCGACGGCAGCGAAGACACTACGAAACTCAACGACACAGACAATCGCATTGAAGACGCAATATCGGCATTCTTGAAGCGGTTTGAAATCACCGGCGAAGACTCCAATTATTGCGGGCTCTATGGATTTACATCGTTCAACGTAGTGAGATACACCGAAAACATAAATATAAAAGACAGCACGGCTTCGATGAACGACGCCCCCGACCTTTTATATATATTATATAGGTACATCATCGTATTCAAAGGCTTCCGCCACGAAATGGAAATCGTTTCGCTCAACGGAAACGGCAAAGACGAAACAAAACAAATAGTAGAAGCAATAAACGGAGACAAGATGCGCGTATATCCTTTCCGTTCTGTGGGCGAAACAACAAGTCCTCTCACCGATGACGAGCATCGTGAAAACATTCGCAAGGGAATAAAGCACTGTCTGCGCGGAGATGTTTTTCAAGTAGTGATATCGCGTCGCTTCGAACAGCATTACGAGGGCGACGACTTCAATCTTTATCGTGCTCTGCGGCGCATCAATCCTTCGCCATATCTGTTTTATTTTGATTTCGGAGCGTTCAGAATCTTCGGATCTTCGCCCGAAACCCACTACCGTGTGGAAGGAAACACAGCATATATAGACCCAATTGCCGGCACAACGCGACGCACGGGCGACAAAAAGACTGACGACGCGCTTACAGAGGCTCTGCTCAACAATCCAAAGGAAAACGCCGAACATGTGATGCTTGTGGATTTGGCACGAAACGACCTAAGCCGCAACTGCCACAATGTAAACGTGGAATTCTTTCGCGAACCGCAATACTATAGCCATGTGATACATCTTGTAAGCCGTGTTTCGGGAAAACTAAACAACAACGCCAATACCATAAAGGCTTTCATGGACACATTTCCTGCCGGAACATTAAGCGGAGCGCCCAAAGTGAGAGCCATGCAGATTATCAGCCAATACGAGCCGCACAACCGCGGTGCTTACGGCGGCTGCATAGGATTCATAGGCTTTAACGGCAATCTAAACCAGGCTATCACCATACGCACATTCGTAAGCCGCAACAACACTCTTTGGTTTCAGGCAGGCGGCGGCATAGTTGCGAAAAGCGATGTGGAACAAGAGCTACAGGAAGTAAACAATAAACTCGGCGCACTCAAAGCTGCGATAATCGCTGCCACAGATGATACCGATAAATTCTAAACCAATTCGAATCATGAACATTTGTATAATAGACAACTACGACTCGTTTACCTATAATTTAAGCCACGCGGTGAAAGCATTGGGAGCAGAGGTTACCGTGTTGAGAAATGATAAATTCGAAATAGGAGAACTCGAGAAATTCGACAAACTCATTCTATCTCCAGGTCCGGGAATTCCAAGCGAAGCCGGACTTCTAACCGAGGTTGTGAGACAATATTCCGGCAAGAAGCCTATTCTTGGCGTTTGCTTGGGAGAACAGGCAATCGGCGAAGTATTTGGCGGCACGCTTATCAACCTTTCCGAAGTTTACCACGGAGTACAAACACCCGTTGATATAGTTGCCGACGACTATATCTTTTCAAATCTTCCCAAGGTGATAAAAGCGGGACGCTACCACTCGTGGGTAGTAGGAAACGAAGGCTTCCCGGAAACTCTTGAAGTAACGGCGCGCAGCAAAGAGGGCTACATTATGGCTCTACGTCATAAAACTTTCGATGTACACGGCATACAGTTTCACCCAGAATCGGTATTGACCCCCGACGGACTGACAATAATCGGAAATTTCCTGAAACATTAGTAAAACCATTAAGTAAAACAGAGATGAAAGAGACTCTTATCAAAATACAAAACGGTGGTACGCTTACGAAATCGGAAGCATGCCAAATTCTTATCGATATAAAAGACGGCAAAGTTGATCCCATTCAACTCGGAGCCCTTTTGGCGATGATTAGCCAGCGTGGAGTTACCGTCGACGAGCTTCTCGGTTTCCGCGAGGGGCTTTTACAAACGCGAGTTGCCGTAGATCTTTCGGCTTACGACCCTATTGATATCGTGGGAACGGGCGGAGACGGCAAAAACACCTTCAATATTTCAACCTGTTCCTGCTTTGTGGTTGCCGGTGCCGGATTTCATGTTGCCAAACATGGAAACTTTGGGGCTACATCGGTGAGTGGTGCAAGCAATGTGATTAAAGAACACGGCGTGAACTTCTCTTCCGACCAAGCATTACTCGCAAAATCCATCGAAGAGTCGGGAGTGGCTTATCTGCATGCGCAACTTTTCCACCCAGCAATGAAAAATGTTGCTCCGGTAAGAAAGGCTTTGCAAATTCCAACTGTTTTCAATTTACTCGGACCGCTTATCAATCCCACTAAACCTCAGCACCAACTTTTGGGAGTGGCTAATCTTTCGCAGATGCGCCTATACTACAACACACTAACGCGCATCGGAATGAAGTTTGCCATTGTTACGAGCATGGACGGCTATGACGAAATTTCTTTAACGTCAGATTTCAAAGTAATGACAAACAACTACGAAACTATCCACACTCCTGCCGATTTGGGATTTGACAAATCTCCCGAATCAAGCCTTTCGGGCGGAAACAACGTGGACGATGCAAGAAAGATATTCGACTCTGTGCTCGAAAACTGCGCTACTCTGCCACAGAAAAACGCTGTGCTTGCAAACTCAGCCTTTGCCATTCAAACAATAAACGGCAAGCCTATCAGCGAATGCCTTGAAATGGCAAAAGAGTCGCTCGAAAGCGGAAAGGCATTGAGTGCTTTCAAAAAATTCGTTGAAATAAACAGCTAAACAATCCCCGTGAAAGATATACTTAGAGACATTATCGCCGACAAACGGGTAGAAATCGCCAGTCTTAAGCAGCGTGTGAGCATTGACGACCTTTACAATTCCGCCATAGAGCACGAGCATGTGTCTTTTCGCAGTTCAATAGAGAACACTCCCAACGGAATTATCGCAGAATTCAAGCGTCGTTCGCCGTCGAAAGGTTGGATTCATCGCGATGCCAATCCTGAAGATGTTGCTCCCGGATATGAGAAAAACGGTGCGGCAGCAATGTCGGTGCTCACCGATGAAAAATATTTCGGAGGTACGCTCAAAGATGTTGCAAGTGTACGAAGCATCGTAAAACTTCCCATTCTGCGCAAAGATTTCACGGTTGACGAATACCAACTTCACCAGGCAAAAGCATTTGGAGCCGATGCCGTGTTGCTTATAGCGGCTGCTATTAGCGATACAGAGTGTCGTAAATTAGCACGCATTGCTCACGAGTTGGGTTTGGAGACTCTTCTCGAAGTTCACAACGAGAATGAACTTTCCTATATCGGAGATGATATCGACGTGATAGGCGTAAACAACCGACACCTCGGCACATTTCACACCGACATTGCGGCTTCGGAATATCTTGCACCGCTTATGCCACAAATGACGCGTATTTCGGAGAGCGGAATACATTGTGCTGCCGACGTGGTGCGCTTGCAAATGCTCGGATATCGCGGTTTCTTGATTGGAGAACTGTTTATGAGCGGCGACAATCCGCCACAAAATCTTAAAAAGTTGAACGAAGATATCGACAAACTGATAACCGCAGGAGCATGATCGTTAAAGTGTGCGGCATGCGCGACCCCGAAAACATTCGCGCCGTAGAGCAGACCAACGCCGACCTTATGGGTTTTATTTTCTACCCAAAATCGTCGCGCTATGTAGCTTCGTGTCCGTCATATCTGCCGCAGCGGCAAAAGCGTGTGGGAGTTTTTGTAAATTCCACCCAAGACGAAATTCTTGAAAAGGCAGAACGTTTTTCCCTCGACTATATTCAGCTTCACGGAAATGAGACACCAGAATTTTGCAGTGCGCTCAAAACCCGCGGACTAAGAATTATACGCGCAATAGGAGTGGGAAACGCCGACGACATTGCAAAAGCCGGCAACTACAACATGGCCGACCTTATGATTTTCGACGCAAAGACGGCGGCATATGGCGGTTCGGGGCGGCGTTTTGCCTGGGATATTTTGAGCGAATACCGTGGCAGTGTGCCTTTTTTGCTTAGTGGCGGTATCCGTGCCGAACATCTTAGCGACATTCTCTCATTCTCTCACCCGCAGTTTGCCGGAATAGACCTCAACAGCGGGTTTGAAATTTCGCCGGCATTGAAAGATGCGGCGGCATTAACTACATTCATCAAAAAAATCAAGGGCTTTGTCCCGCAACAACAATAATTATGAACCGAATAGACAATTTATTCCAAACCAAATCAAAAGACATTTTGTCGATATACTTTTGTGCGGGCGACCCCACGCCTTCGTGCACAGCCGATGTGATACGTTCGTTAGAGAAAAACGGAGTTGACCTCATCGAGATAGGACTTCCTTTCAGCGATCCCCTTGCCGATGGTCCTGTGATACAATCTGCGTCAACCAGAGCCTTGAAAGGGGGCATGAGTGTCAGAAAACTTTTTGAACAGCTCGCGGATATTCGTAAAGATGTCAAGATTCCGCTCATCATCATGGGGTATATCAATCCCATAATGCAATATGGTTTCGACGCTTTCTGCAAAAAATGCAACGAAGTTGGGGTTGACGGATTGATAATACCCGATTTGCCTTTCCGCGAATACGAGGAAAACTACCGCGAAACCGCACAAGCCCACAATCTCGACATGATTATGCTGATTACTCCCGAGACCGAGGAGGAGAGAATACGCAAAATCGACAACGACAGCGAAAATGGTTTTATCTATATGGTATCATCGGCTTCAACAACCGGAGCACAGAAAGAATTCGACGCGAAAAAACAAGAATATTTCGCACGCATCGATGCAATGAATCTTCGCCGTCCACGCATGATAGGCTTTGGCATCTCAAACGAAGCCACCTACAAAGCTGCTTCGGCGCATGCTGCCGGTGTGATAATAGGCAGTCGCTTTGTTACATTGCTCAACGACACAAAAGATCCCGACAAAGCTATTGCCCAATTGCTTAAAGACATTGGGCGCACCAAATGAGTTTGGTTTACAAACAAGCATACTGACGTGCAATTCCCCTCTGCTTCACCGCAGAGGGGTTTGTTTTTTTGTCTTTCCCGGTTTCGGGGATTTTTTCACGCCCATTGTATGGCGCAAGTGGTTTAATAAAAAAAACGGGCAGCAAGCTTCAACAGCCCACTGCCCGTGTATATTTTCTCTCAACAGATTATTTCAGTTGTTCAAGCCATTCTGAAAGTTCATCACACATAAGTTTGTGATACTTAAAGCTTGTTTTTGCTCCATAACCGTGTCCTCCCGACGGGAAAATGTGCATCGAAGCACTTACTCCGGCTTTTTTGAGCGCAAGATAGTAGCGCACGGAATTTTCGGGCGGCACAGCGCCGTCGTCATTGCTTAGGAATATTATCGCCGGTGCTTGTCCGGGCTTCACTTGCAGTTCATTGCTATAAGCATCGCTAACCTCGGGCGTAGGATTCTTGCCTATTAAATTCTCACGCGAGAACGCATGGGTAATAGCCGGGTCCATAGAAATCACAGGATACATAAGAATCTGGAAATTCGGGCAAGCGTCGCCAGTGGAATGGGTAGCAACCGTAGAACAAAGGTGTCCGCCTGCGCTATGTCCCATAATGCCCACTTTGTTTACGTCAAGATTCCATTCCTTAGCGTTTCGGCGCAAAATGCGAATAGCTTCAAACGCATCGCTCTCGGGCACTTGGGTAAATCCGTTGGGCAAACGATAGGTGAGAACAAACAATGCTATACCGCGATCGTTGAAAAATTTGGCCCAATCCTTACCTTCGCTGTCTACTGACAAATTATAGTAACTTCCGCCGGGCAAACAAACCACCGCACGACCCGTGGCTTTATCCGCAGCAGGTAAAAAGGCATACATTTGTGGCTTGAAATTTCGCGTAGAAACGTCATAAGGCTCCACGAGATCCCTTCCGTTTGTATTTGGAAGCCCTTGCGGCCAAACGTCAACTGTAAATGTTTTTTGGGCAAACGTTGAAAACGTTCCCAACACCAGTAGGAGCAATGTCCCTAATACTTTCTTCATGATATATAACTGTTTTATTGATTCTTGTTGAGGTCGTCAAGCCACTTAAAAAGGTCGAGCATCTCGCCATCATGCCATTTGAAATTTTCATGGCAGCTGAAACCGTGATCACCTGAGCGATAAACGTGAAGAGATGCGGGAATGCCTGCCTTGTGGAGCGCAAGATAATATTGAATACTGTTTTCAACCGGCACAATACGGTCATCGTCTGTAACAAAAATGATGGCGGGCGACTGACCTGGCTTCACTTGCTTTTCAAGACTATAGTAGTTTTCAAGTTCTGCCGAGGGATTTTTTCCGATAAGGTTATCGTGTGTTCCCATGTGGGTATAACTCTTGTCCATAGTGATTACCGGATACATTAGAATTTGAAAATTCGGACGTGCATCGCCTGTGGCATGTGTGGCAACGGTTGCGCAGAGATGTCCTCCCGCACTGTGTCCCATAACGCCTATTTTGTCGGGCGAAAAGCCCCATTTCTGTGCATTTTTGCGCAATATTCTCATTGCTTCCATTGCATCGCTTCCCGGAACTGCCGACATCTGATAGGGCAAACGGTATTTGAGCACGGCTACTGCTATTCCGTGTTCAACGAAATAGGGCGCCCAATTATGTCCTTCGGTATCATAACAAACCACGCCGTATCCGCCACCAGGAATACAGAGCACTGCCTGCCCGGTAGCCTTTGACTTTTCGGGGAGATACACTGTGATTTGCGGCTTATAGTTTTGTTCGGCGTCGTTGTAGGGTTTGGTAAGATCAACACCGTTTGTATTTGGCAGACCATCGGGCCACAGGTCCACTACAAAGCTTTGGGTTTGAGCAAAACTTGCAGAGAGGGCAAAGATCAGCAATACAAAAACTGCGGAAATTCTTTTCATCATATTAAAATTTGACAAGTTTCAGATTATCTATATTGCAAATATAACTAATCTTTTCAAGATTGCCCATAACAAGGCGCATCGCAATTGCGATATTTTTTACAGACCACAAAGAAAGCGTTGTGATAGTCTGCATTTCGTATAACATAATAAAGATTGCAGACTTGCGCAGGGCTCAACCCATCTTTTTGCGTTTGCCGCTCAATGTTGCGATATCAATGCGTATTATCGCCGTGCGGGCAAACGATGCGCGGGCATATTTCTCGCCTATTTCCTGAAATTCCGGGGACAATTTTGAGATGAGAAGGCGCAGCGCGTGCATTCTCTCCTCTTCGGGCAAATCGATATGAGCAATGCCTTCAGCCACGATGCTCTCGTATTCGGTGGTAAACTTTTGTGGCTGCAATTTAACGCGTCCCACAACGCAGAAACTCACTCTTGGATTTTCCTCAATGGCTTTGAGTTTTCTGCCCTCGGGAGCACAATGAACATATATCGAAGATTTTCCGTCCCATACATGGTTTACGGGAATGCCATACGGTTTGCCGTCGGCACCACATAGCGACAACACGCCATACTCCGCATTGCTAAGCAATTGCAAAGCCTCTGTCTCGTCCATAAGTCGGTCGCGGCGACGCACCTGGGAATTGTCGAAAATCATATATGCTTTATCGTAAAAACAATAACCGATATTTTTTAAATAATATCCGACCTTTTTTAAAAAATATCGGTTATTGTTTTTCTAATTACGCTTATTGCCCGGCGCCTTCAAAACATCGCGCAAAATCGAAAGTGAATCAGGATTTTTCTGAACGAAAGTATTGATATGACGCAGACGTTTTTCTTCAAAAATTTCGTCCACATCTATCAGAATACCCGTCTCCTCCACATTGCCAAATGTATCGTTTATCGCAGTGCCAAACATGCGCATCGTGGGACTCAACCCCATGTAAGCATTAACAAGCGGTGGGATATTGAAACCCAACTTCCTCACCTCGGTATTGAGCACCTTGTAATCTTCCTTGAAGTTTGAACCCTGGAAAAGCCCCGCAAGAAAATCGCGATCGGTTTCAAGCTTAATAGGATTCATCACCGTAACGAGATTATCCTTGTCGCCGAAATATTTTTGTAGGAAATAGAGAATCATATCACGACCCTTGCGGTCAAACGAAGGGTACATAGTCATCTTACCAAAGAAATATTTCATTCCCTCAACAAGAAACGTTAGCGCACCAAGCCCGTCCCAAAGATTGTCGAGCGTAAACAATCCGCGCGAGCCCGGACGTGTGCTCTGATACTCCACAGCCACAAAAGAGCGTCCCAGTTCTACGGTATAAGGCATATAGTCCTTAATAAATTTATCTGAGAAATGAAACATATGACTCGTGGCAAGAATAGGCTGACCTTTCTCGTCAAGTTTAAACAAGGAACCCGGAAGATAACGATATCCGCCCAAAATTTCTTGCGTTTCAGGATTCCAAACAATCAACTGACGATATGGAACTTCCATTGTATCGAATTCGTCAAGGTCGCAGGCTTTTCCTGTACCTCCTCCCGCAGCACGAAATGCAATTTCACGCAAACGTCCAATCTCACGCACCACATTAGGAGCATTCTGATAGGTTACAACATAAATTTCATTGGCGCGCTTATTAGTATGACGCAGACAGCGTTCCGGAGTAAGCTCTTGGAGCAAAAGTTCTTTGGCAACCGGATCAATTATTTTTTCTTCCATTTATCGGTGATATTCGTAATTAAAAAAGCCCCCTTTTCTCAGAGGTTGTAGCAGATACTTTCTACATAAGCCGCCCATTCAGCAGGAGATTTTGAATTGTCGAAAGTTTGCCAAGGTATCGGTTTCCCAATCTTAAGCGTGAAATCCTTATGACGATTGCGATAAGTTTCATCGGCAAGAAACAACATGGCGAAATTAATAGGCGAATGAAGAATTTCACAAAGTCTCGCGATGCGGTAAAAGCGATTAGAATTTCTTCCGCTAAAGTGCATCGGCACAACATCGCGCTGCGTTGCCACGCTTCTTACTATGAAAGTTTTCTTCCACGGCAAATCGTGAATTACTCCTCCGTGCCGACGCGAGCAAAGTCCGGCAGGAAACATCAAGATATTGTTTTCGCTTTCAAAAACTTCCTTTACCAATCGCGGGAGATTGCGACTTTGTCCGCCGGTCTTGTTTATCGGAATACACAAAGGCTTTAATCCGGGAAGGTAAAGCAGTATATCATTCACAAGATACTTGAGCTTTTCGCCATAATGGTCTCCAAGCACAGCACCAATGCCTATTCCGTCGGGACCTCCCAAGGGATGATTGCAAACAAAGGTATATGGACCGTTTTCGGCGGGCGGAAAATTTTCCTCGCCCTCTATTTTGATGCGCATGTCAAGGTATGTGCGCGTTGAATCGAGCCATTTAATGCCCGTAACTCCCGCGCTTTCGTTGAGATAGTCGTTTATCTCGTCCTCATGTACTATTTTGCGAAACCAATCAACGATACATTTCGGCACAAAACGGGCTTTGCTTCCCATTTTTGCTTCAAGCACTCTTTTTATACTTATTACCTTTGAACTTTCGTCTGTTGTTGGCATGTTCCACGTTATTACATTACAAAAATAGCAAGTTTTTCTATAATTTTCCTCCATTGTCGTACAATTTTAACAGTATGGCGAAGTTTTGTATTCCAACATGCAACTATTAGTGTCATTCCAGATTGTGAGCAGGATAAAAAAGCGTAAATTAGCGTCAGTTTAAAACGTCAGAACAATGGAACAGAACGAAACGATAAACCGGCGCGTAGAAAAGCTACGCGACTATATGAAAAAAGAAGGGCTTGATGCTTTTATAATTCCCACTTGTGATCCTCACATGAGCGAATATACTCCGGCTCATTGGCAGACACGCGAATGGGTATCCGGCTTCTCGGGGTCGGCAGGCACGGCTGTGGTTACAACCGAAAGGGCTGCGCTATGGACAGATTCCCGTTATTTTATTGCGGCAGCGCAGCAATTGGCGTCAACGCCTTATATATTAATGAAAGATGGGCTTGCCGACACGCCTACGATAGGAGAATGGCTTGCCGAGGTGCTTCCAAAAAACGGTGTGGTGGGAGTTGACGGAAATGTTTTCACTCCTGCTGCGCTCGATGGGCTTCACAGTGCGCTTGCAGCCCGGCATATCACAATCAAGGCGGGCAACGATCCGTTTGATGCGCTTTGGAATTCGCGCCCTGCCATACCCAAGAATGCAATCGAGGTACAACCGCTGGAATATGCGGGTGAGAGTTGCCGCAGCAAGGTTTCGCGTCTGCTTGCCGAGGCACACGGCAAAGGCTGCGACGCACTTCTGCTCACGGCTCTCGATGAAATTGCGTGGACGCTCAATCTTCGCGGCTCCGATGTGGAATGCAATCCGGTGTTTGTTTCATATCTTTTGCTTGCCCAAGGACATTGCACGCTTTTTACGGACACCGACAAGGTTTCTGCCGCAGTTGGCGAATATCTTGCAGCCGAAGGTGTGGACGTGTTGCCTTACGAAGACGTATGCAAGGGGATTGCGGCGCTCGATGCCCGTTGCACGTTGCTTTCAAACAAGACCAATTCTGCCCTCTGTTCGCTCTACGGCAAAGGAAAATGCGTGATTGCGCCCTCGCCTGCCGAGAGTTTCAAGGCTATAAAGAACGATGCCGAAATTGCGGGCTTCCATAGCGCAATGCTTCGCGACGGCGTGGCAATGGTAAAGTTTCTTAGCCGGCTGCAAAGCGAAGTTGAGAAAGGCATAACCGAGATGGGGGTAGACAGACTGCTTACATCTTTTCGCGCAGAGCAAAGTCTTTATCGCGGACTGAGTTTTGCCACCATTGCAGCCTATGGTGCCCACGGCGCGATAGTGCATTACGAAGCCGACGAGGCATCTGACGTAAAACTTGAGCCGCACGGAATGATTTTGATAGACTCGGGCGCACAATATACCGACGGAACAACCGACATTACGCGCACAATATCGCTCGGAGTCCCAACAGAGGAGGAAAAAGAAGTATATACGCTTGTGCTCAAAGGGCACATCGCCTTGTCGAGGTGCGTATTTCCCGACGGTGCAAGCGGAACTCAGATAGACTGCACGGCACGTTACGCCATGTGGCAGCGCTTAATGAATTTCGGACACGGCACAGGACACGGAGTAGGAGCATATCTCAACGTTCACGAAGGTCCTCATCAAATTCGCATGAACTATATGCCGGCGCCTCTTCATGCAGGAATGACGGTTACCGACGAACCTGGGCTTTATCTTGAGGGAAAATTTGGAGTGCGCACCGAGAACACTCTGCTCATTGTGCCTGCCGGGGAGTCGCAGTTCGGCAAATTCCTGAAATTCGAGCCTCTCACGCTTTGTCCAATCGATACAACGCCCATCGACCTTGAATTGCTCGACGAAACAGAAGTGGCATGGCTCAACGAATACCACGCACTGGTAAGACAACGCCTCATGCCGCTCATCAAAGAAGCGTCGGTGCGCGAATGGCTCAGGCAAGCCACAACTCCGATATCAAAGTAGCACAAAACCACAAGTCTTTTCCAATAAAGAACAAGGCTTGGCGGTAAATTCCACTCGCCAAATGCTGAATTTAACAAGCCACATTGCCATTGCAATGTGGCTTATATTTTACCCCACTTCAAACACGCAAAAAACAATATAGGATATCGTAAAAATAATGTCTGACATTATTTAAATAATATCGGACCTTTTTTAAAAAAGGTCCGATATTGTTTTTGCGATAAGCCTAAGCGGCAAAACCACCTCTCACGCCCTATGCTCAAAACGCAACACACCCCGCACGGAAAACATTATGCCGCGCGGGGTGTGAGTATTATGTTAAGCAAGGAGGCTTACCAAATGGTAACTCTCTTGTCTTTGGGCACAAACAGTTTGTCTTTATCCGTAATATTAAAGGCCTTGTACCACATATCTATATGAGGCAGCGCGCCGTTTACTCTCCAACGTCCCAAAGCATGCGGGTCGCTCTTTGTGCGGCGGCGAATTTCCTCGTCGCTAATGTTTGCTGCCCACACATTGGCGTATGCTATAAAGAAACGTTGCTCTGGTGTGAAGCCGTCGATGCTATCGAGCGGATTTTCCTTCATTGAGTTTTGCAAAGCCTGGTATGCTACCATCAAACCGCCGTGGTCGGCAAGATTTTCGCCAAGCGTAAGCGCGCCGTTACCCTTCAAATCTTTGAGCACATATATATTGCTGAAGAAATCGCTCATAACCTGTGCACGCTTCTTGAAGTTTTCGCCGTCCTCTTTGGTCCACCAGTCTTTCAAGTTACCGTCCTTGTCGAACTGACGACCCTGATCGTCGAATCCGTGAGTCATCTCGTGTCCAATCACAACGCCAATCGCACCATAATTGAACGCATCATCGGCATTTGCATCAAAGAATGGCGGCTGCAAGATGCCTGCCGGGAAACAAATCTCGTTTGTAGAAGGATTGTAATACGCATTAACGGTTTGCGGATTCATATACCATTTTGTGCGATCTACCTTCTTGTTCACCGTGCGCTCTATCTCGTATTCGTTAGAGTACTTGCAAGCAGCAGTAACATTGTCCAAAAGCGATTGTTTAGGGTCGATGGTAAGTTTTGAATAGTCTTGCCATTTATCAGGATAGCCAATCTTTACATAGAAAGTAGACAATTTTTCGAGCGCCTTCTTTTTTGTTTCCGCGCTCATCCATGTCTGCGCTTCTATACGCTCACCAAGAGCCGTCTGAAGGTTTTTCACAAGTTTCACCATGCGCTCTTTTGAACTCTCGGGGAAGTATTTTTCAACATACATCTTACCTACGCCCTCGCCAAGCACACCTTGTACAAGCGCAACGGCACGTTTCCACGACGGTTTCTCTTCTTTTCTACCCGACAATACCTTGCCGTAGAAATCAAAGCTGGCCTTGCGCATCTCATCATTGGTATAGTTTGCAGCAAAATCAATGACACGGAATTCAAGATAAGCCTTGTGTGCCTCAACAGGGATAGCCTTCAAAGCATCTTCGAGACCGTGAATAAATTCAGGCTGTCCAACGCTTAAATCCTTGAATTCGGGGAAACCGCAAGTGGTGTAATAAGTTTTCCAGTCGATAGTGGGATAATCTTTCTGCAACTCGGCAAAAGTCATCTTGTGATAGTTTGCCTCAGGATCGCGAAGATCGGCAGCCGAACGCGAAACTTTTGCCAAAGCGCTCTCAACGTCCATCACATATTGGGCCTTGGTCTTAGCAGTAGCATTGTCGTTGCCGCAAAGTTCGAACACCTTAATAATATAATTGATATATTCCGTGCGAATCTTCACGGTAGCTTCGTCGTTGTCAAGATAATATTCTTTTTCTCCGAGAGTAAGTCCGCCCTGACCAATCTGAACAAGATTATTCTTGCTGTCTTTTGGATCGGCATCAACTCCCGTACTGAAATAACCGCCCATGCCAATACATTCAAGCTTTGCATCTACAGCAATAATGTCTTTGAACGTTTTGATGTCCTTTACAATGTCGAGATACTTGGATATCGGCTTCACACCCTCTGTGTTTTTGCGCACGGAGTCCATTGCCAAATTGTAAAGATCGCCTATCTTCTGACCGATAGAGCCTTCTTCCTGCTTTTTGCCGGCTATGTCTTCGATAAGAGTGCGCACTTGTTTGTCGTTGTTCTCATTTAGTTGTTCGAATGTGCCATAGCGCGAATAATCTCCGGGGAGCGGGTGGCTTTTCATCCAACCTCCGCAGGCGTATTCAAAGAAATCATCGCCCGGACGTACGTTTGTGTTCATGTTTGCTTTGTTAATGCCGCCACTCTGAGGCGCATTACCGCAAGACACTGCGAGTCCTGCCACAGCAAATACTGAAATAATCGTTTTAAGGTTCATATTATTTTTATTTTGATGTTGAGTATTCATTTTTCTCCTATTGTTTAGCATTGAATTCCTCGAGTGCGCTCTCTGCGGTCTCCCATTCTTCCATTGCCTTTTCGAGTTGTTTCGATAGCGACGCATGTTTGCTGAACAATGAAGCATCTTGTGCCCCACCATCTGCGCTCATCTGGTCTTCGAGAAGCTTTACTGCCGCTTCAATCTGCGACACTTCTTTCTCGGCATCCTCTGCTGCGCGTTCAAGCTTGCGTCTGCGTTTTGCCATCTCCTTTTGCTGTTCGTAGGCAAGGCGTCCTTCGCTCTGGGTGTCCTTTTTGATTGGTACGTTTTGAGACACCGTGCTTATTTTCTGCAATTCTCCGAGCGAAGCAATGTTTTTCTTTGCAAGGAAGTCGTATATGCCACCGATATGTTCCCTTACTTTTCCTCCTCCAAACTCATATACTTTCGACACAAGCCCGTTTAGGAAATCGCGGTCGTGGGATACGATTATCGCGGTGCCGTCGAATGCGAGGATAGCCTCTTTAAGCACGTCTTTGGTCTGCATGTCGAGGTGATTGGTAGGCTCGTCGAGTATTAACAAATTGACAGGATCGAGCAAAAGGCGTATCATAGCCAAACGACTGCGCTCACCGCCCGAAAGAAACTTGACATATTTTTCGCTTGCTTCGCCTCCAAACATAAATGCACCGAGAATATCGTTGATTTTTAGGCGTATCTCTCCGCGCGCAGCGCGATCAATCGTGTCGAAAACCGTTATATTGTCGTCGAGAAGCTGTGCCTGGTTCTGGGCATAGTATCCTATCTCTACATTGTGCCCCACTTTCAATTCTCCGTCAAACGGAATTTGATTCATGATGCATTTCACAAGCGTAGACTTGCCTTCTCCGTTTTTTCCAACAAATGCCACTTTTTCGCCACGGCGTATCGACAAGTCAACATCCGAGAATATCAAATGGTCGCCGTATCTTTTGCTCACGCCCTTGCATATAAGTGGAAAATCGCCGCTTCGTTGACAAGGCGGGAACTTGAGTCGTAGCGATGAATTGTCTACTTCGTCAACCTCTATCGGCACAATTTTCTCCAGTTGTTTAATGCGGCTCTGCACCTGTACGGCTTTGGTGGGCTTGTATCTGAATCGCTCGATAAAATCCTTGATATCGGCAATCTCTTTCTGCTGATTTTCGTAAGCACGTAGCTGTTGTTCGCGACGTTCTGCGCGAAGTTTCACAAACTCGTCATATCCCACGCGATAATCAACAATTCTGCCCACCGAGATTTCCATTGTGCGCGTGGTAACATTGTTTAGAAACGCGCGGTCGTGGCTAACAAGTAGCACAGAACACTTTGCTTGCTTCAAAAAATTCTCAAGCCATTGAATGCTCTCGATATCCAAATGGTTTGTAGGCTCATCAAGGAGCAACACGTCGGGTTGTCGCAAAAGTATCTTGGCAAGTTCGATGCGCATTCTCCAACCTCCCGAAAACTCACTCGTAGGACGGTTGAAATCCGAGCGTTCAAATCCCAATCCTGTCAGAGTACGTTCGGTAACAGCATGGTAATTGTCGCCGCCCATCATGTCGTAGCGCTCACTATAGTGCGAAAATTTCTCCACCAACGCCATATAGTCCTCGCTCTCATAGTCGGTGCGTTCGGCAAGTTGGTTGTTGAGTTTCGCAATCTTGTTTTTCAGCGCAGCAATGTCAGCAAACGCCTTTTCGGTCTCCTCCATCACAGTGCACGAATCGCTCAACTTCATCACCTGCGGCAAATATCCTATGAGCGAATCGTGGGTTACGCCCACCGTTCCCGCAGTAGGTTGCTGCAAGCCGGCAAGAATTTTGAGCAACGTGGATTTTCCCGCGCCATTCTTACCCACAAGCGCCACACGCTCCTTCTCGCCAATCACAAAAGTTACATCGCTAAACAGCGGCTTTGCGCCAAATTCTACCTTAAGTCCTTCTACAGATACCAAATCCCAAATACTTAATATTACATATACTGTGCAAAGTTAGTAATTATTGCCCGTTTCCGAAAATTTTGCCCCATAGCATCTTCATTCTTTCGTCTCATTAATACAGCATTAAGCATCGTGATTCCGAGGTCCGACCTAATCTAAATTCCAAGTCCTGGAATTTAAATTAGATGCCTTGGAATTTTCACGATATCGCATATCGTAAAAACAATGTATTTTCCCCATTCCCCGCAAAGCGTTTTAGGGAAAGCAATAACTCATCATTCCCCTAAAACAACGTTTACCAAACGAGGATAATCTGGATTGTACTTATGTAAATACAACATAGTTTCCTCGTTGTCGCAACCAGATATCTTTTTCATAGAAAGTTCTGCGATAATCCTACGCATTGGCTCATTCAATCCGGTATGGCGATAAACAAACTCAATTTCTCATACAACTAACAACTTGTAGAGCCAAGAGATTCTCTGATTTTTCACATCAAACGTATGGTGTCTATTAAAGTCTGACAATCAGCAGAAAAATAATAAGGCATCTTTTTTAAAAAATATCGGACATTATTTAAAAAAGGTGCCTTATTATTTCAACGATATAGGACAATGCAAAAATGGGGCATTATTTCCACTCTCCGCAAGGCGTTTTAGGGAGAACAAAGATTGTTGTATGGCAGAAAATTTCTGCGTTGTGCTATGGAGAATGGAGTACCGATTGCCGGAGAGGGGCTTGGGGCGGTGGAAGATAAAAGCAAACCTCGCCGAAGTTCTGCGGAACTCCGGCGAGGTCTTCTCAACAATTATATTATAAAGTTATGTTCAAGCTTTTACTTCCTTTGCTTCTACTTCTGTTACGGCACCAGCTACATTTGCTGTGGAACGGCGCGTGCGTTTCATCACAAGGTATGCAATAGGTGAGGCAACGTAGAGAGAAGAAAGGGTTCCGAATACCACACCGAGTATCATTGCGAACGCGAAGGAGCGTATGCTTTCTCCACCGAAGATGAAGATACAGAGCAAAACAACGAGCGTGGTGCTACCGGTGTTGATGGTACGACCGAGGGTGCTGTTGAGTGCATCGTTGTATATACGGCGGTTGTCGCGCTTGGGATATAGGTGGAAGTATTCGCGCACACGGTCGAAGATTACCACCTTGTCATTGATGGAGTAACCGATTGCCGTAAGCACAGCTCCGATAAATGTTTGGTCAACTTCGAGAGAGAATGGAACCCAACCCCAACAGAGCGAATACATACCTATGATAAGGAGTGTATCTATGGCAAGCGCAATAGTACTACCTACCGAGTATGCTACATTGCGGAAACGAGCCAAGATGTAAAGGAAGATTGCTGCAAGAGCGAGTATCACACTGATGATTGCTCCGTATGTTACGTCTTTTGCAACCGACGGACCTACTTTTTGCGAGCTTATGATTGAGCCACCGGCGCGATTGTCGCGGTCGACAAAGCGTTCGAGCGTTACATAGTCGGCAAGCAGATTGCCTTTCTTCAATGCCTGGTAGATGAATTTCTCTACCTGTGCATCTGCATCGGCTGAATTGTTGTTGATATCATAGTTGGTAGATACGCGAAGCGTCTTGCCATCTGTTCCGAGGGAGATTGCCGAAACGTTAGCCTCTTCGCCAACTTCTTTCTGCAAAAGGTCGCGAACCTCTTCGGGAGTTACTTTTTGTTCAAACTGAACTACAAAGTTGCGACCGCCCGTGAAGTCAATACCTTTGCTCAAACCGCGCACGGCAAACGAGATGAGAACTACAACTATAAATGCTGCGCATATACCGAGCACCTTCTTGGAGAAACCAAGTATGTTGTAGTGGGGATCGCGCATGATGTTCTTCGAAATGTTTGTGGTAAACGTAAGGTGAAGCCACTTGTCTTTGTTCATGAAGTGCTCGTAAGTAATACGTGTGAGCCATACTGCTGTGAAGAACGATGCGAGCAAACCGATGATAAGGGTTGTAGCAAATCCGCGGATAGGTCCTGTACCGAAGTTGAACAGAATTATTGCGGTGATGATTGACGTTAAGTTGGAGTCGAAGATTGCCGAGAATGCATGCTTGTATCCATCGGACAAAGCGTTCTTTACAAGTTTGCCCGCGCGCAATTCCTCTTTCGTTCTCTCATATATAAGCACGTTGGCGTCGACTGCCATACCGAGAGAGAGCACCATACCGGCAATTCCCGACATTGTAAGAGCAGCTTGGAACGATGTGAGTACACCGAAGGTAAAGAAGAAGTTTAGTAAAAGAGCTACGTTTGCAACCATACCAGGAATCATTCCATAGATAACGCACATGTAAATCATAAGAAGTACAAATGCTATGACGCAAGCGGTGAAACCTTGAATAATTGACTCCTGACCGAGCGACGGGCCTACGATATCTTCCTGAACAATATGGGCAGGAGCAGGCATCTTACCCGACTGCAAAACGTTTGCAAGGTCTTTGGTATCTTCTGCTGTAAAGTGTCCAGTGATTTGAGACTGACCTCCGTTTATTTCATTCTCCACATTAGGAGCACTATAAACAAAACCATCGAGCACAATTGCTATTGCGTGGTCTTTGTTCTTCTTTGTGATTGCAGCCCAACGGCGTGCGCCGTCAGTATTCATCGACATGCTAACGCAAGGACGGTGGAATTGGTCGTAGTCGTCTTTTGCTGTAGTAATAACATCGCCTTCGAGTGGAGCGCGGCCGTTACGTTCGGTTACTTTCAAAGCATATAGTTCAAACACATCTTGCTTTGTGCTTATTTCAGAAGGCTTAACGCCCCAGCAAAGTTTGAGATCTTTCGGAAGAATCTTTTGAGCATCTGCCGAAGTAAGCATTTTCATCACCTCAGCCGTATCACGAGAGAGAACATATCCCACAACGCAGCCTCTACCACCCTGAGCGGGCGAAATAGAAGCGAGCAACGGGTGCTGTTTCTTGAGATCAGCGTCAGCCTTTGCATCAGCTTTTGATTTATCCTTGTTTACTTCGATTTTCTTAAGCGCAGCAGCAGCATTTACTACTGTATCTTTCGTTTCTTCAGCCTTAACCTCTTCTTTAGTTTCCTCTTTGGCTGTGGTATCTTCTTTTACGGTTGCAGAAGAACTGGCAAGTTTTCCGTCAATCTGCGAAAGATACGGAATGATTACGCTACCGTCATAAGTTTCCCAAAATTCGAGGTTCGCACTTCCCTGAAGAAGTTTTCTAACACGGTCGGGCTCCTTGATACCAGGCATCTCAACAAGAATACGTCCCATCTGACCTTGAAGAGTCTGGATATTGGGTTGCGCCACACCGAAACGGTCAATACGAGTACGGAGCACTTTGTAAGAGTTGTCGATTGCGGCAGCAACTTCTTTGCGGAGTACTTTTTCAATCTGCGAGTCGGTGCTATTGGTAGCAACTTGTCCTTTAAGCTGCTGGGTTGCGAAAACTTCGGCAAGGTGATTCTTGCCGGCGAGAGCCTGATAATCTTTCACGAAAAGGGTGATAAAATCGTCCTGGCTGTTTTGCGCTTCCTGCGAAGCTTGTTGTACTGCTTTCACGAAGTTTGGTTCGATGGAGTTGTCGGCAAGCGATTTTACTACATCGGGCACAGAAACTTCCAAAATCACGTTCATACCTCCTTTAAGGTCGAGACCGAGACCGATCTGCATTTCTTGACATTGCTTGAACGTGTAAGCGCCGAGCCAAACCTTTTCATTCTTAATCGAATCAAGATATTGGGCGCCGGCAACCTCTCCCATTTTTTCAGCCTTGTCTGTATAGTGGCTGGTAACGAACGAGAAGGAGAGGTAGTAGATGCAGATGAGCGTTAGCAACACTGCAATTACCTTTATAAATCCTTTGTTTTGCATTTTAATTATATATTATTTTTATTTTTCCTTTTGGCAGTAGGCTTGCAAATATACACTTTTTTTAATACTTAAAGGAGTATAGCGCTACATTATTTGGTTTTTAGCTTGAAGAATGCCGTAATTGGGTAATGGTCGGAACCTTTTGCGTTGTCTAATACCTTTGCTGCGTAGGGTTTCCAATGACGCGAACACATTATATGATCTATTCTCACATACATGCCGTTGCTGTTGTACGAAAAGCCGGGGCCGAGCCCTGTAGAGACGTAAGCGTCGGTAAGGTTTGCGGCTATTTCGCGGCGAGCATAGGATATCGGTGTGTCGTTGAAGTCTCCGCAAACAATCATGGGCGTTTGGCTATGAGCAGTAATGAAACTTGTGATGCTATCAACCTGTTTGGCGCGCATTTCAGCCGCAAGAGACAGTTTTTTGAACAGAGATATAAATTTTGCTTTCGAATGAACGTTGCCAGCATCTTTTCCTTTCACGATAGAAGAGTAATTGCAGAGTTCGGCAGGCGTAAGGTTGTCGCTTTGCAGGTGATTGCTCAGCACTATAATGGTATCTCCCGTGGAGTATTTCAGATAGTATGCCACAGAGCGGTTGTAACTTCCGGGAAAAGGTATCAGTTCTACTTTGAGTATCGGCAGTTTTGAGAAGCACCGCATTGTTGTGGGCGCGGAGTCCTGTCCCAAAACGTCCATATACTTGTAAATGCTGCGAAACCTGCTTTCCACTTTTTTCCAATCCGCCCAATAATCTCCTTCCTGGATACAAACCACATCGGCGTCGGAGTTTATGATGCTTGCTACTATTTGTCTTTTTCCGGGATTGTCTTCGCTGCCCGTGCCGTCAAAGTTCTGCGTGTTGTAGGACATTATTTTCAAACTTCCGCGGGGTGGTTTTTGCGGGATATTCACCGGGCAATATGCTCTAAAGTCGCTGATGCAAAAAAGAAAGCCGAGAAAAGGGACGAGGGCGAGTTTGGGTTTGCACACGAGCCACATAACGAGCAGCAGAGCGTTTATCACGGCAAAAACAGGGAATGCAAGCCCAGCCACACCATACCACCCGAAATTTGCGGGCGACAGATGGGCGCTAAAAGCCGTTGCCCACAGAAGGATAATGGTCGTTATGGTTATTCCCATGGCAATTATTATTGCCACAGACTTAATTTTGCCGAGCATCACTTATCTCCTGCGTCAAAAAGTTTACGTTTTTCTTCTTCGCTCAAGCTTGCGTAGCCCGAAGTGCGTATCTTGTCGAGAATTCTGTCTATTTCGCGCTGCCGGTCTTCGCGTTGCGAATTATAGTCATAGTCTTTGCGGCGTTCGTTGTCGGGCTCTTTGTCCGCAGTCATCTTATCGCGCATTCGTTTGAAGAAGTTATCGCGTTTAGGTGTGTATTCTTCCCAACCGCCAAAGCCTCCGGTGTTTCTACGATGGCGTTTTATCAAAAACCATGCGAATATCATACCGCCGAGATGGGCAAAATGTGCAACGTTGCCGTTTGTCGAGAAAGACGAGAACAATTCGATTGCCACGCATACCATTACAAAATATTTTGCTTTCAGAGGTATGGGAATCGGAAATAGCACAAGAGTTTCGTTGGGATAGGTCATGCCAAAAGCAAGCATCACAGCGTAGCAAGCACCCGAGGCTCCGATGGTTGTCCACATGTTAAGATATTCCCCCATCGGGATAAGTGCTTCGCCTGTATTTACAACTTGATAGTCTTGCAGACCTTCAACATAATATTGTCCCAGCTGCCAAAGTTCTTGAGTAATTCCCGCGCCTATTCCACATATCATGAAAAACGTGAGGTATTTTTTCGAGCCCCAAGTTTGCTCCACTATTCGTCCGAACATCCATAACGAAAACATATTGAAGAATATGTGTTCGATATTGGCGTGCATGAACATATAGCTTACCAATTGATATAGGTGGAAGTCGTGGGCCATGAAAAAGTGAAGCCCCAGAATTTGGTCGAGGTCTATTCCTCGGGCACTGAAAACGTATTTTGCCAAGAAGATTATCACGTTTATGATAATCAGATTCTTTGTTATTGGTGGTGTCTTGAACATTATATTTTCGATTTGCGAAAACTTTCGGCAAAGTTATGAAAATATCTGCACATTATATATTGTATTAGGTACTCGCTGTTTAATAATCAACACACAACGGGCTACAAAACCGCTTTGTATAGGTATTTTTTGGGCTTTTTAGCACTTTTTTTTCGGTTTCGGGCAAAAAAAGTTGTTTTGTTTTGTATTTTCAATAAACAATTTTTATATTTGCCAATGTAAAACGCTTGAAATGTAACTAATAACTCACAAAACATAAGGACATGAACAAAACAGATTTGGTAAATGCTATCGCCGAGAGCGCAGCTCTCAGCAAAGTTGACGCAAAAAAGGCTCTCGATGCAACACTCGACGCCATTGCAAACGCATTGAAGGCTAACGACAAGGTTGCTCTTGTTGGTTTCGGCACATTCGAGGTTTCCGTACGCGCAGCTCGCGAAGGCGTTAACCCTGCAACAAAAGAGAAAATCCAGATTGCTGCCAAGAACGTGGTTAAGTTCAAAGCTGGTGCAGCTCTCAACGACGCTGTGAAATAAGAACCCGCTTTCACAAAAACAAAAAGGCACGGAGCATTTGTTCCGTGCCTTTTATATTGGCATACTAACCGCAAGAAAACAACGTTTCACTTACCCATAATTACATTATGGCTTATTGCGAAAATAATGTCTGACATTATTTAAATAATATCCGACATTTTTCAAAAAATATCGGACATTAGAAAAACGGCATTCTTTCTCGAAAAAACGGCATCGCCACAGCCCAAAACAAAATGCGGCGCAAGGTTCTCTTGAACCCTGCTCCGCATTCGTTATATCAGTATGCGTATTACCGATTACTTGTTTGCGCGCTTACGTGCCAAATGGTCGAGCACCGCTTTGCGCATACGCATGCTCTTAGGAGTAACCTCCAAATATTCATCTTCCTTGATGTATTCCAAAGCTTCCTCAAGCGAGAAAACTACCGGGGGAACAATGCGCGCTTTGTCGTCGGCGCCGCTCGCACGCATGTTGGTAAGCTGCTTGGCTTTGGTAACATTCACCACAAGGTCGTTTTCGTGTACATGCTCTCCCACAACCTCGCCGGCATAAACCTCGTCGCCCGGATTGATAAAGAACTTGCCGCGATCTTGAAGGTGGTCTATCGCATAAGCAAACGATGTGCCCGTTTCCATAGCCACCATCGAGCCGTTGATGCGCCTTGTAATTTCGCCCTTATAGGGTTGGTATTCCTTGAAACGGTGTGCCATGATTGCTTCGCCCTGACTACCGGTGAGCACATTGGTGCGCAATCCGATGATACCACGCGAAGGAATGTCAAACTCAATGTTCACTCTATCTCCCTGCGTATCCATAGCCGTCATTTCGCCTTTTCGACGGGTTACCATGTCGATCATTTTGCTCGAATACTCTTCTGGTACGTTTATTGTGAGCTCTTCGATTGGTTCACACTTCACTCCGTCGATATTTTTATAGATTACCTGGGGCTGACCTACCTGCAATTCGTAACCTTCGCGGCGCATTGTTTCGATGAGTACAGACAAGTGCAACACTCCACGCCCCGAAACCAACCATTTGTCGGCAGACAGTTGGGTTACTCTCAACGCAAGGTTTTTTTCAAGTTCTTTGTCCAATCTTTCTTGTATGTGGCGGGAAGTACAGAACTTGCCTTCCTTTCCAAAAAACGGCGAATCGTTGATCGTAAAAAGCATCGACATCGTAGGTTCGTCGATAGCGATTGGGGGAAGTGGCTCGGGATTTTCGAAATCACAGATTGTGTCGCCAATTTCAAAGTTTTCCAAACCAATTATGGCGCATATATCTCCGCTCGAAACCTCAGAAGTTTTGGCATGACCCATTCCTTCGAATGTGTGAAGCTCTTTGATGCGGGTTTTCTCGAATGTGCCGTCGCGATGAGCTATTGTTACATCCATTCCCTCGTGTATTGTGCCGCGATGAACTCGTCCCACTGCTATACGACCGGTATATTTTGAATAGTCGAGCGATGTTATCAACATTTGGGGCGTACCTTCGAGGCGTTCGGGGGCAGGGATTGTTTTTAATATCGTATCAAGAAGATACGTAATATCGTTGGTGGGTTTATTATAATCGGCACCCATCCACCCTTGTTTGGCAGAGCCGTAAACTACCGGGAAATCCAATTGATCTTCTGTAGCATTGAGGGCACACATCAAGTCGAAAGACATTTCGTAAACCTCCTCGGGGCGACAGTTGGGCTTATCCACTTTGTTTACAACCACAATAGGTTTAAGTCCGAGCTTCAAAGCTTTTTCGAGAACAAATCTGGTTTGTGGCATAGGACCTTCGAATGCATCTACAAGCAGTATGCAGCCATCGGCCATGTTTAATACTCTCTCTACTTCGCCTCCAAAATCGCTGTGCCCCGGAGTGTCGATGATATTTATCTTGACGTCTTTGTAGCGTATCGATACGTTTTTCGAAAGAATGGTTATTCCGCGTTCACGCTCCAAGTCGTTGCTGTCAAGAATTTGGGTACCAGTGTCCTGGTTTGCGCGAAACAGATTTCCTGCCATGAGCATTTTGTCTACCAAAGTGGTTTTGCCATGGTCAACATGCGCAATGATTGCAATGTTACGAATGTCTTGCATTAAAATATCTCCTTAAAAATCGATGCAAAGTTACTATTTTTTAATCTATTGTTATATTCTCTCATACAAATCCTATAACCTTTACCGCCAAAGTCGCTAAAAATGCGCAGTTTGGTTTGCCATTTCAATATTAATATCTAACTTTGCAGCCGTTTGCCGAGGCAGACAAAAAAATTTTATTTCAAACTTAACAAACAAGTTCTATGTATTTAGATCCAGCTAAAAAGAAAGAGATCTTTGGACAATACGGAAAGTCTAATACTGACACCGGCTCACCAGAAGCTCAGGTGGCATTATTCTCATACCGTATTTCCCATTTGACGGAGCACATGAAGGCCAACCGTAAAGATCATACAACAGAAAGGTCTTTGGTACGTCTCGTAGGTAAGCGTCGTGCATTGCTCAACTACCTTAAGCGTTGCGACATCGAGCGCTATCGTGCAATTGTAAAGGCACTCGGCTTGCGTAAGTAAGACGTCCGCGCCACAAGGTGGCGAATGGAAAAGAACATTTCCGCCCGTTTTGCAGAACATTCTGCTTGCGGGCGGATTTTTTGTGCTTGTATCATGGCAAAACACTGATATTGCGAGAACCCCAACCGATGGTTGCGGCTCCTTGTTTGTGGGCAAAAATGCGAGATGGCATCTTGCAAAGAAGCCGCGCCGAAAGACTTGTCGCGAAGTGCGAATGTGGCATAAAAAAGCGCACCCTTGCGGTGGCATATGCCTTTGTGCCGCGAGGGTGCGCTATATGTTTACGATTAATTGCGTATCAATTGTTGAGATAATAGTCAACGGTGGTTACAACCCTCACCTCTTTTAAATAAGGAGTGTTTGAGTCGCGGTCAGTAATGGAGAAGAGTCCCTGTTGTGCCGATTTGATTTTACCAAGCTTGCTGTCGCTGTCGATTGCAAACTTTGCAGCAGCCTCGCGTGCGTTTTTCGTAGCTTGTTCTATCATCTGCGGCTTGATTTTGTTGAGACTCGTGAAATCATACTGAATTCTCGAATCATAATCGTTGGGCGCAATAGCTATGCCTTCCGACAAAAGTTCGCCAGTGCGCGATATCAATTTTCTAACCTTGTCTACTTCCGACGACGAAACGGTTGTTACCGTGCTGGCGGTGTATCTCTGACGTTTTGTGTTATCAGTATATTCGTTCGTCCACAGGTCTGTTACCTGCGGTGCGCCCGATGTGATGTCAGAAGGTTTGACACCGTTTGAAGTAAGAAAGGCTGTGATTTTACGGTTTGCGTTTGAAAGGTCGCGATACACGGTGCCAAGATCGTTGCCTACGGTTTTGTAGACAATAGGCCAAATCACACGGTCGGCTTTTACTTCTTTTTCTGCAAGTCCACGCACACTAACCACACGGTCGCGTGAGGCAATACTGTTGATACCGCTGTAGACGAAAACGCCAAGCACTGCAAGTCCCACGGCAAGGATTGCTGCTTCAATTCTAAAATTTTTCATGACTTGTGTATATGTTTATAAGTTAATATTTTCGTTGCCCAATTCAAGCAAAGGGCGTGTACTTTCCATAATTTCAAGCATCTCGTCAATGTTTTCGCATCGCAACATGGCTATACGCGTTGCACGAAAATCGGGAATGCCTTTGAACAACGGCGAAGCCGCTATGTGGCGGCGCATATGTATCAGCCCGCCCACAGTTCCGTTTCGCTCCGCACTTTTGAGCACTTCGTCTTTGAGCACATCGAGTTTCCAATCAAGACTCAACGGTTCGTGGGGCGAATCTACCACACTTTGCAGCGATTTGGAGCAGTCTTTTCCCAACACCTTATTGATTTCCGCAAAAATCCAAGGCTTGCCAAACGTGGCACGTCCCACCATTATTCCGTCAACTCCCGTTTCCTCGAAACGACATTTGGCAATCTCGCCCGAAGTTACGTCGCCGTTCCCGATTATAGGAATTTTGATGCGCGGGTTAGCCTTTATCCTTCGTATAGGATCCCAGTTTGCTTCGCCGTTATACACTTGCGAACGCGTGCGGCCGTGAATGGTGAGCGCTTGAATGCCGCAATCTTGCAATTGCTCGGCAAGTTGTTCTACTATTATGCTGTCGCAATCCCAGCCAAGACGCGTCTTGGCTGTAACGGGAATGCTTACCGCGTTAACAACAGCCCGAGAAATTTCGAGCATAAGGGGAACATTTCGCAACAAACCAGCTCCCGCACCTTTTCCAGCAACTTTCTTCACGGGACAGCCGAAGTTCATGTCAAGAATATCGGGGTGAGCCTGCTCCACAACTATTCTTGCCGCGTCGGCCATTGCTTCTGGAATTTTTCCGTATATCTGTATCGCAACGGGGCGCTCTTCGGCTTGCACTTCAAGCTTTGCCAAACTTTTGTTGACCATTCTTATGAGCGCATCACTCGACACAAATTCAGAATAAACCATTGCAGCCCCCATTCTGCGGCATAAAGCACGAAAAGGAGCGTCGGTTACGTCTTCCATAGGCGCAAGCATTACAGGCAAGGTGCCCAAATCAATTGTTCCTATCTTCATTTAAGCAAAAATACAACTTTATTCTTATGCCACATATAAAATTACTTATTTGCGATGTTTTTTGTTCCTAAAAAACGCTTAACTTTGCGAATAACAAAAACTAACGCCGTAACAACAATGACTAAAAAGATTTTGATGATATGCCTATGCTTCATGGCGATAGGAGCGTGGGCACAAAAAGGCGATTGGGCAAATTTTTCGCGCTATGCTGACGACAACAAAATCGTAAAACAACTTCCGCAGGAGCAACGCCGTGTGGTTTTCTTCGGGAATTCCATAACCGACAACTGGGCACGAATGCGCCCGGAGTTCTTCAAAGAAAACGGATATATCGGCCGCGGAATTTCTGGGCAGACTACATATAAATATATTGTGCGCTTTCGCGAAGATGTAATCAACCTAAAACCAAAATACGTGGTTATTGGCGGAGCGATAAACGACATTGCCGAAAACACAAACGCTTACAACGAGGACATAACCATGGGAAATCTTATCTCATTGGTTGAACTCTTGAAGGCAAACAAGATAAAAGTAATCTTGGCAAGTTTGTTGCCGGCAAACCGCATACCTTGGAACAAAGACATCACAGATGTTTCAAACAAGGTGGTTTCGCTCAATAAACGCATCAAAGCTTATGCAGACAAGCACCATATTGTTTACGCCGACTACTATCCTCTGCTTGTTGACGAGGCCGACGACGGATTTAGCAAGAAGTATTGCGACGACGGGATACACCCCACGCCGGCAGGATATGAGGTGATGGAAAAATATATCCAGACTATACTCAAAAAACTCCTGTAGTAATGCCCGCTACAAGGCTGTGCGTAATTTCCACACACGGCAGGCACAAGACTGATACAGAACATTTTTAAAAACCATACAACATAAAAAACATTAGGTATGAAGAAAACTATCTTAATTGCGGCAGTTGCAGCGGCAGGGCTGTTTGCTTCTGCGCAAAATGCGACAGTAGTTCCGTTTGTGCAGGTTGCGCAAGACTACTCGCTGCTTAACACCGACGCAGCGCTCAATCAATTTATCAAAACAGCAAACGGTGCACAATACACACCGGAAAACAGAGTGATAATGCTTCGCAATGCGATGGACAAGGCGCAAACTGCAAAGCAGCGCAAGCTTATCCTAAAAAAAGTAGCAACTACCGGAGCGTTTCAAGGGCTTGTTTTCGCAGCCGAATGGCTTGACAATGCAGAAGTGAAGGCTGAAGCTGCAAAAGCCGTGCTCAAAATAGCGTTGGCAAATCCCGACTACGCCGGCACAGGCACCAAATCGGCTATCACAAAAGCGGGTTTGATTCTCGGCAAGAGCAAACAGGTGAACCAATATCTGGCAGGAATTAAAGGCGACGGCATAACAAAAATCTTCAACGGCAAAAATCTCGACGGCTGGAAGGGCTTGGTGGAAAATCCTATAACCCGCGCAAAAATGGGACCTGCCGAAGAAGCACGCAAACAGGTTAAAGCCGACGAACTGATGCGCCGCGACTGGAATGTAAAGGACGGAATGATAATCTACGTGGGACATGGATACGACAACCTTTGCACGCAGAAAAAATATGGCGATTTTGAGATGTACGTAGATTGGAAACTCGACCCCTCAGGTGCCGAACCCGATGCAGGCATTTACCTTCGCGGCACTCCGCAGGTGCAAATCTGGGACACCACACGCGTTGACGTAGGCGCTCAAGTGGGTTCTGGTGGACTCTACAACAATACGAAAAACGAAAGTATCCCATCGCAGGTTGCCGACAACAAGCTTGGCGAATGGAACAGTTTTCATATAATAATGCGTGGTGAGAAAGTTACGGTTTATCTCAACGGAGTAAAAGTTGTAGACAACGTTACGCTCGAAAACTATTGGGATCGCAACCAAAAGATATTCCCCATAGAACAATTGGAATTGCAAGCACACGGAAGTCTCACCTATTTCCGCGACATATACGTAAAAGAACTTTAATCCACAAGGATTATAGCCAAAAACCTAACGGATATAAGCCAACGGCGGAGGAACACAAAAGTTCTTCCGCCGTTTTGTTTTAAGGCAAAAAGGGAAAGATTAAAGCCAAATGCCATGCTCAAAAAACGGCATGCGACATCGCAAAAATTCCAAGGCATCTAATTTAAATTCCAAGCCTTGGAATTTAAATTAGGTCGGACCTCGTTTTTAAACCAAGCCTTATCGTTTTTCCATTAAACTCTGCTGCCCGCGCACCGACTCGTCATGAATCAATTTCATCAGTTTTCTGACGAATTTTTCGCTAAGCCCGGCATCCTTTCCTTGCTTGCAAAGCCTTTCAACAAGTTCCTTGTAGCGATTGTTCTGAACCACGGCAATGCCATGTTGCTTTTTATATTCACCAACCGCAAGGCAAACCTGCATACGCCGGGCAAGAATTTCAACAAGCTGGTTGTCGAGCGAATCAATCTGCAAGCGCATCGGAGCAAGACCGCTCATAGGGTTCACACTGTCGCTCACCACACTCCCAACCTGGGCATGCGCAACGCCACCAACGAATACTATAAAAACAACAATGCCAATGATTCTCTTCATGTTTACAATACGATTAAAATAACACTACAACGGATTTCTACTTTGAGGAAACAACCGCCTGAACTCCTTCCCCACCGCAAACCATACGCCAACAAAAACTCCTTTGACCATAATATTTTAGTGACCTCGGCGGGACTCAAACCCGCGACACTCAGAACCGGAATCTGATGCTCTATTCAACT
>CAVIQL010000025.1:0-36317 GCA_963644855.1 Clostridiaceae bacterium Marseille-Q4149 | reverse complement strand
CTTGAACCGTTTGAGCCCAAATATATTCAGAAGCCCGCAGCAGAATTTACAGGTGCCAAGTATTTCGATACATACGACACCAATACCACGGTTCGCGGCCATTATTATGATAGTTTTTTAGGATATTATATAGAAACCGATATAAGGGTATTATATAGTGCAAACGATGGATATTTCAATATAAGAGGTACGCTGTTTGTAGACTCTGCGTTTGTAAAAAAATCGGGCAGCGGTTGGGATCAATACACTTTCGGTGTAAATAAATATGGTAAACGGGCAAGATTTCCTTTGTCGAGAATATATGATGGCTCGGTGTCTGAAGATTTCAATATTTATTTCCAGGAAGACAGTGCTTCGGCAAAGCCACGCTACCTAACATTGGAGCTATGGAGCGGCGGTTCGTGCACCACAAGCACGAACAAACTTGTGTACAAGCCTCTTACGAAGGATAACTATGGGACTAACGTTTACCCTATATATGGTTTCAAACTCGAGAAAGAGTGAAATGCCATCAAGAAATCCAATGTTGCAAAGCGCATAATCCACCTCGAAAAAACAACACGGCAGCTCGTGAAAAATCCGCCGTATCTAATTTAAATTCCAAACCATGAAATTTGAATTAGATGCGGCGGATTTTTAATTAGGTATGACCTCGTTTTTATGATATAGAATATGGCAAAAACAATGTCCGATATTATTTAAAAAAGGTCGGACATTGTTTAAAAAATATCGGTTATCAGAAAAACCATATGCCTTATTGTTTTTTTGATATGCTGAAAGACAAAAACAGTGTCGGGTGCAACCTCTTAAAACAGCCGACGACATCTGCAATTCAGCCAATAAATCATCACAAATCTTTTATACCATTAAATATAAGCCCAAAAGCAGAAAATCAGAACCGTAAATCGTCGGAATTTTATAACTTTGCGGTGCGTAATATGCGCACCCCGGAACAAGGGTGCTTAATACGGAAATAAGTTATCGATTATGAATAAGAAAAAAATCCAATTCAGTCTCGTTTATCGCGACATGTTTCAATCGTCGGGTAAATATCAGCCGCGCAAAGACCAGCTTGAGCGCGTTGCCCCGGCAATAATAAAAATGGGTTGCTTTTCACGTGTGGAAACCAACGGCGGTGCTTTTGAGCAAGTCAACCTTCTCTACGGTGAAAACCCCAACAAAGCCGTTAGAGCCTTTACAAAACCATTCAACGAGGTAGGTATTAAAACTCATATGCTCGATCGCGGACTCAATGCTCTGCGCATGTTCCCCGTTCCGGCAGACGTGAGAAAACTAATGTACAAGGTGAAACACGCACAAGGCGTTGATATTCCGCGTATATTCTGCGGACTCAACGATGTGCGCAATATCATTCCGAGCATTCACTATGCACTCGACGCAGGAATGACTCCGCAGGCTACACTCTGCATCACCAACTCGCCAATCCACACCGCAGAATATTATAGCGCTGTTGCCGACAAACTGATAGCCGAAGGCGCACCCGAAATATGCCTCAAAGATATGGCAGGAGTGGGACAACCGGCAATGCTTGGCAAACTTTGCGCAATGATCAAGGCAAAACACCCCGATATCATCATACAATATCACAGCCACACGGGACCTGGTCTCGCTATGGCCTCAGTGCTTGAAGTTTGTAAGAACGGTGCCGACATTATTGACACAGCTGTGGAACCCCTTTCCTGGGGAAAAGGACACCCCGACATTATTTCGGTGCAAAGCATGCTGAAACATTATGGTTTCGAGGTAGCCGATATCGATATGGACGCTTACATGGAAGTGCGCAAGCTTACTCAGGAATTTATCGACGACTTCCTGGGCTATTTCATGAACAAGCAAAATCGTTTGGAGAGTTCTCTGCTGCTCGGTTGCGGACTTCCCGGCGGTATGATGGGTTCGATGATGGCCGACCTCAAAGGTGTGCAAAGCGCAATCAACCATAATCGCGAAGCCAAGGGCGAAAAACCATACAGCGAGGACGAACTTCTTGTGCGTCTCTTTAATGAAGTAGCATATGTTTGGCCACGCGTGGGCTACCCCCCACTTGTTACGCCTTTCAGCCAATATGTAAAGAACATCGCCCTTATGAATTTGCTCTGCGAAAGCATGGGAAAACCACGCTACTCTATGATGGACGACAGCATTTGGGGAATGATTCTCGGAAAGAGCGGAAAACTCCCCGGAGAAGTGGCTCCCGAATTAATTGAACTGGCAAAAGAAAAAGGTTTCGAGTTTACAACAGTAGACCCTCAAAGCAATTATCCAGACGACCTTGCCCGTTTCCAAAAAGAAATGAAAGAAAATGGCTGGGACGAAGGCGAAGACCAAGAAGAACTGTTTGAGTTTGCAATGCACGAGTCGCAGTATCGCGACTATAAGAGCGGCGCAGCAAAGAAACGTTTCCTCGAAGATTTGCAAAAGGCAAAAGACGCTGCAAACGGCGCAGGACTTACTGCCGAACAGATATCAGAACTCAAACATCTGAAAGCCGATCCTATTGTAGCAAGAGAAAACGGAAAACTGCTTTGGGAAGTACAAGGCGATGGCGAAGCGCAGAAAGCTATCGAGCCTTTCATCGGTCAGAAATACAACGACGGCGATGCGTTCTGCTTTATCGAGAATACCCACGGGCAGATTTCGGAAATTCCTGCCAATATGGGCGGCCGCCTCGTGGAGATTTGCGTAAAACAAGGCGCAAACGTAAATCGTGGCGACGTGATAGGCTACATCGAAAGAGTATAAGCCAAAAACGGATACTAATATCTCCATATATTCCGGGGTTGAGACAAAGATGTTTCAACCCCGGATTGTTTTTATACCCTCAAGCTTTTTTTGCCCGCCGTTTTCGCAAAAACAATATCCGATATTATTTAAAAAAGGTCAGACTTTGTTTAAAAAATATCCGACATTAGAAAAACGAAATGCCTTATATTTTTTTCTACTACGCCAAAAGCAATGCAACTATCGATATATTAGCTATATTTGTAGATGAAAACGAGAATATAAACCAATCTAAACATATGATGTCAAGAAAAATTATTGCGCTATTCGTTGCGCTTTTTGCAATTACCTACATTTCGGCGCACAAGTTTGTGCTTGCTACCTATAACATTCGTTTGAAATCCGATGTTGACGTAAATCGTGGCGACGGCTGGCAGCAACGTTGTCCTTATCTCACAAATCTTATACGTTTCCACGGGTTTGAAATTTTTGGCACCCAAGAGGGTTTTGCCGATCAGCTTGAAGATATAAAAGCCAAACTGCCCGGATATGAATATATAGGCGTGGGACGCGACGACGGCAAGAAAAAAGGCGAGCATTCCGCTATATTCTACGACACCAACAAGTTTGAACTTCTCGAGAGCGGGAACTTTTGGCTCAGTCCCACTCCCGATCGTCCCGGTTTGGGCTGGGATGCAGCTTGTGTAAGGATTTGTACGTGGGGAGTGTTCAAATTAAAAGGCACAAAGTTCAAGTTTGTTTACTACAATCTGCACATGGATCACATAGGAGTGGTAGCCCGGGCAGAAAGTGCCAAGATGATTTTGAACAAAATCAAGGAAGACAAGCACAAATTGCCGGCAATTCTTTCGGGAGACTTCAATATTGACCAAAACAATGATGGTTTCAAACTTATTGACAACTCTGGAATTCTTAACGACTCTTATCGTGTGGCTAAATTCCGGTATCTCAACATGAGCACCTTTAATGATTTCACTCCCGCGGGGCTTGGCATGGATGAGAGAATTGACCATATTTTTGTTACCAAGGACTTTACGGTAGAGAAATACGGCGAACTTACCGATGTTTACCGCACCGAAACCATTGACGCCGATGGAAAGAAAACCGTCCGCGCCCATACGCCTTCAGACCACTATCCTATTATGGTGGTATTGGAAACGGGGAAAAAGAAATAGGTTTCTGTAAAATCTAAAAAGCAGGTGCGCCAAATGACGTGCCTGTTTTTTTTGTCAATAAAAGGGTGAAACAAAACTACGTCGGCAAAGTTTTTAGCGACATGGCTTGGAATTTAAATCAGAAGCCTGGGAATTTTTGCGGCGTCAAATCACAGTTTTTCGGCAAGCATATGGGGCGCATCAAAAGCCTTTGTTATAACGCGAAATGCGCATTTCTGCCTCTGAAAGACAAGAAGCAAGTCAAGGAGAACGCAAACAAAAAATTCCGCAAGCCACGAAGCCTGCGGAATTTCTGTTTTTATTCTGCCACTGTCATGTGCAGTAGTTTTTTAGTTTGAAATCATTATTGCCGTACTGCTATAGCTTATGCGGTAACGCTCAAGTTTTCGCCCTTTGTTGCCACTTACCACCAATCCTTCGTTGCATAGGTCGTAGGTTCTGCTACATCGCGAACACGAAACCCGTCCGCCGTTTTCAAGAGTCATATTCTTGGCAATCATATCTTCGTGATAGCAGTTCGGGCAAGCCAAATCGTAGCATACCACCGGGTAATCGCTTGTGCCAAGTTCGGTTTGGGTTGAACGTCCCACCACAAAACCGCCAATACATATATATGTCTTGTATGCCGAAAACGCATCTCGGTTTACCGGCAACGAATTTGTGAGCGTTCGAAAGTAGTAATGGTTTGCATCAGCTGTGATGGTGCAAAATTCTCCATAGGTAGAGAGCGCACTATTGAGCGGAGCAATGGTATTGATGGGCGAAAGGGAGAACGAGGCACGGTATTTGGAATATTTTGATTCCACTGTGTCGCTATCGCAAGCCGTTGTCAGCAGTGCAAAAATAGCTATCAGTCCAACGGCACCCCTTTTTATTCTCCCCAAAACCATATTATTTTTCTGCAAGAAGTTTTGCCACCGCTTCGTCAACGCGGCTGAAATGAAATTCATCAAGAGTGGCGTTCATAAGGTCGGCAATCTTGTCGTTGCAAAGGTTTCCGATGCTTCCCTCGTGGGTATGGTGGATATTGGTATCGGGCTTAAACTTTCCAGCCTCGATTTCCAGCCCCACTTGCTTGTATGCCTCACGGAAAGGAGTGCCCGCAATCACTCGGCGGTTAACTTCTTCTACCGAGAATATCGGACCATAGAGAGGATTGTCGAGGATATGCTCGTTCACTTCGGTACGCTCCACAATATAAGCGGTCATACGAATGCAATCGATGAGCTCTTCAAACGCGGGCATAAACACTTCCTTGATAATTTGAAGGTCGCGCGAGTAACCACAAATGAGATTGTTCATAATAGCTGTGATTTGCGACGGAAGAGCCTGCAACTTGTTGCATTTTGCACGTATCAGTTCAAACACATCGGGGTTCTTTTTGTGTGGCATAATGCTTGAGCCCGTGGTACATTCGGCTGGAAGATGAATGAAACCAAAGTTCTGCGAATTAAACATGCACGCATCAAACGCAAGCTTGGCAAGAGTGCCGGCGATACTTGCAATGGCAAAAGCAATGGTGCGTTCGGTTTTACCGCGACCCATCTGTGCGTAAACCACATTGTAGTCCATTGAGTCGAAACCCAAGAGGGCGGTGGTCATCGTGCGGTTGAGCGGGAACGACGAGCCATAGCCGGCAGCCGAACCCAAGGGGTTGCGGTTTGTTACGCGCCATGCGGCAAGAAGCATCTGCATATCGTCGGCAAGACTTTCGGCATAAGCTCCAAACCAAAGCCCAAAACTGCTCGGCATAGCAATCTGCGTGTGGGTATATCCCGGCATGAGCACGTTTTTGTATTTCTCGCTCTGTTTTTGTAGCTCGTCAAAAAGTTTTTTGCACTCGTTGGCGATATGATGTATGCCATCGCGGGCGTAAAGTTTCAAATCAACAAGCACTTGGTCGTTTCGCGAGCGTCCGCTGTGGATTTTCTTTCCCGCGTCGCCAAGTTTTCGCGTGAGCATAAGCTCTACCTGCGAATGTACGTCCTCAACTCCTTCTTCGATAATGAATTTTCCGCTTTCGGCAAGGCGGTAGATGTTTTTCAGTTCCTTGAGCAACACCTCCAATTCAGATGCCGTGAGCAGATTGATGCTTTGCAGCATCGTGATATGTGCCATGGAGCCGAGCACATCGTAGGGTGCAAGAAACACATCGAGCTCGCGGTCTTTGCCAACCGTGAATTTCTCGATTTCCTTGTTAAGCTCCACGTTTTTCTGCCAAAGTTTATTTGCCATATTTCTTTCAGATTTTATCGTAAGGCAAAGCGGCAAGCATGTCAGCCATCTTGTCTACACCAGGTGCCACATATTTGTCAGCCATAGCCTTCATAAAGAAATTCACTTCCACACCACACGTAACTTTCATCTTGCAGCCGCCCGAAGACTCGGGGAGAAGTTGAATCCAAACGTTTGATTTTACCGGAAGCCCCATCACGTCTATTTTTACAAGCTTGGGCTCCTCTCGTTCTACGATGCAGAGCGTAACCTTTCCCACCATGGGTGCTTCGAAAGCCACGCTGTCGGCAGTGAATTCGATTTTTTGCAGCGTCTCCTCGATTTTAGCCGTTTTTTCTTCGCCAAACTGTGCAGCCAATGCGGCACGTTTATCGGCATCATCGAATATGGTGCGCAACTTTTCGAGATTCGACAGATTGGAAAGCACCGAGTAGACTTTTACATCGGAATGGGCGAGATGTTTAACCTCGCTCTCGTATTTTTTGAGGCTCATTATCTATGCGAGATTACTTGCCAGTCCAATTAGCAGGGTCTTTGCGCCAGGAATCAAGGAGCTGCATGTCGTCTTCTTTGATGTAGCCCTCGCTGATAGCGGTTTTAACCACCGCTTCATAGTTTGTAATTGTAGTAAGTTCTACATTGGCATCGGCAAAAGCCTTGGCAGCCACGTCAAAGCCGTATGTATACGACGCAACCATGCCTACAACTTCACAACCAGCGGCTCTCACAGCTTCGACAGCCTTTAACGAACTTGCACCTGTTGATATAAGATCCTCTACAACCACAACCTTTTTGCCCGTTTCAAGGTTTCCTTCGATTAAGTTGCCCAATCCGTGGTCTTTTGCCTTGGAACGAACGTAAACAAAAGGCAAACCAAGTTCGTCAGCCACGAGTGCGCCCTGAGCAATAGCACCAGTGGCAACACCAGCTACCACTTCAGCTTCGGGATACTTCTCGGCAACGATGCGACTAAGTTCAAGTTTTACAAATGCACGGAGCGAGGGATAAGAAAGAGCCTTGCGGTTGTCGCAATAAAAGGGCGATTTCCAACCCGAAGCCCATGTAAATGGTTCTGAAGGCTGAAGTTTGATAGCTTTAATCTTCAAAAGTTTCTCTGCGAGAATGTTATCTGTGTTAGGCATGATTATATATTACTTTAAAGTTTATCGTTGTTTTTGTTTTAGCTATGGTATCCGTGCAGACGGTGAAACATTCGCGTATAATAGATTTTGTGGGAAAGTTTATACACTGGATACGCTACCAAAAGCCCGGCAATTGCATCAATGGCGTAGTGGGCGTGAATGTAAACCGTGGCAAAGCACAAGAGCACATAGAACGGCAACATAATGTAAAACAAGCGTTTTTTCTTGTCAGCTTTCCACGCTAAAATCATTATTATCGAACTAATTCCGACGTGTGAACTTGGAAAAGCAGCCGTTGGACGTTCGCCGCTTTCCTGCGCCATTTCTACAAGACGCTGAAACAATCCGCCACCTTCGGGCGGTGCAATCATTTCGAAATGGTCGCGGAAATAAAGTCCTACCTCTGGGAAAACTCCGGAGCGTACTGCATTTATGCCTATTGCGTTGTAGTAGAACTGCGGGCCTGCTACTGGCAAAAACATAAACACTATGTAGAAAATAAAAAACGAACAAAGCACAATGAAAGCCGTTTTCTCGAAAAGCAAATACCTTCTAAAAAATGTCCATATCACCAAGGCAAAAATCATTGGATAGTATGAGAAATAACCAAGGTTGAACAATTCACACCACACTACGCCCGACATTGTTTCGCTAAACTTCAACGCTGGCTGAAAACCAAATATAAATTGGTCGATATTGGCGAACACGTGATCGAAATTGCCAAAATTTCTACAGAAAAGATATGTCTCGGGATACCAAACGGCAAGCATTCCAAGTTGGAGCGCTGTGCGCAAGAAAAAGGTGATATGGCACGGGCGCTTGCGGTATACAAATATAAGTAGTAGCATTCCCAGCAAGTATGCACCTCTTGTTAGCATCATTTCGCCAAGTGTGGGCATTTCTTTCCAGAACACCAATGCAACTAAGGCAGTAAAGATTGCATAGATGAGCCCTATCTTTTCTATTCCGAGCAGTCCTGGGCGACAGCGTTTGCGTTTTAGCAGTGAAATCATATCCAATTGTTTTTTCTGTACCAAGCCACCGTTTCTTCTACACCGCGTTTCAAATCATATTCAGCGCGAAAGCCAAGGTCTTCAATGGCTTCGGTGATATCGCATTGCCAGTTGCGCTGTTTCATAATCTTGTATTTATCGAGGTTGAGCGTCGGAGTATTTCCGGTGGCGTTTGAAATTATTTCTTCTACGGCGCAAACCATTCGCAGCAGCCATAGTGGAGCTTTGATATGTAACACTCGTTTAACTCCCATCGACTCCTGCAAAAAATCACTGAACGCACGGCTTTCATAAGTGCGTCCGTCGCTAAGCAGATAAGTTTTGTGTACAACGCCCTTGTTTATGGCGGCAAAAACAGCGTTCACCAAATCTTTTACATATATGAATGTTATTTCCTGAGGCTTGAAACCAACCGAAAAATCCACATGATTTTTTATCGACTTAGCCATAAGGAAATAATCTTTCTCTCTTGGACCGTAAACTCCCGTGGGACGGAAAATCACCCAAGGTATCTCTTTTATAGTATGAAGGTAATTCTCTGCCGCAGCCTTGCTCAATCCGTAAGCAGTATTGGGCACCGGCATATCGTCGGCAGTCATCGGTTCATATACTACGCTTTGCAGTTCACCGCTACTTCCTTTCGAACTGAATGGATCGGGAGCAGAATGTGGGGCAACGGGTGTTTCCTTTATCGCTCCCAACACGCTGAGCGAACTGAGGTAGATGAATTGGCGCGGAACGGCTTCTGCATCTCTTAGAGCCGACACAAGGCGGCGCGTGCCGTCGTAGTTTACACGGAAAAACATATTTCGCCAACGACTTTTGGTTATTCCAGCCGCGTGAACTATTACATCCCACGCACCAAAGTCGCGACGGGCATCGCGAAACGCTTTTTGCATCGATTGCTCGTCGTTGAAATTCAAATTAATGAAATGCAGGCGAGAATCGTTCAAGTATTGGCGGCTGCTCGACGGTCTAATTCCCGCCCAAACTTCCATGCCTGCCGCCAGAGCGTGCTCCACGAGAAAACTTCCTATGAAACCGCTCGCACCTGTTATGAGAATCTTCATCTGCTTTCCGTTTATTCTGTGTTACAATCTGCAAAGGTAGCGAATTTGTTTGAAGTTGTGGCGTTTATTTCAAATCTGATGCATCTTATAATGGTTAGAAGTTTATTATAATGCCTTGGCAGAATGATTAAATTCGTTAATAATCTATGGCAAAGCGACTGTTTTGGTTGCTACCACGGGAAATCACACAGAAATTGTGTCAAAACTTTTATCTTTGCACCGGATAAACAAAAACATCCGCCTCAATCCCGAAAAAGGTGAAGATAAAAACAACTATACTTATTCTTGCGTTTCCATTAATTGCCCTTCATGTAAAAGCCCAATATGCTTGGCAGCATGATGCTGTTCCCGGTAAATTGGACTTAGGCAGAGGCATTAATTACAAGGCAGAGATTCAAGGCTCGTTTTCAAAGGATAAAACTCCTTTGTGGCTCAACGCAAACAAGTATGGCTTATCTTCGCTCGACGAGACTAATGGTTATGTGCGCGCCGCGGTTATTCGTCCGTTGCAAAACGATTCTGCGCGTCGTTGGGGCGTAGGTTATGGCGTTGATATGGCTTTGCCGTTACATTATACCAGTGATTTTGTGGTACAGCAAGCGTTCTTGGAAGGACGCTGGCTTCACGGTACACTTACAGTTGGAGCCAAAGAAATTCCAATGGAGCTTAAAAACAATCGTCTTAGCAGTGGTTCGCAAACGCTGGGCATCAATGCGCGTCCAGTGCCGCAAGTGCGGCTTGCATTGCCCAACTATTGGACTATTCCCGCCTTGGGGCGTTGGTTTCATATCAAAGGTCATTTAGCTTATGGCGTGATGACCGACGACAATTGGCAACATTCGTTTACCAATCGTCAGAACAAATACGCTAACAACGTGCTCTACCACAGCAAAGCCGGTTACTTGAAAATCGGAAGCGAGGAGCGGTCCATACCATGGTCGTTGGAATTGGGTTTGGAACTCGCTACGCAATTCGGAGGTACGTCGTATGTGCCCGATGGAAGCGGTGGAATACGCGTGATAAAGAACGACAAAGGTTTTATGAGCTTTTGGCACGCCTTTATACCCGGCGGAGGCGACAAGACAAGCGAGGGAACGGTATATCGCAACAAGGAAGGAAATATTTTGGGCAGTTGGCTTATGCGCCTCAACTATGATGGCGACAATATGGCTTTACATTTTTATGTTGACAAGTATTGCGAAGATCTTTCCTCGATGTTTCAGCTCGATTACGACGGATATGGCAAAGGCGAAGACTGGAACAAGAAAAAGAACCCCCGTTTTTTTCTCTACGACTTCAAAGACTGGATGCTTGGTGCGGAGCTTAATTTGAAATTCGGCACATGGTTGCGCAACGTGGTCTTTGAATATCTCTACACCAAGTATCAAAGCGGTCCCGTATACCACGATCACACGTCGGGGCGCAGTGATCATTTGGGCGGGCGCGACGATTTTTACAACCATTACCTTTATCCCGGGTGGCAACATTGGGGACAAACAATGGGCAACCCGCTCTATCGTTCGCCTATCTACAATAGCGACGGCACTATCAACTTTGACGACAATCGTTTCGTGGCTTTTCATCTTGGTTTCGACGGAAAACCTACCGAGAAGCTCGACTATCGTGTGCTTGCCACTTATCAGGAGGGGCTTGGCACTTATGTTACGCCCTATACCAAGAAGCATCACAACGTTAGTTTCTTGATTGAAACGGGATACCAATTGCCAAAAGATTGGAGTGTGCGTGGTGCTTACGGCATGGACTTTGGACATATTCTTGGCTCTAATGCCGGTTTCCAATTGACGGTTTCAAAATCAGGATTATTCAACTTATGAAAAATATATTCCTTATCACAGTTTGCCTTGTCTTTGTTTTGTGCACTTCGTGCGGCGATTTAATCGAGACATCAAACAATGGCAAACTCGATGGCTATTGGCAATTGGCGCAAGTCGACACTCTTGGCAGCGAAACGTCGGTAGATATGACCGAAAGCAAGGTGTTTTGGGGCGTACAGGGAAAGTTTTTCACGATGCTCGACACTCATCAATCTCCGTCGTATGGTTATATGTTTCGTTTCAAACATACGGGCGACTCGTTGCTACTCTACGACGGGAGGGTGAACAATCGCGATGTTTCCGACTCTTTGCTTACAAACGTAGACGAATTACGTAGCTTGGGGGTCAACTATTTGGAAGAACGTTTCCTTATAGAGCGGCTCTCGAATAGCCGAATGGTTTTGCGCGACAGCATATTGAGGCTGCATTTCCGCAAGTTTTGATTTCGGGGCGGCATGCGGTTTTTCCCCTGCCCAATTCCATTGGCTCTTGAACGGAACCTTTAATCCCTTGTCCGTATATCACCCCCGCGATACATGCCGTTTTTCTACGGTTTGCTTTTTGCTTTTTTCTGATATAGGATATGGCAAAAATAATATCCGACATTATTTAAAAAAGGTCTGACATTATTTAAAAAATATCGGTTATTATTTTTACGATGTCCCATGTTGTTTTTTCGGTGCGTATTTTCGGTTGTGCCGTTTGCGCAAATGGTAACGCAAACTCGGCTTTTGGTGTGAAAAACGCGGTTTTTTAGCACAATTTCAAAAAATATTCCGCTTTTTATTACCCCCCCCCCCTAAAAAATTATAACTTTGCCATGGTTAAACTATAAAAGTATTGGAAAATGAAACTGCGTATTGTTTTGGCTCTTGCCGCATTAGGGTTCTCTTACATGCAATCTATGGCGCAAGCTGTGGGACGTATAGAATTTCCTACCAATGATGATTACGAAGACGAATGGGTGTTGCCGCTCGAGGAGCACGGAGTTTTGGTGCAGATGCGCTCAAAAGATGCCGAAGACGGCAAACGCACAATTAAGTCGGAGCTTTATTCTACCGATATGAAGCTCCAAGGCTCTGAAACGTTCACTATTCCCAAAAAGATGTGGCGCGAAACCTACAAATACACAAATGGGGTGAACTATACCGTGATGCGCGACAAAGACGACAACCTTAAAGTGCTTGCCTACGACACACGAACCGGAAAAACCGCGGTATACGACGGAAAATTCCGCAGCAAACTCGGAATGCGCGAGTTTTGCTTTGGAGCAGGAGGCATGGTGTTTGCCGCAACCGACAAGAAAACCGAAACGATAAACGTTTTTGATTTCACAAGCGGGCAAGTAAAGACGCTCGACTTGCATTTTACCGGCGTGAAAGACAGCAAAACTTTGATTTTCGCAACTGCCATCGTAGACGAAAACGTTCTCGCTTTCGTGAATGTTGCCGGAAGAACAATGCTTGTGCGTATGGGAATGGACGGAAAGCAACTCGGCACAACCGAAATCACTCCCGCCGACGGCGAAGCCATTTCTTCGGCAAGCATAAGCAAGACCGGCGGACGAATATTCGTTACCGGAACTTACACAAAGTCGAAAAAAGGAAATTCGCAGGGCATATATTTCGCAGCACTCGACAACTGGGAATTTTCATTCTATAAATCCTATAATTTCCTTGACCTTAAAAATTTCACGGAGTTTATGTCGGAAAAGAAACAGAAGAAAGTGGAGCGCAAAAAAGAGAAAGCCGAAAAAGAGGGCAAAGACTATGCGCTCAACTACCTTATGGCGAGCCACGACATAGTATTTGATGGAAAAGACTACTACTATCTCGGCGAAGCATACTACCCTACGTATATCACATACCGCCAAGGAAACGTAGTAATCACCCAGTTTAACGGATATCAATACACCCACGCCGTTCTTGTTAAGTTTAGCGCAAAAGGCGACCTGCTTTGGGACACCTGTTTCCCGATGTTCCCCAAAAACCGCCCCATGGAAGTGGTGCACTATGCCGCAATGGGAATGGACAATGGCAATGTGAGCCTCGTATATGCCGACCGCATGAAATTGGTAAGCAAGATTGTAGGCGCAAGCAACGGCGAAGTGGTGCAGGGAAAGGAAACCGAAATGATAGAAGCAGGCGACGAAAACCGCGATGTGAAGAAAATGAAAGCTCCGTCCACTCTTTATTGGTACGACAACAACTATCTGGTGTTTGGCAGGCAGTATGTGAAAGATACCAACGGCGGCGGACGCAGCAAAGTGTTCGGAGTTACGAAATATACCATTAAATAATGGGACATGAAGGCTAAGTTTTCACCCGCCCTCGCATTTGCGTTTACCTTGGTTGCGATGTTGTTTGTAGCAGTGCCCGAAGTCGGTGCACAAGCTTTCGACGGCGATGACGATTTCAAGGCTTTCGCGGGATATACAAACGTTGGAGGACTCTCGGGAGCCGTTGTGGGAATCGACAAAGGCGCCAACGATTGGCTCTCAATAGGATTTGCAGCAAGCTATATAGGCAAAGACAAAAAGGATTGCGATGACGAAATAAGACTGCGCTGGGACGTTATGTTTACAGCCAATTACCATTGGCAAGAAGCCCTAAAACTACCTATGCCCTTTGACATCTACACGGGAATACACGCCGGAATACGTTCGGTGGGCGTTCAGGGCGGAATGAGATACAATTTCAGCGAAACGTTTGGCGTGTATGCCGAAGCAAGACAAAACATCTTTAATGTAGTGAAGTCATCGGGCGATGTCAGCTACTATTATTACAAGAAATTTTGCTTCAGCGCAGGGGTTACAATAAACTTCTGAAAAACGCTTCGGCATATGGCAAAAACGATAACCGATATTTTTTAAAAAAGGTCTGACATTGTTTAAAAAATATCGGTTATTATTTTTACGATATCCTATATCAAAAAAATGAGGTCGAACCTAATTTAAATTCCATGGCTTGGGATTTAAATTATATGCCTTGGATTTTTTACGAGATACCGTGTGGTTTTTCAACCTTGCTTTCTTGCCTTGGCAAATAGCGGTGAAATCACGCATCTTCCCGCTATTGCGCCAACAACAACGCCTATGCAGTCGGCAAAAAAGTCAATCGGGTCGCCACTTCGGCAAGTGGTGAGATATTCCTGCATTATTTCGATAAGTCCTCCCATAAATGCGGGGCACAATATGCTGACAACAAATAAACGCAATCCCTTGATGTTGCTTCGCGAACGGTTCTTCTCTGTCCAAAACATAATCTCCAAAGCAAAAAACATGGCTATGTGAGTCCATTTGTCTATCAAGCTTACACCGCTGAGCGGTGTTTGGGGAATGGGAATCATACATGCTACAAAAATCAACACTACAAAGAGCGATGTAACGGGATAACGTTTTATCAAGTTGTGCATAACGGTTGAACAATATTAATTATGGCGCAAAAGTAAATCATTTGCCGCATTTTGTTGTTTGAAGCAAGCAGAAAAACAAACCGACGCAATAAAATCTATCACTTTTCTTAGAAAATCGACAACTCGCAATAAAAAAGCAACAAGGTTAAGACTAAAATTGTATTTTTGCAAAATAAAGACTAAACGAAGCATTTTCAAACATGAAACAGAGAAGCAATTTTGGAAGCAAGATAGGCGCAATACTTGTGGCGGCAGGTTCGGCCGTAGGTTTGGGAAATATTTGGCGTTTCCCCACAGAAGCCGGAAACAACGGCGGAGGCGCGTTCCTTATTATATATATCATTTGCGTATTGGCCATTTGTATTCCGCTATTGCTCGCTGAATTTTTGATCGGAAGGCATTCGCATGCAAACACAGGCTCTGCATACAAAATTCTGTCGCCAAACAAACACTGGGGATTTATCGGAAAAATCGAAGTGTGCGGCGCTTTTCTGATATTGTCATATTATTCCGTGGTGGCAGGCTGGACTCTTTTTTATATGTTGCAGTCTATGCTAAACCAGTTCAATACCATGGCGCGACATAGCGGAAGCGAACAAATTTTTGCCGACAATTTTAATAACTTTGTGAGTAATCCGTGGCAACCATTGCTTTGTCTTGCCGCCTTTCTGCTTATCACGCATTTTGTAATAGTAAAAGGAGTGAAGGGAGGCATTGAAAAATCGGCGAAGCTCCTTATGCCTTTTCTTTTCGTGCTTCTTTTGGTGCTTATGATATGCTCGTTGTCAACCCAAGGTGCGGCAAAGGGATTGGAATTCCTGTTTGCGCCCGATTTTTCTAAGATAAATTCCAAAGTAATTATGGCAGCAATGGCGCAATCGTTCTATTCCATGAGTTTGGGAATGGGTTGTATGTGTACGTATGCCTCTTATTTTTCGCAGAAAACCGATATCACCAAAACGGCGTTAACTGTTGGCGTAATCGACACGCTTGTTGCCGTAATGGCAGGCGTTGTGATTTTCCCGGCAGTGTTTAGTGTGCCCGGACTAAACCCTGATGCAGGTCCGTCGCTTGTTTTCATTGCGTTGCCAAACGTTTTCCAAATGGCATTGGGCGGTATTCCCGTGCTGGCATACGTTTGTTCGCTGGCGTTCTACATTCTTTTGGTGGTGGCAACGCTTACTTCCACGATTTCGTTGCATGAAGTTATCACGGCATTCCTTTCCGAAACACGCAACATGTCTCGAAAACGTGCGGCAAGCATTGTTACGGTGGGCTGCTTGGTTCTTGGTGCGCTATGTTCGCTTTCGATGGGTTTGTTGGCGGATTTCAAGATTGCGGGAATGGGTATTTTCGACCTCTTCGACTATGTTACGGCTAAGATAATGCTTCTTGCAGCCGGATTCTTCACTTCTATTTTCACGGGGTGGATTTTGGAGCGCAAGATAATCAAGTATGAGCTTACCAATGGCGGTATGCTGAAATTCAGAGGCTTCAAACTTTTGATTTTCTTGCTTCGCTTTGTTGTTCCGATAGCCATTGCCCTTGTGTTTCTTGACGGATTAGGAATTTTGAGCATTTTCTGACGCTTTGAAATGCCCGGAGTAAAAATAAGCAGGCACGAGCGTGTGGCGATATGCGTTACCGCCGTTGTGGTGTTTGTTGTTGTGCTTGCGGTTTGCTTTTTGGGAAAAACCGAAAGGGCTAATAATTCGGCTACGCCCGATAGTGTTTTGGCGGAATATCGCAGTTTTGCCGTGTCGCGGCAAAATGCGCGCGCCTTAAAGCCTAATGGGAAAAAGATGCCTCGCGCTGTTGCAAAACTTCATGCTTTCAATCCCAACACAGCCGACAGCATCACTCTTATAAGCCTTGGTTTGAATGCAAGACAGGTTTCTGCGGTGATTAATTACCGCAAAGCCGGCGGTGTGTTCGCAAAACGCGAGGATTTCAAGCGTATCTATAATATCGGAGATGCCGAATATTCGCGCCTTGCGCCGTATGTGCGCGTGCCACGGGCGGAAAAAAACGAACCACGTGCCGTTGTTCCACAAAAGTATGCCGACACAAAATTGCACGAAGGCGAAACGGTGGACTTGAATTGCGGTGATACGGCGGTTTTTAAGCGTGTGCCGGGAGTGGGGAGCGTGATTGCGCGGTGTATTGTGGAATATGGTGAGAAACTTGGCGGATATGTTTCCCCCTCACAAGCGACGGAGGTTTACGGAATTGAGCAAAGCATGTTGCGATGGTTTGATGTGAAATCGCCGATGCCCAACAAAATAAACCTCAATACCGCAAACTACGCGCAACTTATACGACATCCTTATATTAATAAGGCGCAAACGCGTGCCATTCTCAAACTTCGCAAGGAGTGGGGCAGGATTCGCTCGCTCAACTCTTTGGAACAAGATACGGCTTTTGCCGCCAAGGATATCGCGCGCCTCATGCCGTATGCCTCGTTCTGATTTTTGAACGCTCTTGAAGCCTTTTGAAAAATACGTTTTGGCTTGCTTAAAAAAACGATATCGGACAATGTAAAAACAATGTCAGACCTTTTTCAAAAAATATCGGACATTGTTTAAAAAATATCGGTTATTAGTTTTGCGATGTTAACTCTCTGATTTTCAATATACGTTTTCGGGGTGAAAAATGACGGTTTTGCGGTGGCGTAAATGCCGTGGAAATCAACGTTCGTCCCTTTGCGTTATCACCAAAAGACTGTTTGCCGGAATTTTTCGGGAAAGCCTGTAGCTTTTGCCCTGGGGCGCGGCAACCGCAATCTGTTTTTCGGGCTTTATCATGCTGTCGTCTTCGGGCAGTTTGCCTTGAACGTAACTGTAAACGCGGAATGCGTTTGCCATTCTCTTGTCTCCGCACAAAATGCTGCATTGTTGTGGCTCGTCTGTGGGGTTGGCAATAATATATGTCAACTGTTTTTTATCGCTTTTGAGTGCAAGCACCGACAATCCCGCATTTTGTTCCGCTGTGGAGTGCATCACCTTGTCGCCACGTCGTATGAAGCGCGTAAGAAGTCCGAGAGCATAGTATTGAGATCGCGGCTCGTAGTCGGTTTTTATGTTGTGGTATGCCGTGTCGGCGGTATAGGCATCTTTCAAATACTTCCAAAGTCCCAACTGCTGCATCTGACCATATTGTTTTGCCGAAGCCTCGCCACGACTGTAGTATTGGTCAAACAAAGACCAGTAACTCAATCCGCTTGCACCCGCATTGAGGCAGTTGATAACAATTCTTGCCATCAGAATGCCGCGTTCAAAGCGGTTGATGTCCTTTTGTCGAGTGGAACCAACCGTTTGGTTGCTTCCAAACTCGCCTACGAAGTGCGGCTTGTTGCCCGAAATCCTCACGTTCTCACGCTCCCAGTTGAAAATAACCGAGTCGGGCGTTTCGTAACCGAATATATAGGTGTGGCTGTTGAGAAAGTCGGCTTCTTTTACAAGGCGTCGCGCGCAACTGTCGAGAAAGAAATTCGTTCCCGAGCCACCGTCGGAATTGTCGCTCAGGTTTAGGCGGATTTTCTTGCGCAAACCATCTTGCTCCAAACGCTTTTGCATTACCTTACACATGGCAATGTATTTCTCAACATTGGCAACGTTCGTAGGAATCCATGCCCAATCGGGCTCGTTTACCGGAGTGAAAGCCTCGATGCACTTGTATTTTCGCTCAACCACAAGATATTTCACGCAGCGGCTCACATTCTCAGCCCATTCTTCGTATTGGCTCGGACCAAAAAGCCAACCGTCCCCTTTTTCGGGCAACATAAACGAGCCAGGAGGCGTTCCCCAAAACACAAGAGTGGTTTTGATGTCGTTGGTTTGGCAAAAGTCGAGCAACTTTTCCAATGCAATAAATTCGGGAGTGGCGAAATTAAATCCGCTGTCGTTAACAATGTGCGGATTGTCGTTGTCGTTTTGCGGCTCATACCATGACGGCAAAACCATAACGCGCAGCCTTTGCAGTTTGAGCAACTTGATGCGTCGCAAAACAATATCGTTCCAGTCTGAACCCTTTATCCCAGGCGTAACGCCCAAGTTTTGCGTAAGGAAATGCGGGTCGTATTCTGCCGACATGCCGCTTATCGCGCGCGGCAAAGGTTCTCCCACCGAGAAAACTGAGCTTTGTGCCGTTGCCGTGGTGGGGTAGGAAAAAGAAACCGCCTCGAAAAAAGCCAAGGTCAGTAGCGCGTTGCTCCAAAAACGATGAAACATAGCTGAAAACTTAGAAAGAATACATTATATATAATGCGTGTTTACGGAAACCAATGAAAAAAGCGGCACAACGGCATGTAATTCCACTGCCAATGCACCGCTTTTGTTTTTCCTCGCAGATAGACGGCGTTTTAAGCCTCGCCGTTTATCGTCCCGTTTATCTGGTTGGGATTTCCCGGGAAACGAATCTCGCCGAAAGCCTGTTCGTATTTCTGAATATTGTTCTGCAAAGCAAAGAGCAGGCGTTTTGCATGCTCGGGAGCCATTACCACGCGCGCCTTGACAGGAGCTTTTTCAGTTCCGGGCAATACTCGGATAAAATCCAATAGGAATTCTGCGCTCGAATGTGTGATAACGGCGAGATTAGAATATACTCCCTCCAATTGTTCTGCGGGTACGTTGATTTGAAGTTGGTTTTGGTCTTTAGGATTTGCCATTTTAGGTATTTCTTTAATCAGTTAATTTGTTTATAGTACAAAGATAACTAACCTAAGCCAAATATCGGCTTTTTCATAAGGTTTTTCGTGGAGGCAAAATAGCGTATCGTTGCCATGAAATGCCTTTGTTTGCCAACTATAATATGCAAAAACATTATAACAAAAGGAAATTGCGCACCGGTAAGCGGTAGAAATTTCAAAAAAAGTCTTTATGCGCGCTCTATAAACGGGAAAAAGTTTCTAATTTTGCGCCACGAAAAAAATAAGAACATTCTTAATTTAAATGACAATGAAAAAGTTATTTACTATTCTTGCAGTTTGTGTGGCAATGGTTTCTGCAAACGCACAGTCCGCAGTAAAAGGTAATAAATTTACTGACAACTGGACACTCGGAATCTCAGGCGGCGTAATTACTCCGACTGTAAATCATGCATTCTTTGGAAGCATGCGTCCGACTATTACTCTTGAAGCAACAAAGTGGTTCACTCCTGTTTATGCACTCGCAGTTCAGGGACAAACCGGTATCAATTATGATAAACTAGGTTCTATGTTCCCCGAATCAAACTTCGGCAAGAGCAAAACCGCATTTGATGCTGCACAGGTGATGCTTCTTAACAAATTCAACCTTTCAAATCTTTTCGGAGGTTATAAGGGAGAGCCCCGTTTCTTTGAGGTAGAAGCTTATTTCGGTGCTGGTTATACTCATTTCTATCTTAATGGTGCTGACAACAATGGCCTTGATGGTTTTAGTTCAAAGACTGGTTTGAATTTCAACTTCAATCTTGGCGAAAGCAAGGCATGGCAAATCAACATCAAGCCTGCTATTACTTGGGTGCTTGATGGAGACAACACTGTTCATCCTTTGAATTACAACGTAAATCACTCGGCTGTAGAACTTACTGCTGGTGTAACTTACAAGTTTGCCACAAGTAATGGTACTCACAACTTTGCTTTTGTTAAGGAGTACGACCAAGCTGAAGTTGATGGCTTGAATTCTAAGATCAATGCTCTTCGTGGTCAGGTTGACGGCTTGAACAATGAGGTTAACAACCTTAAGGCTCAGAATGCTAAGCTTCAGAGCGACCTCAACGACTGCAAAAACCGCAAGCCCGAGGTTGTAAAGAACGTTGTGAACCGTGATCTCGAAAGCTATATTACTTTCGCACAGGGCAAGAGCGTGGTAGAGCGTTCGCAGATGCCTAACGTTGAGCGTGTGGCTACTTATATGAAGAATCACAAGGACGCTAACGTTGTTATCAAGGGTTATGCTTCTCCCGAAGGTAGCGCAGAAATCAACGCTAAGCTTTCAAAGAACCGCGCTGAGGCTGTGAAAGACGTGCTTGTTAAGAAATATGGCATTAAATCAAGCCGCATTCAGGCTGAAGGTCAGGGTGTAGGAAATATGTTCAAGGAGCCGGATTGGAACCGTGTGAGCATTTGCACTCTTGACAAGTAATTGTTGGCGAAACATTAACGATTAATATTCCGTGAGCGCTTCTCCTGTAAAGGAGAGGCGCTCTTGTTTTGCCTATATGCGGCGGTGGAAGAACGGCGTAGGGGAGTGGAAAAAAGCATAAGGCTTATTGCAAAAATAATATCAGACCTTTTTTAAATAATGTCCGATATTATTTAAAAAAGGTCTGACATTGTTTTTATGTGGTCGGATATCGTTTTTACAAGGTCGTATGTAACTTAAATTCCAAGCCTTGTAATTTAAGTTAGATGCCTGGGAATTTTTACGAGAAGCCGTGTGGTTTTTTCGGTATGTTGTAGTAGTTTTTTTTGTGGCGTGTATGGAGTGGGGAATATGGGTTGGGAATGTGATGACGAGGCTTTTTAGCCGAATATATCAAAGTAACAAAAAATTAACGAAAAGGAAACGGAAAAGATTGCCTAAATTCTTATATTTGTAATTCGATAAAAAGTATTTTTTGTTAAAAACATTCTGCTTATGAAAAGATTTTTCTTGATTGCAGCGGCTGTGGCATTGGCTGTTTTTGCTGATGTTTCAGCGCAAACCGTGCCCGAAAAGAGCAGTGGCGGAAAGACTAAGTGGTATTTCTTGAAGAGTGCCGAAGTTAGCGATTGCTATTTGACGGCTATCGACGATTGGCTTCATGGTGAGGCAAAAGCCGGATATGACGACCCGGAGACGATGGCCAAACAGCTATGGTGTTTTACCTCTGACGACGATTCGCTTTATACCATTACTTGCAAATACGACGGAAGAGTGTTGGATCTCGGCTATCATCCGGCATATGAAGAAAGTAGCCACTTGACAAACGGCGAAGGTATCAAATATATCATACGAACTATGGAGGGACGCGATGGATTTGGGCTTATGACCGACCGTCCATGCCCTGTGGGAAATGCAATAATGCGTTATCCTGCATTTTATGGTGGAGATGACTACAAGCCTTTCTGGCTTGTGAGGGAGGCCAACAAAGATAATTTGAACTGTTGGCTCATTCCGGAACTATATGATGAGGGATTTGAAACGCAGAATAGCGAAGAGGTGGTTTATTATAATATTGTATCGGCAGACAATGCCCTTGCTGGAAGAAAACTTACCGACAATACTTCGGCAGTTGACAGTAAGTATAAATTTATTATGGCTGAGAGTGCAACCGACAACCAGGCTGCGCAGTGGAGATTGGTGAGATGCAAAGACCAAAAGGTAGCTATTGTGAACCGCGCCACGGGTAATAGTATTTCAAACAATCTTGAAGCCGACGGAATGCTTAATCTTCCCAATGCTGACGGTAAGGACAAAGTGGCTGCGGGATATAATATTGCCAAGATAAACGATGACGGCGAATTTATAATGTCTTCGGCTGCCGACGACGGAATAATGCGCTACCTCAATGCGGCTAAACTGTCGGAAACCCCGGCTGAAATTGATTTCGACAATCTCGTCGGTTCTACTTTTGCTTGGAAACTCGAACAAAGCGACCAAGCGGTAGCCATCAACGGCGTAAATAGCAACGTAGCTCCGAAAGTATCGGTTGTAAACGGCATAATCACCGCACCACAAGGCGTGGAATATAGCGTGTATGCCGCCGACGGTGTGAAAATGCCCAAGGGTGTGCGTCTGCCAAACGGAGTGTATCTTGTAACAATAGGTGGCAACACTCAAAAAGTAATCATACGCTAACTTCTAAACACTATATGATATGAAATCCTGGAAATACAAATATATATTATCGGTATTCGCGCTCGTTTTGCTCACTGCATTCACGGCAAAAGCGCAGGACATTGTGCTTGCAAGCACGGCAAACGCCGGAGTTTCAAGTCTCACACTCTCTTCAACCAATTCGCTCGACTTTGTGGCCGCAGGCGGAATGAAAAGTGTGGCTGTAAAAACCAATCTGAACGTGAAACCGCGTAGCAAACAGGCTTGGATTTCCCCCGAAATCAACGGCGATTCGGTGAAAGTAAAGGTGGAAGCCAACAACAACAAGGCTGTGCGCGAAGGCGAGGTGATAGTTTCGGCGCTCGACGGTAATACAAAAACAATAAAGGTGCGTCAGCTCGGCAGTGCCCCGGCGTTTTTTGTTAATGAGCAGGAAATAAGCGTAAACGGCAAAACTCCCGACATTGTTGTCAATATTGTGAGCAACGCCGCCCTTTCGTTTACATCTTCCGACTGGATTAAATCCAGCGAAGTGGCATGGCAAAGCGGCGACAAGGTGTATTCGTTCAAAACCGAGGCAATGGAGAAACAGGGCAAGCGCAATGGCGAAATCAATGTGCAGCTCAAAGACGACGCAACCTCAAGCCAAACCATAAAAGTGGACCATACGTTCGAAGGTTTCCCGTCGTTTATTGTGATGAGCGATATTCATTTCGGCAGAAACGATGCAAAAACACGCGTTACCCGTTCGCTTTCGAATCTCTACGAAGAATGTAGCGAGGCAGACGCATTGATTGTGAACGGCGACCTTACACAAAACGGCAATGCTTCACAATATGAAGAAATGCTCAGCGTGATGAACGACGATATGCTTGTTCCGTCAAGCGTTAAGCGCGTGTTTATCATGGGAAACCATGAATGGTACACCGATGAGGACGCAAAGCAAAACTACGAGGCAACCGGTACTCCCCTCAACGGATATTTCAGCATCAAAGGCTATCCTTTTGTTTACATAGGCCTTTCTGGTTCGGGCAATGAGGACTATAGCGACGAAAGTATCAACTTCCTTATCAACAGCATCAAGGACGCAACCGTAAAATATGCCGGTAAACCCATTTTTGTCTTCACACATATTCCCGCATACGGCACAACACACGGATCGTCTGCGCATGACGGAAATTGGGGAAGCCACCAAGTTTACGAAGCATTGAAAAACTTTCCGCAGGTAATTCATTTCTGCGGCCACACACACTATTCTGTAAAAGAACCACGCGCACTTTGGCAAGGCGCTTTCACTTCTATTGACGACGGTACCAATGATTACACGGAAATACAGCCGGGAATTGATTACGAAGGCATACATCCTTACCGCGTTGACGATGTTCAGGAAGGTTTGGTGGTAACTGTTGAAGACGAAAACAATGTAGTTGTGCGCCGTTTCGATAGTAGTCGTGCCGAAGAGGTATTCCCGCAGTGGAATTTCTCATCTCCTTACGACGGAACTAATATGCCGTATGCCGTAAATACCGACAAAACAGCTCCGATATTCGACAATCCCGAAATAACAACCGAGGAAATGCAAAAAGGCTCGCGCAAGGTGGTGTTTAATCAGGCTACTGACGAGGATAATGTGGTGATGTATTACAACGTAAGGATATGTGATGCAAACGGAGACTCTGTAAAATGTCTCAGAGTTTGTTCGCGTTTTTATCTTGGCAGTGAAATGCCGTCCACTCTCGAAGCAAAATTCTCTGATTTGCCTCTCGACAAAGAACTTCACGCTTCGGTTACGGCTGTTGACCCGTTTGGCAACGAATCCGAGGCCATAGAGAGCGAATCGTTCAGCTTTGTAGAATACACTCCGGCTGCTGGTACTACTCTTCCCAAAGCAGATTTGTTTGATCTCAAGATTGCTGACAACGGCACGGTGAGTGATGCGTCGGAAATGAGGAATACGGTTGAAATGTCGTCGTTTGCTCCCGTCCAAGCTTACGATAAAGAATATAGTCTCAACGCTCTGCAATTTGATTGCCGCAACGATCAGTTCTATTCCGTAGACTATTCCAGCAACGACGCAATAAAACAAGCTTTTGCCAATGCTTTTACGTTTGAAAGCTTCTTTAATTGCAATAATGTGGACAGAGATATGTGTATGTTCAGCACTCAGAATACCGGCGGTGCGGGTTTCGAAATGGAAACAAACGGTACGCTTTCATTCTATTGCTATATCGACGGAGGATATCGCAGTGTAAATACAGGCACAACCCTTCGTCCGGGAGCGCGTTACCATGCTGTGGCAACTTATGATAAGACAGAAGGAAAAATCAAACTGTATCTCAACGGATATCCTGCGGGAAGTACAAATGTGAGCGGCGATTTCGGATATCCAGACGAGGCTGCGCAGTGGTTGGCAATAGGTGCTGATGCAAGTTCAGACCCTACTTTTGGCCAGGCGCCGTTTGACGGGCAGGTGATGTCGGCAAGAATGTATTCCAAAGCCGTTTCGCGCGATGAGGTTTACCTTATGTATAAATCATTTGCCGACTTGTATCATGCGGAAAGCGAAGACTCCACTACGGCAGCCGTTGCGCCGGTGGCCGACTTGTTTGACGTGGAATTTGGAGAGAACGGTGCGGTAACCGATAAGTCTGAACAAAAAATAGCAGTTGAAACCGGAAAAACCGTTCCCGAAACCTATTACAATGAAACCTACAAGCGATGGGTGGCTAAGTTCTCCGGCAACGACGAACAAGAATATTTCTCTGTGCCATACGCTGACAATATTGCGATAACCTCTGCAATGGAAGCCGATTTCAGTCTTGAAGTTTTTGTGATGCTTAACGATGCAACTTCAGACCAATGTGTGGTGAGCTCGCAGCAATTAGGTGGTTTTGGTATCGAGCCCGAAAAGACCATAAACGTATGGGGACGTTACGGCAACGAGTATGCAAATCTTTATAGCGATGTAACTGTGGAGAAGGGTAAGTTTTACCACATTGTGGCAGTTGCCGATGCGGGCGAAGCCGAGATGCGCGTGTACATCAACGGACGTCTTGCGGGCAAGCGCAGCGTAACGGGAATGTTCTCCTTCCCTCAGGGCAATGCACAGTACTTCTGTATCGGCGGAGATGCTTCATATAATGGCGACCATGCCGAATATTTGCTCAATGGTGAGATTGTGCTCACACGTATGTATAGCCAAGCCCTCAATCTCTCGCAATCAAAGAAACTTTATCAGGATATATTGGAATGTGTGGGGCGTTGAAAACCAACGCTCGCGCCAGAGCATAATATCCTAACCATATTGACCTCCCCGTTGCCCTTAGGGTAGCGGGGAGGTCTTGTTTTGCGGTTATCGTCCGGCGTTTTAGCCATAGTAAAACGTAAGTTTTATTCCCCTTATTAGAGGTCGCAAAAAACATATGGCTTATCGTTTAAACAATGTCCGATATTTTTTGAAAAATGTCGGACATTGTTTAAAAAATATCAGACATTAGTTTTAATAAGATGCCTTATTATTTTTCGCAAATATAAATGCCTAAAAAACAAGCCCCGATACATGCGTTGCATCAGGGCTTAAATATGTGTCAATTGTTTTTTATTTCTTCGTAATCCACATACTCGCCTTCGTCTTTCGAGATTACTTTCTTTCGAGGTTTGGCGGTAGCAGTATTAAGTCCGCCGGTGTTTTGCTTTTTGGGCTTTGACTTTTGCTGAGGCTCCGGCTCGCCCATGAGCATACGCATTATGCGCTTGATTGTACCAAGTATCACATACAATCCAATGAATGCGAGGATAAAAAGACCGAGAAGAATTTTCATTTCAACGCTTTTCTGTTAGAAGTGAAAGCATCAAGTACCAAAGAATAGCAATTGCCAAACCGCCTATTTGAAACATAATTATCAGCGCAAGCGACACTGCGAGAAAGATATACTTCACCTTGTTGTCTTTCCACGAGAAATTTTTGAATTTCAAGGCGAACATCGGAATTTCGCTCACCAATAAAGCCGACGATGCGAATACCAATAAAATTATTATATACACAGCCGCCGACGATGATAGCAATTCGTGGTTCACAGAACAGGCCACAGCTCCCCAAAAGATGGCATTTGCTGGGGTGGGAAGCCCTATAAAAGATGTGGTTTGCCTTTCGTCGAGGTTGAATTTCGCGAGTCGTAACGCCGAAAAGGCGGCCATTATAAACGCTGTATAGGGATAGATTGTCTGAGCTCCCGCGAGCGATTGCGGAACATCGCATTCCTTCAACATCATAAAGGCTATTGCCGACGGGGCAAGCCCAAACGTAATGTCATCGGCAAGCGAATCGAGCTCCTTGCCCGTTGGCGATGAAACTTTGAGCATTCGCGCTGAAAATCCGTCGAAGAAATCAAACACGGCACCTATTATTATAAAAAGGAAAGCCATGTGGGGATTTCCGTCAAAGGCAAACGCCACGGCAATTGCCCCCGAAATAAGATTGCAACAGGTAAGTGCGTTGGGAAAGCTCTTTTTGAATTCTCCTAACATGGGTATTCAACTTTTAAGATGCGCTATAACTGTTTGGTTGCCGGTTGTGAGTTGCCCGAGTTTAACTTCTACTTGGGCGTTTAGCGGAAGGAATACGTCCACTCTCGAACCAAATTTGATGAATCCCAAATGTTCGTCGATATAACATTCCTCATCGGGACGCGCATAAGTAACAATGCGTCGCGCCAAAGCACCGGCAACTTGGCGAACCATGATTTCCTCGCCCGAAGTTGTGCGGATAATTACTGTGGAATGCTCGTTTTCCAAACTTGCTTTGGGAAGCCACGCCTTATGATAGTTTCCGTCTTGATGTTCTACGCGTGTTACATAGCCGTCAATGGGAAACCAATTGGCATGAACGTTTACAATCGACATGAAGATAGAAACCATGCGTCGGCGGTCGCCGAAGTATTCGTTTTCCTCCACTTCTTCGTTAACCACAATCTTTCCGTCGGCGGGCGCTACCACTACTCCGTCGGTGCTACCTTGGAAACGGCGTATGGGACAACGAAAGAAATTCAAAATACCCGAGTATACCAAAGCACATAATGCCAAAACAATCCACGCTCCCCACTTTGGAAGAAGCACAAATGCCAATGCGCACACAAGCGCAAAGATAATGCCACAACCCACAAGCGTGTGGTCGCCCTCACGGTGGATACGTACTTGCTTAATTCGTTTTAGTTTTGACATTTGCTTGTTTGGAGTCGGATATAGCAAATGCAAAAATAACACTTTTGCCCCAATCTGCAAATTTTAAGCGTATAAAAGCGGACTACTACGCTCGGCGAGCATTGAAAAGCGGTTTTTGAACGTGGAAAATGTGGCGTTTTTCTCCCTATGTAAGGTGTTGTGTTACAGTAGCTGGGAAAGGGGTTAAATTCTGCCGCGTCTGATTTAAGTTTCGCTGCGTCTAATTTAAATTCTGCCGCGTTTAATTTAAACACCTCCGCATCTAATCCAAATTAGATGCGGAGGTGTTTGGACAAGATGCCTTGCCGTTTTCGCGACAACCGATATCGCAAAAAACTTAGACTATTATATATGAATAATGCGCCTAAACGATGGCGGGAAACAAGCTATAATTCCCTTGTTGTGCTATCAAGGAAAAAGCATTACGGGGATACCTGCCGCTATTGCCAGCTATTCTTCTACAATATACACCACGCCATCGGTGAGCGTGATTGTTTTTTGTCCGGTTCCTATTTTGTTGCCCATGAAGTCGTAGAGAACGGCGTTTTTCGACCAGTTTGCTTTCTTTTTTAGGTGTACGTATGGCGACCAAATTGCTGTTACTCGTTTTTTGTCGGGACATGTCCATGTGGCTTTGAATATATTGTCGTCGATGTTCAGCAATGGGCGAGTGCTTCCGCTCGGGAGCATTTTTACAAGCGTGCGATAGGCTTGGCAAGCAGGTTTTTCTGAAAAATCCTTGTGTATTAGTCCAAAATTGTCCTCTGGTTCGTTTACACTCTCCTCGCGCGACCGCAGATTGTACCAGAATATGCGATCCACACCCAAGGCAAACGAAACGATATGCGTGCGTGCCACTCTTCGTGCCTGCTCTGCTTCTTTGTCTACGGGAGGATTGAAATACATGCGCGTTTGAAACACAATGTTTCCCTTTAACTCGGAATTTAGGCGGTATATGCCTGCTACCATTCCGCTTACATTTTGCGTTCCTGCCCATATTAGGGGGATAAGACTATCACCTTTTTGCAGGTTTCCGTCAGAGAGATAGCGCGCAGGGCTTATGTTCGTAATGTTCCATGTATAAGGACAAATATTATTGCTATCGCGCCAAACAAGTGGCGGTATGTCTGTGAGTTCTTCGCCCGTTGTCGGATCTTTTTTGCTGCTAAGGTTGGCTATGTGGAGCTTGCTAAACTGACTGTCGGCTATTATCGGCGCGCCAATGTTTATTTTTGACGCTCTCACGGCATCGTAATAAAACGGGAAGCCGCCTGCAAGCACAATGGTGCCGCCACGGCGTACATAGTCGACGAGTGAAGAAAAATGTTCGTTGGGGAAAAATTCGTCAGTGGTGGCAATAAGTACCGGAACCTTCTTTACGTTTAGTTTCTTGAGCTCGGGGAATGAAATAGGACGCACATTGGCTGCGCAAGGTTTGAGATATTCGTTAGCCTGATAGGGTGTCAGGGCAATATAGCCGGTAGTGCGGTCGGCAAGATAGCCTACACAGATTTTCTTTTCGCTTATTCCGATGCGCTGCAAGGCATAAGGGAGCAATTCGCGGTAGAATCCGCCGGCGGGGCAGGTATCGTTGCACGTGTTCATGCCGCATTCCGTGAGCCACACCGGTTTTCGTTCATCGTAACGCTGCATGAGGTTTTCAATCTTTTGGTAGACGCTAATATTATCTTCGGGTTGGAAATAAGAATGTAGGTTTATTATGTCAACATCCTTCGTGGCTCCAAGGCGAAACATGTCGTCGATAAAATGATTGCCCACGCCGCCCAAACCGGTAAGGAGCACTTTGTTTTGGGGATTGGCGGCATGAACATGTTTCGAAGCCACGTGTAAAGCTCGCGCGTATTTCTCGGGCAGAGAGTCAATGCCAGCCATTAAATCTACCTCGTTCATCATCTCCCAATAGGTAATGTCGCCTTTATATCTTGATGTCAGCGAGTCGACATAGGCACTGTATGAAGGGTCGTCCCATGGCAGATTTCCAAGCCAGGTAAGAATTGGAAGGAGGCGCTGATTGTTTTTGTTCAAAGCAGATATAACGTTGTCGAACAACTGTGGTTCGAAGTCTGTGGTGTTGCCGAAAACGCTACCGAAGTCGAAGTCGGAACGCACCCACCCAACGCCGAGGTTTTTACATAGCAAAAGTTCCTTTTCCATATAGGGATAGTCCATCCATCGCCGAGTGATGTGGGTGCACATTCCATAGGGATTTTCGAGCCTCGCGGTGCAAGGGAAAAGTGTATTCGTCGGCGCCTGTTTTCTGTCGGTTACATTATGCGTGAGTCTTGATGCGCTTGCTGCGGAGAACAATGTGTTGCAAGCGCAAAAGAACAGAATTAGAAAAATATGTCTCATAACTTAGCTTTTGCCTACAAATATATTTAAAACAATTCATCAAGCATTTATCAAAGGAAAGAAAATAGGAACACAAACCGTTTCCATTTATGGGGCATCGCGTAGGGGAGTGTGGAAACGGCACCTGGCGTTGACGGGGAAGGGCGTTTTTTTCTCTTTGTAAGATGCTGTGTAACAAGGGTTGGGAAATGGCTTTTCTAATATCCGATATTTTTCAAACAATATCCGACCTTTTTTAAAAAATATCGGTTATTATTTTTGTGATATTCGATATTAGTAAACACACAAGCATTAAGCTCTAGCAGAAAAGCCACAGAAAACATTCTGGACCCATAGTTTTTTTACGAAAAACGGCAGTGGACACCAGGTTTGCAGACATGACAAAAACCAGTAGGCAAAATAAATTTAGCCTCACATGATTTGGTGATTTCAAATAAAACAGTAATTTTGCAATCGAATAAGAACATCTACGAACAATTAAATCAAACACAACTATGGCTTATGTAATTAGCGACGATTGCGTTGCATGCGGAACTTGTATTGACGAATGCCCCAGCGGAGCAATCAGCGAAGGCGAAAAGTATTCTATCGACCCCAACTCTTGCGTTGACTGCGGAACATGCGCTGATGTATGCCCCAGCGGAGCAATTAATCCGGGAGAGTAATAGAAATCTCGAAAATAAAAACTGCGTGGTGTGCCCAAAAGGTGCACCACGTTGTTTTTGTATACCTACATTAACAGAGCAAAATGCAATATGTTACGGGAAAATTGCTACCTTTGCAGATATTTCAAGGTAATAATCATAGCATAATAAAAAATATGGCTCAGGAAGATGTATTCAAGAAAATAGTTTCCCATTGCAAGGAATACGGTTTCGTATTTCCGTCAAGCGAAATCTATGACGGATTGGGCGCAGTGTACGACTACGCACAAAATGGTGTGGAACTAAAAAACAATATAAAGCAATACTGGTGGCAAAGTATGGTATTGCTTCATCAAAATATCGTTGGTCTCGACGCAGCAATCTTTATGCACCCCACCACATGGAAAGCCTCGGGACACGTTGACGCATTTAATGATCCGCTTATCGACAACCGCGACTCAAAGAAACGCTATCGCGCCGATGTGCTCATAGAAGACCAAATCGCAAAATACGACGAGAAAATAAACAAAGAGGTAGCCAAGGCACGCAAACGCTTCGGCGAAACTTTTGAAGAGGACAAGTTCCGCGCAACAAGCCAAAGAGTGCAGGAAAACCTGCAAAAGCGCGACGCACTTCACGCACGCTACAAAAAAGCAATGAACGACGGAAATCTCGATGAGCTTAAACAAATAATCATTGACGAGGAAATTGTTTGCCCAATAAGTGGTACACGAAATTGGACCGATGTCCGTCAGTTTAATCTTATGTTTAAAACCGAAATGGGTTCGACTGCCGAAGGAACTTTTACCATTTATTTGCGCCCAGAAACGGCACAAGGAATTTTTGTAGACTACCTTAGCGTGCAGAAAACAGGCCGTATGAAAATCCCGTTCGGTATCGCGCAAATAGGAAAGGCATTCCGCAACGAAATTGTGGCTCGTCAGTTTATTTTCCGTATGCGTGAGTTTGAGCAGATGGAGATGCAATTCTTCTGCAAACCCGGAACAGAAATGGAATGGTTTGAGTACTGGAAAAACATGCGCATGAAATGGCACCAGGCGTTGGGATTTGGCGCGGAGAACTACCGTTTCCACGACCACGAAAAGCTTGCTCATTATGCCAATGCCGCAACTGATATTGAATTCCACATGCCTTTTGGATTTAAAGAAGTGGAAGGAATTCACTCACGTACCAATTTCGACCTCTCGCAACACGAAAAATACAGCGGAAAGCAAATTAAATATCACGACCCCGAGACAGGAGAAAGTTATACTCCGTATGACGTTGAAACGTCGATAGGTGTAGATCGTATGTTCCTCTCTGTGATGTGTCATTCGTTTGAGGAAGAAAAACTTGAAAACGGTGAAACGCGCACAGTGCTTCATTTGCCGCAACAGCTCGCGCCTATAAAACTTGCCATACTGCCTTTGGTGCGCAAGGACGGGCTTCCCGAATTGGGCGAAAAGATAATGAAAGATTTGCGCTACCATTTCAATTGCAAATACGAGGACAAAGATTCTATCGGAAAGCGTTACCGTCGTCAAGATGCCATTGGTACGCCTTACTGTATCACTATTGATCACGACAGTCTTAAAGATGAATGTGTAACGTTGCGCAATCGCGACACAATGCAGCAGGAGCGCATAAAGATTGCAGCTCTTCGCGAAACACTTGAAGACCGTGTGAGCATTACTTCGCTTCTTAAAAAGATTGCCGACGACTGACAACTTTTTCACTACGATGAATTTGCCGAAACAAATAAGATTGTGGGCACAGACCCTAATGATGGGGGCTTTGTGTAGCGTTGCGCTTTGCGCATGTTCCGAAAACGATGGCGAGGAAGACGAGTATTCTAACTGGAAACCGCGCAACGAGAAATACTTTGCGGCCAAAATGAAGGAAACTTCAGATTCCATAGCAACTGCAAAGCGTGTGTATGGAACGAAATGGGAGGATTTTTCAAATCGTCGCCAATATCTCTGTTTCTCGCGCCAAAACGATGCGGAACATAAGCAGACCGACTCGATTGCGGTGGAGATTCTCAAACGTGGTACGGGTGATATCACACCATATTCCACCGACAAAATTCTTATGGCTTATCGCACACTGCTGATACCTACTTCCCTGCACACCACAGGGCTTGTGGTCGACCATTCAGGCTTTTCTACTGACTACGACAAGGTGTTTGACCGTGCTACCATGGCACCTTCTACATTTACAGTCAGTTCGCTTGTGCGCGGTGTTACTACTGCGTTGCTCTATATGCACAAAGGCGACCGTTGGAGGGTTACAATACCAGCCGACCTGGCTTATGGAACAACTTCAAACTCTTCTATTCCCAAAAACTCCACTGTGATTTTTGAAATGGAACTTGTAGAAATCTATCGTAGCGGCACCACGCCGGGAACATGGCAATAATAATGCGTTGATAAAATGACATCACGCCCGCAACAAGCGTGGCGGATTTATACGAGAGGTGAAGAGAAAATTCTTCGCCTCTCTTTTTTGTCTTTTGTCCGCAATGCGACAAATTGCCAAGGCATTGAAAACCTATGATAAAGCGATTTTTGGAAATACTTCGGAAATAAGTTTTTGCGAGGTCGGACCTAATTTAAATTCCAAGGCATCTTGTTAAAATAACATCGGACTTCGTTTTCACGAATCGGTATATTTGAAAAAACGCCTGCCGTGCAGGGCGTTTTGGGTAAGGTATAAAATGGGATTGAGCTTTCATCGGTTCAGTTATAGGGGTATAAATGTCATGCAGATAAAGATTTAAGCGGAGAAATATCCATGGACTTCTCTCCGCTTGAGTCGATTTGTTTTAACGATGCGTTGATTAGAAATGTATTTTCTGACAATAATCGCCTACTTTTACTATATATAAGCCAGAAGTTTTGATAGGTATTGTGTTTGCTTTTGATTTTGCAATCAACTGTCCATCTATATTATACAAGAATATTTCTTGGTTGTCATGTTTCCCGGAAATGATTAAGTTCCCATTTGTAACGGAAATTTTTATATTATAATTTGTGTTCTCTTTGATATTTACTATGGTTGTACTGATATTCCAAAAATTATTCCAAGGTGATGTCTGTTGATAAATGCTTAACGCTTCTTCTGGTACATATAAGTTGCAATTTAAGTATACATTATTACTAAAATCTGTTTTATACTCTGGCGGAGTAGATGGCATGCAATAAATGCTCGAAATGCTGTCGCTGTCGAATTTGGGTAATAAACTTACTTGCTTACCAATAAAAATATTTTTTATAGCATGGCAACCTGAAAACATGTCATAATCGAAATCTATATCCCCATCTAATTTGACATATTTAAGAGAAACACAATCTTTGAAAGTCCCTCTGAAAGGGCTGATTTCGTTCCCTGTGAGTTTATCTCTGAGTTTATGCCGGGGATTAGTGTTTGGAAGAAATGTTATGGATTCAAGTGAAGAACATCCTTCAAAAGCATAATAATGACGAGTTTGTGTATTATTATATACATTTATTTTGAATTCTAAGGAATCTACATCCCCTTTTCCTGAAAAAGTTATGCTTCTGATATATTTGTTTCTATAGAATGGAGGCTTTATTAAATAAAGATTATTAACAACAACCTCGGTGCGGTCGTATGTGTAATAGTTTTGGCCTTTTTCGTAATAGCTATTGCCTCTTAGGTATCGACCAATATATAAGGAATCTATTTTTGTGTTGGTAAAGAGCCCTTCTTTTACATAATACCTGGTTTCGTTTTTTGAATTCTTTAGTATACTTCCTACGCTTTCATATGTTATACCATAACGCGTGTTTATAATTAAGTCATCATCTGAGTCTGCAAAAATTAAACTCTTTAAATGTGCATCGTCTGATATTGGATTTTGGGGAAGTTCTGTAATTCCAGTTCCAATAGTAACTGATTCCAAGTTTTCACCTGATACTATACAATGAGCTATTTTAGTAACACTATTAGGTATAATAAACGTTTTAAAGTTACAATCAGCAAAGGCGTAGTAACCAATAGATTTTAACGAATCGCCAAATTCTATGGTAGTAAGTTTTTTGCAGCCATAAAATGCTTCATCACCTATAGATGTTAATGGTTTGTCTTTAAATTGTAAGCTTGTTAGATTTATACAATCTTTAAATGCAGCCGCGTAAATGCTTTGTAAAGAATTTCCCCAAATGACAGATTGTAAGTTTTGACAGCCAGAAAACATTCCTTTTTTTATTTCAGATAGCATGGTTAAGTCTATCTTTTTTAGTGAGGTGCAACCTTTGAATACAAAAGCCCCTGTGCTTGTAATTACTTTTGGGAGATTCAACGTAGTTAAAGAAGTACAATTTTCGAATACGGAATTTCCGAAGGATGTCGTGTCTCCTTTAAAAACGATATTTGTCAGTTGTGTGCAGCCGTAAAAACAAGAATCTCCAAGTGATGTTATGGAAACAGGCAAAGTTACTTTGGACAATGTTGTTGCATTCTTAAACGCAGAAGAAGCGATGTCGTTGACCGTTAGTGTTTTGTTTTTATATTGTACTTTTGATGGAATCTCTATGGTGCTATGGTAGGATGTCTCACTTGCTGCAACTTGGCATTCAAGAGCACTATATGATGTTATTGTGTAACAGATTCCGTTTACGACGAAATCATAAGCATATACAAACATTGATGTACATGACAGAAATAGAGTAAAAAAGAATTTGTAAATCATAGTTTTATGTTTTAGAAGAATTTGTAGTAATCGTTTTGTTTTTGCTCTTAGTCAGTGTCGAGCACAACTATTTGCTTGAATAGTTTGTCTACAAGCGCAATACAGAGGATAGTTCTTGCAATATTGTATATTCGCAATCCAGCGCTTGTCTTACATATTGCGACTCTACAATATACACGTCATCAGTAATCATTTTGAAACCTATCTTCTTTTTTGTTTCTTTTACAGCAGTTTTCAATTGTTCTTCTTTTCCTGTGCCGTTATAGTTGTGTGTCAATAGGTTTCTAATGTTTCTCAAATTTTCGACCACATATTTTCGCTTTTTCTCTATGTCTGCAGGTAAAGAAGTTTTTGTTATGCAAAGAATGCATTTGATGTTTTGATCTATTTGATTTTTGACTTTAATATTCTTCTCTTTGCACATTGCTGACACGATACTCTCAAAATAGGAATAAGCCAAAATAAATGTGGCGTGAAAAAAAAGGTTTTTCATGCTTAGAATGTCTTCCATTCTGAAGTCATATTCAAGATGTATTGGCTCTTCTTTGTGCTGTATGACTTCTTTTGGTTCACCTTGGTTCTTTTTCTGGATATCGTTTAACTTAATGCTTTTCCAATCTTCTAACTTTTTGATTTCTTGGTTAATTTTGTTTTGATAGTTCAGAATTAGAAATTGTAAGGTTTCTTTCTGTAGGTCTATTTTGCGTACTAAACCATGTGGTGCCGCTCCAATCTTTGACAATGAAAAATTCAACATAAACATTCGTTCGCCCTTGGAAGCCATGCAAAGGCAATTTGGTTTATATAATTGTTTGACCACAAAACGTAAAACGTGGGCTTCAACCTCTACTCGTCTTGTCGTTTAGGTCGTAGGAAAAGCCTTGAGAAATAGACGAGAGAGTGTCTGCCCACGCCGGTATTTG